>CAMZIQ010000001.1 GCA_947307295.1 uncultured Pseudomonadota bacterium
GCTGGAACTCTTGCTGCGACTGGAATCGGTGGTATGCAACTGGCACAGGGGTTAAGCGAACAAAAAGCAGATAAAGAAGCCGAACAAAATATGGAAGCGTACATTGCAACTATGCGTTGTAAATATGCTGATAAATCGGTCAAGGCTGGTCCAGACGAAATTGAATTACCCGGTGGAAATGATGCGAATATGATGAAGTTGCGCGCTGAATATATTGCATTGGCTGCTGATTTAAAGGAACGCAAAACGGCATTGGGAATGAAGCCAGGAATTGAAAGCGAAGAAATTCTGGACAAAGCGCAAATGGGATTATATGACGATGAAAGCGTGGGTATAACCGATGGTTCATACGCATCACTTTATCGCGCAAAAATGTTAAACAGCGAAAACGACCAATCAAAATTGGATGCCGCTGCAAAAGAAGCCAAAACCCGTGTAATTGCCGGTGGCGTGGCTGCTGGTGCTGGTGTTGTTGGTGGAATATTGGGCGACAGTTTAATCAATGGTAAGTTGGGTGAATTGATAAAACAAAGAAAAGCTAATAAAAACATAGATACAAGTGAAACTATCAGTATCTTAGATAAAAATACGATTATTGAAACATTAACAGACGATGAAATAAAACAATTAATAGAGGAACGAGGTTTACAATTACAATAAGAAGGTAATATATGATAAAAAAAATTAGTATATTTATTTGCTGTTGTTTTTATACTATGTTTGCTTATGCACTTAGTTCGTATCCTGTTGATACGGTCGCTTTGGAAGAAGCTTTAAAAGAAATTACACGCGTTGGCAATTCTACAGATACAGAAATCATAGAAAATGCCCAGGCTGATTTATATATATTTTTTATGAAAAATTCGGACCAACAAATTCCTGTTGGCGATATCGTTGGGCAATGTGTAAAAATTGTACAAAATAACAGTTCTTGTATGAAATTTCTGCAAACATACGGAAAATATCTTGACCATGCAAATTTTTGTTTAAAAGCAAACATAGATAGAATTATGCCATCAGAAGGCACACCGGGATTAGAAAACACAAAAAAATTATCTTTTCAAGAATGTGTTTCTCTCTCAAGTGAAAGAAAATATCATGAAAAAGACGGTACAACAAGCAACCTTGCCTACGGCGGAAATAGTGCTCTGGGTAAATGCACAGATTGGGTTGATGCTGCAGAAAAATGTCAATCTTATTTAACTAATTATTATTTACAAAAATTATCAGGTTCAAATATCTCAAAATCTGATAAAAAATATTATGAATGCTTGTTGAAAAAGGTACAAACAGGAAACATGGATTTTCCACTGTCAAAAATGGAAGAAGCCTGCAAATAAAAAAAACACCGCCCTATTTTAAGCGGTGTTTTATTCTATGACATATATTAATGTAAATTACTGCGTGCCAAACGGAATTGTTTTACACGAACATTCGCAATTGAATCAGCTTTTGTTTTTATCGCACGTTCAATCTGTTCTTGTTTGTTTGATTTTTCTTCAATTTGACGAGACAACATATTCATTTCTTTCATATCTTTTGTTGGATTCTTTGAAATGATATCAGATTTAGTTGCACGCTTTACATAAACATATTGTGTAAAATATATTCTTACGCCAATATTTGTGCCTTTGACAGCTTTGAATTCTGAACTGCCGGTTTTTACACCATCTTGAACTTGTGTTGTACCGAATGTCTTATATTCAACACTATCTGAAAATACTGGTGTCTTTTCAGTTTTACCAGAATTCAAAGTCTTTTTAACCTGCCATTGCCCCTTAGCTATTTGAACCAATTCATATCTGGCTGTTGAATCATTAAAAAATTCCGGGTCTAAATCAGAATCATAAACAGATATTTCTTTCACAACAGCTATGCCATTTCCTAATCCCCCCCTGTCATACCAATAAAAATCTCCGTCTTCATAAATAACAGCAGGATCATAATCAAAATATTGTACATATTGCTGTGGAACACAACTTAAATCTAATACTGGATAATAAGCAGAATATTCTTTGGATATCGCAATTCTGTTTCTTTTTAACTTCGCCAATAAATCTTTTACATGTTTACGAACAGCATTACGAATCTTTGTTTTTGTAGCTTCATCATATTTGTCTGAATAACTTAAATCGGCGAGAAATATATCAACTATAAAATCAACCTCTTCATCATAATTGACTTCATAAATAGTATCAGATTCAAACACACCATAACTATTAACATACGGAGCAACTTTAACTATTTGATGCAAAGATGTAATATCCATATTATATGGCTTTAACGCATTGACCATATCAACTATGGATTGCTTTATAATAGGTTCTGCAGATTTTCTAATTCTTTCATCTAATACATCAGCCCTGCACGGCAACGCACGCAAAGAATCCCTTTTTGAATACAATAAAAACAATTCGCGTTCAGATTGTTGACTCTTTTCATAAAAACCTTCACTTTTCAAAACAGAATCAATCGTATTTTTGTATAAAGTTTGCGCTTCGCGTTCTGTTTGTTGTTTTTCTTTTTCTGCTTGTAATTCATTTTCATAAGAATTATCACAAGCAACCAAAGTAGATATAAATATCCCTAATGCGACAAACCATTTTTTTGCTTTATTCATACCCGTACCCCTTTTTTTATTCTTACTTTTATACTAACACCAAATCGCATATTGTCAAGCAACTGTATTAAAAAAATACCGTCAAATTTGACGGTATTTTTCATTATTCTGCTTTTGCTTCTTCGGCTGGCTTTTCTTCGGCTTTTTCTTCTTTTATTTCTTCGGCTTTGTCTTCTGTTGCTTCTTCTTCTACTTTCTTGGTACCAAAGACCAATTTTTTACCAGCAACCAAAGCATCAATTTCATCTTGAGATTGTGCGACGTAAATTTTCACATCTACAACAACATCTGGATGCAAAGCGATTTTTGTATCAAATGCACCAACAGATTTGATTGGTGCGCCCAATAAAACCTGAGATGATTCAACAGATACGCCAGCAACTTCTTTCAATTCACGTGCAATATCGCGAGAAGACACAGAACCGTACAATTGACCTGTATCCCCAGCTTGACGAATCATGTGCAATTTTGCTTTCTTAACAGCATCAACTTTGGATTCAGCTGCTTTTTTAGCATTTTCATGTCTTGCAACCAATTCAGCCTTTTTCGCTTCAAACAAAGCAACGTTTTCTTTTGTATAACGCATAGCTTTGTTATTTGGCAACAAATAATTACGAGCATAACCCGTTTTCACTTCGACTGCATCGCCGATATTACCCAATTTAGTAATTTTTTCTGTCAAAATAACTTTCATTTTATCTGTCCTTTTTGTTTCAAAGTTAGGGTTTGTTATAACCCAGATTTATTTTAAATTGGTAAGGATGGTATAGATGCGCCGTTGTTGGCAAGTGCAGTGTACAAATGTTACATAAACGCGCCAACAACAAGCAGATATGCCATTATAACCAATTTTACCCAAGATTATTTCTAACAAATGGCATCAATCCCAAATGACGTGCACGTTTAATAGCAATCGCCAATGCACGTTGATCTTTTTGTGAAACCCCAGAAATACGAGATGGAACAATTTTTCCACGTTCTGTAATATAATGGGATAACAATTTCACATCTTTATAGTCAATAACCTTGCCCTTTAATGGGTTAGATTTTTTACGATAAATTGCTGCACGAACCGCCATTATGCCACCTCTTCTTCTGTATTTTTCTTCATCATAATAGATGGGGTTTCAGATAATTTTTCAACGCGGACATTCAAGAAACGAATAACATCTTCGTCAATTCTGGAACGACGTTCTAGTTCTGTAATCTGAGAACCTGGCAATTCAATATTCAACATTACATAATGAGCCTTGCGGTTCTTACGAATTATGTAAGCCAAATTTTTCAAACCCCAAAATTCAGTAGATTTAACACTTCCACCCAATTCTTTGATTATATCTGCAAATTTAGACGCTTTTTCTTTGACCTGCGCCTCTGTCAAGTCCTGGCGAAAAACCAAGACGCTTTCATAATAAGCCATTTTATTTCCTTTGGTTTATACAGCCGACCAAGCCCATCTCAGTCAGCAGGAACAACCCAATTATGAACATTTTTTATAAAAAAGCAAGTATTTTTACATCAATACTTTGATTCATAGAATAATAATCTGTTGACACACTTATAAAAATTTTACTATGCTTAACTTATATAAAGGGATGGAATGGATGAAAAAGTTTCACAGAAATCTTAATATTATGTCGATATTTACGGCGGTTTTGCTGGTGTTTTTGCTAATTTTCTGGCGGACATTTTTTAACATCGCAATAACAAATATATTTCTTAATGGCATAATTATTGGCACGGCGATATTTGGTATCGGACTTTGTTTTGTGAATATTTTCAAATTATTACCCGAATACAAATGGATGCACGCTTACTTTGACGGTCGCTCGACACGCGGATTTGCGCCAAAGTTATTACGCCCAATATCTTTGGCTTTGCATAACAAACATTCTCATATAACAGCATCTGATTTGTCTGATTTGTTGGATCTTGTGTCGATTCGTATAGAAGAAGAACGCGATTCTGTTCGCTATGTGACAAACACTTTGATTTTCTTGGGGTTGCTCGGAACATTTTGGGGATTAATCATAACAGTTGGCGGTTTTGCAGAATTACTTATTAATATTGATTTTAATGACGAATTTGTATTGCAGAATATGCAATTGGGGATGGCTGGACCTTTATCAGGAATGGCGACTGCATTTACCAGTTCTTTACTCGGTCTGGCGGGCAGTTTGGTGGTAAGCTTTTTGGGATTACAATTACAATTTGCTCAAAATACAATGTTCCAAGAATTAACTGATTTTATGTCAAAATATGTGTTGCAAACTCCTTGTTGCAAAAACACAACTGAATTATATGAAAAAGCACCTGTTGATGAATCAACATACACAAAAATATCTGCGATGTTCAATATATTTACTGATGCAGGATATATACCATGTGACTTAATCAAAATTGACGGTAAATACCCGGCAGTTGTGGCTGTTGGAACAAATGAAAAACTTTTAATTGCGACTTTGGTTGATGATGCAGATATACTGCGCAACACGTTAAAACGTATTGAATTATGTTTTGCTGATACGCTGGAAAGCATACATATTCATGTCCAGTTAATGTGCGTGACCAAAAAAGACATTGACGTAAATGACAAAATAATACGCTTTGCAAGTACCGATGCTTTGAGCAAGTATTTATCTGCACACAAAAATATTCGTCCAGAAACACGTCAAGAACTTGAAAATTTCAATGCATATGCTGAATATATCAGCGTTGCTATGGAGTATTTGTTTAAAAACAACTAAAAAAACAAAAAAAGAGAGAGACCAACATGTTAAATATAAGATTTCGCGACAAAACAAACGCATGGCCAGGATTTGTAGATTTGTTTTCTAATCTGGTAATTATTTTAATATTCTTGTTAATAGTATTTGTGTTTTTATGGCTGACTACCAGCGTATTCAATAAAAACTCAGGCGCACAACGCGTTGCTGAATTGACCCAGGTTCAACAAGAGCAAGCAGATGTAATCAAACAAATGACTGCGGATAGTCAAGACAAAGACCAAATGCTTTTGATTGCGCGCGATGCCCTTACCAACCAAGAAAATCAGATTATCTTGCAACAAGAACAACAACAAAATCTCGCTAATGCATACGAAGATAAAATCGTTGTATTAACAGCACAGCAAGAAGAACTTGCCCGCCAAATTGCTGCATTAACTGAACAATTACAACTGGCTATCAAAGAAAAACAAATCATTTCTGAACAAGGCGCAGAAGATCGCGAAGAAATTTTGTCTCAGGCAAATAAAGAAATAGATGAATTGAATCTGCGCATAAGCGAATTGGAAAACGCTTTGACAACTGCAGAACAAGCCGCTGCCGCAAAAGAAGTAGAATATACAGAAATGTCGAACCGGCTGAATACAGCTTTGGCAGAAAAAGTTGCTGAATTAAATTCATTGGCGCAATACCAATCAGATTTTTATAAACAAGTAAAAAGTGCATTGGGTGATAATAATTCTGTAAAAACAGATGGGGACAGATTCATAATATCAAGCGATATTTTATTCAGCAGCGGATCTTACAAGGTTTCTGCTGATGGCAAAGCACAATTGAAAATCTTGGCCAGCCTTATCAAAGATTTAGAAAACAAAATCCCAAGTGATGTTAATTGGATTATTCGTATTGATGGACACACAGATAACAAACCTGTGGTACCTGGCACAACTGGATATTGGAATAACATGCAATTATCATTATTGCGCGCCGCAGCTGTCGCAGATGAATTAATCAAAAACGGTGTTTCAAAACCAAAATTAATTCCGACAGGTTTCGGCGATATGTACCCAGTAGATACAGGCAAAGATGCGAAAAGCCTGCAAAAAAATCGTCGTATTGAGTTAAAGTTAACAAACAAATAAAAAAATGCCCGGATGGGCGTTTTTTTATCTATGGTATCTTTTAAGATTGAATTGCTTTATTAAAATTTCTGCTTCTTCAAAATGTCGTCCAAGATTGACTACTGTATGAGCGTCATCGCTTATTATCACAGGCACATCATTATCTGCGACCATTTTCAAAATACGATTTGATGGATAAGGCTCATAACAACAAGGTCTATAAAAAGATGTATTTATTTCTATCGCAGTTGCTGACGCAGAAATTGATTCTATTGCCCTATTTTCATTCTTTGACCACTTTTCTTCTCGTCCAAGCCCGACCTTTTTCGGCAAATCTAAATGTGCCATCCAATTAAACAAACCAGATTCTGCAGCCACAGCAACATTATCCCAATATATTTTTAACAAATCACTTTGGATAATCGAATCCGCCCTTTCTAAATCATGCATATTCAACAATTTATTTCCTTTTTGCACAAAATGAGCAGAACCAATTAAATAATCAGGTTTTAAAATTGAGATAGCTTTTTCAAACCCTTTAAGCCATTTAATATCTTGAAAAAAATCTACTTCCATTCCACGCAAAATTTTTATTCCACCTGTTTCTTCTTTTACACGATTAATTTCTTCATAGTGAGAAATGAAACGAGGTAAAATCTCATCAAAACTTTCTGCATACATGTTTTCATACCCACCACGCACAGCATATACATACATATTTGATTGTTTAATAACAGGATTAACAATAAAATGATTAGACAAACCTATGGTTTCAAAGCCCAATTCCTTTGCGCGATTAACCATATCTTGAACAGTATTCTGTCCATCAAATCCAAGTGTATGAGTATGTAAAGTATATTTTTGCATCTTTGATATATCTATTTACGTCTTGATTTACGAAGTTTAGTCAAAATGTGTTTATGTCGCAATTTGTGATGAAATTTGTACAAAATCTTTTTTAAATTAATTTTTTCATTAGACTGAACCCCTGTCACAAATAAAGTATACAATATTTTATCAAATTTCTGGTTAAAACTGTTCTTCTTTTCGTTTTGCATTACAATATTCCCTGATTGACGATAGATATTATTAAACAAAAACATCATGTTGTCAAAAACATTCAATTAAAAGCACAAAAAACACCCCTAGAAAGGAAGGGGTGTCCTAGGTCGGAAGGGAAACATGACCAATCTTCAAGAAGTATTATAGCACATTTTTTATATAAACCAAATAAAAAATGCACTTTTTTATAAAAAAGATTACTGCTGTCTTACACCATACTTACCGCGATTAATAGGACGATACGACAAAGCTTCTGCCAAATCGGACAAAACAATATTATCATCACCACGCAAATCAGCAATTGTGCGCGCTATACGTTTTATACGGTTATACCCCCTGGCAGACATTCCCATCTTTTCCGCTGCAGTATTCAAAAAATCTGTCAATTCATCATTTAATACGACATATTTATCCATATCTGCACCATCCAGCAAAGCATTAACATAGCCCTGTCTGGCTATCTGTCTTTGTCTGGCAGCGATTACACGTTCACGAATTTGTGCGCTAGATTCCACAGGCGTTTCTGTTTTTGTATTCATCTCCCACGGGTTTACAGCATCAACATCCACATGCAAATCGATTCGGTCCAGCAATGGTCCTGATATTTTATTTTGATATGCTTCGGCACATCTTGGCGCACGAGAACATGACAACGCTGCATTTCCCAAATGTCCACAAGGACACGGATTCATCGCAGCAATTAACTGAAAATGTGCAGGATATGTAGCATTTCTTTTAACGCGCGATACAACTATTTTTCCGGATTCCATCGGTTGACGCAAAATTTCCAATGTTGAACGGTTAAATTCCGGCAATTCATCTAGAAACAAAACACCATTATGCGCCAAAGATATTTCACCTGGGCGAGCATCTGCACCACCACCTGCCAAGGCAATAGCACTTGCTGTGTGGTGAATACTACGGAAAGGTCGGTTAGATATCAAAGCCTGGTTATCTAGTTTCCCTGCAATTGAATAAATTATCGATGTTTCCAAGATTTCTTTTGGTGTCATTTCTGGCATTATAGTCGGCAAACGCGATGCCAACATGGTTTTACCAGATCCAGGAGGACCAATCATCAACATCGCATGTCCCCCAGCAGCAGCTATTTCCAAAGCACGCTTAGCCGCTTCTTGACCATGAACTTCGGCTAAATCACCAACTTTTTCAGATTCAACCACAGGTTTTATCATTTGTGGCAAAGGTAAAATTTGACTGCCACGAAAATGATTTATCAAATCCATAACATGTCCAGGTGCCAAAATATTTGTATGTCCAGCCCAACGAGCTTCAGCACCCTGGCTTTCAGGACAAATTATACCCAAACCGTTACTGTTCGCCCAAACACTTGCTGGCAATACACCATTTGTCCGAACAATAGCACCATCCAACCCTATTTCACCAATAATAACATACTTTGACATTTCTTCTTCGGGCAAAACACCCATTGCACACAAAATCCCACACAATATGGGTAAATCAAAATGCGCACCTGTCTTTTCAATATCAGCCGGAGATAAATTTACAGTCAATCTTTTTGAAGGCAAAGACAAATTCAATGCAGACAATGCATTACGAATTCTTTCTGCAGATTCTTTTACCGCCCTGTCTGCCAAGCCAATAATATTAAATTCCGGCTTTGCAAATCCAGAAGACAATTGAATTTGGACATCTATTTTTGTGATATCCATACCATTGAAAATAACAGAATTTAAATTTATCATAAATGCATATTAAAACTTGCACGAATGGTTTTCAAGGTTTAAAATATCAAAGTTAAAAAAAGAAAGGATAAATAAAAATGCCTGCAAAAAATAGAAATGTAGCACGTGAATGGTTTGATACAATATTTTGGGGTGGCTTAATCGCTATCATTTTCCGCAGTTTATTATTGGAACCGTTTAATATTCCATCTGGTTCCATGATACCATCATTACAAGTCGGCGATCATTTGTTTGTTCAAAAATGGATATACGGATATTCTCGGTATTCTTTTCCGTTCGGTTCATGGAATATGTGGGATGGGCGTTTTGCAGAATATAGCGAACCAGACGTTGGGGATATAATCGTATTTCGTAAACCCGGCGGGACAGTAGAATATGTAAAAAGATTAATCGGTAAACCAGGTGATACTGTCCAGGTAAAATCTGGTCGCTTATACATCAACGATGTTATCGTAGAGCGCAAGGACCCACGCCCTTATATAATTGCTAATTTACCCCGCTCTATGCGTGGTGTCGGATATTACAAAGATGATATGTCTATCAAAGGGAATAAAATTTGGATAGACAACAAACCTGCGCCATTTAATTATACTATTGAATATAAATCTGACAAAGTTTGCAAAATATCACCGTATGAATGTGGCGTATTCGAAGCAACCGAATACACAGAAATTTTACCAAATGGGGTTAAACACAGCATTATTGAAATGTCTGACGAAGGACCATTAGACAACACAGAAAAATTTCTTGTCCCTGAAAACCATTTTTTCTTTATGGGCGACAATCGTGATAATAGCGCAGACAGCAGAACAACGACTGTATCATACGTTAATCGCGATAATGTTTTAGGTCGTGTATGGTTTATATGGTATTCTCATAATTATTATTCTTCTATGCTGGCGATTTGGAATTGGGGCAACAAAATGCGCTGGGATAGATTTGGAATGGGGAAAAAACAATAATGAAATTAAACTACGAATTTAAAAACCAAGAATTATTAAAACTGGCATTGACCCAAAGTGGTATTGATGCAAAACACAACAACGAACGTCTGGAATTTATCGGTGATCGTGTACTGGGATTGTCTGTGGCTGCGATGCTTTATGAAATGTATCCAACAGAAGCCGAAGGTAATCTGGCACGTCGTCATGCGTTTCTTGTTTCCACAGATACACTAGCCAATGTTGCCAAAACGATTGAATTGGAAAGAGAATTGCGCCACGGTCACATGACAGGTGGAAAAATTAATCATGTTCTGGCAAATGCTATGGAAGCAATCCTGGGGGCAATATTTCTTGATTCTGGTTTTGATGTTGCCCGCAATATAATAAATGGCTTATGGCATGATATCGCTTTGGCGGAAATAACGGCACCCAAAGATGCCAAGACTGCATTACAAGAATTCGTACAAAAAAATACTGATGGGGCTTTGCCGATATACGAATATATGGAACCGGTGGGGGCTTCGCACAATCCGGAATTCACCGCAATAGTGACAGCGCTGGGAAAATCTGCCACAGGTGTTGGTCCGTCTAAAAAGTTGGCCAGCCTGGATGCCGCAGAAAAATTATTAAAAATTCTTGCAATTTAAGGTAATGCTTATTACAATCGCAGTACACAAATAAAATACCAAGGGATAAAAACATGTTTTCGATATTACTAGTTTTATTAATCATAGTCGCAGTTTTAATGACTGGTTTGATTTTATTACAAAAATCAGAAGGTTCCGGCATGTCTGGTTCATCCGCAGCATCGATGTTTGGCGGCGTATTGACTGGTTCTGCAGCGGGAAATTTCCTGACAAAAATGACAGCAGTATTGGCAACAATATTTTTTGTACTGTGCGCCTTGTTGTCTTTGGTTGTAGCAAAAACAGATGTAAGTGGCACCCATCAATCTGGATTGCATGATGAATTGACTGCCGAAGAAGCGCCTCAATCTGAACCATTGCAATCAACACCTGTTGAACAAACAAAGATTGGTGAATAAAAAAAATATACTTACAAAAAACGACCGCCCAAATAGGCGGTGTTTTTTATAACATTTTATATCTATTAAAAACAAGGACATACCAAACGTCATATGTTTTATAACAATACGGTTCCTTTGACAAGAAATAAGCCAGATTAAAATTACATAATTATCTTAATCACACTATGGAGCCAATATCGCCGCTTTAAATGTGGCATTATTTTGAACATAATACCCACAATGATACGCGCACTGACTCTGGCAAGTACTCAGGTTACTCATATTAGCATCAAACACCCATGAAGAAACGAGATTCGAACATGCGGACTCACCAGTTAATGTATACGATGTCACCCTGCACCAACAAGACCTTCCGCTACTTTGTGTTTCGACTGGTGTTCCCTTAGTTCCCCTAGAACTACCCGTGGTTGAACTACATAATGCTATTCCTGTGACTTTACCATTACCCAATGTCGCACCCCATGTTCCATTTGCAGTTAGACCATAAGTAGCTGCATTGCTGCCACTGCCATCACTTATACTTTTATATCCATACCCAGTCACACTTCCTGTCAGATTTGACAATCTGCAAGTTTTTAAATCCCATCCACCAAAAGTATACCCGGTTTTTGACAATGTATTTGTTGGTACTGTCACACCGCCACCATAATCGCACGATTGTGCCGCAGATTGAACACTCAATTGGCTATTGTTATTCCACCAGAATAAATCAATATCATTCCCCTGATATCGTGCATATAATGTCGTTGCCGAACTTGGCGTCCAATCTGAATCTAACGTTCCATTAGAAGAAATATAATACGTACTGCCGGTTGTAGCATTTGTATAATGTCCAGCATACGCATACCCCTGCTTTGTCGGTTGAATTGGCAATGTTGAAACCGATGTTGTGCATTGATTATCTAAATACCATCCCGATTCACCAGATATTTTATATAATACTGTTGTTCCACCACTTCCGCCATTGGTCGTGTTATTCAATGTAATCGCTATACATTCTGCCCAATGCGCATACAAAATGACACTTTTATTCGATGACCAAGCAGTATTTGTAAATATATATGTATCACCCTCATTATAACCTGTGCCATTACCATTAGCCTGAGCATTCCATTCCATAAAGACATAATTTGTTTTTACAAATCCATTATCCGCAAGTGAACAATTTGAATTAGAAACTGTTACCCCACCTCCATTGTTAATAATTTGCTCTGGTGTACAAGTTGTATCTGATGTAGATCCATCTGTATTAGTATTACCATCATACACTATCGTTGGAGTTCTTTTATATACTGCGTAATAATTATTAGTTGCACTAGCAGCAGGTGATGTAGAATGGGCAGCGATATAACTATCAACCACTGTTATACTGGATGTACTATTCGCCCACCCTTGTGGTACCCACCCGTTTGATTCAGAAGCAAAACTCGTTATAGCAGGTACACTTACAGTAGTAACACCAGCAGCGGTTGTACTGGTGCTACGATAATATTGTGTTGCTCCTGCCGTAGAATTATTACCAGAAACAGTATTATATCTACGATAATTAACACTTCTCGTCCAAATTCCATACAATATTGCATCCGCACTACATGTATAATTTGCAGCATTTGCATAATTGCGACTAGTCCTATTATAAGTAGTAGCCCAACCGTAGAATCCCCAACCGTTGCCACTTACCGGGATGTTCGACATGGTTGATATATTCTTCAACGCCACAGTTGCACCTTCGTTGCATATTTGAGTTCCCATTGTTGAACTGCTGGTCTTGAACGTGATAGTGTGTGTAATTTGATTATACCGTGCATACAAAGTCGTTGCAGATGTCGGCGCCCAGTCCGCATCTAACGTTCCATCAGCCGCTATTCGTTGATTTTCGCCAGTTGTAGTCGAAGGATAATCCCAATGTCCGTTATATGTAAAGTGGTCTTTTGTTGGTTGGCTTGATAATGTTGAAACCGATGTAGTACACGTATCATTTGAATACCAGCCTGCTAAACCTGCTTTCTTATACAAAGTTGTTGTTCCGCCACTTCCACCATTGGTCGTGTTATCCAACGTTATTGTTATACAGTTAACTTCCCATATCACATAAAGTGTTGATGTTGAACTTGATGCCCACGCGTTCGGACAATTGAAGGTGTCACCTTCGTCATATCCCGTTCCATTGGTGCCAGTGGCATTCGTATACCATTCCATAAAGTGATAATTGGTCTTTGTAAAGCCATTATCCGCAAGTGTTGCTGTGCTGGATGATCCGTTATTGCTTGTATCAGCTGCATTGCGTTTTTGTTGACCACAATTCGTCGACGATGTTGCCCCACCCGTATTCCCATTACCATTATATGTCACCTGTGGCGTTCTGGTGTACAATGCAGAATATACCGCTGCACCACCCGCAGCCGGTGTAACATTGTGCTGTGTCACTGTTGTATCCGTTGCTGTGGCTGTGTTTGATGTGTCGTTTAAAACCCAACCAACCTTGGTCCAACCATATGAAGTATTATCAATCAATGCTGGTAAACTTATAGATGTTGCGCCCGCCGCACTTGTTGTAGAATTACGATAGTATTGTGTCACAGTATCATTTATCGGACTTGTTGCAGTTGCGCTGTTGTAATATTTTCTTGTCACACTTCTATTCCATATTCCATACAATGTTGTATTCGTTGTGCATGTAAAGTTTGCGCTGTTTGCATAATCAACAGTCGTTCCATTTACATGTGAAGCCGTCTGCCAGCCGGAAAATTCCCAACCATACGTGCTACTTACTGGGATACTTGATGTAAACGAACTATCACTTATATTCTTCAACGCCACAGTTGCACCACAATTACAAGTTTGTGTTCCCATTGATGTATTGCCAGTCTTAAACGTTATTGTATACGTTATCTGATTATACTGCGCATACAGTATTGTACTTGCCGTTGGCGCCCAAGTCGTATCTAATGTTCCATCAGCCGCTATATATTGTGTTCCAGATGTGGTTCCTGTATAATGCCCTGTATATGTATAACAATTTTTTGTCGGTTTAGTAATACTTGTCACTGCTGTTGAACATGTATTATCTGAATACCATCCTGCTAAACCTGCTTTCTTATACAAAGTTGTCGTTCCGCCACTTCCGCCATTGGTCGTGTTATCCAACGTTATTGTTATACAGTTAATTTCCCATTGTGCATAAACTGTGTTTGTGGCACTTGATGCCCACGCGTTCGGACAATTGAATGTGTCACCTTCGGCATAATCTGTTCCGCTGCCATCGGCCAACGCATTCCATTCAATAAAGTGATAATTAGTCTTTGTAAAACCATTATCTGCAAGCGTTGCTGTGCTGGATGATCCGTTATTGCTTGTATCAGCTGCATTGCGTTTCTGGGCACCACAATTCGTTGCTGATGTTGAACCACCAGTATTTCCATTACCATTATATGTCACCTGTGGCGTTCTTTGATACAACGCAGAATATACCGCTGCAGCATTCGCAGCTGGGGTCACGGTGTGCGATGTCACGGTTGTATCCGTTGCTGTGGCTGTGTTTGATGTGTCGTTTAAAACCCAACCTACCTTGGTCCAACCATACGTAGTATTATCAACCAATACTGGTAAAGATATACTTGTTGCACTTGCCGAACTGGTCGAATAATTACGATAGTATTGTTGTTTAGTAGTATTAGTCACAGTCGTTGCATTTGTACTGCTGTAGTGTTTTACTGTGACATTTCTCTCCCATCTCCCATATAATGTCGTATCTGCATTACATGTAAAGTTTGTTCCATCTGTATTATCAATCGTCGTGCTATTTACATGTGAAGCTGTCTGCCAGCCAGAAAAGCCCCATCCATTGCCACTTACTGGTGCATTAGACAGACTTGCCACCGCCGTTAATGCTTTCGTTTCTCCATAAAGGAAGCTTTCTGTTCCCATTGATGTATTACCAGTCTTGAATGTCACCGTGCAACTATTACGGTTATAGTATAAATCTATTACTCGTGTCCCATCAGCTAATATTGTTGTTGTTGTCACGGCACCACTTGACGGCTTTGTTGTTCCATTAGTGCTGGTTCCAGCAAAACCTTCATCATATGTAAACCCAGTTATGCTCGTTGCTAAATTAGCCAATGTTAATGTTGCACCAGTCGTACCAGTTAAATTCTGTGTGTTGTATAATGTATAAGTACCACCAGTCAAGTTTTTCGTATAATGATTTACAACGTATGGGGTATCTGTGTTTGCTGTACAATCTGGCGAAGTATAATTGGCCGGTTGTTCAGTTGCAGTTCCAGCAGAATGATAACCTGTATTACAAGTCCAAGAATAATTACATAAATTATTTGTCACACCAGTTGGTTCGCATGTAGCAACATTGGCACCCTTATTACAAACGCATTTTGTACATCCTTGGGAAGTGAATTTAATAGAACCACAGGTTGCACGTAAATTCTTAAACCATGTCGCTTTTGTTGGGTTTGCAGAGGTTCCTATGCTTGTTCCTGTAGTTGTTGATGTTGGTGGATTTGATGTTCCGTAATAGTGTGTTATGCTATCGAGGCCAGAAATAACCCATCCATCAAAGACATAATAGCCTGTGGATGATGATCCAGCAGGGATAGGATAACCCACATGAAATGGGGTATTATAAGTCCAACCTGTTGGATGGTCAACACCTGACTGCCAAGCACAAGGGCTGCTTACAGTATATGCGATACTGTTTGTACATTGTGTAGGTTCGCACACACCATACAAATCTAAATCACTATCAAAATTTACCGGACCGTACGAATCCCCAGGCTCACGGTTTACTGTTGTTCCAGCACTAGACGTACTCCACCCCAAGAAAGTATATCCCGTAGGTGCATATACATCTGTATCTTCTACATCAAGTGGTTCGTAATAATCACCAAACACAAGCACATCCGAATCAATATACTGATCACCATCACAAGTTCCTGGATTATATTGAATGTCATGTACATTTGGTTCTATTCTTGGGAAACAAATCGCACCTTCATCCCATGTCCAAGTGACTGTGGAATTTTCGGCATGTGGATTTGAACCAAGATTTGAACCAGAATCTATGCCTTGACAATCCCAGCCAGCAAAATGATATCCAGTATCTATTGTGCAAGTATTTGAAGCAAACTTATAATTTGAGTTATACTCAGGGTCTGTAGGTGATCCACTCGTCGTTTGTTCGCCACTGGCATGTGTGACATCGCAATCATATTTAACGCTGTATGTTTTTTTGTTCCATTTTGCATACCATGTTTGTGGGGTTGTATAAGTTTTTGCCGTATTAGTTCCTGTGGTAGTTATATATCCATTTGCATTAATATACTGTGTAGAACCATTCGCAGAATTATAATAACCCAAAAAATCATATCCTGTACGAGTTGGTTTAGTTATCGCGTTTGCATTGGTACTCATCAGTTGACTTACTGCAGAATCACGATATGCACCGACATTGTATTTAGCATATATTCTGGGTGTTCCATCACCATTTGTTGATGACAATGTTATGGCTGCTGCCCAAGTTGCGTCAAATTGAACTTTGTTATCACAAATCGCAGTTAAATTTTTAAAATAAACCGCATTCGTAGGTGTAGTTATTGTTGTGGCAGTTGTTGTCGATGTTGGGGGATTAGTGTTTCCATAATAGTGTGTAAGACCACTGTCCATATTGTTTATAGTCCAGCCTGCAAAAGCAAAGTCTGCCTGATTAGCAGCACCTCTTGTTGGGTTGCTGACATTAAACACAGAATCAAATGTAGCTTGGTTCGGACGGTTTGTACCATAATTGGCTGGATAAGAACTATCACCATTTAAACTATATGTTATTGTATAAGGACATGCTGAATATTGTGCTGTAAAGGTTTTGTTTGCCGTATATGTCCATGTAAACGCCGTTCCTGCTGGTTTTATAGTGCTTGTCCCACTAACTTTCCAACCAGAAAAAGAATATCCAGTTGATACCGTGCAACTACTTGCAGCGGGAGTGAACAAAGCATTATATGTCGCAGTAGCACTTGACGGTGCTGTTCCGTGTCCCGTTTGACAACTATATGTGACAGTGTATGTACGTGGATTACAATATGTCTGAAATACGGGCTTTCCACTACTATCTTTTAACATGTTTGTTCGAATAGTTTGGTCGCTTTTCATCTTATTAGCACAAACATTTGCACAACCAGATATACATGTAGTGCTCGAGCTTAAGTTTACCGCAGAATACACCCATTTAGCATCCGAAACAACATATTTTGGTCTATAAAGCGTTTGCCCCTGCAGCGCGACTGAGCTATCTGTATATTGATACGCCGTTGCATTACACCAACAATATCCGCCAGCTGTTGTGTTAGAGGCATCAGTAGAAGAATTTGTACACCTGACTCCCCCATATATATAATAGCCGGTAGTCATTATGCCAGTCGAAGTTCTAAAATATGTTGCCCATTCGTTATTTTTCATACCAGCAAAAACATGCGCACTAGATGAACAATTATCATAACTATAACTTCCACCAGCATCCAAAGAAGTGTTATTAATAGTGCACCCAAAAAGAACACGCGTGGCATACGTAGCATTACCATTCAGTGCATAATTAATATAAGTACTCGGGGTAGTAGATGTATAACCAGTCGTGCTACACGTATTAATCTCGCACAAACCAACAACACGACCGATATTGCAATAATTGTTAGTACCATCACATATAGTAGTTAAAGTACTTGTCCCCAAGGTTGTACGACTAAAAGCGGGGGAAGCCACTTTCCAACCAGTCACACCACCAGCATTAGGACATGCAGTACAAGTATTAGATGTTTGAGCAACATTCGTTGTATATTGACCCGCACCACATACTGTACATGTTGTTCTTCCAGTTGCGCTACCAGACTGCCATGATCCAATTGGGCATGCTTCCTGTTTAGTACAAACCTCACCAGAGCCACCAAGAATATCATTTATACCGAAATATCCAGCACTACACATAGTGGCTTTTTCTGCAGCAAAAACAGAATGTGACATAAATGCAAAACATGCCAGCGATGTTAAAAACACCGATATTAAAAAGCCTTTAAATCTGCACAAAACAGCCATTCTGTGTGTTCCTCAATTACCCTGCTAAATCAACTAAATACAAGACATTGCATGTATGCACATGGTCATACATGCAAAAAACTTAATCAAAAAATATTCTTTTAATACCTTTTCTTCTCTCATAAAAAGTCCGCATTTTATATAGCCACAAACACCGTATTCGCAAAGATTATTTTTTTCTTTTTTTGTTTGATGTTTTGGTCGCTGGTGCCTTTTTATATTCTTGGTACAACAATGCGCAACATACGTAAACAACCAGCGCAGATATTGCCGTGAACACGCCAGCAATCAAATCACCACCTGCAAAATACAAAAATAATATTAAACCGAACACTAACATTACTGTATATGCGATGTTAGCAGCCAATACTTTTCCCAGTTTTTCAAAGAAATTCATAGTTTTCCTCCTTTGTTTTTCTTTTTCTTCATTTTGATTATAGAACATTACACAAAAAATATACAAGCAAAAAAAGTCGCCGAAATCGGCGACTTTTTTAAATTTTTTTCAAACAAATATTATAATACTATTTGCCCATTAATTTTAGCACCTTGGGGTAAAGGTCCAAAAGAAGATTGACGATTAACATATATGTTGCCATTTACTGTAAATGGTCCGCAAAAATATAATCTGTCTACGTTGCGGATAAACAAATGTCCATTGATTTTTGTTCCGCATGGCAATGTATATCTGCGCATATTTTGAATAATCAAATTGCCATTAATTTTTACACCATTCGCTAACATAGGGGTGGCTGGTTGAACATCAACAACTACATCACCCAACATAGTTTGGCGTGGCAATTCATTCGCACTTAAAGAAGTTTCTTTGATAACTTCTGGTCTTTTTACACCGACTGTTCTTATTTTCGGTGTGATATTTGTTCTTTTATCAGCCTTTAACGGCAAAGTCGTATTGAATGTACGCTTAACAACTTTGCGATTATCTTTTTTTGTATCTGCAACCATAACAACATTATTGTCACGCTTTGCAATATTTACCTCTGAACATCTACGGCAACGCATAAAATCAGCAATCAAAGAAGAAAACAAAACAATTATCACAACTAACAAAGTTAAATTAATCATGCCGATAACATCTATGTTTTTTAACCATCTCCAAATCGCACAACAAACACGCCAAGGAAAAGTAATTATCCTTTTTAATTTATGTTTAAATGTTTCTTTGCGCGCAGTACGCGTGGCATTATTCATCTTTTGCGATTTATTCATAAGAAATCCTTTTAACTTTATATACCTATGATAGACAAGCCAAAAGCTTTGTCAAGCAATTTATAAAAAAACAATCCTGTCAAAAATTTATTGACAGGATTTCAAAGATTATTCATAAATCGGGCTGTGTATCGTGTATTCTTTATCGCCAACCATTACGTGCCATGTTCTTTCTGTATCTGAATACATCGGCTTTGCCCCCTGGTCTATTGATGTCATATCTGCATACCATTTTGTTCCATTGATATCGACCACCAACGAAGGTCTATCGCCCTTATCACGATGCAAGTACACAACATCGCCGTCAACATGTAATATCACACCGCAATCATCTTCAGAACGTGCACCCGCTGGTGATTTCAATTTACCAGAACATTCGTTCTTACCCTGATCAGACGACTTCAAAGCTTCATAACTACCGCCAGAACAATAACTGTCTTTCGGACATACTGCACAGGCATCCGAATCGCCAGAATTAGCAGGCAAGTATGTTCCAGCCGGACATTCAACAGACTTTTTAACACAGCGCAACGCACCTTCGACTTCACGTTCTTCATAGCCTGCTTCACATTCCATATGGTCTATGTTGCAAACACTCTTATCAGCTTCTGCGACAACACAAACCGATTCGCTGCCAAAATAACGTTTACATGTCACTTCTGCATTTGCGTATTCAGCCGTTCCATGCCCATAAGTATAAGCATTAACATTCGCGCACGATTCGGTTGATTGTACATAACATTCTTTATTTGAACCTGCTGGTACACCTTCGGCTGTTATATAACCATCAGGACATTCTTTGGAACCGTAATCCGATTCGGTGTATGTGTGATTCCTAAACCCAGGACAATAAGAATCTTTTGGACATACCGCGCAATCAGCACCATCCGATGAATTCTTCAAGTAAGAGCCTGCACCACAAGAATATGTCTTTGGAGTCCACACAGCTGTACACGTCACATTCGATGTCTTCCATTTCCATTTTCCATCTACAATTCCATCTGTTTCATGAGTTGTTCCGCCACTTACCATAGCCGTAGTACCAGTCACACAATGCCACCCATCAAAATTATAACCAACTAATTGACAGCTGGCATCGCCGATTGGATGCCCATAAGTTTCATCATATTCAACCATAGCTGTATTAGCGCCAGTTTCACCTATCCATGTACCAGTCACAGCCTGATTTACCAACGCTTTACCACAATTATATGATATGTTCGTACCATTAGCCAAATACGCAGCATACACAGTCAAATCCCCAGTCCGTTTCCAAGGGGTCGCTTGCGCATCAGGAAAGTTTGCTACTGATTGGCCCGATTCGGTATTAAAACCAACAAATGTATAACCTTCCCGCGGAACAATAGCATCCAAAGCCGCCGCCGGAACAGTATAATTTTCATCATAAGTCGCAGTATCCGTATAAGCCGTACCAGTAATAGTGGCATGTTCCCCACTGTCATAAGTGACGGTGTATTCATTTGCTTTCCAAACAGCTTTTAATTGGACGGATGCGCCGTCTTCGTAAGTATGCAAAGTTTCATAATTACACAGCGCAGCCGTCCCTGCCGGAATATCCACAGCAAAGGCAGGTAGCGTAAGCATCGCCACCACTAATTCTAATAAAAACAGTCGCCTAAACATGCGGATTTTTTCCTCTTTCCTTTCTTTTGCTACAAAGGCATTTTTCCCAGTTTTCTGCCGTTTTCACGTCCCCCTTCCGATCCAACAAAAACCGAAAATCCACCTTTGTATGCTTGAATTTTAGAAAAAATCGCTTCATAGGGTCAAGGGTTTTTGTGTCAATACAAAGCAAAAAAATTATCATAAAAAAAACAAAAATAAAATCGCGCTAAAGCCCCGAAATACTGGAAAACATGCCTAAAACTAAACATCAATTTTTACCCCAAATCAAGTAGTTTTTTGTATATACGTAATGTCTATACAAAACAAAAAAATTTTTCAAAAAAAACGACCCAAAAAAACCATTTGCAATCGCACTTTTTTTAGAGTAAAATTACGCCACGTAAGCGCCCATGGCTCAATTGGATAGAGCAACAGATTTCTAATCTGTGGGTTGCAGGTTCGAGTCCTGCTGGGCGCGCCAGAAATTAAAAACACGGCTTTTATGCCGTATTTTTTGTTTGTCGCCAAAGGACGAGAACCGACCAAAGTTGCGAAGCAACGATAGGTTCGACAACAAGTAGATTTGGCAAACACAGTGCAGCCAAATCGTCACGGTTGCCCCACAGACACAAAGTGTCGAGGGAGTCCTGCTGGGCGCGCCAGAAATTAAAAACACGGCTTTTATGCCGTATTTTTAATTTATCACTCTTTCATCAGCACAAGAACTTGCAACAGGTTCGACAACAAAATATATTTGGCGAATATATTATACTAAACTATAAATTTGTCTTTATTAAAATATCTTTACTTTATAATGAAAGTTTCTATAATACCCCCATAAAAAAGGAGAATAAAATGGCAGAGAAAGTAAATTCCGTTGATTATCTTGACAAAATTGTCACCGTAAAAATGGACAGACCGATTGGAACAAAGCACCCTAAACATAATTTTGTCTATCCCATAAATTATGGTTATATTCCAAATACTATATCTGGCGATGGCGAAGAATTAGACGCTTATATTATTGGTCCAACCGAACCTTTGGACGAATTTACTGGTCAATGCATAGCAATAATTCATCGAACAGACGATGATGACGACAAATTAATAGTTTGTCCCATCGGCCAAACCATAGACAACGAAACAATTGACAAAATGACCAATTTTCAAGAAAAATGGTATACACATATAATAATCAGGAATAAATAAATAAATAAATAAATAAATAAATAAATAAATAAATAAATAAATAAAAAACGCCCATTTGGGCGTTTTTTTTATTTCACATTTACTTTCAAGAAAACTTTTTTACCACGTTGAACCATGATTGATTCTTTTGGTTGAACAACATAATCTTTATCAGTGATTTTTTCACCTTCGATTTGAATTCCGCCTTGTTCAACCATACGGCGTGCTTCGGATTTAGAATCAAATAATTTGATTGCCACCAAGAAATCGATAATCCCCATAGGCTCTTTCATTTCCAAATCAAAACTCGGCACATTATCAGAATTTCCACCACCAAACAAGGCATTAGCAGCTTCTTCTGCGGTCTTGGCAGCTTCCACACCGTGCGCGATGGCGGTTGCTTCGAATGCCAAACGTTTTTTAACAGCGTTTAATTCTGCGCCTTGTTTTTTGGATAATTCTGCAATTTCTTCCAAAGAAATTTCCGTAAATATTTTCAGCATTTTTTCAACCAAATCATCCGGAGTATTACGGAAATATTGATAATATTCATAAGGGGTCGTTTTATCTTCGTTTACCCAAACTGCATTACCAGCAGATTTTCCGATTTTGTTCCCATTAGAATCTGTCAACAAAGCCGTAGACAAAACATACGCTTCTTTGCCACATTTTTTACGAATTAATTCAATACCCATAACTGCATTACCCCATTGGTCAGCACCACAAAGTTGTAATATACAATTATGTTCTTTGTACAAAGTTAAAAAATCTACCGCTTGGAAAGTCATATAGTTAAATTCCAAAAACGTCATACCGTTTTCAAGACGCTTTTTAACACTTTCCATAGACAACATACGCGGAATTGTAAAATCAAGCCCATATTGAGCCAAAAAGTCTAAATGTGAATACCCGCGCATCCAATCATAATTATCCACAATTATAGCGTCGCTTTGACCGTCACCAAATTTCAAAAATTTAGAATAAGATTTTTTTAAACCCGCAACATTTTTTGCCAAAACTTCTTCTGTCATCATTGGACGACCAGTATCACGTCCACTTGGGTCGCCTATTCTACCAGTTGCACCACCCACCAGCATAATTGGTCTGTGTCCATATTTTTGAAGCCATCTCATCATCATAACAGGAACCAGATGTCCAACATGCAAAGAATCAGCAGTCGGGTCAGAACCTAGATACACGGATATTTTTCCGTTATTCAACAAATCTCTGACTGCGTCCATATTAGAACTTTGATTTATAAATCCACGTGCCTCTAATTCTTCAAACAATGTATTTGGCATATCTTTTTCCTTTGTTATTATCTATCCAGATTATATTTTATCACTTTTATCGAGATTGCAATAAATATTCATGAAATTTTTGTTCTAATTCACGCTTATACTTTTGTGTAAGTATAACCTTTATCTTGCGAACTTTTCTGCCCCAAACATAATATTCTGTTTCCAGCACAGTCATATTTTTAGAAATTTTAATAATTTTGGCAGGCATATAAACTTCTTTCCTTTTATATACTACCAAAATATCACAAATCTAAACAAAAATAAACTATTTTTGTTTAGGCTTGTATAAATTTGCAACAGACAAATTTAATCTTCTTTGGTGTCCTGATACACAATCAAAATACATGATATGAGTACCTGTTTTTGATGTATTATAACGAATACGAGACCGTTTCACCAAAGTCACATCATTTTTCATTATTTTTCCTCCTTTTGTTTTTTTAGTTATCAATTTCTTTGTTCGCCTTTTGCAACGATGTTTTGCAAATTACGCCACGCAGAAAAAGAGAAACCGATATTACGCTTTTTACATTCGTGAATCAACATAATTTTAAAAATAAATCTGTCTAATTTATGCTCGTCACATAAACCAGGTATTTCTTCAATATAAGATTTGCAAGCCGCTTTATCAGGCACAGCCATTATCAAATTCAAAAATAAATTGCCACGATATAAATAAGCACAATCTTTAATTTCCAAAGATTTGTCTTTAAAAGATATTAAATTACGCCCTACTTTTAAACTGTTCGTGAAATGACCGCTTGGCAAAGTAATCGTTTTGGTGGTTCTTTGCTTTACTTTAAATGTAATATCACCTAATCCGACATTATACTTTTTCCAACGCGATTCAATTTTCACAAAATGAACGCCTTCATCTTTTGTTATATCTTTAATTTTATATATTTCCATATTGGCACCGTTTTCAATAACGAATTTCGGGATTGCAAAATTATTTCCGCAATCCCGAAACATACATTTTTACCAGAGCTTTTAGCTAATGCCAGCCCTGATATTATCCCAACATTTTGGCGACTTCATCAGCCAAATTGTCTTCACGTTTTTGGATGCCTTCGCCCAAAACGTAATATGCATATCCAGCCAATTTACCACCGTGTTCTGCGATTACTTCTTTTACTGTCTTGGATGGGTCCATAACAAATGGTTGTTCTTCCAAAACGGATTCTGCATACCATTTTTTAATACGACCTTCGACCATCTTTTCAACAATGTTTTCAGGTTTGCCGGCTGTAGCACCAGATTCAATGAAAACTTTCTTTTCACGTTCAACTGCCTTTGGATCAACATCAGCAATCGTCATGAATTCAGGTTTATTAGCAGCAATGTGCATTGCGATTTTATTGCCAATTTCATCAATACGTGCATCATCACCATTAATAGCGACAGTCACACCAATTTGTCCCATACCTGGAACCAAAGCGTTGTGAACATAAGTATAAATATGGTCACCATTAACCTTAGCAATACGGCGCAAGCTCATATTTTCACCAATAGTAGCGATTGTTGCAGCAATATCATCTTTGACAGCATTCAATGTAGCATCAAAGTCACCAGACAATTCCAATGCTTTGTTCGCAACATCAGCAACTAATTTTTGGAATTTGTCGTTTTTCGCAACAAAGTCTGTTTCTGCGTTCAATTCAACAACACAGCCCATATTGTCACATTTAACAACAGTCACCAAACCAGATGCAGCAATACGACCAGCTTTTGAAGCAGCCTTTACAATACCTTTTTGGCGTAACCAGTCAGCAGCGGCTTCGATATCGCCATTGTTTTCAACCAATGCTTTTTTGCAATCCATCATACCTGCGGAAGTTTTTTCACGCAATTCTTGAACTAATTTAGCTGTTACTTCTGCCATTTGTATTTCCTTTCTTTATGTGGTTATTATTTGTCGGCTTTGTCTGCCAATTTGCTACGACGAACTTCGCGAGCCCCAGAAGTTTTTGATTTTTGTTTTGCTTCTTTAACTTTTAAATCTTCTTCGTATTCTTCTGCAGCCGCTTCTGCGTTATCGCTAGCTTCTTTTTTACCAGCAGCGCCACCCAATCTTTTTTCAATACCAGACAAAATAGCATCTACGAACAAATCGCAATACAATTGAGTTGCGCGTGAAGCGTCATCATTTCCTGGAACTGGGTAATCAACCAATTCTGGATTAGCATTTGTATCGCAGATAGCAATTGTTGGAATATCCAAATTTCTTGCTTCGTGAACAGCGTTCAATTCGCGTGGCACATCAATAACAATCATTGCCTGAGGCACACCGTGCATTTCCAAAATACCACCGAAAATATCACGCAATTTAGCAACTTCTTTGGTCATAACACCGACTTCTTTTTTGGTTAATCCCAATTTGTCAGCATTAGCGATATCATTTTCCATTTTTTTCAAACGACGAATACTCTGCGAAACAGTAGTCCAGTTAGTCAACATACCGCCCAACCAGCGATTGTTAACATAGAATTGTCCGCAACGTTCTGCAGCATCTTTGACAATATCTTTTGCTTGGTGTTTAGTAGCAACGAACAAGATTTTTCCACCTGCTGCTGCGATAGCTTCCAAAGCAACCAAAGAGCGATGCAACAAAGGTGCAGTTTTGTTCAAATTGATAATGTGAATTTTATCTTTAACGCCATAAACGTATGGTGTCATCAATGGATTCCAGCGACGAGTATGGTGTCCGAAATGAACACCTGCTTCCATTAATTGTTTCATAGTAAAAGTTGGCAATGCCATGATTTTATCCTTTTTTCTGTTGTTATCCTCGGTCATCGGGTGTAAAAAACCAAAACGCGTTTGGACAGAAATTATACCCAATGCCTGTGTTCTTCGCATTAATGCGTGCCGCCATAATAAAACAATTTTATCGAAAAATCAAGTAAATTATAATAAAATTCTTAAAAAATCACTATCTTAACCGTTCAAAAATAACCATATCACCGATTTTTGTATAATCAAAATTTTCAAAATCGCTGTCGCACATTTTTTCGGCTTTGGCAATTTCATGTTTACGTTCTTTTAAAAGCCATTCGTCTGTTTTATCAAAACATTTGATTTTTTCATTTAAATCTTCAACTAATTCTTCAAAATGTTCTATTGGGTGTACATCTTCCCAGTTCAAGCCCACCAAGTTATAACACACAATCCGACCACCAACTTTTACATGTTTTAACAAAGGAAAAATCGTATATAATCTGGCACTAATAGTATGCCGATAATCAAGAATATTAGACAAATGAATAAAATCATAAGTTCCTGTTAAATGTCCCGATAAATTGGCAATATCACTCATTATAAAATTATACCGACCTTTTACAATTTTTTGCAATTTTTTGTATTCTTTATAATTCACCAGATGCGTATTATCATCTTTGATAACAATCCCATTAGAAAATATTTGCGAACCAGCCATTGAACACATATATTCCCATTCTATTTTTGGTATCATCTTTGATATATATTCCATATCCGGAACATGTTGAATATTTTGACACAAACGTAAATTTTTCAACAATTCAATATAAGCAACATGCCCCATACATTTAAGGGCTGCTGTCTTTATATCCATAATACATTTTGCATTATAACTGATATCAAATGTATCAACTTGTCTGGCACCATACAAAGAACAAAACAAAGGATGATCTCCAGATGCTGCAGTCACCAGCGCACGATTACAATTTTTCGGAACAAATTGCATTGATTGACGCAAATCTTCATTAGTAATAACGTATGCCGGGGAATACGGAGAAAACTTGTCAAGCCTTACACAGTTTTTTGCAACTTCAATATTTGGCACAAAATCCATAATTTTTTCCTTTATTTTATTATCTAAAACGTTCAAGTACATTGATAAAATGCGTCTCATTCCTGACAAAACGCCAATCATTGTAAATACGTACAATATTTTTACACGCTTCTTCACACGAAGGCCCAACGGAAATCCCATTTTCTTTCATGCTATTAAGTTGAAATTCATCAAGCATCAAAATCCGCCCGCCAACATTTACATAATCTAATAAAGGCGTGATAATATTTATATGTCTATGTATCGGTAAATGATCCAAAATATTGGACAAGTGTATAAAATCATATTTCTGTGTTAAATGTGCACTTAAACTATCAATATCAGCAAGCATGAAATTATAAGGCTTTTTAACGATTTCACATAACTTTTTATATTCTTGCTTTGTTGGGAAATGTCCTTTGTATCGCTCAGGATTAGAGCCCTTACGAAAAATATGCCCCCCCCCTAAGGCATAAAGATATTCCCATTCTGTTTTTGGTATAATCTTTGATATATATTCCATATTTGGAACATGTTGAACATTTTGACACAAATGTAAATTTTTCAACAATTCAATATAAGCAACATGCCCCATACATTTAAGGGCTGCTGTCTTTATGTCCATAATACATTTTGCATTATAACTGATATCAAATGTATCTACATTTTTCGCACCATACAAAGAGCAAAACAAAGGATGATCACCAGATGCTGCAGTCACCAGCGCACGATTACAATTTTTTGGAACAAATTGCATTGATTGGCGCAAATCTTCATTAGTAATAACGTATGCCATCGAATATGTAGAAAACTCGACAAGTTTTACATATTTCTTTGCAACATCAACGTCTGGTTCAAAATCCATAAACAACCCTTTTATCAAACGATAAAATAACACAAAAACATATACAGTCAACAAAAATTAATAAATATATTGACAAAACAATTATTTAGTCTATATTTATAGTAGTGGTGAGGATGAAAGTATTGAATAGAATCTTTACAATTATCTTTTTGGTCGTGTTTACGACCATGAATTCGTTTGCCGCACAAAATTGTAGCGATAAAAATTATCGCCGTGCATATCCAGAAAGATGTAAAACAACAAATTCTCGTACATTCTTATCTTTGGCTGGCGGTGCAGCACTGGTTGGCGCAGGAGTTGCTTTTGCTACCCAAACCAAAGGAAGCCACAATTCTTCACCCAGCGTTTCAAACCAAACAACATTTAATCGTACTACTTTGTCTGCAAACATAATCACAAATTATGCACCGACAGATTATGTTAATAATCAAAGAATCAACGCAGAATATCTTGAATCTTTGACTGATGGCGATGATATAGATTCTGCAACGATTAATTCTATAAAATCTTCCGATAAATACATAAGAAATTACAGACAATATAATGCCATAAAATTTGCCTGGGCAAATGCGCGTGATTTTACAGGAAAAAATACTTCTGTAAGCATAGTTGATAATTTTATCAGCAATCATGGTGACACAGTTTATGAAATATTAAGTAATATCGCGCCAGATACAACAATAGCAAAACAAAATATCGCTAATGATGCTCAAAATTTTAAATCTTATGATTACATTGCTAATACGATGAATCAATCTGCCCCAGCAAACATTTATAACGCCAGCTGGCAAATTACAAATATCTCAGCTGCTGATGTTATATATAACAATTCAAATATGCCAAAAACTTATGCGATGGCTCAAGAGTATTTGTACAATATAACCAGTGAAAATTTTATAAACCAAATTCGCAATTTGGCTGCTGATAACGATGCGATTTTTGTCTGGGCAGCCGGAAATGAAAGCAATTCTGAAAGTGGCGCATTGTCCGCGTTGCCTATCGCATTTCCAGATTTAAATGGTCACTTTGTAAACGTAGTAGCCTTGGACAATTCATACAACCTGGCATGGTACAGCAATCAATGTGGTGTGACTCAAAATTATTGTATTGCTGCGCCTGGCACAGCATGGAAAACAGATACCCAAGGTTATGCCAGCGGAACCAGTTTTGCTACACCGGTTGTGTCTGGTGCAATTGCAACAATCAAAGAAGCCTTTCCTTATATGAACGCATCTGAAATTACTGCGCTGTTATTCACAACAGCAACTGATTTAGGGGAAACAGGTATTGACGAAGTATATGGTTGGGGTCTGTTAAACATGGAAAAAGCAACCCAACCTGTCGGAACACCAAGAATAGTTTTATCAAATAAAAATATTCAACCCTTGTCTGGAACAAATATTGGTGGTCCTGCTGCAACAGCAATACAAAAAGCAAACATAAAAATCGCATTTATTGATGATTTTGGTCGCGCTTTTACAACCAATCTTTCTGATAATATCAAAGTAATTCCTTATGGTCGCGGATTTGATAAATTACGTGAAAATGAAAAAGATTCTGTTGTTTTGTTTGATACATTTGAATTAGGTTTTAAACAAAATCATTTATTGGAATCCAGCGGATTAATATCTGTTCAACAAAATCAATTGACTAACTTTGTTGGATATAAAAACGAATTTGAAATCAACAACGTCAAATTTTATCAAAAAGCGCGCTTTGGTGTGACACATCCAACTGCGGAAGATAATTCGATTGTATCTGGTTTTTCCAATATATATACCTCATCTTTAGCATTTGGTACAAACTGGCAAGATTTATCTTTTGAAATAGCAATTCCAGAAACAATCATTTCAGGTGACATGTACGCCACAGTCCCTGTTGCGCGTGCAAATAATGGGCAGATTATTTACAACACAACCAATATAGATTTATCCAGCACAAAGCCCAGCACAGAATATACTGTGGGATATAAAAATCTTTCAGCAACCTATGTAAACAACCCAGATTATGAAAATGAATTTTTCATAATGGCGAAAACAAAATTTGCATTTTAAAATTATTCTTCTGATTTATTAGTAGATTTCAAATCAAAATTATGAATATAACTGAACGAAATACCAATAGAAGTATTTGCACCATAATCTTTGGCTTGACGAGAATGTGCACGACGATATTTCACATAAGGTCCCATTGTTAAATCGCCCCAAACATTAGTATCCAAACGTGCTACTGCCAAGAAATCGGAAGACAAATCTTCACCGACATATTGTGAATAGGACAAATATTTTCTGTAATATCCATCAGAAGTAAATTTCACCCCATCTCTAATTTCATATTCCATGCGCCAACCCGCTTCAGCAGCAGTTTTGCTAACTTTGGCATCAGAATAAGTAAAATCATATTCATATACACCAACAACGTATAAACTTTTGAAAATATCATGATCGAACAAAGCGAATCCAGCATTTGGACGTAAAATATTTCTGCGTGGATCACCTTTGAATTCGGTTTCATATTGACCACGCATAATTGGTCCCAATTTAAAAGAATCAAAATCCCAACAAGCATAAGCTAAATCAGAAGACAGCAAAATTTTATCCGCACTTTCGTCAACAGCCTTTTCGCCGCCATAAGGGCTGATAGTTTTTTTGCCATATTCCATAAACAAAGAATTATCCCATTTAAATCTATCAAAACCGTATTCCAAAGCCACATCAAAAACACCCTGAATAGTTTCTTGATCCGAAGCCTTTAATGCTGCAACTGTGGAATTTTGATATTCAGACGGATTTTTTACATCTGTTTTTGTCCAGTCCAAACCAATTCTGCGAACATTTAAATTAAATTTATTATCTTTTGGCGCTTCTTCTGCCAATGCGACAAATGGCGCGCACAAAGCAACCGCTAATAAAATTTTTTTCATTTTGTTTTCCTTTGTTTTTATTTTTTACGATTTAATTAAAATAAGATTATTTCCAAACTTGTAATACGCCACCATTATCAGCATATTTCCACCCTGCCCCACGAATTGCAGCGGTGAATCTGGTCCTGTAATCCAATGGCATTTTAGCAATTATTTGATTACCAACCATGCTCTGCGTTTCAATTTCGACATTTCCATCACGCGCGATGCGTTTTAATTCAGCCCAATCAACCAAACCATTTTGAACAACGATAAACGCAGTAAACTTTTCAGCAGAAGCATTATTCAAAGGTACCCAGTTTTGTATTCCTTTGTCATCAAGCCATCTCTTAGCAGCATAATTATCAATAACCATTGTAATATTGGCAGAATATGTATCAGACGAAATTTGTTCGTTTGCAACACTGGTAGAAGAAATAAGATTCATCAATTCATCACTAGAAGTATTGTATATCAAACCATTAAGTTCTTCTTTTTGTGCATATTGAGATAAAATATTATAAAGTATCTGACGTCGTGCAAGATTAGTCGCATTAATTTTCGCATTGGCTGCTGTATCGCTGGTCTGATTCACAGGCACAGTCGCGCTTAATTCAAGCCCGAACGAAGCATGAACAACACAAAACAACGACACCAATACAACGAATAATTTTTTCACTTAACTACCTTTAGAATTTAACATTTATCCCCAAACGAAGTCCCATAGATTTATATATGGATTCGATTTCATTTTTGCTTTTCATAGCCCAACCATCAGCCCTGTATGCTTCTAATTGAGCCTTTTCAGCCTTCCAAGATTCTAATAAATCAGCCTGTTCATCTGTCAAAGAGCCCAAAGAATTCAAATAAACAATCCACGCATTGGCATTATCCAGAGAATCTTGATATCTTGCAGGATTCAGGTAAGTCGTAGCATCTGCGCTTTTGATACTGTAATAATCATACGTCATGCCCAAAGACAACATAGTGCTTTCACCCAAAGCTGTTGACCACATAGCATTAAAGCCAAGATGATAAGCATCCCCCAATTCACCTTTGTCTTCTACGCTGGTTGGATGAGCCCAATCAACACGATACGGTTGATCACCCTTAGACTTATAAATTGGCAAACCAAATTCAACCCCAGCGCTGACAGTATTATTGTTATTTATTTCATATTCCATATCCAAAGCAAGATACGGCCCAGCCCATTCTGTTTCATAGCTGTGGGATACACCTGATTGTTCATAATAATAAGTACTTCCAAGATCCAACTGATTAGCCGAAGGATAATTTTCCACTATAAAAGTATTATTATCATTCAACAAAATGTAAACAGTATTTCCATAAATATCTGTTTGCGCCGAAGAAGAATAAGTAGCAGGATCATCAGTCACAGCAAAACCAGCCGCATATCCAGTTGGCCATCCATCATTTGAAAAACCAACATACGGACTGCATTGAATTTCACCAGGTTGTACCTCTAAACAATTCACAAGACCCGGAGAATTTAAAACTTCAACCATCAAGCCGTAATTATTTTTGGTTTCAACCTTATACTTTAAATAACGATATCCAATCGAAGGTGTAAATTTCACACGACCTGCCTTGAAGAAATCAGTCAACCCAAAAGAAGCATTAAATCCCATTTGATTTCCATCTTTGCTGGTTCCAGCGGACAAAGCCGGTGTTCCTTGAACTGTTCCATCGCTGTACACAGTCCACAAAGCTTCTTTGGTTATATCGTCATCAATCATTGCAGATTCGCCGTATTGAGTGCCATATCGTCCGCCAACTTTGACCTGCATCTTTGTAGAATTACCGAAATAGTATGCTGCTTCGCCTTCTATGATATTCCAACGCAAATTATCATAATGCAATTCGGACCCAGCAGTTTTCATTCTGAAATCCCAATTAGCGAATTCATGCGCAACCCCAGCCCCCAGTTGAAATCCCTGTTTCCGAGAATCAGTTGTTTTTTTATTTGCACCAGCCTTTGTTGTTGCTGTTTGTGTTGCCCCCTGTTGTGTTCCAACCGCACGCATATTTTGTCCATAACCACGCCCAGCACCATAATTATTATAAAAACCGCCACCGTTATTACCATAATTTGCACCGTATCTAGCCTGGGGATTTTGGTATAAATTACCATTATAATAAGTTCCAGCAGCGCCAGCCACAGCGGGCAACACAGCCATTATGGTCATACCCAACAAAGTGCGAGATAATCCTTTCATTTCTTATTCCTTACCTTAATGTCTTTATGATTATAACACAAATAAAATAAAAAAGAAAACACAAAAATTCTTGAAAAAGAAATAGTTTTATAATATGTTTTAAACCAAGTTGCGATCGTGGCGGAATTGGTATACGCGCAGCACTAAGGATGCTGTGGAGAAATCCTTGGGGGTTCAAGTCCCCCCGGTCGCACCATCCGCTTTCGCTTACGCTACAGCGAGATTGCGCCAGCAAGCGAAGATGTAAAGTTAGAGAAACGGATGTCTCGCTGTAATGAACAAAGTGAATGTAAGCGGACTTTTTATGTTTTATGTATATATTCTACAAAGTATAAATTTTCCAGAACATTTCTATGTTGGCTGTACCAATGATTTAAAAAGACGATTAAAAGAACACAATTCTGGAAATTCAATACACACAAATAAATTCAAACCATGGAATTTACGTGGTTATGTCGCTTTTGATAGCGAAGAAAAAGCACAAATTTTTGAACATTATTTAAAAACGGGAAACGGGCGTATTTTTCAAAAGAAATTTTTTTAATTTTTATTATTGTGTATCGAGGAAATGACCTCCCTCCCGGTCTTCGACCGTACTCCCCCCAAGGGGAGAATCTGGTCTCAGGAGTTGCAACCCTAATTCCCCCTTTGGAGGGGGTGGTGCGAAGCACCGGGGGAGGGTTTACCCCCCTCCTGCTACGCGAACTCCCCCACATTGGGGGAGAACTTTATTCTCGTCGTGGTGTAAAATTTTGCCCCATAGGGGAAGTGGACGCGTAAGCGGACGAAGGGGGTCACCTCCCTCACCCTGCGGGTCCCATCCCCCAAAGGGGATAATTAAAAAACTATTCACCCCTAAACAGCGCCCTGCGAAAGACGAACTCGTCCTGGACGGAGTTCGCGCAGTTCCGCGCACAGTCGCTCTCGCAAATGGACGCGGAATCGTCGTCGACACAAAACACCCACACAGAGGACGAATTGGGCAAAACCTGTTCCCTGTCATTGGTCGGGGTAAAATGTGTGACATTACACCAACAATATTTCTTTTCGCCGGATGCCGAATCCAGTGCACTTTTGTTCGCCAGCCAATCTGACCTATTGCCACCCCATCCCCAAACATGATTATCGCCAGATCTGCCGCTGCACATTGACATACCACGAACCGTGCCATAGGCAAATAAAATCTCCCATTCACCATTTGTCAAACCGTTACTGTTATCCGTTCTAAATGAAGTAGTCATCTTCCAACCATCTTCTCTCAAAGGTTTCCATCTGCAATGGTCTTCGTCCCAATTAACTGACATAGCCAAATCAACCGAATCCAATGTCACCGTGGTTGATGCCTTTGCAATAAGATCTGTGAACACTTTAAAAACTGCTTCGGTTTTAAGATGTTCGCGCATGGTTGTAATACAAGAACCCGCACAATCAGATTTACACCCATCTTTTTTCTTTAAAAATACGTACGAATCTGTCCCTTTTTTAGCACACCAACAATTATCACCATCAGCAGATAATTCATCGTTTTTGGCCAGCCATTCATTTTTATTGTTTTTAAAATTTAAATTATCATTATTGCCGTCTTTGGCACTACATTTTGCAACACCAGTTAGTTCTGTCTTACCCCATTCACCATACCATTCACCAGCACCCAATTTATACAAATCACTGTTTAATTCTTTGGCGCTGTCTATTTCTTTGTATCCGTATGTTTCAATCATTGGAACATTCGCGCCAACTGAATTTTTCGCAGCTTCTAATTTTTCTATTTCTTTGTTAAGTTCGCTTATCTTGTTTTTGTTATTTGTTATGGTTGTTTCGTTTGATTTTATCTTAGTAGCTTCTGCTATGTTTACACCGACACCAACCGCAGTTAATCCCAATGTGGATATGCCCGCTATCTTTAACCCTTTGGTTGAACCAGAACATTTTTCCAAACGTGCAACCTTTTGCTGTTTCGTTTTTATCAAAGATTCTATTTGCGCATCATAACACAAACCCAAACCGGGAACCAACCCCAATATCAATGCTGTTGCCCATTTTGCTTTCATTTTTTTATCCTATTTTGATTCTAATTCTGTTTTCTGTGTTTCCAATTTTTCTATATCTTGGTTCTGTTGATTTATCGTTGCCTTTTGATTTGATAACTTTTTACCCTGAACTGCAGCCGCAATACCAGTAGAAACCACACCTGCACCGCCGATAACTGTCGCGGCTATCCAGCCCTTTTTCTTTCTTTCACATTTTTCAATTTCTACATCCAACAAACGATTATCAGTTTCCAATGTAGTTATTATTTTTTGCCTTTGTTCAGGCGTATATTCTATCGCAGGATTGTATTCCAATGTTTCAGCACGACAAACACCCACCATCATTAACGTTATTGGTATTACCAGCAATTTTATCTTCATATTTTTCCCCTTTGTAATGTTTGAATTATATCATATTTTTTGTGTAAAAAAAATTAAAAATGTTCTTGCCCAAAAAATTATAAATTTGCTAATATCAGATTAAGGAATGAAAAGGATAATACTGTTTTTTGCTGTATGCCTTGGTTTGTCTGTGTCCCAGACGACATTTGCCGATAATGCTGAAACGGCGCGCGCTGCGACAAAACGCCCTGTGGCAAATACGGTTTCCACAACAACAAATTCAAATCGTTCATATACCAGCGAAACTAAACGAACCAGCAACCAACAAAATAAAAACACCAGAACGGCAACGAAACAAAATCAACAACGTGTCGTATCACCCAGAACTTTAACTTTACCGGCTAGTGTGAAACCTCGCCCTGTGACAACAAAACAAAATCAAACGACAACCAATGTGACTAAGCGTGTTTCTTCAACTGGGCGCAATACTGCAACTGCACGCACCGCAGATTCCAGAAAAACAACAAACACAAAAACCACGCAAGGCAGAAGCACTCGTTCCCCGGTATACACAACCAATAACAAAAAAAGAAATGCTCGGACTGCGGAACTGAATTCTGAAAAAATAGAATCTATTAAATCCGCTGATTATTCAAAATGCAAAACTGTGTATTATGAATGTATGGATGAATTTTGCGCAAACAAAGATACTAATTTACGGCGTTGTGCTTGCTCTTCACGAATTCACGAATTTGACGGCATAAAAAAACAACTTAGCGATGCCGAAGATAAAATGTTGGATTTCAATCAACGTTTATTGACTGTCAGTTTGGACAAAGAAGATGCTGCTGCTGTTAATGTCGCAACCGAAGGGGAACTGGCTTTTGACACCAAAGACAAATCTGAATCTGAAAAATTATTACAAAAAATTACAAAAACTTTGAACAGCTCTGGCGATTCGAAAATCAACAACAATTTGTCCGCAATATCTTTGTCTTTGGATATGGATACCGCATGGGACAGTATCGATTCGTTATCTGGCATCGCAACAACTTCTAAAAGCGGTCTTGATTTATACAACGCTGCCAGACCTGTATGTATCGAAATGGCAAAAGAAGTTTGTTCTGATGATGAACTAAGCATCGCCCAAGACGGATACAAATTAACTATTCAACAAGATTGCAATACAGTTGCTAAATCTTATGATACACAATACAACAAAGCGATGGAAAAAATTCATGAAAGTGGCGCTTTGCTTGATATATCCAGATTAACTGTTCATCAACAAAGAAATTCCGATGATATTTTAACTTGTAAAAAGAAAATTTTAAACCAATTATCAGATGTATCTGTATGCGGCGAAAATCTTTATAAATGTTTGGATATGACTGGACAATATATCGACCCCTCTACTGGTAAGGCTTTCTTGTCCGAAGATTTGTCCAATCTTTCCAATTTGTTATTAGAACCAACTGGGGATGAAAAATGGTCAAAGATTGCTCAAAATGAATCATTCGTAAAATTCCTGGATTCTAAAAAAGAATTTTTAAAACCGGCTATTGAACAATGTCGCGATATATCTGATACTGTGTGGAAAGAATTTTTGGATGACGCACTATCTCAAATCAAATTGGCTCAAAAGGCAAAAATCGAAGAAATTCGCCAAGGTTGCACCACCTTGGTCGCAGAATGTAAAACCGATGCGTTAACTGATTTGGCTGAATTTGATTCGCGCGCTCTTTCTATATTTAGTGTTGCCGCTGACAAGACTGCCAATGAAATGTGTTCAAACATTGAAAGTTCTTGCATCGCGCTTATGGGTGACGATACCGCAAACATTTGGGGCGGCGGTATGACTGGAATTTCTACAAACATAACTTATAACACTATAATTGACACATGCAGTCAGGTCGGACGTGATTGCATAATTCAAAAGTGTAATGGCGTTTCCGGGAATTTCGCATTGTGTACAAATATAACTTCTGATAATCGTATGGCGATTTTAAACCGTGACGCTTGCTGGCAAGATGTACTTGATTGTGTTAATGGTGCAGACAATCTTAAAAACATGACCAATTTACCAATAATTGCCAACCGCGATGCATATTATTCTTCTACTTATTCTGTTTCTAATATCCCAACTTTGTGTAATGGTCCGTTGACAAATACAGATTTAACAGCTTGTTTAATTGCAGAACAAATTTGGGGTAATTGCGAACACGAACCGGGAATAAATCTGCCAATACTTACATATGATATTAATTCTGATGACTTTATATCATCTAATAAAATTTTGATGCCAAATTCTGGTTCTACATTGTTGTCATGGCTTGCAACCAATACCAATACTAATAATAATATCGCCAGTTGCAGCGCTTATGGTTGCCCGGTTAATTATCAGATGAATAACGAAACTAACACATGTGAATTATTAACAGAAAACGGCACTACACAAAGTCAAACTATTAATGTCGCTAGTAATTTAACAAACATCTGTGGAGACGACAACACACCCGCTGTCCGTGATACATTTAGAAACTGTTGTGCCAGCGGTTATAAAAATAACGGAATTTGTGTACCAAATGATGGGGACGTCGCATTACGCCTTGTGGACGGCACATGTTCCGCAATTAATGGTTATTATTGTCCAAATTATTCCTCTGCTAATCCACGAATATTGTCTTATTACTGCATAACTTCGGGCAATTCATCAGCACCAATCACAGTCGACAACAATACATATACTTGCGATGGCAGATGGGTTATAATCGACCAATATGGAAATTATTTTGATATCGAAGGAACAACAACCCCATCGGTAAAAATGTATTACAACCCGGACACCAACGACACATCAAATAAATGTGAATATACGTACACAACAAGTGGCTGGACTTGGTCAGGTACAAATTGCAACGCTGTTTCAGATGTCGTTCCTACAAACAACGAATTCACAATTGAATATCAATAAAGATTAAATTTGAATTGATTCAATAACTGATTTAATTTGTTTTAATTGTTCGCTGTCAAATTTGCCCAACACCCAATCAGATGGATTCATCGGATTATCAAAATCACGCGGGTGTCCAATGCCAATCCGAATTCTTCTGTAATCATTCCCAACCACAGCATCAATAGATTTAATTCCGTTATGCCCTGCGCTGCTGCCACCGACTTTTTCCCGCACAGATCCCAGCTTTAAATCCATATCATCATGAATCACAACCAAATTTTCCAATGGGATTTTATAAAAAGCCATTAATGGTCCAACTGCTTCGCCACTATTATTCATATAAGTCTGCGGCTTCACCAATATAATGTTATAGCCATCAATTTCGGTCCGCAAAGTCAAAGCATTCTTTTCTTTTTTCCATGTTGCGTCCATGGGCGCCAAAAAATCAACCGCCATAAACCCCACGTTATGACGCGTATTTTTATATTCGTTTCCTGGATTTCCTAATCCAACAATTAAAATCGGTTTATTTTTTTGCATTTTTATTACCTTTGGTTTATACTATAATATCATATAAAGGAGAAAAATATGAAAATAAATTCAATATCTTTAATTTCTTTGGTTTCAACATTAACTTTTGCATCTGCAGCTAATGCTGGTGTTATCGCAGATTTCTATGTTGGTGGTATGGCTGGTGTTGGTGGTAATACTATGTTTGCTGACCATAAAAATCATTCAGAATCCGCTACAATGTTTGGGGGAATTGCCGGTGTAGATTTACCAATTTTGCGTGCAGAAGCAGAATATGATTATTTTCAATCTTCCAATTTAGACACTAATGCGGCGATGTTAAACCTTTATGCAAAAATACCTACTACTATCATTTTGCCATATATTGGTGCTGGTATAGGTATGGTATTTGGTGGCGATGCCAGTATCACTAACGACGGGGTCAAAACAGAATACAACATTGATACAACTGCCGCTTATCAGGCTATGTTGGGTGCAACGATTGATATTTTGACTCTTCCTTTGAAATTTGATATCGAAGGACGTGCTTTGTACGCACCTAATGTTTATACTGTTCCAGAAGTAAACATTAAACCAGACATGTTGCAATATAATGTCCGTGCAAAAGTTCGCTATATATTCTAAGGTTTTAAATGTTAACTTTGATTGACGGAAATTCTTTGGTATTTCGCGCCTATTACGGCGTCCACAGTGCATTGACTCGTTCAGACGGTATGCCTGTGGGCGCCGTGTATGGCTTTTTTAATATGATTTTACCTTTGCTGGCCAAAGCAAAAGAAAAAGATTCTTTTGTTTGTGTGTTTGATGCTTCGCGCATAAGTTTTCGTCAAGACATTTACCCAGAATACAAAATGAACCGCAAAGAAACACCTGCGGATTTAATAACTCAATCTGAATTAATTCGAATCGGTGTTCATGAAATGGGGGTTCCAGTACTTTGTATTCCCGGGGTCGAAGCAGATGATGTAATCGCTACACTCGCCACACAAAATTGTAATTCTGTGGATGCGACACGAATAATTACTGGCGATAAAGATTTGATGCAATTGGTATCTGATTGTGTATTTCTTTATGATGGCATGAAAGAAAAAGAAATTCATGAACCCCAGGTTCTGGAAAAATTTGGTGTAAAGCCATCCCAGGTCATAGATGTTCAATCTTTGATGGGCGATTCAACTGATAATGTACCTGGCGTTTCTGGAATTGGTCCTAAAAAGGCATCTGAATTAATAAATGAATTTGAATCATTAGATAACCTTTATGAACATATCCAAGATGTAAAAAACGAAAGGACCCGCAATCTTTTAATAGACAACCGCGAAAAAGCTTTTATTTCTAGACAGTTAGTCACTTTAAAACGCGATGTAAATTTAGAAGGATTAAAGATTCAACCATTTTGCTTTAACAAAAAATCCGCGCTAGATTTTGTTAAAAATAAAATAGAAAGCAAAACGCTGATTGCTAAAATAGAAAAATTATTTCCTGATGATAAAATAACTTGCACACCTCAAATAAACGAATACGAAAAATCAATCTGCCCAGTTATTGAAATACCAGAAACACAAAAAACTATTTCTAAAATGGGCGACATAGATACTGTGACAATTTCAACAGAACAACAATTGGATGATTTTTTGTCTCATGTCAAAGATGTTATCGCTTTTGATACAGAAACAACAGGATTAAATCAAATTACAGACAAACTGGTCGGATTGTCTTTGGCGTATGATGATAAACATGGTGCCTATATACCAATTGGGCATATTGCAAAGTCTATGGATTTATTTGGCAAAGATACATTGGTGAAAAATCAATTAACCATAGAAACTGTTTATAAAAAACTCTGGCCAATATTTACAAATAAAAGCATAAAAAAAATCGCACATAATCTGAAATATGATTTACATATTTTGGATAACATGGGTTGGGATATAACAAAAATTCAACCAACTGATGATACAATGTTGTTATCTTATGCGCTACACGGTACATTACATGGACACGGTTTAGATGAATTGGCAGAAAAATATCTTAATCATACCGATATAAAATTTGAAGATTTATTTGATGCAAAAATCAAAGATTGCGACAGACATTTTGAAACTTTATCTATTGATATAGCAACAAAATATTCGGGGGAAGATTCTGTTGTATGTATGGCGCTTTATAATTTGATGCGCCCGCAATTAGATGCGAATAAAAAATTGCGCGAATTATATGAAACTTGCGATTTACCACTGTGCCCCGTTTTATGTTTAATGGAAAAATATGGGGTCGCGGTAAATCGTGAAAGATTAAATCAATTATCTGGTGTATTTCATAAACAACTGGAAAAATTAGAACAGGAAATTTACGAACTAGCAGGTCACGAATTTAACGTGGGCAGTCCAAAACAATTATCAGTTATTTTATTTGATGAATTACATCTGCCAAATCGTAAAAAAGGTTCAACCGATGCAAATATATTAAACGATTTAATAGATTTTCATCCCATAGTTGAAAAAATATTAACTTGGCGATCTGTTGCTAAACTGGCTGGAACATATGCAGATGCCCTGCCCCGCGAAATTGCACAAGACGGTCGTATTCATACTACATTTTTACAAACCAGTACTAATACAGGTCGTCTTTCCAGTCGCAATCCAAACTTGCAAAATATACCTATAAAAACCGAATTGGGCGAAGAAATAAGAAAATGTTTTGTCGCTGAAAAAGGAAAAACCTTAATTGCTGTAGATTATTCCCAAATCCAATTAAGATTACTGGCGGACGTTGCAAATGTGTCTGTATTCAAAGACACATTTAACAAAGGGCTGGACATACACGAACAAACAGCACGTAAAATCTTTAAAATCCCAGAAAATACAATTGTTCCAAAAGAATTAAGACGTGCAGCGAAAACCATTAATTTTTCTATTATCTATGGAATATCAGCATTCGGTTTGGCAAACCAATTAAATGTTTCTCGGGAAGAAGCAAAAAATATAATCGATTCTTATATGGCAGGATTACCAGAAATTAAAAATTATATAGACCACATAACTCAATTTGTTCTGGATAATCATTGCGTTTATACCCCATGGGGACGCAGAATCGAAATTCCCGAAGCTGCCAGCCCACGTATGCGTGGCTATGCAACTCGTGCCGCAATAAATGCACCAATTCAGGGATTTGAAGCAGACATCATGCGTCGTGTAATGGTTGAAATATATAACAAAATTATCATTCCGAATACTGATAAAATCAAAATGATTTTACAGGTTCATGATGAAATCATATTCGAATGTGACGAAAAAGTTGCCGAAGATTTTGCAAAGCAAATCAAAACAGCAATGGAAAACGTGACAAAATTGTCTATTCCTTTGGTTGCCGAAGCAATCATTTCAAAAATTTGGGATAAATAATCCCCATTAGTTTTTTGAAAAAATTATTGACAATTTTGTTTTTTGTATTATAATTATAACAATAACAAACACAGGTGACTGTTATGGCGCAAAAAAAGTTAAAAGTATTTAGAATCTTTTTAGATGAAGAAACAGGAAATATTTTCGACGGATACTTCCTGGATTTTTTCACACCCTTGGAAATCGCACACATATCCAAAAGTTCTTTTTCACAATTATTGGTCAATGGCGATATGGATTTAAGTCGTTATCAATTGGGCAAAAATGAAAAAGCACCTAAATTTAACAATATTCATGTTCGTGGACGATTTATTGGTTCCAAATATATTACATCGTTGCCAGAAGGATGCCTTGAATTAGATTTAAGCAAGTGCGGCAAAAATTTTCTGAACCAAGATATCGTTTTACCAAAACTTTTTTGTGTTTTAAATTGCGCTTATTGTATATCTAGTCTGGATGTTTTATGCGGAAAAATATCTCCTATTGCCGAAGAAGTAATAGTTGAAGCAAAATTGATAAAGCCTTCCACTTTGATAGAAAACAGCGAAAAAATGGCTGCAGCCAGAAAATTTATCAACATGTATCCGAATGTTCGCGTGTATGATACATCTAAAAAATACGAACTGCATGAGGTCTTGGAAACTATTGATAACCAAAAAGAAATTTCCAAAGAAAATTCTGTCAAATCAACAGATGAACAGATTGTTGAAAAACAACCAGCAAAGAAAATTGCTGGTAAACATCTTGATAACAAAGACATCTTTGATTTGATTAAACAAGACCATGCTTTTGATGAATATGATATAAATGATGAAGATTTAATGAGACAAATTCGTTTTGTTGTATCCAAAGCAACAAACGTATCAAAAAATATGATGGTTCGCGAAGACGGCGCGCGTGTCAGTTGCATTGATGCAACAGATTGGTTAACCGTTCGTCAAACGTTGCTTAAAAAACTTAGCATTGAAAAAGAAATTGATAAAATCGATGAAAATCAACCAGAGCCAACAATTACAGAACAAAAAGTAAAACCTGTTGAAGCACCAAACAAAGAAAGCGTGTCATCTACACCAAAACCGATAAACATTCAAAAATATATTCCTGATGACATTGTGAAACAGGTTAAACGTTCTTGTGGCGCAGACAAATTGAAAAACATTTTAATCGCGATTAATGAAATCAACCTTGATGTATTAGATGATTTTAATTACCAAGGCGGTGCAAAAATAATTAAAAATGACATTTTAACTGTTTCTTCTGATATACAAAAAGAAAAAGGTTGTTCGCTTGTTCAAAGTTGTGATGGTAATGCAAATCACGACAGAAAACGTTTGGTGTGGACCATTGGTGATGGTCCCGACAACACAGTTGTTATTGTTTGTTTAGGCTTTTTAAAAGCGCACGCAGAAACCATTAAAAAATATAATTCTTATGCTATTGCGCTAAAAAATGCTCGTGAACGCCACACGTTTACAAAAGAAGATTTAAGTGAATATAAAAATGTCACAGATGTCTTGAATGAATTATATAGTGATAATTCTGGTATATTAAAACAAAACATCATAGATAATAATGAAAAACCAAGATAAAAAACAACCACCGATTTCGGTGGTTGTTTTTTAATCATTAATGATACAAAGGATTTCTGAAGCTTGAAAAGACAGCCACTATATTCGCACAAAAATAAGCACATACATTTATACAAGTTTGTACTTGATAACTAGGTTTTTGATGCGACCCAAGCAGCCACTTTTTATTTGATACTTTCCCAACAGCATTTTCTTGGCTTGGTATAAATTCTATAGGACGACACCAACAATAATCTTTACGTCCAGCAACTTCTTTTAATGTTTTTGTATCTGATTTAGAAGCATACTGTGTACCTCCTTGCGCACTACACATAGCTTCCCCTTTAACAGTTCCATAACTAAATGTCACCGCCCATTGTCCATTTTTTAAATCAGCATTATTTTCTGACATATTATTCTTTGTCATCGTATATCCATCATCAACCAAAGGTTTCCAACGCATATATTCAGGATTTGAATAAAACATACTCGTTTTCTCTGGGGTATCTGCCAAACCCTCACTTACATCCACATCTTTTAAATCAATAACCATGGGGGCTTTTGCGATACAACTTTCCCCTTTGGTATCTATCACATAATCAGGTTTTTCACATTCACAGCCTTTTTTATCTGTTTGTATTTCTGCATGCTCTTTACATTTCGTCACGACACAATCAGAATCTTCTTTTATAACATCAACAATCAATTTGTCGCTTTCTTTTAGACTGGTACAGCCTTCATCGTGACTAATTGTTATTATCTTAGTAGACATGTCTTTTCTTTCTTTTGGTGCATCTTGAACACATTTTTCGTTTTTATCATCAGGCTTATAACCATCTTCACATTGGCAACCACTATTATTATCTTTTAATTTAGCATTGGCTTTACATTTTGTTGCGATACATTTATCGTTTTCAAATTTAGTTTCAACAACCAATTTATCTTTGCTCATAAGCTCTGCCTGACACCGTGCTTCTGCAATTTCTTTATTCATACTGGTTATCTTGCTCTCGTTTTGTGTTATGGTTGTTTCGTTTGCTTTTATTTTGGTGGCTTCTGCTATGTTTGCACCGACACCAACCGCAGTTAATCCCAACGTGGATATACCGGCTATCTTTAACCCTTTGGTAGCCCCCTGACATTTTTCCAAACGTTCTATTTTGCCCTGTTTTTGACGAATTAGTTCTTCTATTTGTGAATCTGCACCATAACTTAATGATGGCACCAAAACAACCAACCCCATAAACAAAGAAATCTGCTTCATGTAAAAATCTCCCTACTTACAATAAGAATATTATATCACAAATATCTTGTTAATGCAAAAAAACAACCCGCGATTGCGGGCTGTTTTTTTATTTTCATTATCACAAAACATTATTTCAATGCTTCGATGATTCTTGAATAAGGAATTGCACCTGGGAAAGCCTGGTCACCAATGATTAAGTATGGTGTTCCGCTGATTTCAAAACGTTGTGCCAATTCACGAACATTTTGCAATTCTGCTTTCACAACATCGCCTTCCATATCTTCAGCCAATTTTTTAGTATCCAAACCAGCTTCTTTTGCCAATTTCATAACATTAGCTTGAATTTTTTCTGGCAATTTTGCTTGGTCTTTCATATCAGCTTGAGAGTAATATTCTTTGTCCATCAACAATTTATCCAAAGCAACTGCTTTTGCATTATCTTGGATTTTAGCAGCGATAACTGCTTTTGCAGGAGCATCAGATAATGGTCCATGGATAGAAAAGTTTTTAAATACAACGCGAACATCGTCACGATCTGCCAAAACACGTGCCAATTCAGCATGAACACGACGGCAGTATGGGCAAGAATAATCAGACCACAAAAAGATAGTTTTCTTTGCGTCTACATTACCTGCGATTGGAGCGCTACCAATCATTTCATCCGCATGTTTAGCAACATATTTACGAACGACTTTGTTCTTTTCTTGTTCTTGTTGAGCTTGCATATTTTGCACCATTTCTTGCAATATAGCAGGATTTGTATGCAACAAATATGAAGGTGTCCACAAACGGCATACGCTGAAAGCAATCAACACAATTGCCAAAGCAGAAACGCCTTTGCTTAAAACAACATCCATACCAGAAGCTTTCTTACCGTCTTGTTTGAAGAACATGCCACCAAACATATACAGTGCGATTGCTAATAACAGGATGATTACAGTTACGATTGTCCACATAATTTTCTCCTTTGATTAGTTGAACAAATCGATATTAGAAAAAAAAACTTAATCGTGCAAGAAAAAAAAAGTAAAAATTATAACATTTTTCTATTCATCGGGACATCAACACCTTGAAGTTCACAAACATTACAAATAAATCTTTTTGTCACATTTAAATTAACAGGTAATTTATAAAGTTTTTCGACATAAGGTGCGCCACAATCTGCACACACAGCCCGCCCTGTCTTTGGTGATAAATAACACAAATTTTCTGTTTTTTGACAACCGGAACATCTGGTCAAATCCAGCGCATAACCTAAATCTTTTAACAATTCGATTTCCCATCTTAAATACAAATCATAAGGCGCATCAGACATGGGTAATTCTTTTAATAAATTCAAAGTCCATTTATACAAATGATTATTTTCTTCACGTTCTGGAATCAAAGTATAAATCAAAGAAAAGGCAGAATTCATAATTTTCAACAAATCGCTGTTTAACATCAAAGGTGCAGACAAATTTTTTTCATTTTCGAAATGGAACACGCCCAATTGTGAATCGAGTCTTGCATTCCACGACACAGCGCCATATTGCCCAACCAAAAATTTATTTTTTTTCGCAACATTCGCACCACGCAACATACCAACCAACACACCGTTATCATGTGTAAAAATATGCGCAACCGCATCACGTTCAGAAAACGGTTTTATGTTTATCAAAATGCCTTTTGTTTCAATTTGCATATATCTAAAATTTATCCCATGCTGGCATCATCGTTTCCTTGCGATGATTTTGTAAACAAGCCAGTCAATTTGTCTTTTATTTTTTGACCGAGATTTTTTGTTTTTAATTTAATAATTTCTTTTTTAGGAATCCCGTAAATTTTCCCGTTTGGATTAAATTTAATACTTGTCACTTTTGATAAATCAGTACCTCCTAAATCTAATTCTTCAACCCCACTAAAATCTATATCACCGTGTAAACCTTTTGCATATTGCAAATATATTTTTTTCGCATTTGTAAATTTAATGCTTGTCACTTTTGATAAATCTGCATTTTCTAAATCTAAATATTCAGCCCCGCTAAAATTAAAATCTAAATCACCGTGTAAATCTTTTGCGCCATTTAAATCTATTTTTTTTACATTTGTAAATTTGATGCTGGTCACTTTTGATAAATCAGTACCTCCTAAATCTAATTCTTCAACCCCACTAAAATCTATATCACCGTGTAAACCGTTCACTGAATTTAAATATATTTTTTTCGCATTTGTAAATTTAATGCTTGTCACTTTTGATAAATCTGCACACCTTAAATCTAAAAGTCCAACCCCACTAAAATCTAAATCGCCATGTAAATCTGTTGCGTATGTTAAATCTATTTTTTTTACATTTGTAAATTTGATGCTGGTCACTTTTGATAAGTCAGCATCGTATAAATATAAATTTTCAACCCCACTAAAATCTAAATCACCGTGTAAACCTTTTGCATATTGCAAATATATTTTTTTCGCATTTGTAAATTTAATGCTTGCCACTTTTGATAAATCTGCATTTTCTAAATCTAAATATTCAGCCCCACTAAAATTAAAATCTAAATCACCGTGTAAACCGTTCACTGAATTTAAATATATTTTTTTCGCATTTGTAAATTTAATGCTGGTCACTTTTGATAAATCAGTACCTCGTAATTTTAAATCTTCAACCCCGCTAAAATCTAAATCGCCATGTAAACCTGTTGCGTATGTTAAATTTATTTTTTTTACATTTGTAAATTTGATACTGGTCACTTTTGATAAATCTGCAAACATTAAATTTAAATCTTCAAACCCGCTAAAATCAAAATCACCATGTAAACCTGTTGTTTCCGTCAAATCTATTTTTTTTGCATTTGGGTTAAATTTGATACTGGTCACTTTTGATAAATCTGTGCGGAATAAATCTAATTCTTCAACCCCACTAAAATTAAAATCTAAATCTCCGACAAGAATAGCTCTGCGTAAATCAAAACCTTTAACAAATTTCATTGGTTTGATTTTATCTAAATCTGCCTGTTTAATCTTTTTATTTGCAAATGATACAGTGTCAATCTTTGATATATGCTTTATATTTGCACCCTTGGTCATAAGCAAATCATAAGGCATCCAGCTAAATTCTGTATTTTCGGGTAAATTAAATATATCAACAGTTTTATCGTTTTTATCTTTGATAAAACCGATATTTGAATAATCATATAATTGGCGTTTGCCCTGCGCTTTATCATCAGGGAAAGCACAATTTAATTGTTCTTTTAAAAATTGACGAACTGGTATAATGTAATCTGCATTTACTAGTCCATTAGAATTCCCTTTGACCTGGGTAATAACGTTGCCATTAACCTCTATAGTGCAATGTGGAACCAATTGCCCATTTGGTTTGCGTTCACGCAAAGAATAATACTGATTATCCTTTTCTTTTAAAATTTTTGTTGAATATGATTGTTCTTTTTTACCAATACATATCCCCATTTGATTGCCCTCATAAACCAAATTACGATGTTCTTGGTGTTCATTATAATAATCTGTATCTGGCATCAATCGATACATCACCAAACCTTTTCCAAAATCTTGGACGGGTTTAATACCAATCTGGCTTTGTTCTATTTGTTCTGCTTCACTTTGTTTTTTATTATTTTCTTCAGCAATACGCGTCAATAAACCATTATATACGTTTACTATGTTATCAGCAGTCAATTCACCAAACGGTATATCTAATTCTTTGGCGATATTTTTGATTATTTGAACCATAGATGATGGTTCAGTTATTTTTGCAGCCAAACTGCCACCGAAAATATAATCTGCAAAATCTGAAATTTCCCGGAAATTGCGTGCCATTTGTGAAGATTTGAATTCGTGTTCGTCCGCATAAAGAAAAATGTCACCAGGCTTTTTTTCTGTCTTGAAATTTTCGTTTTTTACACATTCGTTGGCAATGTATCGCAAACAAGCATATTTTTTTATCACAGGGTCCAAAGATGAAAAACCATGTTGAATTTTTTCCGCGATAGTCATTTGTTGCAAATTTTTCAAAATGCCTTTTTGTTTATTTAATCTTGCCATCGCAGCCCTGAATTCTTCTGCGGGAGTTTTTTCTTTTGCTGACTTTTGTGCGTTTATCTTTGCATCTTTTAATTCAATCGCATTATTTATTTTTTGAATTCTGGCATCGTATCGTTTGCTGTTTTCTTCTGCGTCTTCTATGGCTTTGTCATAAGTATCGCCGTTGTTTCTGTTAAAAACCAATGTTGCCATAACATTAGCATATTCGTGTTCATGCGCCGAATTTTCAAAAATCATTTCACGAATTAAATCTTTAAGTTTTCTTAATGCCATTTATAACGCCCCATTTTTTACCGCTGATAATTATACCAAAAATTTGGTAAAATATTAATAAAAAATCGCCCGTTTGGGCGATTTTTTATTTTGCGATAAATCTATTGAAAGTTTTTTCATTGACCTTAACCGGATATTCTTGTTTTAAGAACTGGGTATAATCATCTGTCACAAAACGCACAGACATTTTTTCCAATTCTTTACGCAAAGATTCTTTCTTTGCCTTGTCTTCCTTTGGCATAGTATTTTTACCAACACGAACAATATAAAAAGCGGTTTCGTCTTCGGTCATAACACTATCGCCTTCGTGTCCTGCAAAGACAGAATTCAGAACAACCAATGGTGCACCTTCGGTTCTTGTCACCTGGGCATTTTTCATACCTTTTACATCACCAGTCTTTTTCAAATCAACCAATTTTTCATTTGCTTTGATATAAGCCTGTTTTCTTTGTTCTGCTGTTTTCCAGCCCGCAATCAAAGATTTCTTTACATCTTCAAATTCAGCATTGTGTTCAGCATTAACAGAATCAACACGCAAAATTACAAAGCCTTCTTTTAATTCAATCAATTCACTTTCGCTACCAGATTCCATAGAAAACAATTTCGCAACCAAATCATCAGACAATACTTTGTCAGACAATTTTTTACCGCGTTCTATATTTGCAACCTGAACAAAACTGGCTTTGTGCTTTTCAGCAGCAGTCTTCATAGAATCACCAGATATAATCATATCTTCAACTTGCTGAGCAACTTTGAATTTTTCATCATAAATATCAGGCTTATTCATATCAGCCGCCACAAACACATAAGATACTGTTCGTGTTTCTGGAACAACTTTTGGATTTTGGGCATAATAAGTTTGTAATTGTTCATCTGTTGGTTCGCCCACTTTATAGTCTGTAAATTTCACAGTTTCATAATTTATATCACGCTTTGCATATCTGGCATTATAAGCCGCATCAACCGCAAATTGCGGTATATTCAAAGGTACATTTGTCGCCATTAAAGCCATTCCACGCAAAATATCACCACGCAAAGAATTCGCAATATCTTGTTCGTTCATACCAGTACTTTGCAAAAACATATCAAAACGCCAAGCGGAAAATTGCCCGTTTTCTTGGAATTGCGGATAAGATTTTATTTCATCAGCGATTCGTTTATCGGAAACAACATAACCCAAATCTTCTGCACGATTCAAAGCCAATTGATTTATCGTCAATCTGGACATGACTGATTCTGTCAACGCAGCAGATTTTTGTGGGTCAGTATAAGCCGCCCTTTGTTCATCTTTGGACATAGTAGATAATACGCGCGAACGTTCGTTATTGAACTGTTGCACGGATATCCCTTCGCCACCTACTTTGACCAAAGTCGTGTCACGTGACGCACTTCCGAAAATCCATTCAGCAGCACCCCATCCAACAAAACTGAAAATCAAAATAAACATTAAAACTTTTGCCAACGGTTTGTCAGCAGCATTACGTAAATATTCTAGCATTTTTTCACCTTTTGCGATACCATAGCAAAAAAGACAACAAAAAATCAATAAAAAAGGAAGAAAAATGAAATTCATAATCGGCAACTGGAAAATGAACGGGAATATGGACGAAAAAGAATCTTTGTTAAGTGCGATATCTGGCATAAAAACAAAAAACAAAGTGGTATTATGCCTGCCTTATACATTACTTTATGGGGAAAATTTTGGTATTTCTATTGGCGCCCAAGATGTCAGCAATCACGACAAAGGCTCATTCACAGGCGACATATCTGCATCTATGTTAAAGGATGCAAATATCCAATATGTTATTGTCGGACACAGCGACAGACGTCTTTATCACAACGAAACCAATGAATTAGTCAAAGAAAAAGCAACCATCGCTATCAAAAACGGAATTATTCCTATTGTATGTGTTGGTGAAACTATTGAAGAAAAGAATTCAGGCCATACAACATCTGTTATAAAAAAGATGCTGTTGGAAAGCATCCCCAAAGATGGCGAATATATAATAGCCTATGAACCAAGATGGGCGATTGGCAGCGGTCTTACACCAACAAACAACGAAATTGTCACAGCAGTAAAAACTATATTTGATAACTTGCCCAACCCTATGCCAATTTTATACGGTGGCAGCGTAAACCAAGACAATGCTTTGGACATAGCAACTATTCCTTATATTGACGGACTATTAATTGGTGGTGCATCCTTGAAAAGTGAAACATTTTTACCTATAATAAAGTCAATCAATTAAATATATAATTCAAAAAACAGGTAAAGACATGGAAGATAAAAAAGAAAACACAAACACCGAAGTCGAAATTGATACTGTATCAATAAACGATGATAAAAAAGAAGCACCAAGCGATAAACAATCTGAAATTATTGAACAATTAAATAATAAAATCGCTGAATTGAATGACAAATATTTACGTGTCGCTGCAGAATTAGAAAACACACGTAGACGCGCTACACTTGATATTGAATCTGTATCACGCAATCGCGCGATGAGTGTGGCTGAAAAAATATTACCAGTTATGGATGCTGTTCAATCCGCTTTGAAACATTCCCCTGATGACGAAGGTATCAAATCAATGGAACGCGCATTGCAAAATGCGTTTGCACAAATTGGTATTACAAAAATAGAAACCATTGGGCAACCATTAAATCCTCAATTTCATAACGCGATTCAAATGGTTGATAAACCAGACGAAAAAACTGCAACGAATACAATAATTGACGAAATGCAATCTGGTTATATGTTCGGTGACACAGTTCTGCGTACTGCAATGGTAATCGTATCAAAATAAAAGAGAAAAAAATATGAATTTTATAAAAACAAGCATCCCAGGTGTAATCATAGTTGAACCAAAAATTTTCAAAGATGACCGCGGATATTTTTTTGAAAGTTATAATGAACAAGAATTTATAAAAAACGGTATAAAAAATCGCTTTATCCAAGATAATCAATCTAAATCTTCATACGGTGTAATTCGTGGTTTGCATTGTCAATTAGGCGAACACAGTCAAGCTAAATTAGTACGTGTATTACAAGGCAAAGTTCTGGATGTTGCTGTGGATACACGTTTAAATTCGCCAACATTCGGAAAACATGTCGCTGTTGAATTATCCAGTGAAAACCAAAGACAATTATTTATTCCTCGGGATTTCTTGCATGGTTTTTCGGTGTTAAGCGATGTTGCAATCTTTGCTTACAAAGTCGATAATTTTTATAACAAAGATTCTGAATTTGGTATTCGTTATGATGACCCACAAATTAATATTAATTGGCAAATTCCATCCGAAAAAATAATAACTTCAGCTAAAGATAGAATCGCGAACACTTTACAAGATTTAATCAACTATTATAAAACACGATAAAAACATTAGAAAAATCAGTCTTTTCATGATAGAATAAACCATCATGAAAAGATTTTTGTTTTTTTACCTGATTTTTATTATCACTATGCCTTCGACATACGCAGGGTTAACCGCTACAAAATTTCCAAAAACAGTCGCAGACCTTTCCTTTGAACAACAAGTATATAACATGGAACAAAAATATACCCCTTTTTTAACCGAACGTGCATATCGTGAATTAGGTATTGCGCCAGGCGAAGAAATTCTTGCTGACCATATGGCCGTAGTAGCAGAAGCCGATAAATCAAACAATATATCTGATGAAAACAATCTATTAGAAAAAAATCAACAAACATCTTCTTGTTCTGTGACTTCTACAATTGGGGGCCGTGGACCTGTTATTGAAAACAATTCTGTCACGGGCGGCTCTTGTTATCCAGCAGAAAAAGAAACTTATTTCACAAATAAGATTTTAACTACTGGAAAATATGAAAAAATTCACCCAGCACTTGAAAAGGGACTTATTATCATGTTTAGAAAAGAAGGTCGCTGTGGAATCACCCCCGGAGACCCATGTGGATGGACATGTTTTGGTATAGGCTCTGCCCCAGGTTGTGCGGGGGTTTACGTTAAAAACCGTGCAGAAGCAGAAGATGTTTATTATAAAAAATATTGGAAAAACCACAATTTGGATAAATTACCAGATGTAATCAGCACAGATATTTTTGTAGCAGGTGCTGGTGGTGGCACAGGAACAACCCTTTCCAGATTCAGAACTTTTTTGAAATTGCGTGCAACTAGTACCCCTGTAGATGATACGTTGATTGAAGCGGTCAAGAATTATAAAGGCGACATTCATAACGATTGGTTAAACTATCACGCCATAATTTTAGACCGTTTGGCAGAAGCTTATAAAGCAGCCGGAACATATACCCAGGTTAAAACCTCATGGCAAAAGGGAGTTGTTTTAACAAGAAAAAACGGGTGTCATGTTTGCCCACACGAACCACAACTCAGACAATATTAAAGGATAAAAATATACTTGTTTATTTTCATGAAAAAATTTAAAATACAAACATGGGAAAAAGATTAGCACTTTTTTTATTATCGCTGATTGTCGCATCCAATGCGATGTCTGCCGATAACTTCATTCCAAAAAAGTTCAGCACCGTCACATCACATAATGATGTTTATCCGTATTTGTTAAATAATACAAAGACAAAAACAAACAAGAATACAACATCTACAAATACTATAAATTCTATATCTGCTGCTCCGATTGGCAAACGTAATGTAGTAAAAAGAAAAACTAATGCTCGTGCGGCTACAAATATATCAAATTCTGCGAACATTGATACATCTACGCGTCGCGTTGTTCCACGGGCTCAACCTGTCTCGGCACGCGCAGCTATGACATCAAACCAAAGACGTGTTGTAAATCGTAATTCACAAAACATCGCTGTTCGTTCTATGACACCGGGACGCGTCCGCACAACATCTTCTGCACGTGTTGTATCAAACAACAGATCTTCAACTACGGAAAAAGTTTCATCTAAACGTTGTTTCGCAGATTACAAAGAATGTATGGAAATGTATTGTCAGCGCGAAGATACAGCATACAATCGTTGCTATTGTAGTGCAAAGCTGGCACAAATAGACTCGAAATATCAAAACAAAATTGATGATTTGATACAACAGATTGTACGATTACAATATGGTGGCACAACAACCAGCGAAGAAATCAAAGAATATTGGGATAAAACTGTTGGTGTTTATACAAAAACAAATCCGTGGGTTAACATAGAAAACGCGTTAAACATTGACTGGGCAGACACACAAAGCCGTATCCGCGGACAAAACGCCTTTAATACAGGTCATGAATATTGCGTACAAAATTTACGTTCATGTTATTATATGGCTTCTAATATGCGTGACGCGTATAAATCTGAAATAACACGTGATTGCGATGCGTATGAAAAAAGTCTTCAAAAGATACAAGATGCCGCCGAAAGCGTGATAGAAAGTTATAAAAATTAAAAGCCTATTTTGATTCACACTTTAAATTGTGCGTGTAAATATTTCTGACTAAATCATCACTTATATTTTCCCAATCTGACGCATGACCATATATTATATCACAATCACAAATCGCCCTATTCTTTGATAGTGTATTTATCGAGCAAGATGCCACGAATATCAGCCACACCAGTTTTATATACTTTTTCATGAATTTCCTTTTTATTTTGAATTAATATTTCTTGATTTTGTACATTATTTTTCAAATGTTGCATTTGACATTTAGCATCTGCAATATTTGCACCATAAAAATAAGCCCCCATCACAAGGGCGCCTATTGCCATAATAAAATATATTTTCATAATAATCGCCTTTTTAAAAATCCGCCATAACAATGGCGGATTTAAATCTATCATAACAAGCCTTAAAAAGAACTTATTGATTCATTGCGGAAAAGAAATCATCATTGGTCTTTGTTAATCTTAATTTATCCAACAAAAATTCCATTGCCTCTAACGTTCCCATCGGATTAATTATACGACGCAAAACATACATCTTTGACAAAGTATCTTTGGAAACCAATAAATCTTCTTTACGAGTTCCTGATTTTGTAATATCGATTGCCGGATATACGCGCTTGTCAGACAATTTTCTGTCCAAAATAATTTCACTGTTTCCAGTTCCTTTGAATTCTTCAAAAACAACTTCATCCATTTTAGAACCTGTATCTATCAAAGCCGTAGCGATAATTGTCAAAGACCCACCGCCTTCGATATTACGAGCCGCACCAAAGAAACGTTTTGGACGTTGCAAAGCATAAGCATCAACACCACCGGTTAAAACCTTACCACTAGATGGAACAACAGTATTATATGCGCGCCCCAACCTTGTGATAGAATCTAATAAAATTACAACGTCTTGCCCTGCTTCTACCAAACGTTTTGCCTTTTCAATGACCATTTCAGCAACCTGAATATGACGTGTTGCAGGTTCATCAAAAGTGGAAGATATAACCTCTCCACGAACACTACGTTGCATATCTGTCACTTCTTCTGGACGTTCATCAATCAACAGCACAATCAATTTTACATCAGGATAATTTGTTGCAATTGAATGAGCAATGTTTTGCAACATAACCGTTTTACCGGTTCTCGGCGGAGCAACGATTAAAGAACGTTGCCCTTTGCCAGTTGGTGAAATCAAATCAATAACACGCGCCGATAAATTGCGTCCCTTGTCAGTATCATTGATAACTTCCATCTTTAATTGTTCATCAGGATAAAGCGGTGTCATATCATCAAAAGAAATACGATGACGTAATTTTTCAGGGTTATCACCATTAACGCGTTCAATTGTTTCCAAAGCAAAATACCGTTCAGATTCATTTTGTGGCGCCTGAATTTGCCCTTCGACATAATCACCAGTTTTTAATCCATACTTTTTAATCAAGTTCGGAGAAACGTACAAATCATCTGGTCCAGCCAAATAATTGCTTTCTGGCGCACGCAAAAACCCAAAACCATCTGCCATACGTTCCAAAACACCGTCACCTATCAAAGTGATAGATTTATCAGCCGCATATACGCGCATCACGGCAAAACGTAATTGTTGAACATTTAATTGTGCAGGATTTTCAATCCCCATATCTTCAGCCATCTTCAACAACTGTTGAGGTGACTTTGTCTTTAATTCATTTACATGCATAAAAAAACCTTTTTGGAAAAAGCACACGAAGAATCTCGCTGCTCGGCTACATTATATAAAAAACACAGTAAAAAGTCAAGCTTCCAGTAAGAGTGACCCCAAAAAAGGGTCACCAAACCTTAGAAACCATTGTCGCCGTTACATTTAGAAACGTCAACACCACATTCACGTAATCTGGCGGCAATATCTACTTTAAACGCAGCATTTCTATTTTTCATAGCTTTAGTTGCTGCTTCAAATTCATTCGACATTTTATCACCTTTTACACTGTTTTCTCTCTAATTACTGACAATAATATACTTAAAAATATTTTTTGTCAAGTATATTTTGTCAATATTTTAGATTTCTTGTTCTCCACCATCACAGTCTTCACAAACATCTGTTTCGGTATATTCCTCTACGATGATAGGAGCTGGTTTTGGCTGTTCAACATATTGAACCTCTTTAACGACCCGAACACGACGGTTTTCAGCATTCGGGGTATTATCCGGAGTTTTTACTTTCAAATCTTCTTCGCCAGCAGACACAGCGATAATCTGAGATGAAGGTATACCGTATTCAATCAGCATTTTTTGAACTGCCTCTGCACGACGTCCACCCAATGCGTAATTATATGCACTGGAACCTGCTGTATCAGTATGCCCAACAACAGATACTTTTACATTCTTATTAGCCTGGGTAGTTTCCACCAATTTCTTAATTATATCTTCATATTCTGGTTTTATAGTAGCCTTGTTAAAATCAAATCTGATTTCAAAAATTTCTTCCATTATGCGTTGTTTCGGTTCTAATGGAATCTGTTGTACTTTTATAATAGTCTTATCATTTGATGCAACTGGCGCTGGCGCATTACCCATATCATCCAAGCGAGCATTAATAGCCGCCAATTCTTCGCGCAAACCATTCATCAAATCTATAAATTCTTCACGTGTCACATAATCATCAAAAGTCGGGCAAGTCACAGACGGTGTAGCAACACTCAGCTCTACACTTTGATTACATTGACCAGGTTCAGATTCTGGACAAGAAGGATTAGTCACTTCTAATTGACAAGATGGGCATGGTTCCGCCGTACAAGATTCCGCAGAAGCGCATGACGGACACTCTGTTGATTCATTATCACATTTTTGACAACCTTCTGATTTTTCGCAGCCACAATCAGACTTTTCCGTTTGTTCTTGAACGACCACGGAACAACCACCGCCTGTACTAGAACTTGAAAAATCTTCAGAACTACTAAAAGAATCTGTTCCACCATTTACATTTTCTTCGCCACCATAAATGTGTTGATGGAATTCAATAGGTGCCTGTTGCTTTTGTGGAACAGGTATCGGTTGTACCAAATTACCAGGAACATTTACATTATTAACAATAACTATTCCATCACGCGAACGTGCTGCGCCAGACATAGCACTTAACCGGCGTGTTTCTGGATAATATTGTTCTTCCACAGGTTGTGGTTCCGGCAAAACTTTTTCAGATTTCACCTGGGTCGGTGCAACTACTTTGCCATGTTCACAATCTTTCAAAGCCTGCATAGTTGTTTGAAAACGTTTTCTACATTCTTGAGCTGTGGCATTTTGTCCACTTGCCGTAGCAGAAATCCAACAATCAAATTTTGCCTGGGCCTCAGCCGCCAATTGAGGTTGAACAACCGCGGCATCATCCTTTAATTCATTAATCAAATCATTGTACGCAGTATATATTTCAAATCTTTCACTTTCACTACGCACCTTCCAACTGTCTAATGTTTCTGGGAAAGGTGTTTCTCCTGAAAAAGCACCAACCGCCTTTTGAGCAAACAGTTCTGCTATATCCGGATAGCCGCTTGTCCTGGCATTATAAATAGCATACGAGCGATAATTCATCGCCAATTGATTAAGGAAAGATTCCTGATGCGGTGCATCATTAACATTAAGCCCTTCGACATAATTGACCGTAGGTGTATTATATTCCACGCGAGATTGTTGCGGTTCAGTACCAACACACCCAGCCAATGCAAAGCATACAACCAAAGACAACGGGCAAACCCGACATGTATTTTTCATATTTGTTTCCTTTCCTTAAAAACTAATATCATATTAATTATACAGATTTTTAAAAAACTAGTAAAGAGAAAAAGCACACAATTATAAATTTTCTAACTTTATTTTTCTAAAACTTGTGTAGCCATTTGACCAAGGGATGGCAACATAGATTTTAAATTACCTGAACCACCCAAAGCAGATACAGCCTCTAACACCCCAGCAGTCCCAGCCGCCCCGGTAGATTGTCCAACACTACCCAATGCCTGAGTCACGAAATTACCATATAATTCTTGTTTAGCTGCTTTTATTTTGCCTTCGGAACATTTTTCCCTTTTTTCCAACAGTTTCGTTATTTTTTCAACTTCAGATTTTGTATAATCTTCTTTATCAAATGGTATTTTATCTAAGACATCATAAATATTATACACATCTCTGCAATCTTTGGTATTAACTACATCACATATACTGGCAGAACTTGCCTTAGGGAACTTATACCAAACTGTGTCTTTATCTGCATCAACCGTAAAAGATTCATAACAAGTGCTTCCTTTATCCGGATGCGTTTCCATGTACAAACGATAAAAACCATCACTATTGCTCTTCTCATCATTACTACATGGGTCACCCAAATTAGACACCGCTTCTTTTGCGGTGACAGTACCTGTTTTTGCCCATTCTTTAACCAAATCATTAACCGCTTCAATTTCTGAGCCAGTCGGTTTACAATCAGACCCCAACTGTTGTTGTTGTTTTTTTAATTCAGTCACGGTGCCAACCAATCCCATAACCGTTGGCAACAAACTGGTTGCAGATTCCAATTTGTCCGCCTGTTTGACCGCCACAGGCGCAGCCTTTTTAACGCCAGAACTTTTTACATTAACAGCCCCCCACGACAAAGAAGAAGCCGTGCAAGCCATTATAACAAAGATAAAAAACAACCTTTTCATTCTCTCTATGTACACTATTATATCACAAAAAAAAGATTATATAAATATAAAAATTGCATTTTTATTTATAAAAGTCTAAACTGCATATCATGCGACAGGATAATCGTAATTTTATAATATTTTCTAAACATCGGCGTCTTACCCGTTTGTGGCAGTTTTTCTTTACAGGCTGGGGCTTGGTAATGGTTGCTGTTTTGGCAGCGGCACCATTTTTAACCAAACAAATTTTATGGACACCTATCAAAGCAATAAACATGCGCGATGTTGTCACTAATCAATTTAAAATGACAAACGCATCATTTTCAGGTGTTGATAAAGACGGCAACCCTTTTAAAATACATGCCGTATCTGGACACCAAGAATATGGAAAACCAGATGTTGTATTTTTGGAAAAACCTTCTGGCGTGATAACTAGAAAAACCAGCAAAGGAAAAACTATTGACAATATTTCTGCAACAAATGGACAATTTAATCACAAAGATAATGTCCTTACGTTAATCGGGAACGTTCGAATAAATTCCAGCAATGGCGACAAAATATTAACAGACAAAATGGTGATAAAACTATGATAAAAAAGTCTATATTACGCGTTGAACATTTATCAAAAACCTATGGCAAACGCATGGTATTACGCGATATATCTATGATTGCTAACCAGGGGGAATCTGTTGGATTATTGGGACCAAATGGTGCTGGGAAAACTACCGCGTTTTATTGTATCACGGGTCAATTGGCTGCCACAGGCGGACAAATATTTTTAAATTCTCAAGATATTACTCATTTGCCATTTTATCAACGTTCTCGCCTGCACATTGGGTATTTACCCCAAGAAAACAGCGTTTTTCGCGGGCTATCCGTGGAAGACAACATCATGGCAGTATTAGAAATAGTTGAACCGAATCGCAAAAAAAGACAAGAAAAGCTGGATGCATTATTGGATGAATTTTCTATTGCGTTTTTACGAAAAAGTCCTGCTACATCTCTATCGGGTGGTGAGCGCAGACGTGTTGAAATCGCGCGTGCATTGGCTAATGACCCTAAATTTATTCTATTGGACGAACCGTTCGCAGGTATTGACCCAATTGCCGTTAATGAAATTCGTGAAATGGTATCACAATTAAAAAATCGCGGATTGGGTGTTATCATCACAGACCATAACGTTCGTGAAACACTGGGTATCACAGACCGCAGTTATGTTTTGCACGACGGAATGATTTTGAAACACGGCACATCCAAAGAAATTGTCCAAGACGAAATGGTTAAAAAAGTTTATTTGGGCGAAAATTTCACAATGTAATATTAAAAATCAAAGGAGAAAACAAACATGTTTAATATTGAAAAAGTTCATGCACGTCAAATTATGGATTCACGTGGAAACCCAACAATCGAATGTGATATAACTTTATCTGGTGGCGCTTTTGGTCGCGCAAGTGTTCCTTCTGGGGCTTCTACTGGCTCTTTCGAAGCTTTGGAATTGCGTGACGGTGGCAACACTTACATGGGCAAAGGTGTTTCCAAAGCGGTAAAAAATGTGAACGAAATTATTGCGCCTGCTATTCTTGGCATGAATGCTGAAAACCAAACCGAAGTTGATGAAAAAATGTTAGCTTTGGATGGAACACCTAACAAAGATAAATTGGGTGCGAACGCTATTTTGTCTGTATCTTTGGCTATTGCGCACGCAGTTGCGAATGCAAAACATATTCCATTATATAAACATATCGCAAATATTTTTGGTAATTCTAATCCTTGCGTTTTGCCTCGTCCAATGATGAACATCGTTAACGGCGGCGCACACGCAGATAATGGTTTGGATGCTCAAGAATTCATGATTATTCCAAACGGTGCGAAAAATGAAGTCGAAGCGATTCGTATGGGTTCTGAAATTTTCCACAATTTGAAATCAATTTTGAAAAAATCAAAACATTCAACCAACGTTGGTGACGAAGGCGGTTTTGCACCTAACTTTAACACTTGTGATGAAGCTTTGACGACAATAGTAGAAGCAATCAAAGTTGCCGGATATAAACCAGGCGAACAGGTTTCAATTGGTTTGGACGTCGCTTCTTCTGAATTCTACAAAGATGGTATTTATCATTTCGAAGGCACACAAAAGACAGCTGATGAAATGATTGCCTTTTATAAAGATTTGATTTCTAAATATCCAATTATTTCCATTGAAGATGCTTTGGCAGAAGAAGATTGGGAAAATTGGAAAAAATTAAATGATGCAATTGGCGATAAATGTCAACTGGTTGGCGATGACTTGTTCGTGACAAATCCGATTCGTTTAAAGAAAGGTATTGATAACGGCGCTGCGAATGCAATTCTTATCAAAGTAAATCAAATCGGCTCTTTAACAGAAACTTTGCGCGCAATTAAAATGGCACAAAACGCGAAGTACGGCGTAGTCGTTTCTCATCGTAGTGGCGAAACAGAAGATACAACTATCGCAGATTTAGCTGTAGCAACTAATGCAGGACAAATCAAAACAGGTTCTATGTCCCGCACAGACCGTATGGCAAAATACAACCAATTAATTCGTATTGAAGAAGAATTAGGAAACAATGCAAAATACGGTATATAAAAAATGATATTTGGCATAAAGTTTTTGCTGATTATAAAATATATCGCACTGGTTTGCATACTGGTATGCATAGTATTGGCACCGGCCTATCTGGCTGCTGCCAATGGTTTACAAAAATATGACAGAATGCGAACCAGATGTGGTTCTTGGCTGTTCGGTTGGTCTTTTATCGGATGGCTGTTTGCGCTTTTTGTATCGGCAAAAAAGTCATAAAAAAACCGCCCATTTGGGCGGTTTTAATTTTCTATACAAAATTTATTTTGCGACTTCTTCTGTTTCAGATTCTACTTTTTTTGCACAACCGTATGTGACTTCATCAGAATTTACACCTAACATATATTTAATTGTACCATCTTCTTGAACAGCAATATGCAATTTTACTTTTTCATCATTTGCATTTTTTCCGTAATAATCAATATTCATTGCATCTTCTGAAGGTTGTACTGTTAATTTTAAACTTTCACCGTTTATAACAACATTTGCAACATCATCATTTGCACGAACATCCAAAGTTATTTCCGCAGCCCCTGAATTGTGCGTTGCATCTTCGCACACTAATCCTGTTTCTTGATATTTTGCATTTTGACCACATGCAGCCAAAGCCAATACTGATGTTAATGTTAATACTTTTTTCATTTTTTCTCCTTTTTGTTTTCAGGTATTTGTTCAATTTCATCACGTAATCTAACCACTTGTTTTGGATTAGATTTTAACAAACTTATCTTTTCATCTAACAACTTTTTATGTTCCATAAACAGCGGCTTGTTTTTCGCATCCAAATTATCTATGGCTGGCAATTTCACAGTCATAGGATTCACATGAACACCGTTTTTAATAATTTCATAATGTAAATGCGGTCCAGTAGACAAACCAGTTGAACCAGAATAACCTATAATTTGACCTTGGCGTACCATGGTACCAACGTTTACACCCTTTGCAAATTTAGACATATGTGCATACAGCGTTTCAAAAGAACCATTGTGTCTTATCTTTACAAAATTACCATGTCCGCGGTTAAAACTGCGCGCGATAACACGCCCTGCCCCAGCAGCAGGAATCGGTGTCCCGGTGGGTGCACGGAAATCCACACCTTTGTGCGCACGTGTGTAACCCAACACAGGGTGTTTACGTTTACCTGTAAATTTTGATGTTATTTTTGCATTATTAATAGGTGTTCTTTTCAAAGATTTAATTGCACCATTTCCGTTTCCATCATAATATCCCGCATGACCGTTTTCTTTAACATAACGATACATTTGAACATTTCCACGCAAAGCATCAAAAGACACCGCCAAAACATGCCCGTTATCAACCTTTTTTTCCGAAGCAAAATTTTCTTCGTATAAAACATAGAATTTTTGCCCCGCCCTGATATCACGTTCAAAGTCCATTTCAAAAGCCAACAAATCATATACATCTAATATAATACCTTCTGGAATACCCGCATCCATCGCTGAAAGATAAAAACTGCTGCCTTTGGCGATTTCGCCTTCTTTATAAGCGATTCGTGTATCACGTTCAATTTCTATTTTTTGACATTGCCATGTATCACGAGTTTCACAATCTATTTCAATTCTATTCCAAGGCCCATTTTCAATAATAATCTTAGAAATTGGTTCGCCTTCTTTTGGTCGAACAAAATCAAATTTATCACGTCCAGCGCGCAATGTTGTAAAATCTGCATCTTTTTTAAGATTCGCAGATATAGCATGTATATCATTAATGGAAAAACCCTGATTTCCCAAGATTTTAGAAAGTGTATCACCAGATTTCACTTCTACCAGCATATGATGTTCTGGCGACACAGCTTCAATCACAGCTTGACGTGCAGGCTTGCTAAACAAAACAACCCCAGCTGCAATAGCGACCATCACCAATGCAATAACTAAAATAACACGAGACAACACATGTACATTGCCCAACTTCTTACAAGATTTTACCAAACCAGCAGTCATCTTTTTCATAATATTTTTTGCTTTTTTCATGAAGCCCATTATAATAAAAATATGAATATAAATCAAGTGTTCACAATTCTAGAATCTGCTGGTGGTGTTCGAACCGCCAGAATCATTACTGAAAACCGCAAAAAACTATCTTTTCTGCGAACTTTTTGGTATGCGTATCAATTAAAACGTGGTGTCCCTGTTGCAAAAATCATACATTCTAAATGGTTTTATGGGTTGGAATTTTATACAAATCGCCATACACTTGACCCTAGACCTGACACAGAAACTTTGGTCGAAGCAGTCATAAAAGATTGTCCGACAAATGATACACGCTCTATTTTAGACATGGGTACTGGCACAGGCTGTATAATATGTGCGCTTTGTAAAAACATTCCGAATACCAAAGGTGTTGCTATTGACAAATCAAGAACGGCTTTGCAAGTTGCGAAAAAAAACGTAAAAAAATTTGGATTGCAAAATGAAATAAAATTGAAACATGGTGATTTTGCTAATTTTAAATCAAATGAAAAATTTGATATCATCGTTTCAAACCCACCTTATATAAAATATGGAGACGTGCGCGTAAACGATGGCGCAAAATTTGACCCAAAAATTGCACTTTATGCAGACAATGATGGCTTAATGGCTTTTGAAGAAATTGCAAAAAACGCGAAAACATTGATAAAACCAAATGGAAAAATATATCTGGAAATTGGTGTTGGGCAATCCAGTAATGTAATTAAAATCTTTGAATTTTTTGGCTGGCATTTTGAACGTATTGAAAAAGATTTGTCTGGCATAAATCGTGTTGTGGTATTTAATCACTAACAAATTGATTTTCTGCATTTTTTTATATACTATATCAATATATTATTCAATTCAAAAGGATGAATTATGCTCAATGTCTATAATGATGAACAGCATGTAGCGGATGTGCTTACATTTGATTCACCAAATTCTCAAAAAATTTACAAAAAACAAGTAAAATCTGATGGAAATACAGAATATACAATCAGGTATGAAACATTTTTTATCACCCCAAATTTTACTAAAATTTTATTAAACCCAAACAATGAAATATTGGCATATATTGACGTTCAACGCATTCCAGCACCAGTTAGGACTCAATTCAAACGGTGGAAATGGTTTGGAATACAAGAATTTTTCCCAGAATTAATTGGTGATTTTTCTCACCCAATAACAGAAGAAGAAAACAGGTCTTTTTCTGGAGATTGCTGGTTGCACAAAACAAACGAACATTTGTATATTTTGGATACGGCTGGTTTATCTCGGCATCAAGATTGGTATCGTGTTGGCACAGACCTTCTTAACGAAGGATTTATTGAAACTAATTTCGGAATTCTTGACCACAGTACGCGTTCATACAAATATAACACTCATCCATCTGCACCAACGCAACGAATTGAAAATATAAAAAAAGATATTTTGATAAGAGAAGGTATAATAAAACCAAAATTAACATTTGCACAAAAAATAAAACAAGCTTTCCAAATAAAAAAATAATAATAAAAATCCCCCGAATGTTCGGGGGTTATTTTTACTATTTAAAAAATTGATTATTCTTTTTTAACCAACCAATTGAAGTTTCCATACCATGTCCATGGACAACCCATGTTCCATCAGATAGATTCTTTTTATAAAGATTACTGATTGATTCAAACAATTTATCTTTATTACCACCAGGCATATCATAGCGTCCAATACTTTCTTGGAATAATGTATCGCCAATCAACAATATTTTATATTTTGGAAAATAAAACATCAAACCACCAGGTGTATGTCCTGGGCTTTCCATAATTTCCATATCTATACCAGGCAAAACTTCAATTGTTCCTTTGGATATATCTATGGGTTTTTTATAACCATCTTGAATATGAGGCAATTCAAACATATCTAAAAAATCATTTGCATTACCGACCATAAAATTATCATTTGTGTTTAAAAACCAATCTACATCAAACATACTCGCCAAAGCCGGAGCTGCCGATATATGATCAGGATGTCCATGAGTCGCATATATTGCGCGCAATTTTAATTTGCGTTTTAATAAAACGCGTTCCCAATCAGTCACTTTACCCCACGGGTCAAAAATAACAGCATCCGTCCCCACACTCACCAGCACCGAATTAGTGTTCATTGGTGGCATATGTAAAATTTCAAACTTTACTTCGTTATTTTTTTGCATTTGATTTTCCCGATGTCTTCTTAGTTGACTTTTTCGTTGTCACCTTTTTTGCTGATGTTTTTTCACCAGAAATAAGTTCGCGGATTTCGTCTGCTGACAACGTTTCTTTATCCAGCAAAGCTTTTGCTATTTTTTCAACAGTTGCTTTGTTTTTGGTCACTAAACCTTTGGCATCTTTGTATGCTACATCCAACCAATTTTTTATTTCATCGTCTACCATCTCAGCCGTTTTTTCAGAAGCATTTTCCAGCGCAACTTTCTGCCCAAAAGTGTTTGCTTGGTTAATTGCAACCATACCAATTTTATCAGACAAACCAGCCATAGTAATAGAACGCCGCGCAACACGTGTCGCCATTTCTATATCACTTGAAGCACCAGTTGTAATTTTATTTTTCCCAAAGAACACCTCTTCAGCGGCACGACCAGCCAAATCAATAGATAAATTTGCACGAACTTCATCCAAAGTCATTGATACTTTATCATCTACTGGCAAATGTTGCACCATACCAAGCGCACGTCCACGTGGAATAATTGTTGCTTTGTGTATTGGGTCTGTAATATCGCTGTAATGCATACCAACAAACGCATGCCCTGCTTCGTGATACGCAGTTAATTTAATATCTTCCTGACGAATTTTACGATTCTTTACTGGCCCCATCAAAATTTTATCACGTGCCTCTTCAATATCGCTTTGTTCAACAACCTTGTGTCCGGCACGCACAGCATGCAAAGCCGATTCGTTCAACAGATTTTCCAAATCTGCACCACTAAAACCGGTTGTTCCACGTGCGACATCCATCATAGAAACTTTGTCACCTATTTTAAATTTCTTTGCATGTAATTCCAAAATATCACGACGTCCCTCTAAATTTGGTAAATCAATATATATTTGTCTATCAAAACGACCAGGTCGTAAAAGCGCAGCATCCAGCATATCAGGTCTATTAGTCGCAGCTATTACGATTATACCCGTATCATTTGCAAACCCATCCATTTCTATTAATAATTGATTCAAAGTTTGTTCACGGTCATTATCATTAAAAGAATGTTTACTGCGGCTTTGCCCGATTGCATCTATTTCATCAATAAATAAAATACAAGGGGCATTACGTTTAGCCAATTCAAATATTTCTTTGATTTTTGCAACGCCTAAACCCACAATAATTCCAGAAAAATCACTACCTGATGTTGCAAAGAAAGGAACATTTGCTTCACCTGCCACAGCTCGTGCAAGCAAAGTTTTACCTGTACCAGGTTCACCAGACAATAAAATTCCACGTGGAACGCGCGCACCCAGAGCCTTGAACTTATCTTTATGTTTCAAAAATTCAACAACTTCCATTAATTCTTGCTTTTCAGAATCAATACCAGCCACGTCTTTAAAGGTTGTTTTTGTTTTTCCAGTTGTTATTTTTGTAGGATTTTGCCCGATTAAACTGCGTGTAAGCCCACCTGCGCCACCACCGCTGCCACCACGAAGTAAACGCAACAACCAGAACAAGAACAAAACACTAACCGCTATGGGCAAACCTTTGCCAACAATATCCCATGTAGAATCAGATTTGTTTATTGAAATTGTTGCGCCATTTTTAGAAATTTTTTCCAACATCTCTGGATTATAAGCAATAGTCGCACGATAAGGTGTACCGTCCTTTAAGGTTCCGGTTGCAACATCATCCTTGCTAATTTCCATAGTTTTTATATCGTCTGCCCTGCGTAAAACATCAGAAAAAGACAATTCTATTGGCGCTTTGGCTTCGACCTTATCACCCGCAACAACAGCATCTTTAACCGAAGCTGTGTTCAAGCCACCAGAAAATATTATTCGTGCCACCAGCGCAACAAATAAAATTATAAATATGATTAAATAAAATTTAGAATTATCTTTTTTCTTAAATAAGCTTTTTCCGTTTTTCATGTCTTTTCCTAAAACTTGTTCGTTTTCCTTCTGGGACAATCAAGATTCTATCATTAAGTCTTCGAATCGTACAATGCCCCAACGTAAATTTACAGTCTTTGTGTAAATTAGATAGTGCGTTTTGCAAAGAATTCAAGCGCACAGGATAACCATCCCCCCCAATTCTTTGAATCAACATACCTAAGAACTTTAATCTAATTTCTTCTGCTTCGTCAAATAAAAAAGATACACCAAACATCGCACCCCATGAACGCAATACCATTTCTACACGATTAGAAATGTATTTATCCATCCATTCTCGTGTTCGCGACAGATTTTGAATAGCCAACAAAATTCGCGCATCACTTATTCCTAAATCATCATTTAAGACATGGCGATTTTTACGAATTTTCACGCGCGTATAATGTTCATCGCTATTCATAGAATCGACAAAGTATTTAATATTATTATCTTCACAATATTTTTTAATTTCTTCCCTGGATACATTTAATAACGGACGCAAAATAGTAATTCCATCTCGCGATGATTTCGGCAACATAGCAGACAAGCCATATAAACCGCTGCCACGCGACAAATTCATCAAAAAAGTTTCAATTTGATCATCACTTTGATGTGCGGTCAATAAATATTCTATATCGTTTTCATGACAAAAATCCGTCATCATTTTATAGCGCGCTTCTCTAGCTGCTGCCTCTAAACCATTTTCTGGTTTTTCATCATTCCAATAAAAAATCTTGCAAGGGATATTAAGCCCGGTACACACATCTTTGACATAATCAGTTTCAATATCTGCTTCTGCCCGTAATTGATGATTCACATGCAAACAAATTACATCGGCACCGATTTCATGCAGCCAGTAAAGCAAGCACATTGAATCAACACCGCCACTAACAGCCACCGCCATTTTGGCATCACTATATCCTTGCATAAAATCAATAAACTTTTTATTCATATCCAGTTTATTTTATGGTATAATTTCGAAAAATAAAGGAAAAATATATGAAGAAAAAAATTAAAGCAGTAGCCGTATACTGTGGTCATCAGTTCGGCAATAATCCTGAATACGCAAAAGATGCCAGCAAAGTCGGTGAATTATTGGCTCGTAATAAAATTACTTTGGTGTTTGGTGGCGGTAATGTCGGCTTGATGGGTACCGTAGCCAGCGCAGCGGTTGACAACGGTGGCGAAGTAATCGGCATATCAACAACTCACGTTGTATCATTACAAGAACCAGCACACAAAGATATAGATGTAAAAATCGTAGATGGATTATCTGCACGCAAAGAAGAAATGTTTGAATTGTCTGATGCTTTTGTAATTTTACCAGGTGGCATCGGGACATTGGATGAAATGACAGATATCATGACAAAACAACAAGTTGGCGAATCTTGCAAGCCTATATATATGTTAAATACAGCAAAATATTGGGAAATTTTTGGTCAAGTTATGGTTCATATGCAAGCCGAAGGCTTTATGGCAAGCGTGGATGACTATAATTTACATGTGGTTAATTCCCCAGAAGAACTGATAAAAAAATTAACTGATAGTGACGATTTTGTCACGGCCTGTAAGACCGCGTAAAATCTTTATCTTTGATTTCGGCACATCCAAATATTCTGATAACAATTCAATCACAGCACTATTAGCACGTCCGTTTTCGGGCGCAACAGTAGTATAAACACGCAAAACCCCATCTGTTTCAATAACTTTGTTTTGTTTTGCGTGTGGTGTGACCCGAACATTAAAAATCTTCTGTGAATCTGTCATCGCTCATTATATGAATATGGAAATGCATAACCGATTGCCCTGCCCCACGACCAGTATTAGCAACCGTTCTAAAATTATTACGCAATCCCAGTTTTTCAACTGTATTTCGAACACCAGACCAAAAAGCAATTTGGAAATCAGCAGGTGCATTTTGCGTAAAATCAAAAATATCAGTATATTCACCACGTGGAATTACTAAAACATGAACATTTGCACGTGGCGCAACATCATAAAAAGCCAAAACATTATCATCGCTGTATACGGTTTTATTAGGAATTTCACCACGCAATATCTTTGCAAAAACATTATTTTTATCGTACATATTTATCACCCTTGTTTACTAGATAAGATAATACACCCAATTAATATACAAAATCAAGACCTTGAAATACGATTTTTTTGGACTATATTTCTGACATAGCAATGATAAAAGGAGTTTTATGATGTTTAAACCATTGCATAATTATATTTTATTACAAAGAATTGAAGAAGAAAATAAAACCGCTGGCGGAATTATTATCCCAGACAATGCAAAAGAAAAACCTTCTCGCGGTCGCGTAATTGCAACTGGCGACGGCATATTTGAAAACGGGCAAAAGATACCTGTATCTGTAAAGAAAGATGATATTGTATTATTTGCAAAATGGGCATCTTCTGCTAATGAAGTAAAAATTGATGGTCAAGATTATGTTTTAATCAAAGAATCTGACATTTTAGGCATTTTATAATAAAAGGAATAAATCATGGCAAAAGATATTATTTTTAACACGGATAAATTAGCAGCAGGTGTTGATAAATTGGCAAATGCCGTAAAAATAACTATGGGACCAAAGGGTCGTACTGTTGTGATTGAACGCGCCTATGGTGCACCAATCGCTACAAAAGACGGTGTGACTGTTGCAAAAGAAGTTTCTTTGAAAGACCCGACAGAAAACATCGGCGCAAAGATGATTCAAGAGGTTGCAAAACGTGCTGGCGATAGCGCTGGTGACGGAACAACAACCGCAACTGTTTTGGCGCAACACCTTTTCAAAGAAGGTCGCCGCATGATAGCTGCAGGCATGAACCCTATGGATGTTAAACGCGGTATAGATATTGCTGTTGAAGCAGTAGTCAAAGATATTGAAAAACATGCTCGTCCTGTCAAAGATTCGTCTGAAATTGCCCAAGTTGCGACAATTTCTGCGAACAACGATAAAGACATCGGACAAAAAATTGCAGATGCGATGGAAAAGGTCGGCAAAGAAGGTGTTATCACCGTTCAAGAAGCAAAGGGTCTGGATACAGAAATTGATGTAGTCGAAGGCATGCAATTTGACCAAGGTTTCATGTCACCTTATTTTGTCACAAACAGCGAAAAAATGTTGGCTGAATTAGACGGCGCACAAATTTTGGTTTCAGAAAAGAAAATTTCTGGATTGCAAGCATTACTTCCTATATTGGAACCAATCGCTCAACAAGGACGTCCATTATTGATTATCGCTGAAGATATTGAAAGCGAAGCTTTGGCAACTTTGGTATTAAATAAATTGCGTGGCGGATTAAAAGTCTGCGCAGTCAAAGCCCCAGGCTTTGGTGATCGCCGCAAAGAAATGCTGAAAGATATTGCTATTGTCACCGGCGCAACAGTTATATCTGATGATATGGGTATGACTTTTGAAAACATAACACCTGCGGTTTTGGGTTCTGCGAAACGCGTTGTTGTTTCCAAAGACAAAACTTTGTTGGTAAATGGTAATGGCGACAAAGATATGATAAATGCACGCGCTGATGAAATCCGCAAATCAATCAAAGATTCAACCAGTGATTATGACCGCGAAAAATTGGCTGAAAGATTGGCTAAATTGGTCGGCGGTGTCGCAGTTATCCATGTTGGTGGTATGACCGAAGTCGAAGTTAAAGAAAAGAAAGACCGTGTTGATGATGCTCTGTCTGCAACTCGCGCAGCTGTCGAAGATGGTATTGTTGCGGGTGGTGGTGTCGCTTTGGTCCGCGCTGTCGAATCATTGAAAAATTTAAAAGGTGCAAACGCAGATCAAACAGTTGGTATAGATATCGTTCGTCGCGCGATTATTGCACCATGTATGCAGATTGCGGAAAACGCAGGTGTATCTGGTGAAATCGTTGTTGGAAAAATAAGTGAAAAATCTGACTATAATTTTGGATATAACGCACAAACCGACGAATACGTTGATATGATGAAATCAGGCATCATTGACCCAGCCAAAGTTGTTAAAACTGCTATTATGGCGGCGGCTTCGACTGCTGGCGTATTGCTAACAACTGGCGCTGTTATGTCCGAAATTCCGGAAGAAAAACATTGCTGTGGTGGACAAAACAATCCATCAATGCCAGGAATGATGTAAAATCATTTAATAAAAAAATCCCGCCCAGGCGGGATTTTTTATTTAACCTTGTCCAAAGCCCGCTCTAATTTACAACGACAAAGTCTTAATTTATTTTTGTCCTGTTCGTGATTTAACCACATTTTATTTTCGGTGTCTGTTTTGATTATAACACCATCTATTTCGCTATCTCTGTTAAGATACGCAAAAATCGGGTTGTATTTATTTTTCTGCAAATAATGATTATTCACAGTGACATTAAGTTTTACATCAAAATCTTTTTTTACCCATTGGAACACTGGCACAACCTTATTCGCACACGGCACCAAATTTTTTTCCATATCTCCAAAATATGCGTATCCATTCTTCTCGTAAAAACCTACAGCACTTTTTAATGGGGTAAGAACCACCTTTGAAGACATTAAAGCCGCTGTTTCTTCAAAAGCCTTTAATAACTGTGTCCCTATTCCAGATTTGTGATATTTCGGCAAGACATATAAATGTTCCAAAAAAGTTTCTTTTGAATACACAGAATATAATTCACTGGATTTTTCAAAAGCGAACCCTTGGATAAACCCGACCATTTTTTCTTCTGCATACGCAGCGAAAGCAAAATTATGTTTCCATTGTCCCAGGTTTCTGGCAAAATCGCGCAAATACGTTGCAACAACATCTTCTGAAACATACAGATTAAACATTTCACGATTGCAAAAGTTTTCAACATACACAAAATCAGTCCAAACACCCTTAGCGGACTGATTAAAAATAGGAACAATATCAAAATTTATATTTTTATTTGCCATTGACAGAATACTAAAATCCGCTTTATTCTTTGTCAAGGAAGCATCTTAAAATTTGCAAAACTTCTTTTTTTTGATAATATGGCTACATAAAGGAATTTTTATGTCAAAAGGTTTTAGAAAAGTTTGGAAAAATTTTTGGACCCCTATATTACACAATTCTGTTATCCAATGGACATTGGTTATAATACTGGCAGGATTAACATGGTTCATATTTTTAACTTCTAAACACCGTTTTGTAAACACAAAGTCTTTGAAAAAATATCGTGAAACACCTGCGGTTTTTGTATTTTTTCACGGACGTTGTGCGATGCTGTCCCCTGTTATAAAATCAGCCAGGGTAAAATCTTATTGTGTCGCATCACGTCACAAAGATGGTCGAATGATGGCACGTTTGCAAAGATTATTTGGTCTGCGGGCGATTTATGGTTCGACATCTGACGGTGCTGTTGCCGTTTTACGCGAAGGCGTCCGTATCATGCATGAAAAAAATATATCTGTGTGTGTCCCGGTCGATGGTCCATCTGGCCCATCTATGCACGTCCAAGATGGCGCATTATATTTCGCAAAAATGACAGGCGCACCAATTATACCTTGTTGTTTTTCTTGTTCGCGACCAATATATTTGGATAGATGGGATAAATTTATGATACCAAAATTATTTGGAACTATTTCTTGCCGTATCGGCGACCCTATATACATAGATTCTAAATTACGTGGCGAAGCATTCGAACAAAAACGTGCAGAGATAGAAGAAATCATGGTGAAACAATTACGCGAAATGGACGCTGAATTTAAACTGCCTGAAATTCCACGTGGTATCCATGCTACAGAATACAAAAAACATAACCGCAATAAATAAAAAAAAACAACACGATAAAAAAACCAAGGACCGCAATTAAGCGGTCCTTTTGATATTCAGTATTTCTGGAAGGAAGGAAACCTTTAGAGAATCTGAACTTTATCGGTATAACATTCACAGGTCTAACATCTGCGAATATTAACCTTGTATTCTCAGCATACCTTATAAAAACCAGAAAGCAAGTTTTTATTTTCAAAAAAGAATACATTTTCATAAAAAATCAAGGGCGCGATTGCGCCCCGATTTCGTTTCAATCTTAGGATTAAAAGTTATATCTGAATTTCAACATACCTGTTTGAGATGTGTAATCTTTACGAACATCTATATCATAATTGATAGAGAAATCCATTGCACGATATTTCATACCCAAACCGATACCAAATTCACCACCCAAACGATTCAAACGTTCACCACGCAAAGTATAAGAATCTACACCTGGCATTGTGACGGTTGCAACGTTTTTATCAGACAACATATCGTATTTGATTGCAGCATTTAATTGAGGGATAAATGTTGTATATTTATCAGCAACTACATTAAACGCATACTTTGCACCCAAAACGCCTGTTAAGAAATCTGTATCTTTGGATTTAATTTTAGACCCAAAAGAATCAGTATAATCACTAGCATTTACATGCAAATAACGCAATCCCAATTCAGGTGTCACACCACTTGCAAAATTATATCCTGTCGCAACAGTACCACCAAACGCATTAACGTCATAGTCAGCAGTTTTTGCAGTTCCCAAAACATCAGCTGTTTCAGAGAAATCAGACCAAGTATAATTGGCAACAGCATTCACATACCATTCTGCTGGCTTATATTGACCGTACAAGAATACTGTGTTGCTGTCGATTTCTGTATCACGTACAGAAGTGATATCAGAATGAGCAAACGAATAACCTGCTCCAACTTTCCAAACTTTGTTGATTGTTCCGTCCATACCTGCTGCGATTCCACGGGTATATCCGCTGAACGCATCATCTTGTTTAGATTTATTGAACAAGCCCTGTGCCCAAACACCACCAGATGTAAAGTTCACATCACCACCACTACGTCCAATCGTTGGCGCAGCCATACGAGCACCAGCCAAATTTGCTACAGTAGTTTGAACCGAAGTAGCAACAGATTGTTTTACAGATTCATTTTCCGGATGCACCGCCTTGGCAGCATGTTCAACTTCTTGTTGTGCAATTGGTGTTGCTTCTGCCAACTTTTCTTGCATCTTTTCAGCAACTTCGTTCAACTTTTCAGACGAAGATTGTGACATACCCAAAATCGCAGCAGCACTGTTTTCAGACAAATTATTTTCTTCTGCAATTGCCTCAACAGATTTCAAAGTTGCTGTCACATCCTTGTCTTCATTTGTCCATGACAAATCATAAATTGTACTGGAAACTCTATTTTTTGCACTTGCTAAAACTTTGTCACCAAACACATGATAAGTTCCTGCATCATTGAATATCAAAGACAATGTTCCATCACCAGCAAAAGCATCTGTCGCTGTTAATTGAGCATCACCACTTCTGACTGTTGCAATCAAAGTTCCAGCCAAATCAATTGTACCTTGGTTAATAGATGCAGTTCCGATATTCAAAGTTGCACCATTTGCGATTGACAATGTTCCATCACCAGTAATACCACCATCCATTGTGGTTGTTCCAGATGCAACTGTCAAAGAACCAACATTATGAATATCATTAGCTAAACCATTTGCTGTATTACCAGTAAATGTATTTGTCCCAGCCAAAGTAATATCACCAACATTGTAAATAGCGCCACCGTTTGTAGTTGCTGTATTACCAGTAAACGTCACGCCATTTATACGTGCGCCATACTTTGTCACAACATTTCCTTCATCAACAGTATTGGACAAAGAATTTGCAATCGCACCACCATAAACAGCGTTGTTTGTTGTAAATGTGCCACCATTTACTGCCAAAGAAGATTTCGCACCTGGTTGAGCGGACGAAATTCCACGTGTAGAAATCGCACCACCCCAAGTACCAGATTCATTAGATGTAAATGTAGAATTTGTTATGGTCGCAACACTGTCATCATACATAAATATTGCACCACCACCTTCATTAGAATCTGTTGAATTTACCCCGATTACTGTACCGGTCGTCTGGTTTCCTTCAAATGCAGAACCTGTCACATTTAATATAGCATCAGAAATGATTGCTCCACCTTCTGCACCTGCTGTATTATCTGTGAAAGTGCTGTTCAAAATATCTATGGTCATACCTTGTGAATATTTATTATTGGCAAACGCCGTAATACCCATTTGACCAATCGCACCACCAGCAGTATCTGACAGGTTGTCTTCAAATGAAGTATTGGTGATAGTCAATGTTTTCACTTTACTGGCTGCATTTTCAGGCGTAGATTGATTTGTTATACTGCCCGATACAAGTAATGCACCACCAATTGCTACGTCTCCACCATTGGCATGGTTGTTATTAAATAATAAATTATCCAAAACAGCACTTACATTTACACTAGATGACAAAGCGCCACCTTGTTGTGCAGTATTTCCTGTAAATTCAACACCGTTATTGATAACAAATCCATTACCGTCATAAACCGTGCCAGCCAAAGCCAAAGCACCACCTGTATTAAATGCTTTATTATCAATGAATTTTACACCAGTACCAAATGTAGGAGTTGACCCGACAGCACTGATATAAACCGCACCACCATTTCCTTTTGTAGATGTGGCACCTGTTCCATCAAGATTAGCAAAACCTGCTTTGTTTTCTCTGAATATAACATTATTACCTATATGTAAATTTCCATCTTTGCCAGGATTGCTTGCTGGACTCAGTCCGCCGGATGTCAAAGCACCACCACCTGCTGTCTTTGCAAGGTTATTTGTAAATGTTGTTCCATCTGCTATGGTCAAAGTATTTTGGTCTCCAGCAATAGCGCCGCCGCCAGAACCGCCGCTAAAAGACGAAACATTTTGTTCAAACGAACCAGACACGGTCACATTACCGCCGCCTGACAAACTTACAACAGCACCTCTTGATGCTGTATTTCCTGTAAATGTCCCATCTATATTTGCCTCAGAAGCCAAAATATAAAATACAGATTTTTGATTATTTTCAGCTTCTATATTTGTCGCAACAAGATTAACATTTTCGCCATAGACCAAACTATAAGCTCCGCTGTTGCCTTCGAAATGCACATTATCAAGAACTATATTATTCTTTGTTGTAGAACTGCTGTTATCCGCATATATAAACGCACCATTAACCGCACTATTAAACCCAGATACATTTACATTTCTTACTGTTAAATCTGTATTTGGGCTAACAGATAAATTATCAGTAAAAGCCGTCACCTGACCATTTGAAATAGTGTATGCCTTAGAATTCGTTTCCAACGTCGGACTAGCTTTCAAATCTGTTGGTGTCGTATCATAAGCAGCATAATATTCTTTGCCATCTATTATATAAGTATCATGTGGCTTCGCATTTATCGTATAAGTAAACAACTCATGTTCTTTGATTGTATAATGTCCTTCGCCGTCAGAAACAAATCCATCCAAAGCTACTTGATAAGAGCTACTAGAACTTTTTGTAGAATAAAACTTTGTTGTCGTTGTAATATCTTCTGGTGTAGGGTTAGCTTGATTTACATACGCATAAACCAAATTGTTGTTTTCATCTCTAAACGCAACATATTTACCAGAACTGTTTTCTGCAGAATAAGTTAATGTCTTTGTAGTTCCTTCCGCATCTATAGAACATTTTGGCTCTGCATTAGTACCAAACTTCATATAAACTGTTCCAATTTCTTCAGTTCTTTCATAATCAGAATATATCGCACTTCCCACATTTATAGAAGAATAATAAAACACAGTGTCTGTTCCATCCATTGTTGCCCTATACACAGTATAAGAACTTGATTTTTCAGGCAACGCAACAGGAGTATTCAAAACAGATATATTGTGATTACCGCCATCTATAACCGTGTTAGAATTAACGGTGTTATATGGTGTATTAAAAGAAATATCCCCTGCTAAATTAATATTTCCACCATTTGTTAGTGCTGTATTAAAATCTGCCACATTAGCGACATTCACAGCCATTGCAGGCATCACCAATAATGCTGGTAATACAGAAACACCAACTAATAAGTTGTGAAATTTTTTATTCATTATAAAATCTCCTTTCTTCATACATATAAAATGTTATCACATTATTTTGATAAATCAAATCATCATTATAAAAAATGTCCCGGTTGGGACATTTTTCTTATTTGTTGTTTTTAAAATACAATTTTGCATATTCTGCCATCACATTTATCATCATTCCTCGATAACCGAATTTATCCCAATTATGTGAAGCTGTTTCCAATTCCACCCTGAAATCTTCAAAAGAAGCCTGTTCCCAATCTATAAAGAAAGTGATATCAAACGTTTTTGTATCCAACATAAAATTTTGCCAAATATCTTTTTGAAACCACCCATACAAAAAACCAGGTTTGTCTTCGGGGTCAGATTTCAAATCACGAAGTTCCACCGGATCACTTTTACCAATTACATACAAAAAATTAGCAATTTGTTTTGCGATATGTACCTGATGTTGCCCAATAACAGATGGCTTCACATCTGTTAACAATGTTCCGTGTGCAAATTCATATTTGCGCACATAGATGTTTTTATAAGGGATTATTTTCATCAGCGGTATTTTAATTGGCGAAATTCCATAGAAAGCATCAACTATGCGTTTTTCACGAATTGCGACATCTTTTCCATCTGTTAAAAGAGGAAACTTAAACACATGTTTATTATTTAAAATCACAACAAAATTTTTACAACCATATCCAACCATAGTTTTTATTTTGCGTTGCTTCATATTTTTAGCAAAATGACGGACAAAACGAATATATTCGCGAATCTGCGGATAACGAATCATCGTCCGCACTTTGTCACGCAAAGGTTTAGACCATATAAAACCACATACTATATTAGATATAAAATGTCGCATTTTTTGCCTTTTATTCTGATGAATATAATCATAGGATAAAAAATACCCTTATGCAAACCAAAAAACTATTACGTTCTTTGCACTATTTTAATTTATACTTAAAAACACGAATTCCGAACAAATCTACCTTTAGATAATTGTTATTAGATACATAATGTCTGTAAATCGGTATACCAAATATAGTATATTTCAAATTCCGTTTAATTTTTGTATTAGATAAATATTCACAACTAATAACTTTCTGACCGATATAAGATTTTATTTCATTATAGATATTGTTATATTTGGTTTCACAAGACTTATTTGTGCCGATACATTCAAGAACTTTGCACAAAGAATATGCATCATCCCAACGATATGGTTTTTCACGAAATTCTGGTGTCCCCAGTCCATATAAAAAACCCTTTGTTTTTATCAAAAAATCTAATTCTTTATAATTTGATTTACGGACAGCCAATTGGAAATCTATTAATTTCACACGACCACCAGACAAGACCAAATTTTTCAAAGTAATATCCCGATGAACAACATCAGAATCTTTTAAGCATTTAAATATCTGATAAATATCATCCAACCAAATATTCCTTTGTTTATCAGATAATTTGTGAGTTTTTAAAAACTCGTGTAAATTTTCACCTTCTGTCCATTCGTATGCAACAAAATGTTCGTTTGGGCAATCTCGATAATACATCGGCCTAATAAAATGAACTTTATCCATATCGTACAGAATTTTTCCCATCTGATATTCATTTACATATATGCCAGGGATATCGCTGATTTTTATAAACATACGTGTTCCGTCTGTATCGTATCCAGATGCAAAGACATTGTATGCCGCGTTCACAGAATCAGTATAAACTGTTTGAACATTTTTAAAACCAAAATTTGATTCAAGATATTTTTTATATTCATTAAATTTTACAAGCTTTTCAGAATAATACACAGACGTATCATCCGGACGTGTGAAATTATAATTATTTTTATTCATAAAACCAGTTAACAATTGAAAATACAAATCAAACGGTGATGCGTACTTTTTTACATCATATTTCTTATCCAGTTTTAATTTTTTGAACAAATCCGCTATTTTATCATAATAATCAGAAGCAATTTTTTGCTTATTAATTAAACAATGATAAATCAACATATAAAAATAATTTTCTGTATTTGGGACGCGTATTACATTTCCATAATATTCAAATGTTTTGAATATATTGTTATCCCATTTTTTATCATGATAGTTATTATTTATATCCCATAAATCAATGTAAATACCCTTATCTTTTACTTTTATTAAATAGTGTGGTCTTGGTCTGTCTGTGAAATGCGCCTGCCCGCCAACAATCCAACGCGCAGCATCATAATTTTGAACCATAATATCAATATCACCATGTTCAGAACTATTCAAAGTTTGTTCCAGATTTTCAAAACCACGTAAAACTATATAATCTGTTGTTGCATTTAATGTATAAAAAAACTGTTTCAAACTGTCCCAACCATGTGCACCGGTTATATCACGATGAACAGTTTTTACTTTGCCATCCCATTTTTTCGGTAAAGATTTTTTCAAATCATCATAATTTAACCCCAATAATAACGCAGAATCATGATTCGTTTCATTAACAGAATTTGTAGTATGAATTTTGTGTCCACCGCGCGTCCATTGTCTGTATTTTTGTTTCAATGAAAATATATTTACGTTCACACGTTCATGCCCACGCGAAGTTTCAACCATTTCATATTTTGGTTTATTATCACGAACCACCAACAACAAAAACCCAGTTGTGCCACATTCCTTTTCTTTTTCAGAACGATTAGGCAAATTCACCCCGTAAAATCTGCTGAAATTATCAGACACACAATCACAAGACCAATGGACATCATACGCAGCCATTATATCCAAATGAGATTTAACATCTTCTATAATCTCATTTTCTTTATATCTTGCATTTGCCCAAAGGACTATAAGGTGTATTTCTGGATTTTTCATATTATTTTTCCATCACAAAAGTTATATTATTTCCAAAACATTTTGCATATAGGTATGCACTCGAATAACACAATCCAATTATTTTTAATCTTTACCAATGGGATAAATCCAAACAAACGCAATCTAAATTGAGTTCCTGGAACCATCATTTTTGATGCCACACGACGATATTCAGGATATTTAGATGATATTTCCATACGAATATTTGCAGCAGCCTCTTCACGAGCATCATTCATACGCTTAGACGTATTATTTTCAAACCATCTGTAATGAATTAAAATTTCTTGAAAATTATAAAAATGAGTCACTTCCATCAAACGTGTCCACAAACGATAATCTTCAGCCGGGGTATAAAATTCTTCATATTCAATATTATTATCAACCAAAACAGATTTACGTATCATTGATGCAGAATGTATCACGAAACAATTTTCAGTCAGATGAACACGAATCTGCGAATCCATTTCAGGAGTTTTACATAAATCATCATAATTATCCCCAAAATAATGAGCCCAACCAGACACAACACCAATATGTGGATGAGAATCCAGATATGCAACTTCTTTTTCCAAACGTTCTGGCACAGATACATCATCATGGTCGAATATAGCCAAATATTCCCCCGCAGCCATTTTCACCAACCTATTCCGCGAAGGCGTAATCCCCATATTTTTTGTATTTTTTATATATTTTACACGTTTATCTTTTTTAGCATAATCTTTGACAATCTTTTCAATTTCTTTATTATCAGGGCTGTCATTTAAAATCAAAAATTCAAAATCTGTAAAAGTCTGATTTAAAATAGATTCAATCATTTCACGCAAATGCGTTGGATTAGTATTATAAATCGGCGTTAAAACAGATACTTTTGGTGCTTTTGGCATTGGCTTTCCTTTGTTATATTTATAAAAAATAGGATAATATTATTGTGCCATAAAAATAGATAATAGCAAGATGTTTATTTTATAAATGATGAAAAAAACACAGTTGCGCCAAGCACAATTCACGAACCAACATAATCAAAATCAGACAAGAGATTGATGAATTTGTTTTAAAATATTATCAGCGTTATTTTTTACGCCCTCTACCCCCGTCTAATAAAACGATGTGTGTTTCAATCATCCCGCTTTTCATACGTCTACGTGCTACCGTAAAACCTCGTTCATAAGATCTTTGAAAATTTTTCAATATGTTTTCAATGTTACCAATTTCAATTATACTGCGAACCGCGTTGTTATATCCTGGTTTCTCGGTTGGCCCAATAGAAAGAACTTTTTCCACATGCCACTTTACAGCACTAATTTCCTGATCAGTCAATGTGCGTCCCAAACCTTCATTTTTTAAGCTTGTCAGCGATAAATTTTGTTTTTTCATTGAATCATTTGCTTTTTGCAATTCTTTATTGGCATCCATAATTTATCCTTTTTTATATTATTACACCCCTATTATATAACACAAAAAAACATATTGTCAATATTTATTTAAAAAATTCACTTTCGCCACCTATGCAATTCACGAGCCGATATAATCAAAATCGGAAAAGAGATTGATGAAATGAAAGACACATTAAACCTGCCAAATTTAATTTGATTACGGAATAAATGTTTCAATATATTTCCAACCGTTTTCATCTAAAACGAAATGAAAACATTGGGCATTTTGAATACCGTCAACTTTATGTCCGCACGCCCAACATAGTGCACGTGTTACGCCACCATGAGAAGCAATCGCAATATTTTCATGTTTATCTGTCTTAACAATTTGTTCTAGGTAATTTTTTATAAGTTTGAAATTATCGTTTATTTGCTTTTTCTTTTCTTCGTCTTCAACATCCCAAAACCAAAATATCGCTTCTTTGAGGGCGTCATTGGTTACAATTTTGATATCTGTACCATTTGTGATTGCAATTTTTGCGGTATCTATTGCACGTCTGTAAGGACTTGAATAAACAATCTGAATATTTTTATCTTTAAAAAATTCGTGCAACTTGGTTGCCTGTATAACACCTAAATCTGTCAACCAAGCATCAATACCTGTGCCATACCGAACACCAACTTCGTTTTCATTTGTTTGTCCATGCCTGAAAAAATAAAAATGCCTTTCCATGAAATAACCTTTTCAAAAATTATATCACAACAGTTCGAATATGACAAATTTTCGATATTTTACATGATTCACAAACCACCATAATCAAAATCAAACAAGAAATAATAGATTTCAAAAACAAATTTATGGTATAATATAGAATATGCAAACAAATATAGATTTCTTTAACAATTTGTTCCGACAGGACTTCGTTTCTGAATACAATCATTCTAATTATATTGATAAATTTGGTGGTAAAAATTTCTTTCATATGGATTGCAGCGGTTTCGTTTATTGGTGCTTGGCACAAATGGGTTATAAACGGGCGTTGGTTGAATTGAAAAATTTTTTAAAAGAAAACGATTTTATAAAAATAAATAGATTTTTCTGTAAAGACTTTGCATTTATTCATGAACATAAAAATAAATTAACCTATTGGGATTTCATGGACAGACCTATTTCTGGTTCTATTATGGTTGTTGTATTTCCTGATGGTAATGGTCATTGTATGTTTATTGATAACATCATCGATAATAATAAAACTAAACTATGTTTGTGGGTGATTGATTCTACCCAATACCCACATAAAAGCGACACCAGAACAGATGAAGAAACAGGCATAGGTATTGGCGAAATTGAAATAACAACTAAAAACGGCGATTGGTTCTATGATTCTGGCAACAAATCATTACCAATAAGAAAAGCAGAAATATATTTTATATCACCCAAAAAATAAAAAGTTTGAAAATGACAATTTTTTGATATTTTTCCAAAACAAAACTTTCGAACTCGGTGAAAGTATTAGCAAACAAATAAAAAACCGCCCTGAAACGAACGATTGTCTATCTTGGTTGTGCTATCTGTGCAATTTGCGAGCCTATATCATCAAAACTGGACAAGAGATTAATGAAGCGAAAGACAAACTAGGACTCTGATTAAATAATATTTGTTTAGTAATTATTTACCCTTGTATTCACTTACCAGTTTAGAAAAAATCAAATGATCTGTCCATTTACCGTTGGATAGTTTCGCATATTCTCTTAAACGGCCATCCAAATGATACCCACTGCTTAAAATAGATTTTAGTGACCTTTCATTGTTTTCCATACATTGACGACTCATACGGTGTATTTTTAAATCGTTGAATGTGATTTTTTCCAAAAGATTATGGATTTCATGATTAAAACCATGACCCCATGCTGATTTAACAAACCAAACATTACCTGGGTTAACAGTATCATTTTCTTTATTATACGAAACGCCATGAAAGCCGATCAATTTACCACCATGAAACACATACCATAAAACCCCATTGAATTTAAATGCTTCTGCGTAATTTTTCATTGTTTCAAATGTTTCATCCAATGATTCTGGCAAAGGTTTATCATATTTTGGTGAATAATGTATAAAAGCAAAATCTTCTGGATTTTCATTTTTAATTGCTTCCCACACCAGTTCAGCATTTTGCATTGTTGGTTCAAGAATACGAAGTTCCAATCTTTCTGTTTTGTGATTTTTTTTGAAGAATTTAAAAAACTTTTCCATATTATCACCTTTTTATTATTTTTCCGCTTCTGCTATTTTTTTACGTAATTCAGGTTCGTTTTGCTGAACAAAATTATATGACTTTTCCATAAAATCGTATATGTCTTTACGTTCCAGATATAACTTTTTCATAGTATCAAACAGCAATTTTCCATTTATTTCCATCTCATAAAAATATGAATATGCTATGTGTTTTGGTTGCTTAACCAAATTTCCAATTTCGGAATTACGAATTATGGTTTCAACAACTATTTCCGATAAAACCCATTTCAAATGTGGGGTATCATATTCGTCAGGATTGTCTTTGAAGTATTCGTGCCAAATATAAAACCAAACAAAATGTGTTATTTCATGCAATGCAGCAAATATCGCGTATTCTGGCTCGAACTTATAGAAAACATCAAAAGTGTATTCTTGTACATTTCGGGGACAAACAGGGTCTAATCCAACGAAACCTACCATATCATTCAAAATTTTTGTACAATCATACCCAAAAGTTGATGAATACGCTTGATTTAACTTTTTTGCTACTGGTATCCAATTCGTTTGAAACATTTTTATTGAATTCTGTATATCGTCAGAGTGCAAAACCGATAATTTTTCCATTTCTTTTCGTATATATTTCAAACGTTCAGATTCTGGTAATTTTCTTGCATATTCGTAATTTAAAGACGGAAACACTTCAAAAAGCCGTTTAGACCACCAAGCTGGTTTATCATCTTGCTGTAAAAACAAAATAAAATCCAAATCCTCTTCAAAATCTTTTTGTTTCCAAGTTAGTTGCATTGTACCAATCCTTTAATAGCTGTAGTACGATTGTATCACAAAAAGTTCGAAAATGCCAAAAAATTGCGATTTTTCAAAATTAAACTTTCGAACTCGATGAAAAACTTGCGATTCCAACAAAAACCGCACTTATGGACGGTTATGTAAACTATGGTTGGGGTACACGGTGCCTTGATACACAATAATAAAAATCAAAAAAATCTCCAGTTGTCGATTTTTTAATATTTTTCTAATTGTCTATCTGCGTACTCGCTCGCCCCCATTACAATGGTGGCTGCGCGGCAATCGTAACGATTTTGTTTTACAAAATCTACTGCTTGTCGAACCTGCGATTCTCGTCTCGTTATCACCAAAACCAAAAATTAAAACCCCCACAAGGGGTGTTTAAATTCTTGGTTGGGGTACACGGACTCGAACCGCGATATACAGAGTCAGAGTCTGCTGTTCTACCATTAAACTATACCCCAATTCAGCCCTATATTATATATGTATTATTTGTTTTTTCAATCAAATATTTTCAAATCTTTAAAGTCATTATGGCTGGCTTTTGGAATTAATTTTATATCTGTTTCATCTGCCCACGTTTTTGCTAATTCATATGGTACAACATCATCACGTTCACCAACAAAATGGGTTTGTGCAACGGCTGGCAAAGTTTCCATATTCAAAGATTCATCTAGCGGTTCATCACCAAAATATTCTGTCCATTTTTTATGATTTAAAACCCCAGCAATCGTTATCCATTTTTCAAAATTCATTTTTGGATTTTGTTTTATAATCAGACCAGAAACCATCGCACCACCAGAATATCCAATAATCGTTATTTTTTTATTTTTCGCGATTTGCTTAATCACCCTGCTTTCTGCATCTATGACTTTCTGTGAAAATCGCCCATCTGTCCAATCTGATTCGTTACAATTTTTATCCATTATAAATTGGCAAGGTCTTGCAACATAAACAACGTTTTCAAAATTATCAGCCACAGCTAAATCTCGCACAAAAGTTCCACGTGGTGTTGGATTACTTGTCGGTTGACCGTATGAATCAAAAGCATATCCATCGCCTTCGATATAAACATGAATTTGATTATTTTCAGGATTATTTATTTTCTGCCAAGTTGCGATTTTATAAGAATCTGTTTGCACTGGTACATATTGAAAGTCATCTGGCGCAACCCAGTTTGCGCCTGCACATCCAGACAAAAAAAGAATCAAAAACAATTTTTTCATATACCTAATATTTACATTTTTACAAAAATCAGTCAACAATGATGGAAAACTAAAATTTTTGTGTTATAATCGCACCCGTTGAGTAAAAGATTATACAAAAACAAAAGGAATTATTATGAAAATAAAACCATTTGCAGGTGTAAGACCACCAAAAGATTTAGCAAAAGAAGTCGCATCACGTCCTTATGACGTTTTGAATTCTGTTGAAGCAAAGACTGAAGCTGGTGAAAAATCTTTATTGCACATTATTAAACCAGAAATTGATTTTGACCCAATTGCCGATGAACACGAACAAAAAACTTATGACAAAGCTGTTGAAAATTTCAAAAAATGGCAAGAACGTGGCTGGCTGACCCAAGACGACAAAGAAATGTATTACATCTATGCACAAACTATGGATGGTCGCACTCAATATGGTTTGGTAGCCGCAGCAAATGTTGATGATTACATGACCGGCAAAATTAAAAAACACGAATTAACCAGAAAAGAAAAAGAAGACGATCGTATGATTCACGTTCGTATTCAAAATGCTAATTTGGAACCTGTGTTCTTTGCTTATCCTGATGTTGCTGAAATGAATGATTTGGTTTCTGATTGGATTGCAAAACACGAACCAGAATATGACTTTGTTGCAGAAGATGGATTTGGTCATACTTTCTGGAAAATTGATGACGATGCAACAAATGCTCGCATCACAGAAATTTTTGCAAAAGTTCCTGCGTTTTATGTTGCAGACGGTCACCACAGAACCGCAGCTGCTGCACGTGTTGGTGCTGAAAAACGTGAACAAAACCCAAATCACACAGGCAACGAAGAATATAACTATTTCTTGGCTGTAATTTTCCCAGAAAGCCAATTACACGTTATCGACTATAACCGCGTAGTCAAAGATTTAAACGGATTGTCTGCTGATGAATTTATCGAAAAATTGCGTGAATCTTTTGAAGTAAAAGAAATGGGTTCAGAAATTTACCATCCAAATAAACTACACAACTTTTCTATGTATCTGGATGGCAAATGGTATTCTTTGACAGCCAAAGCTGGGACTTATAATGACAACGATCCAATCGGCGTTTTAGACGTGACAGTATTATCCAATTTGGTGTTTGACAAGATATTGAATTTGGGTGATTTGCGCACATCAAAACGCATTGACTTTGTCGGTGGAATTCGCGGTCTTGGCGAATTGAAAAAACGCGTAGATTCTGGTGAAATGGTTGTTGCGTTTGCTTTGTACCCTGTGACAATGCGTCAAATTATTGACATTGCAGACACAGGCAACATTATGCCTCCAAAGACAACTTGGTTTGAACCAAAATTACGTAGTGGTTTGGTAATTCACAAATTATCATAAAAGGCTTACATAAACAAACACCCGCGATTGCGGGTGTTTTTTTATAATTCTTTGTAATAAATATTTTTTCATCACAAAATCACACATTTACCATAATCCAACTTTACAAATAGAATCGAATATATATTTTTTTTCTATTGTTTCATTTGTGTTCTTGCACGTGACAATATCATCAGTCCCTGGTATTCTATTACATGTACCTGTGCATTTAAATGTGGTATTAAGGTAATAATCAACCCATCTTTCACCCATTAAACCATTCAAATCTTGCACCAGCTGTTTTGCCGCCATTGCAAAAGCATCGCTTTCTTTTTCTGTTTTTGTCTCTTCAAACTTATTTGAAGTTTGTTTCGCCCAATTTGTTATTTTGGTAGCAAAACTCTTCATTTCAGCATTTTGCTTTTGTATATTGTCATAATTTGTTTTTAGTTTTGATTTTAATTCATTACATTGACTTTCAGCTATCGCGCTTCTTTGAGATTCACTAACATAATAATTATGATCGTTAATCTTGGCAAGATATGCTTGATACCCATCTGTATCTTTATCAATAACTTTATAACTGGTAAATGTTTCTATCTTTGAATACCCTGTATTGCATTCTACTTTTTTTTGTAAACTATTGATATTAAATTCCTGATTCCAGAAATTTACCCTTTGCCCCTTTTCCATCAAATTAGCATAATGTCCACCAGGTTCTTTCCATTCGTTTTTTGAATTATATGGCGTTCCATTTGGATTAGGCATACACCAATTAGTTGTGGGAAATTTTTTATCTCCACCCATTTTGGTTATACTAAGAGCCTCCCCTAATTCGGTAAATAGTTTACGCCAATCGGTATTATTCCGTAAAGGCAAACGACAATTTATTTCTACAATATCTGCCCTGGGACTTATACTAAAAGGCGGGTGTTTTGATACCAAAGAAATACCATGTTGTGCACATCCAGTCAAAACTACATTTTTCCCTTTTTCTTCATATACTTTATATGCATCACAGATAAAATCTTGTTCCGCATCAATATATTTTCGTATAACCCTACAATTATAATATCTATTTTCAGATGGACATTCTGGATGCTTACTTTCTGGCTCACCTTCTCCTACAAGCCATTTTCCTTTGCCCTCACAGTTCCATCCGTTTACCTCAATAAAACATTTCCCCCGTTTATAATTACCATTAGTGTCTATTAACATTTCATAAGTTCCCGCATGATTCACACATTTTTTACACCTTTCCAATTCTGTTGGATTATCGGCATACTGTGCATCACAATCACTAACTTCTATTGCTAAAGTCGCAGGTATTTCACAATTTACTCTTGTCCTTGTAGTCCCACCACTAAACATACTGTTATGCGAATCAATAGCGGTTTCAATCCAGTTGTTGCACCATTCTGAATACATACCAACAGAACACACATTGTTTATACCAGTCACAGAAGCGTTAAAATTGTTTTCTTTCATATAATTCAAAATATTTAATGTCGTTTCGGCACCTGGTCCTTTACTGAATTTTTCATTTTCAGCAGTCTGAACAATTGCGTCCACAGACCATTCACGCACTTTGGTCAATTCATCATTTTCTATTGCCAGAACATCAAAGGCGAACATCAACATATAAAATACTGCGAATATCTTTTTCATTATTATAACCTTTTTAGCGTTTGTTCATTATCAAAAAGCTTTCTCACAATCATCAACTATTTTTGACATATTTTTAATCGCGCTTATTTGTGTCGCATTAAATACAGTCGCTGTTGCAGATGCCACAGTAGTAGCCCCTGCCAACACATTAGATGCGGTATTCAGATTTTTTTCTTTCTTTTTACCTTCTTCTGAATTGTCATCACGTGTGGTTTTATTATTTGCCAAAACAGATGTTATAGTTCCCACTACACCAGTAGTTGCACCAACTGCGCTACCCACCATCGCCCCTTTGGCTTTTTTTATAACAGAACTTAAATCAATTGTTTTTATCATGCTACATTTTGAAATAATATCTTTGGCACGCGACAAAGTGGCATCATCCGTATTGTTATCCATTTGCACTTGCATTTGAACAGCCTGTAAATTTTTGATTGATTCTGCACAGTTTTCAATTTTGGTTTCTAAATCTTCCTGTTGCACATTTTTTCCAGCAATAATTGCTCCAGCAATATTAGTAGCCCCAGCAACAGCCATTGTTCCTGTTCTAACATTACCCAAAGTTTTTGATTTGTCCGTAAGTTGTTCTAATTCCTGTTGTTTTTGTTTCAATTCAGAAGCATTTGATTTCCCTGATAAATCAGCCTTTACAATATCATCTACTGTTATTGATATTGTTGATAACTTACTGGTATCTTGATTTTCCGCTTCTTTTCTCAATTCTTCTATTAACTTTCTTAAATCATCTTCAATTTGTTCTGCCTTTCTATCCGTGGATGCTTTTGCGATACCCGTTCCAAAAGCAACGGCACCCGAAGCCGTTCCGACACCAGTTATCGCGGTATTAATCCCGGCCATGCGTTTTATATCCGCCATCTTGTCAGATATCCCGACACACGCAGTCCGTGCATTATTCAAAGCATTATTTAAATCTGCATCAACAGCAAAAGCAGAAATATTTATCCCGCAAAAAAATAACAAAAAAACAAACACTTTGGAATTATACATAGTATACCCCTCTTACATATTATAACTAATTATATCATAAAAAAACTTATATTCAAAAAAAATCCGCCATTATCGGCGGACATAAAAAATTCAAAAAATTTATTAAAATGGGATATCGTCAGCGATGTCTTCGATATTAACTTCTTCCCTTTGCGGAGCCGGCGCAGATGAATTATCCATACCAGCTTCGTTAATCTTTGCACCAGACAATATTACCATTTGACCAGCATACGGATTCAAAACGACTTCGGTAGTATAGCTGTCAACACCCTGTTGATTTTGCCATTTGCGTGTCCGCAAAGTCCCTTCTAGATACAATTTTGTTCCCTTTTGCAACATGCGTTCAGCAACTTCGACCAAATTAGGCGCAAAAATCACAACACGATGCCATTCTGTTTGTTCTTTTTGTTCACCAGATTGTCTGTCGCGCCATCTATCCGATGTAGCCAAAGAAAAAGACACAACTTTTTGCCCAGATTGCATAGTACGAACCTGAGGGTCTTGACCAATATTACCAACCAATATTACTTTATTTATACTGCCTGCCATTTTTACTTCCTTTGTTAGTTCTATAATAAAATGATTGCGAAAAAAAATAATAAATACAAGAAAAAAACGCACCATGTTTACATGGCGCGCAAAATTTATTCTTCGTCTGTTTCGTCTACTTCTTCTTCAGTAGCATTCAAATCTATTTCCTTTGGTACGCCCAAAATATCTTCTATTTTATCAGACGCGGCTTCTAAATCCATTTTATGTAAAACTGCAAATTCTTGCGCCATACGTTCCAAAGCCTTTAAATACAATTGACGCGCAGAAAAAGTCATAGTATCCGTAGATGTACGTCTTTGCAAATCACGCACAACTTCCGCCAGTTTCATAGGATCGCCAGAATTAATATTTTCTTCGTATTGAGCCGCCCTGCGCGCCCAAATCATACGTTTTGCCCCGGCCTTACCCTTAGCAGATTGAATCGCTTCATCCATCTTTCTCACGCTGGTTAATGGGCGCAATCCAGAAATTTCAGCCCTGTCCAACGGGACACGCAATGTCATGTGATTTCTTTCAAAATCAATAACCATCATCTTAATTTTTTGGTCGCCAATTGTTTGTTCTTCAACACGCAACAACTTACCAACACCCTGTGTAGGATACACAACGTATTGTCCGGTTTTAAAATCTAATTTTTTTGCTGGCATCAATTACACCTTTGCGTTTGCCACCCTCTCTCATTCAGCATTATAACACAAAAATCTGAAAAAACAAATAATTGGACAAAAAATTATTGACCAAGACCCGCAGGTGAAAAACGTCCTATGTTATTAAACAATTCTTCCAGCGCATTCAACTCGATTGCGGCAGGAATTTCTGTTTCCCCGCTGGCTAAATTCACATCTTTTAAATCTTCGTCATGCAAAACCTGAGTTTTTATCACTTTTCCGCCTTTGACCCATGCCAAAAGCACCGTTTTATTGTCATACGTGACCGGGAAAGGTCCATGCATATTTTCATCAGCACTGTAATAAATCCAGACTTCATCACCATAAATAGTGCGAGTCTGCGGGTCGCCAATTTCATCTTGCAATTGAGCGGTTGTTTTAATTGATGCGATTTTGCTTTCCAAATCGTCTGAAAAAACATACCCGCGATGCTTAGTTTGAAATGTACAAGCCGTCAATATCAATGCAAATATTAAAAATAATTTTTTCATCTCTTATCCTTCGCCATTATCTTTGTTTTTTTGAACCGTGAAATTAGCAATATGCTGTTTAAGTTCTGTTTTGTATAAATTATTCGCCTTGGCTTCTTCTACCAATTTATCAAAATTAGGATTAACCGAACGCGCAGCTGCAAACCGAGTTTCCGATTTCATAAATTCTTCCAACGGTAAAGGATTATCCACATGCGAATCCAAAGTTAATGGGTTTTGCCCATTTTCTATATTAGCTGGATTAAATCTATAAAGTGGCCACGCACCAGTATTCACCAAATTAGTTTGATGTTCCACACCATTTTGCAATGCGAATCCATGCGCGATACATGGCGCATAAGCCAATATAATCGATGGACCATTAAATGCTGCTGCTTCACGGAACGCACGTATAGCCTGGGCCTGATTCGCACCAATTGCAATTTGTGCGACATAAGCACCTGACATCAATGCAATCATACCCAAATCTTTTTTAGCATGTTCTTTACCACCAATCGCGAACTTCATAGAAGCACCAAAAGGTGTAGATTTAGATTGTTGACCACCTGTATTTGAATAACCTTCGGTATCCAAAACCAAAATATTCACGTTTTCGCCACTATGTAAAATATGATCAACGCCACCATAACCAATATCGTATGCCCAGCCATCACCACCAACTATCCATACAGATTTATCAACAACCGCATCAACCAAACCGGATGCATATTTTGCTCGCGGGTTCTTCATTTTTGACAATTCAGCGCGCAAATTTTGTTCGATTTCACGTTGTTTTTCTGTATCAGTTTCTGACAGCATTTTATCTACATTTTCAAAGCCTAGTTCATATAGTACTGAACGCAAAGCACTCTTTCTTTGATTAAGCGCGATTCGCATTCCCAAACCATATTCTGCATTATCTTCGAACAAAGAATTCGACCAAGCAGGACCGCGTCCTTTGGAATCACAAGTCCAAGGTGTAGTTGGTAAATTTCCACCATAAATTGAAGAACATCCCGTAGCATTTGCCACAATCATTTTATCGCCAAATAATTGCGCCATCAAACGAACGTATGGCGTTTCACCACATCCAGCACAAGCCCCTGGAAATTCAAAATAATGTGGCAATAATTCAACATGCTTTGGAATATTCAAATTCAATTTTGATTTATCAAAGTCAGGTATTTTTAATGCTGCATCAAAAGCTTTTTGATTCTTAATCCCTTCAGCCATAGGAATCATGCTTAAAGCACCCACAGGACAATTTTTCATACACAAACCACATCCTGTACAATCAGCCGGTGATATATTTAATGTATAAAATAGCTCTGTCCCCAATTCTGGTGTTTTCATTGGAACAACTGTCACACCATGCGCACGTGCTTTTTCCATTTCTGCTTTGTTCATTACTTTGATACGAATTGCGCCATGTGGACAAAGCATAGAACATTTACCACATTGTATACATTTACTTAAATCACATGTCGCGACACGATTTGCAATTGCGCGTTTTTCATACTTTGATGTTCCCACAGGATATTGCCCTGCCCCAAATTCACCAGCTATTTTGAATCGTGATACAGGTATATCATCTCCGCGACCTGCCGCCATTTCACCGAGCGTTCCAGCAATTTCCGCTGGCGTATCTAGTGTCATAGCAGGAATAAAATCAGGTGCAAATTCAGAAACACTAGATGGAAAATCATATTTTTTCAAATAAGATTCTGCTTTATCTACTGCCGCCCAATTAGCCTGAACAACATCCATACCTTTTTTCTTATAAGTTTTTTCAATTGCTGCTTTGGCAGCATTTTTTGCTACATCGGGTTTTATAACTTTTGTTAAATTAAAGAAATTCAACATGATAAATGTATTAATCCTATTTCCCAACCCTAATTCATTAGCAGCGGCATTCGCATCCAAGAAATATAAATTAGCACGCATACGAATCAAATGTTCTTGTGCATCCTTTGGCAAATTCATAAAAGCTTCATCAGGTGATAACGATGTGTTTATCATAACTGTGCCACCTGCGCGCAAAGAAGCAAACACATCAAACCTTTGTGCAATCATAAAATTAGAAACACAAATAAAATCTGCGCTTTCAACCAGATATTCACTTTTTATAGGATTGGATGAAAAACGAATATGAGATTGAGTCACACCACCAGATTTTTTTGAATCATACACCGCATAAGATTGTGGATACAATTCAGAATTTTCACCGACTATTTTCACAATGTTCTTAACAGCACCAACCGTTCCGTCACTACCGATACCATAAAGAATTGCTGTTTTAACACCTTTGTCTTCAATAGTAAAAGTTTTATCTATATCCAAAGACAAATGTGACAAATCATCTTCAATACCGACCGTGAAATTATGATGTAATTCACCCCGCATCATATATTCAACAATAGCTTTGACATCCCGTGGTTTAAATTCTTTGGACCCCAAACCATAACGACCACCAAACACAGAAATTTTTGAATCAACAATGCTACGAACATTTTGATACAACGGTTCACCAATAGCCCCCGCTTCTTTAGTTCTGTCTAGAACAGCGATTTGTTCAATAGATTTTGGTAATGCTTTTAAAAATGCACTAATAGGGAAAGGGTTAAACAGATGAACACGAATAAGCCCGACACCCTTTGGCAAATGTTTCAAAGTTTCTTCAATTGTATCGCAACTTGAGCCCATTGAAACAATAACATACTTCGCGTTTTTATCACCGATATAATCAACAACATGATATTTACGCCCAGTTAATTTAGCAAATTTATCCATTTCTTCTTGGACGATTTGTGGTACTGCATCATAAAGCAAATTAGCCGCTTCACGTCCCTGGAAATAAACGTCAGGATTTTGCGCAGTTCCACGAATTTTTGGATTATCAGGTGTCAAACCGCGTTTACGATTTTCCATTACTAAATCATCAGGCAACATTTTACGCAATACATCATCTTCGATTCGCGTTAGTGCGGATTCTTCATGACTGGTTCTAAAACCATCAAAGAAATGCAAGAAAGGAACACGCGCCCGCAAAGTTGACGCATGCGCAATCGCAGCCATATCATGCGCCGCCTGAACATTATGAGACGACAACAAAGCAAAACCAGTATTTCGTACCGCCATTACATCGCTGTGGTCACCGAATATAGATAACGCATGTGTTGCCAATGCGCGCGCCGCAACATGCATAACAAAAGGCGTTTGTTCCCCAGCAATTTTATACATATTCGGAATCATCAACAGCAAACCTTGGGATGCAGTAAATGTTGTCGCCAAAGCACCCATTTGCAAAGCACCATGCAAGGCACCTGCCGCACCAGCTTCGGATTGCATTTCAATTATTTCAGGTACAACACCCCAAATATTTTTCTTGTGCTGAAAAGACCATTCGTCTGCCAATTCACCCATAGTACTGCTAGGCGTAATAGGATAAATCGCTGCGCAATCAACACATCTGTACGCGACATCAGCCGCTGCCCAATTTCCATCAACAATTAACTTTGACATCTTTTACCCCAAAATTCAGATAGTTTATTATATGGACAGATGCTAGCGCGTTTATAAAACTAAGGCAAGATTTTATTGTTCTTAAAAAAAACAAAAAGGATTGACAAAACGTTTATTTTGTATTATATATAAAGTATAAATCAACAAAAAGAGAAAAAAATGGCAGATAAAAACGAATTAAAAAATATTATGAACAAAAACATGGTTTATATTTTAACAACAATAAACCCTGAAACAACCAACGAATTAATTATGCAATTATCGCAATGGGTAGATACAATAGATATTACTACTTTAAAAAATGACACTCATACACTTCAAAAAACAGAAGAACCGATAACAGATTCGACAGTTTACATTATTAACGATAAAAAAACTTATTCCCCCTGTGAAAAAATCCCGCAAAAGACACCTGTGTTGAATGTGTACATTAATTCTTGCGGAGGCAAAACGTTGGTGATGCAATCTATATTGACATTGTTTAATATTGCTTCTGCCAAAGGCGCAATTATCAAAACATACAATTTGGCTCACGCGGATTCTTCTGCTAGTATGATTGCCATATCTGGAACTTTTGGTTACAGATATATGGCAGAAAATGCTTATAATACAATCCATTTTGGAAACATATCTAATGGCGCAAATCATATAAACGAAATAGAATACTCAAACCAACATATAAAAGACTGGTATAAACAAACCCAACATATATATTTAAAAAACACAAGATTAGTCCAAAAAGAACTTAATAAATATTATAATATCGAAGGTTCTGGTGTATTAAATTCTAAACAATGTCTTGAAAAAGGGCTTTGTGATTGGATTATAACAAATGATGGAAGATTTGTTAATAATATTGCAGACTTAAAAGTGAACCAAAAATAGAAACAGGGCTTTGCGCCCTGTTTTTTATTTTGATACATTTTCGCATTTATGATACAATTCATCTTGGATAAAAAAGGTGAAATTTTGATATACTTTATATGGCTTTGCATTATTTTCTTATTTATTTTCATAATCTTTACAACCATACAATTCGTTGAATACTTTTATTGTATATTTATAAAAAAACAAGTGCCTTTGGTTGCCAGTTGTAAAAAATTACGCCGGTTTACTGTTAATGAAATTCAAAAACATTATCCAGATTCTAAAAATATTATTGAATTGGGGTCTGGTTTTGGTGGATTGACAAGATACCTAGCGCGAAAAACAAATAAAAAAGTGACAGGAATTGAAAACATAGCATGGTATGCTTTTGTATCTAAAATTTTAGATATATTTTGTTTCAAAAAAAATTCTACTGTTCATGGCGATGCTTTTGAATATCTTGAAAAAACAAAAGAACATTTTGATATTGCAATTGCATACTTGGGACCGCAAGCAACACAAAAAATACCAGAATACAAAGATAAAATTGATGTGTTTATTTCACTAGATTTTCCGGTTTTAAATTTAAAACCAACCAGAACAATCGATATTGGTTATGGCGCGACAATAATCGGCAATAAAAAATACCCACACAAATTATATATTTACAAATTCAAACACAAATAAAAAACGTCCAAATGGACGTTTTTTTTACTTTTTAGATTTTTTATCTTCTTTTGTTTCCGCATCAGAATCTTTCTTTGCTTCTTCTTTTTTAGAATCAGCCTTTGTTGTATCTTCAATTTTTTCAAGATTCTTTTTACCAACCTTAGACAACGCGCGAACCATATCTAAGGCACGTTGCAATTGATAATCGCGAGCATCTTTTTCTTCATCAGTCAAATTCAAATAATCTTCGTCTTCATCATCATCAGTTTTGCTTTCTTTCTTTGAATCTTTCTTTTTAGAAGAATCTTTTTTCTTTGACGCATCGTTTTTAAGCGAATTATTAAAAGTAGCTTCATTAAACAAAGATTCTTTCTTTTCAATTGTTTCTATCTTACTCTGCAACACTTCTATATCAGGGGTAATACCCTCATTTTGTATAGAACGTCCGCTTGGTGTATAATAACGCGCAATAGTTATGTGTATCGCAGAGCCATCCCCCAAAGGTTTTTGTTGTTGCACAGACCCTTTGCCAAAACTTTGTGACCCCATAACAATAGCACGACCATTATCTTGCAAAGCCCCAGCCACAATTTCCGAAGCCGAAGCAGAACCATGATTTATTAAAACAACCACTGGTTTGCCGTTTATTAAATCACCGTCTTTGGCAAACATACGTTCAATATCTGATTTTTCTTTGCCACGTGTAGACACAATTTCACCACCATCCAAAAATGCGTCCGCCATATCTATCGCGGCAGTTAAATAACCACCAGGATTATTACGCAAATCTAAAACATAACCCGCAACTTTTTTCTTTTCCAAATCTTTTAACGCATCTTTTAATTCTTTGGTTGTTGTTGCACCAAAATCGGAAATTCGTAAATAACCTATTTTTGGCAATTTATCATCATCTATCGCCGCAGCATCTGATTTTTCACTAAACTTCACAGACTTAACCTTAATAATTGCGCGTTTCAACGTCATTTCTTTGAGTTCTCCCCTGTCATGAACAATAGTCAGTTTAACTTTTGTCCCAGGTTTGCCCTTCATTTTTTTAACAGCCTGATTAAGAGTCATGTCAAAAACCTGTTCGCCATCAATATGAGTGATATAATCGCCAGATTCTATTCCAGCCTTAGCCGCAGGTGTATCATCAATCGGGGAAATAACACGAATCGCACCTTTGTCGCTGGTAATCTGAATACCAAGACCGCCAAATTCACCGGCTGATTTATCGTTAAATTCTTTGAAATCTTCCTTAGATAAATAAGAAGAATGTGGGTCCAACGCCGCCAACATACCATTCATAGCCCCTTCTAACATTTTACGTTCATCTGCTTCTTCAACAAACTTTTCACGTGCAACTTCAAATACAGCAGCCAATTTTTTCAATTCTTCATAAATCTGTTCATCAGTTAAATGAACAATCGGTTCTTCTTTTTTTGGCTTTTGCGCGGCATTCGCAGTAAATGGGATTAATAAAACAAAAATCAAAAACAATTTTTTAAACATGAAAACACCCTTTCCTTTTATCACCCAACTAGCATAATAAAAAAAGAAAATTTACGCAACACGATTTTTAATAAAAAAACAACCCGCACACAGCGGGCATTTTTATTTTGACAACTGTTTTTCAATGGATCGCAATTTGTCCAACAAATCATTCATATAAAAAACTTTATCAAAATTATTCTGAACAGTTTTATCAGATTGTGGGTAAAGACGCAAATCATCACCTGCTTTGATAAAACGTTTTAACAAAACAACCATCGCCCTGTATCTTAAAATGCGCTGCAATTCCGAATTGCGTAATCCGGGCATTTTATATTTACTTTTATCGTGATAATCAGTATATAACTCATATACTTGCCTGCAAATTTTCAAATCTACACAAAGCGGGGAAAAAATATCACGATAAATGAAATTGTATTTTGCTTCAGCAAAATCTATGAAAGATAATTTGCTTGTTTCTTTGTCATACAATATATTTCCGCTATTCAAATCATTATGCGACCATGCTTCACGTGTCACATATTCAAATCCAGAAATATCTTCTGCTAAATCTTCCATATATTTTATTTTGCCTAAATCAAACCATTTTGGCATTTTATTTTCAATAATATTAGTCAACTTTGTCATTTTTAATTCAGTAGAAATATTATGATAAACTTCTTCGTGCACAGGTTTTAATTCGTTCATATTAACCAAAAAATTAGCCATACCATTCAAAATTTGCTTTTGTTGATGCGATGGCAAACTTTGATACAAAGCCTGAGTCAACGGTTCTCCTGGGGCACGTTCTTCCAACAATTGATATTCTTCATCTTTGATATGAATCATTTTTGGAATATTATACACAGGATTATTAACCGCGCTTATTTCATCGATGAATTCTTTGGTTCTGTGCTGTTTAGCCAACCACGCATCACAATCACGTCCCGGCAAAGGACGTTTCATAACATAAGCATCACCAAAATATGCGACAAAAGTCTCACGCCCATGTGGTGGTTCTTTATTTTCTGCTTTCAAATCTTCAATTTCTGTTTTCATACTTAATATTATAGACACATTTTTATATTTGTCAATACTTTTCTTAAAATCGGCGATTTACAATTTTGTATTACTTTGCTAGAATAAAAGCACGATGTTTATAAACAAGTTATTTTTATCAGCTGTTCTATCTGGTTTTGCATTGTTTGCCGCAATGGGTGCCCCCAGCGAATTATCAAAAATTCAAAACCAGATTAAACAAACAGAACAAAAAAACAAACAAATTGAACAGCAATTAAAAACATCTTCACGCGATGTAGAACAAACAAAAAAACAACTGGTAAAAACAGCTGATAAGGTCAGCGATTTAGAAGAACAACGTTCTGCCCTTACTAAACGTATCGCTGAACTGGATAAACAACGCGACAAAATTAATGCTGAATTGGCACAAAATTACGAAGGGATAACTGATGCTACTGCCAGCATGTTATTTATCGCATCTCATCCGAATTTTGATTCAGAAACTATGCACGATTATGTTCTAACTTCTGCTGTATTAGCAGCAGCAACAGACAAATTTGACAATCAAATAATGGATGCTACAAAAAAATTACAAGAATTAGATAAAATCCACGAACAACGTGTGATTGAAAAAGAAAAACTGGACCGTAGTGCAAAAAAATACACAAACGAAAAAAAAGAATTAGATAAATTATTAAAAACACGTTCTGCGCAAAATGAAAAATTAAAAAATGAACAAATTGAAATCAAAAATAAATTAAAAAACTTATCTGCCAAAGCAAAAAGCATCTCTGAATTATCTGCTGGGGTTGGTTCTTCAGAGATGTCTTCGGATTCTAAGTTTTCAAAGCGCAAATTAAATATTCCTGTACGTGGAAAATTGGTTGTTAGATACGGCGAAAAAACCGCCCTTGGCTTAAAATCAGACGGATGGCGCATACGTACACGCGGTGATGCTTTGGTTATGGCACCGGCTGATGGTGTTGTAAAGTTTGCTGATTCTTTTCGCGGTTTTGGCAAGGTTGTAATCATGTCTCATAAAAACGGATACAATACTGTTATGACTAATATGGGCGAAATTGATGCTTTGGTTGGTCAAGAAGTTTTGGCAGGCGAACCAATCGGTCGCATGAACGAAAACAAACCGGAAATGTATCTAGAAGTAAGACGCGGTAAAAATTCCGTTGACCCTGCGCGTATATTTAACGAACCGTAAAAAAACTAGAATTCAAATCTTAAACCAAAAGATAAATTAGTGTAAAACATATCCTTGGCACTAAACCATTCACGATGCAAAGAAGCGTCGCTGTTAACCAATTCCCATGTAATCTTTGGAATATACATAACGCGCACACCAAAATCGAGATAAGTATATTCAGCTATCCCATACGATGCGCCCAAAGCACCAATCACAGCAATATTTGTAGAAGTTGGATATTTTGATTTATCTGACGGTGATTCAAATTGTATGACACCATTAGCATCAACAGTTCCATAATTCTGTAAATCTGAATCTGTCGACAAATCACCATAAATATCAGACAGTTTTAAAGTAGTTTTCGAAGCTGCATACCCCAAACCCAAACCAACATACGGCATAATAGTATTAAGAGATTTTTGTTTACCATCAAAGAAATCATAAAACGCCATCGCAGATACTATGTCTGTAGAAATAGTAGCTGTTGCACCAGTACTAGCCACATGAACTACTGCATCACCAATCTCGCCACCAGACACATTCATATCACCTTCAAACAAAGGAATTTGATTATAGCTTGTTTCCGCAATATGGTCATAGCCTGCTTCTAATCTCCAATGTGGATTATTAGGCAAAGTCAAACCGACACTGCCACCCGCAGTAAAAGCCAATTTTGAAAAATTTTCTTTGGCTGGCAAAGTCGACAAATCACCAACACCAGCATACGCATAATCACTTGGGTCGCCACCTTCGTCTATATATGCTTCGTATGCCTTAAATGAAATAACATCATTAGTATTTAAATCAAGATAATAATAACCGTCCAAACTGCCCATATCATTTTTTATCTTTGCATTTGCCCAAGATAAACCACCACGAAAACCAATAACAAAACGTGTTGTATTTTCAGTATAATAACCATCATCCAAATAATATCCATTATATTCCCAACCCGCGAACGCAGGCGCGATGCACATAACCATCAATACTGAAAACAAAGACTTTTTGAATTTCATTATGCGTTAATTATATCACAAAACAAAACATAAAAAAAGAACAAAGAATATAAAAAATGCCCAAATGGGCATTTTTTATCTTACGATAGAATCAACATCTACTTCGGTATAATTAGAACCTTTGTCTACATTACCATAAACTGTCACAACATCATCAACGCGCACAGTATTTCCATTCCAAGATTCTTCATCTATTTCCAACATAATTGTACCAGAGCCATCTTCAAAAACAAAAATATTGTTTCCCATATTTTTAGTGATACGACCGCGCATAACAACCGGTGTATTATCAGGCAAAGATACAACTTCGGTCACAGTCCATACGGCTGGTTGATTACCATTCATCATACCGTTATTCATAGTTTTACCTGGACCTGCCATTGCGCCACAAACAGGCATCAAAACAGCCAAAGCCAATACTGATATTTTTTTCATTGTTTTCTCCATTTGTTGCTTTGTTTTCCACGTTTATATCATAACAAAAACACCCAACAAAATAACATAGGAACAAATGGCATTTTATATATTAAAAAACCGCCCAAACGGGCGGTTTACATTACATTGGAATATCTTCACATTCTTCGGTTCTATTTTCTGGTCCACATTCTGCTTTACGAGTATCTAATACACCGAAACTAAAACCTTTTGTTTTACATTCTTTTGTGACCATCTCTGTACATTTGTGACAAATTCTAGTTTCTCGATTAAACGTTGTTTTTACCGTTTTTGTACCACCAGGTATATCCATAGATGTCGGCATCGACATAGGCAACAACAAAGATGTTCCCAATATAGACGCAACTTCTGAGCCAGACTTAAATTTACCATCTTTATACTTATCAGTTGAAGTTGCATAGTCAGACAAAGCTTTTAATTCATCATCTGAAACCCCTAAACTAATATTATAAGATATAGCATAAGGAACTGTTAACGGTGTTTTTACTTTTTCCGCAGCACCAACACTATGATTCGAAGGCAACATTAAACACATAACTTGCGCTTTATCAACAGATGCTTCTTTTGTTGCTTCTGCAGTAATTTCGTTTAATTTTTTGTTATAATTATCTTCGGCTTTGCGCAAAGCTGCCATAGCGATTTCAACACGATATTGGTTCAACAAATTCGGAAAACGTGCAGCAGTCGTATTATTTTTACTGGCCCTGCCATTTATCTGAGATAAATCACGACCATTAATACAATATTGTACTTTTTGATCAGTTTCAATCAAACTGATTGTCCTGTTAATATTGCCAGCAATATTGTTCAATTCATTTTCAATTGAAGAAATTATCACATCAGCATCGTCAAAATCATAATTGTTCTTTTTAAGATGTTGTATATAATCAGCAACTCCTATTTCACCAGGTGCCAAAACTTTACCATTATCTTTGACTGTTCCCCCAGCATCGCCAACCTTAATAGACCCAAAAGTAATCAAACCAGTCACCCGATAAATCGCCCCTTCTTTTTCAGATTTTATGGAACCAATTCCTAAATAATCATTTGCGGCAAACGAATTACAATCGGTTGTAGACCCACATAAATCTGTCATTTTTTGTTCCGCTATCTTTTGGCAGTTTTCTAATGCTTTATTATCTATATTCAACCATAATCCCGCCAACATAGAATCTAAATCAGACATAGCAAATTTTGGATTCGCTTTTTTACAAACAACCAATTTATCAATCGGGCAAATATCATGTATGTATTTATAATCCATACCTATACAATTCATAAAATCTGGACCACATCTATCTTCGGAAGTAAAACATTCTTTGACCTCTGCTGTACAAGCATCCACACGCATAGCCGCCAATTTTGAAACCACATAATCCCAAATCTGTGGTTCCATTCTCTCACATGGATCGATTTGAATTTTGCAGAAAGAACGTGCCATATCTGGACGTGCCAAGCAAGCATCCATAGTTGCAGTTCCTTTGCCAACGATATCATCTTTGCATGCTTTTTGAATACATTTTGAAATATCACTTAAACAAGATTGACGTTTATTAGATTCAACATTTTGTTCAGCCAATCTAATTGTTGGTGCAGCTTCGCGTAAAAAATCATTCCATATATAATCACGCACCGCCATACATTTATCCAAAACCTTTTCACAAATAAAACGTTTAGATTCCAAAATTTCCATTGTAGATGCTGTGATATCATAATTATTCACAGTTTTAACTTTTGTCCCAACAGTACTTTTTGCCTGATTATTCTGCATATTTTCAGATGCAATCGTAAACACACAATTCGACCAATCAGAACCGCACGCATCTTCGGTTTGCATACACTTTTTAAATTTAACCATACATGTTCCACGATCATCTTGATTAGATTCTGTCAAAGATTCTTTTAACGCGCCACGCACAGCTGCTTTTGCCTCACTAAGTGCTGTATCAGCTTCTGCTTTCTTCTGTTGAATACTGTTTGCCAAACCTTTACAATCTGACACAATTTGACGAGAATACATCTGGGTCAATATTTTTAAATCCTTAGAACAAGAATCATCCATTTGCTCTTTGCATAATTTGTCAGCAACTTTGTACAAAGCATCGCCTGTTTTCCCAGCAGCTTCATCGTCTGACCAAACTTCTTCATCATCTTCATCGTCTTCATTATAGATAGAAGACCAAGACACTTTTTTATTATCTTCTTTTTTTGCCCCAACTTTTACAACAGAGCCATCTTTATCATAAACCCTTTCTCCACCGTTAAAGATAATATCAGCATTTGCGCCAGCTTGAACTTTTTCTACTTCTTCTATTTTGATACGTTCAGCCTCAGCCAATGTGTGCTTTATCGCTTCTAATTGCTCATCGTATTTTGCGGCATCATCACTACAGGTACACGAACCACCGTTTTCATTATCTGCGATACAAAATTGATCCATGCAACCATAATATTGTTCATAACATTGTTGATCATAAACATCTTTGGCTTCCATTTTTGTGCGAACTTTTGTTCCTGATTGCAAAGCAGATTGTTTACCGGCGCTATTTTTTCTTGCTGCGAAAGAATCTGCGCTACAAACAAAAGCTGAAACAAAACCTAAAAACAAACCGATTTTCAACACTTTCGTCATGTTATATCTCCAATTACATGTTTATATCTTCACAAGATTCAATTTCTTGACAAAACTGTGATTTACCGCCAGACATAGCACCCAAAACACCAGCACCCACAGCACCCACAGCACCACCAATCGCGGTTCCCCAACCTGCATTTATCATGGTCCCTGCCGCAGCACCAGCTGACAAACCACCAGCTGCTGATTTTAGCGCTGATGTAGCCCTGGATTCACCGCCCTCTTCACAAACCTGTTGCATACGACAAACATGACAATTGCGCAAATCAGGATTAAAAGCCACGCTCTTTATATACATATAATTCGATTTAGATTTATCGGGTTTTTCCGCCTTGTAAGTAGCCAAGCAAACTTTCTTAGCATCTTCCAAATCTTTGTTTCGCACCAATTCCGCAATTTTCGAATCTAATTCACGCAAATTACGTTGTTCAGCAGACATCTTTGCCAAAAGTTTTGCGGTATTGAAAACGTTTGTACCCAAAGAATTTTTGCCTTTGACTTTTTTAGATTTATCCGCGCCACTTTGTGAATCAGCACAAGCCGTCACAGTCTTGTCTTGTTCAAACTGTTTAAAGAAATCTTCAACAGCTGCATCAGAATCAGCGATAACTTTTTTACGCAAATCAGACAAACCTTCATCATCATCTGGCAAAGCAGTCAAAGATTCAACACTATTCACAGTTGGTAAACAAGCCATATCTGTTCCACAAACTTTACTTAATTGTTCACCGAAATAATTCACACAACCTTGCAACATTTGATAATCCATCTGTAAAATTGCAGATTGAACAATTATGTTAAACTGCGTTGCACTTTTACACGAAGGAAACATATTTTGAGGACAAAGTTCTGCAATTTCATAAGGCTTTTTACCGACACATTCAGCCTTTGTAAAATCAACACCGCATTTATCTTGCAAACATTTGTCTACATCATTTTCACAGAATTTCGTCTGCAGATATCCCAATTTATCATTTACAACAGTTTGAAAACCAGGAATCATTTCGTCACATTCTTTGATAATCGGGCAAATACCAGCCGCAACATTGACATCAACCAAACATTCAGCATTTGTTGTCGTAGAACAATTTTCTTCCAAACATTCTTGAACCTTTGCTAAACAAGTTCCACGTCTGTGCTTATCAGCATATTTTTCTGCTTCTGCCAAAACGCTTTTTGATTCTTCGGCCCAATCTTGTTCGACATATTTACGTACAGCCATACATTGATCCAAAATATTTTCACATGCATTAGAACGACGTTGCAATAAATCAGCATCCAAACAATTTTCGAAATTAGCGCCACACCCCCCTTTGTCCGCGATACAAGAACGATACGCCAACAAACATTCACCACGATTGTACATATTCGTTGTATCTAACATTTCAAGACGAGCCTTTCGCACAGCCGATTCGGCAACACGTTTATTTGATTCAGCATTTGATTTTTGTTCAGCCAAATATGAATCATAATTTTTACAATCTTGAACAATCATACGAGAATATAATTTTTCTTCCATTTCTGCTTTTGAACCACAAGCATCCAATTCAGATTTACAATATTTAGTTGCCATTTTATATAAATCATCACCAATTTTTACATCTTCGCCAACTTCTTCATCTTCTTCGTTTTCTTCACCACCGGTCAACCAAGACATAAAATCAGCACTAGAAACCTTTGTACTGGTGTTATTATCAGCAAAAACCAATCTTGCCTTTGCCCCTAATTGTTCACGTTCCACACCTTCGGTATACAACTTATCAGCTTCTTCTTGAATTTTTAAAACAGCGTTTATCTTACTTTTTGCACGCTCTATATTATCAGAACAAGCGCAACGTTCACCCTGACTTTCTTCCAGCAAACAAAATCCATCCATACATTCCCTATAAGCATCGCGACAATTGCCAGATTTTGCCGCAGAAGACGTATCTTTTGTATCAACTGTTTCTTCTGTCTCATAATCATCTTCTAATTCATCCGAATCTGTTATAACATCTTCATCCGCGGTTTTCCCTGCACCGGTATTTTTTACATCAGATGCCTGTATAGCTTGAACAGTGGCAGCAGTCACAATCGTTGGCATTCGGCCCCCAGCCTGGGAATTACGATTCATCCCAACGCGAACATTAGAATTTCCACGCGCTGCGCCAAATGCCACACCTGGCAACAGCAACAATACAGACAAAATATTTATTATTTTCATGTGATATTTTCCTACATTCTTGTATTATTTTATCAGAAAATATACTTTCTTGCAAGTATATAAAAAATTCTTGCAATTTATTTTTTCGCCTAATATCATTATAAACGTAAAAAAATTAAGGTGTTAATTCATGGCAAAAGATGATGTAATTGTTTTTTCTGGTACAGTCGAAGAAAGATTACCAAATACAATGTTCCGTGTTCGCTTGGAAAACGGTCATGTTATATTGGCGACAGTATGCGGAAAAATGCGCAAAGCGCGCATCTGGGTTAACGTTGGCGAAAAGGTTCACGTTGAAATGACCCCTTATGATTTGGATAAAGGACGCATAACTTTTGTTGAACGAAAAAACGCTTCAACCGAAGGCGCACCGAATCATCAATAAGAAATCCATTTATGATGGATTTTTTTATTACACTTTTGTGTATAAAACCCCTTGCTTAAAATATCTAAATTTTGTTATCATTACTATAACAGTATAGGAATGAGAAGGATTTGTCTGATTTTAATCGGCTTGCTTTTGTGTGTTGACAGCGTCAACGCTGCCGAACGTGGGCATAGTACAACTTTGCGGCAGCAAGTAAAAAACCCAACCGTTTCAACAATTCGTTCAACACAAAAAAGGACTGTATCTTCACGTTCGGCAACAAAAAACAATTTAAAAACACAAACAAAAACTCGCACAGCAACGAATAAAACCGTAACAGCAAGATCTGCCACGCAAAGAACATCTGTTATACGCCCTATTTTGCAACAACCAACCCGAACAGCACGCGCGGCAACAACTGTAAAAACACGTACTTTTGGCAATAATTATAACTCTTGTCGTGATGCGTATTTCACATGTATGGATCAATTTTGCGCCACTCAAAACGAAAATTATCGTCGTTGTGTTTGTTCATCAAAATTAAAAACTATCCAAGAACAAGAAAAAAAATTATCTCAAACATCTGACAGCTTAAAAGATTTTGAATCTTTGAACATAGATATGATTTCAAAAACTTCCGCCGAAGTAAAAGCGATGGTATCTGCATCAGATGGCGAATCTGCGATAAAAAAAGACAAATCAGAAAGCGCGAACACACTAAAAAGTGTTGGTGCTGTTCTTGACAATTCAAAACAACAATCTTTGTCTACTGCTGGAAAGCTGGATATTGCCGGCGACATCAAAGCAATTTGGTCAACGACTGACTTAATTGGTGGTTCAGATATTGCAAATTTAACTGGCGAAGCATTATTCAATGCTGTTCACGCCCAATGTAATGAATTGGTCAAAGATTCCTGTGCTGCATCAGATTTAAAAATGGTGTCTTCTGCATATGGCATGTACATCGAAAACGATTGCGCAGTATTACAAAATAATCTTGATAACAAAACAGCTGCTGCGAATGCATCAATACGAACAACCCGTCACAAAATGCAGGATGCAAGACTTGAAAATTATAATGCTCATAATTCGCTAAGAATTAACGATTGTATCGCAAAAATTCGTACTGATATCACGGCAGATACCGCCTGTGGCGAAGGTTATATACATTGTCTAGATTTTTCTGGAAAATATCTAAATATCACAACAGGTGAACCGATTTATTCTCCTGAATTTTACCAAATTGAAAATCAAATATCTTTATCTGGCGATATATTAACAAACAGCCAAAACGCTTCTTTCGTCACCATGTTAAATAAAAAGCGTTCATTTGCTCAAAAAGATTTGGATTTGTGCCAAGACGTTTCAGATAATGTCTGGAATGAATTTTTAAGACAGGCATTGGTGGAAATATACCAAGGCCAACAAAAACGGGTAGAAACAGTTAAAAACGAATGTCTTCAGGTTGTAAACGAATGTTATTTAAAACAATCTGAATCTTTGAAACAGTTTGTCGACAATTCATCACCGATAACATTCGTTCAAACACTTGAATTATCAGAAGAAATGTGCACGGATAAACTAAACACGTGCAGCAACTTGTACGGTGGTGGTCCAGACGGATTGGAAATATTGGTTGCAACAATGACCGGTATAACAGATTTAACTATTGAACAATCTTGTCCTGATTTGTTGGCTACATTTGCAAAGTCAATATGCGCAGTTCCAGAAAGTGATACTTTACATTCATACCCATACGGTTGTCGTAAATACGCGCCGGGCGAATCTTACTATGCCCGCGAAGCATTATGCAACACTACATTGGTAAACCCATTTTCACGTTCTGACATTTTAACAACCCAAACTATCAGCCAAGCTTACGTAGATTACCTTGGTGTATGTCAAGATTACACAAAAATATACACCAGTTGCAAAGTTGGATATTATCTGTATTACAACAATGGTGATGACTGTACTAGTGCTAATAATAATTACTGCTTTGCGCCAAATACAGCTCATGAATGTCATACTTGTCCAAATCAATGTATTTGTCCCGGCGGAACACAGCCACCGGTTGGCATTGACGATAACCTGTATACTACGTGCGGACAATATTACATCGGCAGTTTATATCAACAATTAGTTATATACGCTTTGCAGAATTGTACACGAACATCTGATACATCAAACGTTTTATCCGAATCGTTATTGGCAGAAATTGATAAGATTTCAAAAAACATCAGAACATCTTTGATTTCAATACTTGCCCAAGAATGTTCTGATTTAAACGGAATTTGGGTTAATTCAGTATGGCAAGACGAAAACAACAATGGGTATCACGATGTCACCGGTGATGTGTTATTCAATGACTTTTATGTTGCCACCGGCGCTAACAAATTATGGGGATATTGTAAAGACCCTAATCAATAATAAAAAAACCGACATAATGCCGGTTTTTTTTATTCAGAATTTATGCAGCTTTTTTTGTTTCAGCATATATTTCCATTGGTGCTTTTTTACCATCCACCACATCTGCATCAACAACAATTTCTTGCAAATCTTTCTTATCAGGTGCATCAAACATAGGTTGCAACAAAATCTTTTCCAATATAGAACGCAAACCACGAGCACCTGTTTTCCTTATCTGTGCTAATTTAGCAATTGCCTGCAATCCATCTTTGGTAATGGTCAACTTAATACCATCCATATCTAACATCGCAGAATATTGCTTTACAATCGCGTTTTTCGGTTCAGTTAAAATCTTAATCAAAGCCGCTTCATCCAAAGGTTCCAAAGTTGTGATGATTGGCAAACGACCAATAAGTTCTGGAATAATTCCAAACTTTACCAAATCACTAGATTGTACATCAGCCAATCTATTTTTTTCTTCACGTTCAGCCTTATCAGAAACATCAGCCCCGAAACCGATTCCTGCACGTGCAGAAGTCCGTGATGCAATAATCTTGTTTAAACCATCAAATGCACCACCACAAATAAATAAAATCTTACTTGTATCTAATTGAACAGTTGATTCACCAGGATGTTTACGTCCACCACCACCAGCAGGGACATTCGCAACTGTACCTTCAATCAATTTCAACAAAGCCTGTTGCACGCCTTCGCCAGACACATCACGAGTTAACGATGGGTTTTCAGATTTACGTGAAATTTTATCAATTTCATCAATGTAAATTATTCCACGTTGAGCACGCTCTACATCAAAATTAGCATTTTGCAACAAACGCGTTAAAACAGATTCCACATCATCACCAACATAACCCGCTTCAGTCAAAGTAGTTGCATCAGCAATAGCAAACGGAACATCCAGCACACGCGCCAAAGTTTGTGCAAACAAAGTTTTACCAGTTCCCGTAGGACCAATCATCAAAATATTTGATTTTTGAATTTCTACATTTGACACAAGGGATGCGCTGTTTCTCTTATAATGATTATACACCGCCACAGCCAAAGTTCTTTTAGCACTATCTTGACCGATAACGTAATCATTCAAAAAGTTATAAATTTGTGACGGTGTTGGCAACGCAGCAGATTCTTTGGTCACTTGCATCTGCTTATCATCAGCCATAATATCATTACACAAATTTATACATTCATCACAAATGCAAACACCACGACCGCTGACCAACTTTTTTACTTCATAAACAGACTTTCCGCAAAAACTACAAAATTGTTGCGCATTATTTTCTGGTGTATTTTGTGTTTTGTCGTCACTCATTTTTACAACCCTTATTTACGTGTTAAAATACCATCAATCAAACCAAATTTTTTAGCATCTTCGGCACTCATCCAATTATCACGTTCCATCGCATCAAATACTTCTTTTTCTTTGCGACCGGTAAATTCAGACATTTGTTTAACGAAGATTTTCTTTACCCTTTGCATTTCTTGCATATAAATTTCCATATCCGTCACTTTGCCTTGGGTTCCAGAAGACGGTTGATGAATCATAATTTCCGTATTAGGTAAAACAAATCTTTTACCCTTAGCACCAGCAGCTAACAATACAGACCCCATAGATGCAACCAATCCCATACCAATAGTCGTCACATTTGGTTTAATATATTGCATAGTATCCATAATCGCCCAACCAGCAGTCACATCACCCCCAGGCGAATTAATATACAATGAAATATCTGCATTTGGATTTTCAGATTCCAAGAACAGCAATTGCGCCACAATCGTATTAGCCATATTGGTTTCAATTGGTCCAGAAACCATAACTATCCTGTCCCGCAAAAGGCGCGAATAAATATCAAAAGAACGTTCGCCCTTAGGAGATTCTTCAATAACAATAGGTACCAGTGACATCACAAACCCCTTTTTTACACTGAATTATATTTCGATTATAGCACGGTTTTACCCGATTCGCCAATTTTATGCAATAATTTTAAGGATTTTTATTTTTTGCATAAATCAAAGAATCACATTTGCCGACACATTTGGCCCAAGATGCCATTGGCAACCGTTTTTCTAATTTGTATCCATTGCGTTTTGCGATATTTTCAGATGGTATATTTCCAGCATCAATGTCCATTATAATTTTTTGAAAGTCAAATTTGAATAATTCAGATTCCAGCGCAGTTAATGCTTCACTCATAAACCCGTGCCCATTTTCCTTTTTAACCAACCAATAACCAATTTCGCAACTTTTATCTTTAACATTAAAAAACCTAATTCGACCAATTAAATTGTCATCTTTATAGATACCGAACAGTATCCCCTCGTTGCTGGCTATTTGGGAGTATCTGTGTTCAAGTTTTTTCTTAACGTCTTCGACAGTATGTAATGCGCCAAAATGTCCTTGCCAAGCTTCCAGATAATCACGATTTTGCTCTATAATATTAAAAAAGGTTTCAGCATTGGCCTGTGTGGGTAAAACCACCCTTAACACCAACCTTGGTGTTTCAATAGTTTGAGGAAATTGCGATAAAGGTTTTATCATAAATTTATTTACCATATTCATTAGCCAATTTTGTAAAAACTAACTGGTCCATAAATGTGCCGTCTGGCATCATTGTTGATGCGCGCACGCGTCCATCAAGATGGAAACCACTGCCACTGATGGATTTTTGCGATTGTTTATTGTCTGCCATACATTGACGCATTATCCGATTTGCACCTAATTCTTCAAAAGCCTTTTTCATTAACAACGACCAAATTTCTTGATTAAAACCTTGCCCTTGGGCAGATTTTACAAACCATACATTTCCAGATTGCATAGATTTGTTATTATCAAAATAAAACACGCCATGGTGCCCAATCAGTTTACCATCGTGAAACACATACCATACTGCACCGTTTGGAATAACATCGCGTTCTTGCTCTTGTTTCATTTGTTTTAATGTTTCTTCAAATGATTCCGGTAATGGTTTCTTGTATTCCGGGGTCCAATTCACATATTTGAAGTTTGTAGGATTTTCATTTTTGATGGCATCCCATACCAACCTGGCATTTTCCTCTGTTGGTTCTAAAACACGCAATTCCAGGCGTTTCGTTTTTAAATCCCGTCTGAATAATTTATAAAAATTTTCCATATTCACAACCTTTCTTTTACTAATAATCTTTGTTTGTCATCACACTTATCTTTCTGGCATTTGCTTTATATTCGATTGCATTTTGTTTTCATACATTTTTATATATTGTTTCGGTGTTTTTTGCCATAAAATATCGCATTGTTCACCCCTGACAACAGCTTTTTTATTCTTTATTCTGAATTTATGCATATCCAAATAATCCGACACAGAAAAATAGTACAAACCACCTTCAAAGTTAACAGTCATTACCGTAAATTCTCTATCTTCTTTTTTTACATGCATAATTTTTATTGGCAATTTGCTAGTTTGTATTTGTTTACAAAAATCATAAATTTTTCCGATATGTTTTTTTATATCGATGTTTTTCAAAGCCGTTTCAAGTTTACTACAAATAAAAATGGTACTTTTATCACGCTTAGAAGCATATTTTAAAAAATCACTAAATTTGGATGTTTTTTCTCTGTATTCATCATAAGTCATAAAGGCGGTTATTTCATAAGGTACGTCAATACCGTCTAAGATATGATGAACTTTATTTCCAATTTTTATTTCATCCAGTAAAAATGGCACCCCCTGATAATCTGGGTTTTGTGGATAATTTTTAACAGTCGATTTTTGATTTGGTTCAATCGCATACCATTTACCATTTCCCATTTTGACACATGGTAAAGTATGTGCCACATAAGCATCTATTAAATGATCTGGATGCACACTTATCATAATTTTAACTTCTAAGGGTTTGAAATTATCTTCACCTGTTCGAACTTTATCTTTATCGACTATTGAATTTTTATAACAAAAAGATTTTGCCAATGTCCCGCAAGACCATTGACAACCACTTTCATAAACATCCTTGCCAGATATCGCGAAAAAACGTTCAGTATCACTTGATTTATTATTTATATACGATTTATATTCTTTTTGATTAGTCCGATTAACCAACACAGTATGCCTACTTCCGTCATCCCTGTGCTTTGGATTGTTTATCTCATCCAAAATATGCTTAATAGTCCTGATTCTTTCAGCATCTGTCATTCAATACATTCCCTGTTTTTCATTATGTTTTATTACTATACTTCTAACGCTTTAATACCAGGCAATTCTTTGCCTTCGATAAATTCTAAAAATGCGCCACCACCAGTTGAAACATAGGTCATATCGCCATGCACATCAATTGCGTCCAGCGCAGCCACAGTTTCACCACCACCAACTATACTTTTTATCTTTCCCATCTTTGTATAATGTGCCAAATCACGAGCCAAAGCGAATGAAGCCCGTCCCCACACAGCACCCCATTCTGCCATACCAAAAGTTCCGTTCCAAATAACAGTTTTTGCATCTTTTAATAATTCGCTGTTGCGCGCGATTGTTTTATCACCATCGTCAATAATTACATCATCATCTTTGACTTCGTCTGCATCACGATTTTCACGTTTGGCATTTTTATCAAAAACTTTGCCAACCCCTTTATCCAAAGGCAACAAAATTTCACAATTATGTTCCCGCGCTATGTTCATTATTTCCAATGCTGTATCTGCCATAGTTGGTTCATACAACGAATTCCCCACAGGCTGACCCATTGCGAAATTAAAAGTCGTCCCCAGCGCACCACCAACAACAACCCTGTCAGCAATCGTCACCAATTTTTTCAACACACCTATCTTAGAAGAAACCTTAGCACCACCAACAAAAGCGACAAGTGGATGTTCAGGCTTTTCCAAAACACGCGATATATTTTCAATCTCACCGACCAATAAATCACCTGCAAAAGACGGCAAATATTTAGTCACACCAACCAAACTTGCCGCCGCCCTGTGCGAAACTGCAAAGGCATCATTTACATAAATATCAAAACCATTTGCCAATTCGCGCGCAAAAGAATCATCGTTTTCTTCTTCGCCAATATAAAAGCGCAGGTTTTCCATCAACACAACATCACCGTTTTTCATATTCGACAGAAAATCTTTGCGCAAACAATCATCTACAAAAGGAATATTCATATATTCAGCAATCGGGCGCAAAGAAAACGCTTCATCACGTTTACCCTTTGGTCGACCAAGATGAGCACATATAACAACACGCGCACCATTGGAAATTAAATGCTTAATCGTAGATTGCGAAGCATCAATACGAAAAGTGTCCGTGATTTTTCCGTTTTCAATTTGCACATTAAAATCATCACGCAACAAAACATATTTACCATGAACAGAATTATAATCAACTTTTCGTATCGGCATTTTTTCTCCTTTGCCTTGAAAAAACTATCAATAAGATTTTATATAAAATTCATTACATGCACGATACATCGCTGCCTCTTCGGGACTCTCTGCAATATTTTCAATAAAATGATGCTTTATTGAATCGCTTGAACGATATGGACGTGGTTCATTCAATACTCTACAAATCTCACGAAATGATTCTTTGGTTGGTCTTGCATGTCTCCATGAATAATTATCCTCATGCTTTTTCAAATCAATCTTGCTGTCTTTTACATCATAATTTTCTTTTATAGTTTCAGACATAATTTGCCCCTTTGTTTACACTTAAAAATTATACATTTTTTATGTAAAAAAGTCAAGATTTTTCGCAAATTTCCAGGATTTTTTTCACTGGTCCAAATGTCTTTCGATAATGTTCATTTACGCCATATTTTTCAATCGCATGTAAATGTTCTGGTGTTGGATAACCTGCGTTTTTATCCCAAGCATATTCAGGATATTTTTTTGCTAAATCTTTCATTAATCTATCACGCGTCACCTTTGCAACAATGGAAGCCGCCGCAATAGATAAAGATTTAGCATCACCCTTTACCACCGCTTCACCTGTCAAATTTTTCGGCACACGATTTCCGTCAATCAGACAATATTCAGGTTTTATATTCAAATTTGAAACAGCCCTTTCCATCGCGCGCATCGAAGCCCACAAAATATTTAATTCATCGATTTCCGCTGGCGAACAAGAACCAGTCGACCAAATAATATTTGGATTACTAATTATCCAATCATACGCGATATCACGTTGCTTTTCACTCATTTGTTTAGAATCAGATATAATCGGCATATCATCGAAATCACACTTTAAAAAAACAACAGCCCCCGCAACCACAGGTCCACATAGTGGTCCACGCCCTGCTTCATCAACACCTGCAATTATTTTTTTGCCACAAATTTTCTCGATAGAAAAATCAGGAACACTTCGCATAATTATAATGACGCTTTGTCAAAAGTATTGTTTATAACATATTCATCTTCGCTGTTATAATACGGCCATTTACCATCCGCCAATTCTTGCAAGGCAGTCAAAGGCTGATTAAGTCTTGCACGATACAGCCACAAATTAGACATCACACGTTTAATATAATATCTTGTTTCATATGCAGGGAAACTTTCTATGTAAAGTAATGGATCTTTGGTAGAAAAACTTTTTTCAAACTTTGCCAAATTTCCAATACCAGCATTATACGCAATCAACATTTTGATAATATTATTTTTCACCAAATCTTGTTGCAATAAATCTACAATAAATTGCTGACCCAAAAACATATTATGTTCAGGATTTGCCATATCAATATCAGACATTTTCACAGAATTTTTACGCGCGACCAATTTCGCAGTCTTTGGCATTAATTGCATAACCCCATTTGCACCGACATTTGATTTCGCAGTTGATTTAAAATTACTTTCCTGTTTTGTAATTGCCAAAAGCAACGCCCTGTCGATAGACCAACCACCCATAGGTTCCCAATTAGGAAGCGGATATTGCGCTGAATAAATAATATCATCATTGATTTCTAAAATCCCCCTGTCGCGCATAACACCTGAAACCAAAATGGAAACGCTTGGCAAACCATACATCGAAGACACAGCATTCACAGCATGCAACATTTTATCCGAAGACTTTGCCGTCACCAAATATTTTAAATATTGTTCAGCCCTGTCTTTGCGGCCGACCTGAATCAAAGCCAACGCTTTTTTTCCATATTTATTTTCACGCAAAGTCACGATATCTTCATCAGAACATTCTTGGTCAAAAAATTCATATTCAGGTTTATTGCCCAACATAGTCGATGCCAACGCACCATAAAAAGACATAGGATGAGTTGCGGCGATTTTCCAAAACCTTTCAGCTTCGCTGCTGTCCCCATTTATATCAGCTGCACGCCCTGCCCAGAAAGCAGCTTCGGTCTTTCGGGCATTATTAATTTGAGTTAAATCTAAAATTTGACCGAAATATTTTTGCGCTTCTTTATATTTTTGTTCTTTGAAATAAAGCAATCCCATAGACCACAAACCATATTCCGATTTAGCATCACTAGCAACAAACCCCCATTTTTTAGCCAATTCATATTCGCCATTTGTGTAATAAAGGAACGACAAACGACCCGCCAATCTGCCATAATCAGCTTCGGAAATTTTTGATTTAAAAGATTTATCTTCCAAAATTTTACGTGCAGATTTTGAAGAGCCGGAACGTATAGCCTTTCTAAACTTTGTTATGTTTTTCGTCACTTTTTCATTATACTGTTTAACGGTCCAAGTTTCAGATTGAGCCGCTTCGATATATTCTTTACCCGTCACGATGCTCGGCATAGCGGGTTTACGCACAGATGCTTTTTTTAACTTTGCAATTTTAGCCAATCTTTCAGAACCAGGCATATCGTTATACCTAGAAAGCCAATTTTGCAATTCTGTGCCACGTGTATGATAAGTCTTTGAAATATATCTTTGATATAAAACTTCGTTCATCAAAAATTTATCAGTTAATTTAACTTCCAATTTTTTGGCTGCATCGATTTTTTCTTTATCCTGCAACATAAATATTTGTGCATAAAGTGCCGCATCTTCATCTGTTAAAATATCAACAGATTCTATTGCCACCGATACAAGTGGGCATAAAACCAGCATTAAAAATGTAAATATTTTTTTTATCATATCAGAACAAAGAAGTCTTTGGTAATTCACAAACGATTGCATCTTCATCAGCTTCTGGTATTTGGCTGATAATCTTTTTAAAATCTGAAACCTTAGAAAATTTTCTGTAAACCGAAACAAATCTTATAAACGCGATTGGGTCAAGATTCAACAAAGAATCAGACACCATTTGTCCAACCTGTGCACTGGTCACGGTTTCATCAGCACTTTCTGTTTCCAATCTGCGTTGAATAGAAGCAACCAATTTATCAATCTGTTCATCACGAACATCACGATTTCGACAAGCCAATTTAATAGAACGAAATAATTTTTCCCGGTCAAAAGGTTCAGTTTTTCCGCTGTTTTTGATAACAATCAAATCGCGCATTTGAATACGTTCCACAGTCGTAAATTTTGCACCACATTGATTACAAACACGTCTGCGACGAATAATCGCATCACCACTATCTGGGCGGGAATCCGCCACACGACTATCAGTAGAATTACAATATGGACATCTCATAATTACAAAGATTAGAAAAAATTCACGCACAAGTAAAGCAGAATTTACATGCAAAAAAATGCTTTTTTAAAAAAATCAAGTGTTTTTTTTACTTGCCCGATTCGCAACACACTTTTTTCTAGGGTGAAAATATGGTAAAATACGTAAAAAGATTGGGAATTTTAAAAGCCCAGAGGAAAGAGAAAAAATGCAAAAATATCTGAATCAGATTTTGTGCGGTGATTGTATTGAAATTATGCGCAATATCCCAGACGCGTCTGTTGACGCGGTTTTTGCAGATTCACCATATAATTTACAATTGGGCGAAAAAACGCTTTACAGACCCGAAGATCAAACTGCCGCACGCGCAGTCCGTGACAATTGGGATTCTTTTAAATCTAATGCTGAATACGATGAATTTACTCGCAATTGGATGCGTGAATGTAAACGCGTATTAAAACCAGACGGTGCGATGTGGGTTATTGGTTCCTATCATAACATATTCCGTGTGGGTGCTATATTACAAGACATGGGTTTTTGGATATTAAATGACATAGTTTGGGTAAAAACAAATCCTATGCCGAATTTTCGTGGAACGCGATTTACAAATGCTCATGAAACGTTAATTTGGGCAACGCCGACCAAGACTGGTAAATATACATTTAATTATGAAACCATGAAGAAATTAAACGGTGGGAAACAAATGCGTTCAGATTGGGATATAAATATATGCTTGGGCGAAGAACGTATCAAAGATAAAAACGGCAAAAGTCTGCACAACACGCAAAAGCCTATGGATTTATTGCGTCGTGTGATTTTATCTTCGACAAAGCCAGGCGATATTATTTTGGACCCTTTTGTTGGTTCTGGCACAACAGCAGCCACCGCGAAAGAATTGGGTCGTCAATATATTGGCATAGACCGCGAAGAAAGTTATGTATCTGCGGCACGCGCACGTGTTGATAATATCACACCAATTGATTTGTCTGACATTGAAGTCAGCGCACCGAAACGCGATGCTGTCCGTGTCAGCTTTAACGAATTGATTGAAAGTGGTTTATTATATGTCGGTCAAACATTGGTTGGTCCACGTGGTGATCGTGTTATGATTACACACGATGGTCAATTAATGCATACATTATATGGCAAAGCATCAATTCATGTTATGGCGGCACGTATACAGCACAGCGTCAGCTTTAATGGCTGGGATTATTGGTCTGCGGAAAAGAAAGATGGGTCATTAGTTGCCATTGATGAAATACGTAAATATGTCCGTGACATAAAATCTAGTATGAAAAAAGCCGCATAACATTTCATCCATATATTCTAAATTAATTCTCCCCCCAGCATAGGGGAGCGCGGCGTAGCCGGAGGGGGTTAAAAAAACAGCCAATTATTTGGCTGTTCTTTTATTTTAAACATTATACATGCTTATGGGTTAACAAAAGGAACCACAACAGCAGGAATTACCGGCACAGGGAATTTCTGCAACATAATAGTTTCATTTCCTACACAAGCTGTCCCAGCCTTTTTACATGCACCCGTGACATTTTCATAAACATCTTTGTTATGCAATGTTTTGGTCTTTAAATTGATAGTCACTTTTTCACAGTCCATCAATCTGCTGTTAAATTGACGGCAAGCCTGATGCCAAGATTCCCAATCTGTGACGACAGCCGTTGGTGACAAATAATCAGGCAAATTCAAATTCCATTTCACATAGAAATCTTTCAAAGTATCGATTGTATGTGATTTGCCATATCCCACAGAATTCAAACCATCGCCGACTTTGCAAGTAATATTGCTGCGTTCGACCAAAGCGGTAATTCCAGTCACAATACCACCAACACCAGCACCTGTGACAGTACCAATCGCGATACCTTTGCCAACATCTTTACCTTTGTCAGCATCAACAACTTCACCCCTGTCAACACCAGCATTCACACCGATAGTGCTTAACAACGATCTCAGACGAGCAATCTGTCCTTGAACAACAGATGCTCTCAAGCATTGCCACTTTGGCTTACACACAGGGTCATTTTCTTTATTTATCACATTCAACGGTTTAAACGTACAATGTTCATAAGCTTTTTTCGCATTTTCACAACCTGCTTTCACGGTAGCCTCTATACAACCTAGTTCACATCCATTTGCACCAACACCAATGTTAATAATACGTTCAGCTTCCCTCTGCTCAATTCCTGCATTCTTCAAAGCATCTTCACAAAGTTTCATTCTTTCTTCATAAAGCGCTATCCTGTCATACAATTGATAAATTTTTTTACACGCCTCTTCGTCTATACCAGTTTCAGTCTGTTGAAAATCAATATCTTCACATTCTATATCATCAATTTTTATTCCGGTTGTGTCATCAACTTTACCATTACAAAAATAAGTTTTTAACACTTCTGTTTTATGAAGTTTGGCAATCTTGTCCGCCAAGTTTTTACGATACGTTTCATCTTCACAAACAGATTTGTACTTTTCTTTTTCTACTTTCTTATTATCATCAACTTTTTTATCATAAACCGCTTTACCAACCAAACCACCGACAAGCGCACCTGCACCTGCACCAACCGGCACACTGATAAGTGCAGCAGATTTCGTTTTATTCATCAATGAAAAATCAAACAAATCTTTGTTGCAAATAAATGTGCCACCAGATTTCTGCCATACTTCTGCAACAGAATCATCACCAAATCCCAACCATTTATTTGTAATCAAATTATCTTTGTTATATGCCGCAACACGAATTAAACATTCAGCATTTTTCGCATCCCAACGCGCATAATGTCCGCGATTACCATCGTATCCGGTGGTATTAACCTCTACCCCCTGGGGATTGTCTTTTGTTTCTTTACCATTATTGGCTTCGTTATACGCACCAACTTTATTTTGATATTCTGTAGCAACTTCATTAATATCTGACACAGCCGCAAACGAAGAACCATATGTATTTCTGTCCAACAACAAACATGTGTTTTCAGCCTGATTCGGAGTCAAACCAGTTTTACGCAAAACAAAGTTATAATATTCTGGTTGAATCACGCGCGAATTGAAATCAAGCCACACATCAGGTGTTTCATTATAAACATTACGGCAATTTATACGAACTTCTTTAACACATTGGTCGACAACTGTCTGACAAAGGCTCATCCCTGTCATAATAGAATTACGAACATCTTGGTCAAACAAATCGCGCATTCCACCCTGCAAAGAGCCATTTTCCACACATCTTTGCAAATCAGCCATACACATAGCAACTGTATATTGAGAATTTTCCACACCCCCATCTGGGCAATTACTGGGCGTTGGGTGATCTGGATGGTCTGGATGATCCGGATTATTTGGATTATTTGGGTTAATAGTTGGCAAACCATTGTTCTGTCCACCATGACCGATAGTTGTCACCGCAGGATTTCCAATCGTGTTTAATGTCACAGTCGGCATAGTCGGCATACGTGCAGAGCTGCCACCACCGTTTGAACCGGTACGACCAGTTGCAGCATTAGCGCCACAAAAAGCCCCAAAAACCGCGATACTTACCACAGATTTCCCGAACAAATTCAATATTTTCATAGTCTTTCCCCCAAATTCTTATAAACATATTATACCATACAAGCGATATTAAAAAAAGTTTTTTTTAACATTTTTTTAAAAAATATTTATTTTCATTAAAATTTTATTAAAAATATTGACAAATCATTTTTATTGTCTATAATATCGGTATGAAAAAGATTTTTGAATTTTTAAAATCGAATCCAATTATTGTTGCTTGGACAATATGGTATTTTACTATTGTCTGGTTTATTTTGCAATTCATATTCAACTTTGACATGTTTTCTTACTATTATTGGCACAGATTTTTTCATTCTTCCTTGCATGGTTTTGGTGGTTTTATGTTTGGCACAATCGTATACGCATCTTTGCCAATGTATATTGCTACAACAATAACAGTATATCGTAAAAAAGAATTTGTTATACCTGTCCCATTTTCAAAAACAGCATCTTCGATTTTTTCAAAAATATTCCCAACCAAAAACGAACCTGTACCAGAAACAATCGCGATTGAACCAGAACCAGAAAAAACATCTGAACCAGAATACCCAGCCGATTTACCACCTGAATTACGCGTTCCTTTTAAACGCGCACTAAATCGTTTACCGCTGACATCTGGTGTATCTGCATACAATCAACCAAACATGTCTATTAAAAAAGCACTTAATCCAGAACCCGAAAAAGAAAATTCACCGATGCCTATACCGATGGATTTTGATATTTCTGACGAAATACCAACCGATATGAACGATTCGGTGCCTACATTCACAGATATAAATTTTGACACACCTATTATGACTGAAAAAGAATTAGAAAACGACACTACAAAATATTTGAAAAAGAATAACATAGAATATGAAACTTATCGCGATTATGTCGCAACTGAAAAATTTGTGATATACGAACATAATGACGAAGAATTTTGGGTAATGGATGGCGATTCATGGTTTGCTGCTGGAAAACAAAAAGATTCACCAATACCAGAATTATTAAATCTGGCAAAACAAAATAATTTAAAGCCTGTTATTTATCTGGCATCACAAAACATCATGGATATAGATAACACAATTAAAAACTTTGAATCAATGGGTATTCATGTTATAAAAAAACTGGATGAATTAGTCTAACCCAATTCATCCAGATTTAATTCATTATTCGTCAAAACTTACTGTTTTTGTAATGATTATCTGGTCTGACTAGAACTTACTGTGTTTGTAGTTCCATCACTAAAACTTACTTTTCTGTTTGTAGTCACCGGATTATCCCATTGTTTACAAGCTCTTTTATCTGGATCACCAGCGCGACGAGTTTTTAAACAATTAGTTATAGTTCTGGTGACAATACAAGCATTCTGTGTTGCTTCGTATCTAGACACTACAACTGCCTTGTAATTCCAATCCTCAATATTTTTATTCATCGCTTCGCAATATTCTTTCTTAGATTGGTCATTTTGTTTCGTCATTTTTGACAACGTAGTTATATCTTTATCACGTTGCGCTTCAAATTCTGACAGCTTTGTATTGTAATTAGTAATCGCTGTGTTATAAACATCATTCACAACTATTTCATGAACAAAGTTTGTTAACTTTGGAAATGTGGCATTATTTTGTTGTGTAGATTTATTAAAGTTTGCACTATTAAATCCTTTTACTTCGCGACCTGTCATACAATATTGAACTTTTGGTTCGTTTTCAATAGAATGTATTATTCTGTCAGCAGAATCATTCAAAGAATTAACAATGTTTTTAACATTGTCATCCGCATTATTACTATATTCAAAATACCTACCACTTGAACTACTACTCTTAGTCAAAGGATCATTAATTGTGATATATGTCCCGAAATTAACCTGTCCGCTTATAACAGGTGTATAATTTTCCTGTATTTCGCTTTCAGATACCAAAGAAGCACTATCTTTACACTGTTGTAGTTCATCTCTTTTACATACTTGATACTTCAAACTGGTGGCACCAATATTTTTATCCAACAATACGCCAGAACAAGAATCTGTGCTGCCACAAACTTTTATCATTGCTTCATTCACAGCATTTTGACACGCAGTCAGCATAGCATTATTTATCTGCAAAGCCACACCTTGGGCAACCTGGGCAACATATGTTGTCACTGTGGTCTCTGATTTATCTTCACTCATACATGCAGTTAACTTTTCATATGGACACAATTCCGCGATATCATTTGTATCTAAACCGATACATTCCGAATAATCTTGACCGCAAACACCTTGGATACAAGATTTTACTTCCGCTGTACAAGCATCTACCTTCATAGCTGCCAAAGTAGCCACTAACCCACTCCACAAACTAGATTTTTCTGGCTGTTCATATGTTCCGCCTGTGGCTTCTAAACACGGCTCTAATTGCACTTTACAAAAAGATTTATAAACCAGCGGATTCGACAAACAGATATCGTAATCTGCATCATTATCACCGAATTGTGACTTACATGCCTTTTTAAAACATTCTGCTGCTGCTGGGATACAGTTAGACCGTAAATTTTGTTCAGCAATTTCTTCCGCACTTTTCAAAGCCGGCGCAGAATTATGCAAGAACGCTTTCCAAACTGCATCATTTTTGTTTGCATTCACACATTGTTTCGTCACGCTTTCACAAATTGTCTTTTTAGATAACAATTGTTCCATCGTGCTTGCCGCCAAAGTAATGTTCGCACCAGCAACTGCACCTTTGATAGTTGTTTGTTTTGCTTTTTTACCATTGCTATTACCTTTGACATTTTCTTTGGCAGCCAAAGTCACACAACCAGTAAAATCATCGCCACATTCCGCAGTAGTTTTCATACACTGTGTAAATGCAATAACACATTCACCAGTTGTTGCATATTTATTCTGATTTTGAAATTCTTCCAAAGCAGCATCACGCAAAGCCTTTTGCGCAGTCATCAACTTTTGTTGACTTTGATTTTTTTGCGCTTTTAAACTGTTTTCATAAGCAACACAATCTGATTTAATCTTTTGTGCATAAACCAATTGCAACATTGAACCATATTCTTTACATTTATTTGATATCTGATCTGCACACAGTTTTGCACTAGCCTTATACAAAGCATTACCCTTTTTATCAGCAAAACTATTAACATCAGAATCAGAACTTGCGAACAAATCATCTGCATCATTGAATATATTGTTATCCCACGCTGACAAATCTAATGTTCTGGCTTTCTTTTTGTTTTTTTCACTATTTTCCGCATTTACTGTTTCATCAGCAACACTTTTTGCACGTGCCATTACCGCTTCTGCACCTTCGCCCATTTGAATACGTTCTACGCCTTTGGTAGCCATAAGATAACTTTGTTCATCCAATTTTAAGATATCTTCCAAAACACTATCCAATTCCACGATTTTATCATTACATTGACAACGTCCACCGTTTGCATTATCCAGCATACAAAACGCATCCATACAGCCATAAAAAGCATCCTGACATTCTTGTGGCACAGTAGTATTTTCAGTCGCTGTTGCGACCTTGGTTCCTGTTTGAATAACTTTCTGTGTAGCACCAGCACGCGCAGCCATCACTTGATTTCCACCAGCACCCTTAACCTGTGTCTGTTTTTTACCAGCACGTGCAGCAACATTGCCCGATACAGTCGCCGCCGGTTGAGAAACATTTGCATTTTGCTTTACACCAGTATTTGCAACTTTCTGTCTTGCACCAGCACGCGCAGAAACAACACCCGATGTCGCCTGAGTCGCGGTCGATGTTGTCTGGGTCGCACCAGTATTGTTACTGGTTCCGCGTTCGCCACGTACATTAGCGGCAAAAGCCCCAAAATCTGCCATACACAAAGATAAAGCAACAGCTAAAAACATACGTATACGCATAAAAATCTCCTTAATCCTATGAATTTATTATATCACAAATAAAGACCGTTCACAAATAAATATCTTGAAAAATCTAAATTCTTTTTCCGTTAACATTTTTTCTCCTTTTTGTCATCAAACTAAAAACCGTTCGGCACGCCATCGCGTCCGAACGGTTAAAAATCCATGTAAAACAAATCGGAACGATTTGTTTTAGACCCGGCAAAAACTACCTGTGTGTGTGTGTGTGTGTGTGTAGAAAACTGCGGGTTTCAGCCGATTCATAGTTTTTCTTCCTTTTTCTTTATGGGAATATTATACCAAATTTTCATACGAAATAAAAGTTATTTATTTTATATTCTTAGTCTTGCTTGTCATTGCAAAGGAGCGAAAGCGACTGCGGCAATCCATCCGCTTTCGCTTACGCTACAGCGAGATTGCGCCAGCAAGCGAAGATGCGTCGCTGTGTCATTGCGAGAATGGACAATCGACAGTAAGCTTTGCGTCTGTCGTTGTCCGTTCGTGGCAATCCAGGTCTTATTATGTGTTTTGCGTTCCGCAAAACTACTTTTTTTATTCACCTGGATGCTCACGCTCGTTAACACTCGCTCAGCATGACATAGTGTGTGTTTGATTTACCCGAAGTCGCGCCGTAGCCTTGGCAAAGGCGGATGGATGCTCACGCTCGTTAACACTCGCTCAGCATGACATGGTCCTTTGGGTCCCATCCCCCAAGGGGGAGAATTTAAAGTTCCCCTCCGATGGAGGGGTGGCACGAAGTGACGGGGTGGTCTTTATTTTCAAGATTTTGCGTTTTGTAAAATTTGTTCCGCTATCATCATACAAAGGGGTTTAAAAAACCACCCGTTTGGGTGGTTTAATTTTTTATACAAATGAAAAATTATTTTCCAGTTGCACGACGTTTAACAGCAACCGCTTTTTTTGCACCTGTTGCTTTTGGCGCAGCAGCTTTCTTTTCAGCAGCAACTTTCGTTGTTTTTGTAGTCTTTTCTGCCTTTGGAGCTTTTACTGCTTTTTCTTCTTTTGCCACAGGTTCTGTTGTTTCAGCAGCAACTGTTTTTGGTGCGACTTTCTTTGCATTTTCATCTCTGTCAACCAATTCGATAATCGCCATTGGTGCAGCGTCACCATAACGGAATCCAGCCTTTAACACGCGTGTATAACCGCCAGGACGTTTTGCATAACGTGGTCCCAAAACTGCGAACAATTTTTTAACTGTTTTATCAGAATTGTTTCCCAATTCAGATGCAGTCAAACGACGATTTGCAACTGTATCAACTTTTGCGCGAGTAATCAATTTTTCGACTACACTGCGTAAATCTTTTGCTTTTGGCAAAGTTGTTTTAATTTGTTCTTTTTCAATCAAATTTTTCGCCAAACCAGTAAACAAGGCTTTTCTGGCATTTGTGTCGCGATTGAATGTACGACCTGCTAATCTATGTCTCATTGATTACTCCTTTTGTTTTCTGCCCCGATTCGTTTCGGGGATTTTTGAGACTCGGTGTCCTGAAAATAATTTTTCTCCAGCAACACGATTTTTTGACAATCTCCTAGCGGTGCAAGAAAATTGTCAGAACATGCCAATTGGAAGTGTTTGGTGGTTTGCGGTGTAGTAAACCTACATAAGAACCGCCAAACACAACTAATGGCGTGTTATCACAATTTTATTTGTATGGGTCTTCGTATTTCTTGGCCAATTCCGCAATATTTTCTGGTGGCCAACCTGGTACTTCCATACCCAAAGACAATCCCATAGCTTCTAATTGAGCCTTGATTTCATTCAAAGACTTACGACCAAAGTTAGGTGTTTTTAACATATCGTTTTCAGTCTTTTGAACCAATTCGCCCAACCAATTAATTTTATCATTTTTCAAACAATTTGTTGCACGAACAGACAATTCCAATTCATCAACATGCTTTAACAATTTTGGATCGAATGGCAAAACATCTTTTGCTTTTTCTTCTTCGCTTGTTGCGCTTATTTGAGTTGGATCTTCAAAATTGATAAACACAGTCAATTGATCTGTCAAAATACGTGCAGCAAAAGCAATCGCATCTTCTGGTGTGACTGAACCATTTGTTTTAACAGTCAATTCCAATTTATCATAATCTGTGCTTTGACCAACACGAGTTTGTGAAACATTTGATGCCACATTCAAAATAGGAGAATAAATTGAATCAACTGGGATTGTTCCCAAAGGCAAATCTGCTGCGTTAACAGTAGCTGGAACATAACCACGACCAGAAGCCAATGTAATTTCCATATCCAAAGATGCACCGTTATCCAAAGTGCAAATTTCTGCATCTTTGTTCATAACTTCAACACTACCACTTGTTTCAATCATACCAGCAGTCACAACTGCAGGACCTTTGACCTTTAACGTTGCTTTGTGTTGACCTTCGGTTAAAGCTTTGAAATAAACACCTTTTAAATTCAAGATGATATCTGTGACGTCTTCACGAACCCCAGCCAAACTGCTAAATTCATGTTGAACACCATCAATTTTTACATAAATAGGCGCACAACCTTGTAAAGAAGACAACAGAACACGACGCAATGCCGTTCCCAAAGTTAAACCAAAACCCTTTTCCAAAGGTTCAGCGATTAAAGTTGCAATATTAGGATTATTTTCATCGACTTTGATATTCAACTTTTTAGGCTTAATCAAAGTCATCCAGTTTTTTTCAATCATTTTTATACTCCATCAGGCTTAGTTTATTATTTTCACCAGATTACGCGCTTTGCCCGCGCGCCCGCAGATTTTATAACAAAAAATTTTGAAAGTCAATGATTTTTAATGCAAAACTACTCTGAACGTGAACGCGAAACTACTCTGCTATTTATGCGCCCCTGATTCAAACATGCTGGAAATTCACTAGGATTTCCTTCGCCAATTACAAACTTTATTTTGCCTTTTATACACACAGATGCTTGGGGATTATACGCAGTTCCAGGACCTTCTGTTGTATATCCAGGCGCACACCCGCTACATGTTTCTTGACCTGCCCTGGAAAAAGTTCCCTGTGGACATATCTCTATACCATATATATAAGAACCAAGAAAATCAGCATCACAAGCTTGAACATGATGATCATTACCATACGGACACATATATCCTGCTGTACATTCACGACATGTACTGCCATCCATACAATGTCCCGGTGGACATGACGTACACGCACTTTGCCCACCCGAAATATTTATAGAATCATCCGGACAATTTTTACACCAATCTGAATTTGCATCTTCTGGCGCTTCAACATAAACATAACTCATTGGTGAAACAGATACGCTGTTTCCTTCTTCCTGCACCCAGGTACTAGTATTACCATCATAATGCCATTTAACAGAAATTTCGCCATTACATTTTGTTGTTCCTTGCTGGTTTAATTCGATTCCACATTGGGAAATTCCGGTATAATCAGCAAAACGATAAGGTCGATACAATTCTGCATCATAACCCTCTGTCGGACAAGCCTTACATTCAGCTCCATCCAAATATTGTCCGGCGACCGTACATGGCACACATGCTGTTCGTTCTTCGTTGGAATATGTACCCTGAGGACAAGCATCACACTCTGTGGCACCGGAATTTTCAGCATAATAGCCAGTCTCACAAGGCAAACATTCCGATGCGCCTGAATTTGATGAAAAAGTACCAGCTGAGCAAGATTGCCTTTCACCATTGGAACAAAAATATCCTGGCTCACAATCAACACATGTCTCGTCCGATGATGACCAATACTGTCCCTGGGGACATTGATTTTCAGGGGTATTATATACACCACCATACAAAAATTCATCAAACTGATCTGCTGGAATTTCATAATCAGATGTTCCGCCCAAATCACAATACGCAACACGACTGAACATCATGCAAATCAAACCCACGCAAAAAAACAATGATTTTTTTAATATCATTTCTTTCAAACTGCCTTTCAGACTTTATTTTATCAATTTTAAGGTTTATTAGCAATTTAAAAATTATTTCAATCACAAAAAAACACCACCAAAACTGGTGGCGTTTTAATATATCATGCAAATTATTACACACGACGTACTTTCTTTGGACGGCACCCGTTGTGTGGAATACGTGTCGTGTCTGTAATAGATTGAACTACCAATCCTGCATTTGCCAAACCACGAACAGCAGATTCACGACCCTGACCAATACCGCGCATCAAAACATCAACTGTCTGCATACCCATTTCAGCAACTTTTTTGCCAACTGCATCAGCTACTACGGTTGCAGCATATGGTGTTGATTTTTTTGCACCTTTGAAATTATTAGCCCCTGCGGTTGCCCATGTCAAAACTGCACCGCTTTGGTCTGTGATTGTTATACGTGTATTATTATTAGTTGCAACCACATGAGCAATACCATGTGATACTTTTTTAACAACTTTCTTTTTTGATTTAGTTACTGCCATTTGTGTTTATCCTTTGATTAGATGTCTTCAATTAACTATCGTGTTAATCTCTACCCAATTAATTTTATTTACCCTTAGTCGCAGATCCAGCAACAACAACGCGCTTACCCTTACGAGTTCTAGCGTTTGTTTGAGTGCGTTGACCACGAACTGGTAAACGGTTACGATGACGAACACCGCGATATGTTTTTAAATCTTGCAAACGTTTAATATTCATTGCAACTTCGCGACGAACATCACCTTCTACTTTGAAGTTTTGTTCAATATAATTTGAAATTCTGATAACATCTTCGTCAGTCAAATCTTTTGCACGCAGACCGTCTTTCAATTTCAATGCAGAACAAATCTGTGCAGATTTAGCTGGTCCAATACCGTGAATATAACGCAAAGCGATTTCAATGCGTTTTTCTGACGGGATGTTAACACCTGCTATACGTGCCATCTTTTATTTTCCTTTTTTTCTTGTCCCACGAAGCCTTGGCGAAGTGGGATGATTTTATTTATTCGGATGTTTCCATCCACCCTGCATCCAAAATCCACACGTTTTTTGAATGCGTATCGATTTTTGCCGAAAAACATTTTATTATGCAAGACAACAAAAATCAAATTTTTATTTTGTTTTCGCTTAACCGCGGAAACGACTACCTTTTTTGGCGTTCTTGTTCACAACACCGGTATATTGCTTTTCCACCAAATAAGACCTTATTTGATTCATAGTATCAAGCACCACACCAGCAACGATTAAGACGCTTGTTCCACCAATCATCAATGGCATACCACCACGAGTATTCAAAATGATTGGCAATACACAAACTACAATCAAATATACCACACCAATCGCAGTCGTTCTGGATACAACACCATCCAGATAATGCATGGTTTGTTCACCAGGACGAACACCCGGGATATATCCACCCATGTTCTTTAAATTATTGCTTGTTTCTTCGCTGTTAAATACAACCGCCGTTTGAAAATAAGCAAAGAATGCGATTAAGAAAGTATACAATATCATATAAGACCATGTGCCATATGTGAAAAAGCCCAAAATATTTTGTACTGTCAAATTGTCACTTTGCACAAAACGTTGTATAAACGCTGGCAACATCATAATAGATGCAGCAAACACAGGTCCCATAACCCCAGACATATTAACCTTTATCGGCAAATAAGAAACATTGGTATTCATAACGCCATTTGCCAAAGCCTGACGAGGATAAAGTATTTGGATACGACGTTGAGCCTGTTCCATAAAAGCTATCAAGGCAATTATACCGATTACAAAACCCAAAACCATCGCAATCATCGCAGGTGACATTTGACCAACACCTGCCAACGAGAATAATTTAGCAATTCCACCAGGAACCTCCGCAATAATACCTGCGAAAATTAAAAGCGAAGCACCCTGCCCTATACCACGAGCAGTAATTTGTTCTGCCAACCACATAACAAACACAGTTCCACCAACCAGCGCAACTATCGCAGATAATTCAAACGAAAATCCAGGATTTGCAACCGCTGCGACACCATTGACCGGTGCCATAGATTCCAGACTGCGTACAATCGCCCAACCTTGAACCACAGCCAACAACACCGCCAAATAACGTGTGTATTGATTGATTTTGATTCGACCAGATTCACCCTCTTTGCGCAAATCAGTCAAAGATTTGCTGGTAGCTGTCAACAACTGCAACACGATTGATGCCGAGATATAAGGGAAAATATTTAATGCCAACACCGACATACGTGATAATGATCCACCAGAAAACATATCGAACATTCCCATCATACCATTGTCACCATTAAACAAGTGCAAAACCGCACTTGCATTAACACCTGGTAATGGGATAAACGAACCGATACGATAAACAATCAACGCGCCCAATGTAAACATTATGCGTTTTTGTAAATCCGTCAGATTGCCAAAAATATTCTTCAAAAATTTCATGTCTTATCTTTTATGATTAAAACACACCCGCAAAAAAATACGGATGTGTTTATTAATTATTTAGATTGAATTTTTCCACCAGCTTTAACAATTGCTGCTTCGGCTGATTTAGACCATTTATCAGCAACAATATTAACTGCTGTTTTGATTTCGCCTTTACCCAAAACTTTCAAACCATCCAATCTGCGATTCAAAATTTTTGCATTCAACAAAGTGTCAATATTGATTTCTTTTTTCGCATCGATTTTTCCGGATGCGATAAACTTTTCAATATCACCCAAATTGATTGTTGCATATTCTTTATGGAAAGGATTGTTAAATCCAAATTTTGGAAAACGACGCAAGATTGGCATTTGTCCACCTTGGAAAGTAGCCTGTTTACGAGAACCAGAACGTGATTTCTGACCCTTATTACCACGACCAGATGTTTTACCATAACCAGATGCCATACCACGACCAACGCGTTTAACATCTTTTCTTGCACCACGATTATCCATCAAAGCATTTAATTTCATTTCTTTTTTCCTTTTGTCCTATGACTATATTCATATATAGTCTGTTTCGCATATAATACAAGATTATACACTCGGTTTATTTAAATTTTATTTTGTTTCTTCTTTTGCAGCTTCTAATTTTTTGCCGTCTCTGTTAGCAATGATTTCCGCAACAGTTTTACCACGACGAGCAGCAACTGTTTTTGGAGAATTCATTTTTTCAAAAGCCAAAAATGCAGCACGAATCATATTGTTTGGATTATTAGAACCTTGTGATTTCACAACAACGTCTTGAACGCCCAAACATTCAAATACTGCACGCAAAGCACCACCAGCAATGATTCCAGTACCTGGAACAGCGCTACGAACCACCAATTTGCTTGCGCCATATTTCGCAGCACTATCATGGTGCAATGTACGACCTTCTTTCAAAGGAACACGAATCATTCTTGCCTTTGCAGCTTTAGTTGCTTTTTGGACAGCTGCTTGGACTTCCAAAGCTTTACCTTTACCAAATCCAACCATACCAGATTTATCACCAACCACAACCAACGCAGAAAAAGACATATTACGTCCGCCTTTTACTGTTTTAGAAACGCGATTGATAGAAACTAACTTATCTACCAAATTATCTGACTGTAATTTTTTATCATCAAAACGTGCCATTGTTTTACGCTCCATCTATTAAATTTTCATTCCGTTTGCGCGCATAGAATCGCCCAAAGCCTTTACACGACCATGATACAGATAACGACCACGATCAAAATAATAATTATCTTTAATACCTGCTTTGGCCATACGTTCAGCAAAAATTTTACCTAACATTTCAGCCCCAGAGATATTCCAACCTTTGCCTTTGAAACTCTTTTCTTTTGAAGATGCGGCACACAATGTGCATCCCTTTACATCATCAATAGCCTGAATTTCAATATGACGGCTCGAGCGAAACACTGACAAACGAATTTTGCCAGGATTCTTTCTTTTCAACGCACCGCGATTTGCCAACGTACGTCTTTCTTCAGAAGATAAATGTTTTAACATTTTATTTTTCCTTTTTTTATCAATTTCCGTAACAGCGGAAATTATTTTTATTTTTCACGAGATTCTACATATCCGTATTTATTCCCACTCAAATAATCACCTATATATTGCCACAAAGATTCACTTTTGCCAACTTTTCTTTCAACTGCAGGTTTTACTTGATGTTTTCGACCATCAAAATAATCCCCACAATAATCTAATATAGCACGCACAATCCCAAACAATTTTGGAAAGCGCTTTGAATTAGATGCAATATTAAGATTTTGTTGAGTGTCCATATTATAAACCCAGATATTATTTCTTTTTGCCTTCTTTGCGACGGATGTATTCGTCTTTATAGAAGATACCTTTACCTTTATATGGGTCAGCTTTGCGGATTTTATGAATCTTATCAGCAAATTGTCCCAACAAATTCTTATCGATACCAGAAATTGTAAATTCTGTTGGTGTTTCACCCATTGTCACAGTCAAACCAGCTGGAATTTCCATGGTTATATCATGAGAAAAACCAACAACCAACGTAAAGATATTGCCCTTTACAGATGCTTTATAACCAACACCCTTCATATACATAGGTTTTGAAAAACCTTCGGATACGCCCTGGACAGCAGCTTTAATATTACGAGTCATTGTTCCCCACATAGCGCGAGAAGCTTTATCTTCTGCATCTTTTGGTGTGACAACTACATGACCATTTTCAACTTTGATATCAACCAAATGGGCATTTTTAGTATCCAAGGATACACGCAATTCGCCTTTTGGACCTTTAACAACTACGGCGTTATCTGTCATTTCAACCGATACGCCATTTTTAATTTCTACTGGATATTTTCCTGCACGAGACATAACGATTTCCTTTTATTAGATAACTTTGCATAATACTTCACCGCCGACATTCATCAAGCGCGCCTTATGATCCGTCATAACACCATTTGGTGTAGACACAATCGCAATACCCAAACCATTAAGTACACGTGGCATTTTTGCGCAAGACGCATAAACACGACGACCTGGTTTAGAAACAATTTTAATTTCTTGAATTGCACCGTTACCGTTCACATATTTCAATTCAACAACTAAATCGGTACGTTTTTCATCAATTTTTTCCTGATGAAAATCAGTTATAAAACCTTCGTCTTTCAAAACAGACAAAACCGCTACACGCAATTTGCTGTTTGGTACAGTGACGAATTCTTTACCAGCACTCTGACCATTGCGAATGCGGGTAATCATATCTCCTATTGGATGTGATAATGACATATTTTACTCCTTAGTTTGCAAGAATTTCTTCCTGCTCTTGGGCTGCATTGTCCACAGCTTGCTTGTTAATTTTACCAGCTGGATTTACGTACACCTGGTAATTTACCTTCTGACGCCATCGTGCGCACTTGTTGGCGACACAGACCGAACAAACGTAAAAAACCGCGTGAACGTCCAGTCACGGAACAACGATTGTGCAAACGTGTTGGGTTAGCATTACGTGGCAATTTTGCCATTTTTTTCATCGCTTCCATACGTTCTTCTGGCGTTGAATTGCGAGACATTTTTGCCTTTAATGCAGCACGTTTTGCAGCACCTTTTGCAACCAGTTCTCTGCGATTCAATTCTTTATTTCTCAATGCTTTTTTAGCCATCTTTAATTCCTTAGTTATTATTTCAAAACCAATGGCAAGCCGATTTTTGTCAGCAATGCACGGGCTTCATCATCTGTTTTTGCTGTTGTCACAATGACGATATCCATACCACGAATAGCATCAATTTTATCAACAGAAATTTCTGGGAATATCAAATGTTCTTTGATACCGAAAGCATAATTTCCACGACCATCAAATTTAGATTTTGACAATCCGCGAAAGTCTTTCACACGTGGCAAAGCCACTGTAATCAACTTGTCCAAGAAATCATACATTCTTTTACCACGCAAAGTCACTTTTGTTCCAATTGCTTGACCTTCGCGTAAACGATAAGTAGCAATAGATTTCTTTGCATGTGTGATGATTGATTTTTGTGCAGCAATCGCTGTCAAATCAGCAGCGGCACTATCTAATTTCTTTTTATCAGACACAGCTTCACCAACGCCCATGTTCAAAACAATCTTAGTGAGCTTTGGAACTGCGAATTTATTTGTGTACCCGAATTCTTTAATCAATTCAGGAACAATATTTTTTTCATAAATTTCACGCAATCTGCTTTGCATTGTTGTACCTTTTCGTTATCGATTCCGTAACAGCGGAATCATTGGTTCTTAAATTTTTGTTCCAGATTTTTTTGAAACGCGAATTTTTTTATCCCCTTCCATTTTATATCCAACCTTTGTTGCTTTCTTAGTTTTTGGATCTACCAAAGCAACATTAGATACATGAATCGGAGCTTCGCGATCAACAATATGACCTGGTTGTTCTTGTGTTGGTTTAATGTGCCATTTATGACGATTGACACCTTCAACCACTACACGGGATTCACTTGGACGTGCTTGTAATACTTTACCTTTGACGCCTTTGTATTTTCCCGAAATTACTACGACTTCGTCGCCTTTCTTAATTTTCATTTTATCGCCTTTTTGTTGTCAAAAGTATTATATTACCTCTGGTGCCAAAGACACAATTTTCTGAACATCGTATTTACGACGAACTTCACGTGCGATTGGGCCAAAAATACGTGTACCAATTGGTTCAAAGTTGTTTTTATTAATCAAAACAACAGCATTATCATCAAAACGAATGATAGAACCATCAGGACGTTTAACAGGGAATTTTGTTCTTACGATAATAGCACGTTGAACAGTTCCCTTTTGAACTTTACCACGTGGAATGGCATCTTTAATAGCGACAACAATTTTGTCGCCAACTGTTGCATAGCGACGGTGAGAACCGCCCAAAACTTTGATACACATAGCTTTACGTGCACCAGAGTTATCTGCAACTGTCATAACTGTTTCATTTTGTATCATAACTTTTTCCTCAATCCTGCGAACAAGGCAATCCCTTGTCGCTTTGTTATCGGGTTTCGACTGTCTTGAATTATAAAGTTTTATTCAAGACCTCAAAAAACCCACCATTTAATTAATCAACATTAACAGAATTGTCTTTGCTGACCCCAACACGCCCTTTTACAATCCAAGATTTTGTTTTGGATAATGGACGATGTTCTTCAATAGCAACGATTTCACCAACTTTGTATTCGTTGTTTTCATCGTGTGCCTTATACTTTTTATTCTGCTTCACGAACTTACCATACAATGGATGACGAAAACGGCGTTCAACTTCAACAACGACAGTCTTGTCATTTGCTGTACTTTTCACAGTTCCTTGCAGTATACGTCTTGGCATAACTTTAGTCCTTATTTTTTCTTGTTTTCGGCTTCTGATTTTACACTAAAAAAATCAAAAGTCAAAGATTTAGTTATTTCGCGGTATTCAACTTGGTTTTTACGCGTGCAATTTCGCGGCGAGTTTGGCGCAAAACATGTGTTTTTGGCAATTGACCCGCAGCCAGTTGAAAACGTTGATTCATTTGTTCTTTTTTCAAATCAACCAGTTTGCTTTCCAAGGCTTCCTTAGACAAAGCATCTTTTTCGGCTGTTTTCTTTACTTTTTTTTCTGCCATATTTTCTAACCTTTTGCACTTGTGTTATTAGTTGACTTTGCGGTCTACGATTTTTGTTCTAACTGGCAATTTTGCTGCAGCCAAAGCAAACGCTTCATATGCGATTTCTGGTTTAACACCATCTAATTCGAACATGATACGGCCTGGTTTAACACGGCAAATCCAGTATTCCACAGCACCTTTACCCTTACCCATACGAACGCCACCTGGCTTAGCAGTCACAGGAACATCTGGGAAAATACGAATCCATAATTTACCCTGACGTCTCATATGACGAGTAATGGCACGACGAGCGGCTTCTATCTGACGTGCAGTCACACGTTCAGGAGACATCGCTTTCAATCCAAACGAACCAAAAGCCAATTCACTACCACCTTTGGCAGCCCCGTGAATACGACCTTTGTGCTGTTTGCGAAATTTTGTTTTATTTGGCATTAACATGATTAAAACCTTTGATTTTAATTATTATTTGCTTTTCTTTTCGCTGCTACCGGCATATTCAGTCGGACGCGCCATTTCGGACGCCAGCTTTTCTTTATTAACAACATCACCAGTATAAATCCAAACTTTTACGCCGATAACACCGTATGTTGTTTTGGCCTGAATTGACGCATAATCAATATCTGCACGCAATGTGTGCAAAGGAATGCGTCCTTCACGGATTTGTTCGCTACGTGCAATTTCAGCACCATTCAAACGACCAGAACACATTACTTTGATACCCTGGGCACCTGCTTTTTGAGCATTTTGAACAGCTTTTTTCATAGCACGTTTGAACGAAACACGACCTTCGATTTGTTGTGCGATACCTTGTGCAACCAATTGCGCATTCAAATCTGGACGACGAACTTCATAGATGTTAACAACAACTTGATCGTTCTTGACCAATTTTTTGATATCGTTGCGCAAAGCTTCAATATCCGCACCATTTTTACCAATAATCATACCTGGACGTGATGTATGGATAGTGACAACTACCTTTTTAGCAAAACGTTCAATGACGACTTTGGCTAATCCCGCTTTCTTTAATTTCTTTTCAACGAATTTTCTGATTTTGATATCTTCAGCCAACAATGCCGCATAATCTTTTTTGCCAGCAATCCAGCGAGAATCAGTAATCTTGTTTATAAATTCGCGCAATGAAATTGGTGATACTTTTTGTCCCATTTTTTTCACTCCACTTTTATTTTGTTACTTTTTTTGTGTTTTTCTTTTCAGGAGCCACACCAGATTCCAAAACTATTGTCAAATTAGAAAATGGTTTCAAAATTGGACGAGCACTTCCACGAGGTCCCGGCATAATACGTTTCATTGTCAACGCTTTACCACACCAGATTTCTTTGATAAACAAAGTATCTACTGGTAAATTTTTATTGTGTTCTGCGTTTGCAACAGCAGACAACAATGTTTTCAAAACTTCGTCAGAAACGCGTTTCTTTGAAAACTTTAAAACGTCAACGGCACGATCAACCGGCAAGCCGCGAACCATATCACAAACCAGATTTAATTTCTGGTGGCTGATGCGAATCATTTTGTTGAACGCACGAACCTGATTGTCTTTTATTCCATATCTTGTCATGTCAACCTACCTTATTTTGCTGCTGCTTTCTTGTTTGCGGCATGACCTTTGAAAGTACGTGTTGGTGCAAATTCACCCAACTTGTGACCAATCATATCTTCTACGACTGACACAGGAATAAATTTGTTACCGTTATGAACTTCAAATGTCAAACCAACCATTGGTGGCACAATAGTACTGCCACGAGACCATGTTTTAATAGGTTTATGGTCATCTTTTTCAATAGCCACCGCTACCTTTTTTAAGATAGATGGGTGAACATAAGGACCTTTCCATACTGAACGAGACATTTTACACTCCTATTATTTCTTCTTTGCCAAATGTCTGCTACGGATAATCATCTTTGCAGTACGTTTATTGCTACGCGTACGATATCCCTTGGCTGGAATACCTGTGCGGGATACAGGTTCATGTCCTTTGGAATGACCATTACCACCACCCATTGGGTGATCGTTCGGGTTCATCGCCATACCACGTGTAGATGGGCGAATTCCCAACCAACGTGCACGACCCGCTTTACCCAAATTGACATTACGTTGGTCTGGATTAGAAACACTACCAACTGTTGCCAAACATTCAGAATGAACTTTGCGCAATTCACCACTGTTCATTTTAATCTGGGCATACACACCATCTTTACCCATCAACTGAGCATAACAACCAGCACTTCTAGCCAATTGACCACCAGCACCTGGTTTCAATTCTACATTATGAACAATTGTACCGATTGGCATATTTTTCAATGGCATTGTGTTACCTGGTTTAATATCTTCACGTGTTCCAGAAATAACTGTATCACCTGGTTTCAAATCACGTGGTGCCAAGATATAAGAACGAACACCATCTTTGTATTCAATCAATGCAATAAACGCAGTACGGTTTGGATCGTATTCCAAACGAACTACTGTTGCAGGAATATCTTTCTTTTTACGGTCGAAATCAATCAAACGATATTTACGTTTGTGTCCCCCACCCTGATGAGGAACTGTGACATGACCAAAATTATTACGTCCACCTTTGGACTTTAAACCAACAGTCAAAGACTTTTCAGGCGCACCTTTGTGCAAACCACTGTGGTCAATCAACGTCAAACCACGTGTTCCTGGAGTTGTTGGCTTGTAATGTTTCAATGCCATTTTATTTTACCTTTGTTTTATATTTTGACACTAACATCCGAATATACCGGGTTCTCTGCCAAAATGTTTATTTTTGTACCTCTGCAGACAAATCCAAATTTGCATCTGCTGGCAAAGATACGTATGCTTTTTTAACTTTGCGTTGTGTTCCTGTACTGCGACCACGGAAAGTTTTCACTTTACCTTTTGTGATAACAACATTAACTTTTGTTGGTTTAATACCGAACAAAACTTCCACAGCTTTCGCCACGTCTTCTTTAGTAGCAGACATTGCGATTTCGAATACAACACCATTGCTTTCGGATAACTTTGCAGCCTTTTCCGAAATGATTGGACGGCGCAAAACATCGTATGTTCCGGCTGTCGCAACTAATTTCTTTTGTACTTTCTTTTCTGCCATATCTTCAAACCTTTAATTTAAGCCAATCTTGCTTCTACAGCTTTAACAGCATCTGCTGTCAAAACCAATTTTTCATGTTTCAAGATATCCAAAACATTTAAACCAATTGTTGGTAATACATCAACATTGATAATATTCGCAGCAGATTTCTTGAAGTTTTCATCGACTTTTTCAGCCCCAACAAACAAAGCAGATTCAATTTTCATCTTTTTCAATTGCTTTGCCAAAGTAGCTGTTTTTGCTTCTTTCATTTTTTCGCTATCGATAATAATCAAAGCACCTTCTTTTACTTTTGAAGACAAAGCCATTTTCAAACCCAAAGAACGAATTTTCTTTGGCAAATCAATGTTGTGATCACGAACCACAGGTCCATGAACAACACCACCGCCACGCATGTGAACGTTGTATCTTTCACCTTCACGTGCATTACCAGTTTTCTTTTGTTTGAATGCTTTTTTACCACTTCCTGCAACATCAGATACAGTTTTAACTGCATGAGTGCCTGCACGAGCATTTGCACGTTGCCATGTCACAACACGGTGCAAAATGTCTGCGCGAGGATCGATTCCAAAGATGCCGTCTTGCAAATCTACTTTGCCGACTGCTTTGCCATCTAAATTTAAAATTTCTACTTGCATTTTATTCACCTTTTATTGTGTCGTTATGCTTGTTCAGCTTCGTTTACAGGTTCTTCAGCTGTTGCAGTAAATGTTGGCATTGGCAATTTATCTTGAACTTTTTTAATCGCATCACTTACCAACACAAAAGTGCCATTGCTGCCTGGAACTGCGCCTTCAACGAAAATCAAATTTTCAGCATTATCTGTTCCAAAAACTTTCAAGTTTTGAACAGTCACTGTTTCATTGCCCATTTGACCGGACATCTTTTTACCTTTTAAAACACGACCTGGCCATTCACGCATACCTGTACCACCCAAAGAACGATGGGCTTTTAACACACCGTGGGAAGCTTCTTTACCACCAAAGTTATGGCGTTTCATAGCACCTTGGAAGCCTTTACCTTTGCTAGTCGCTTGAACATCGACATATTGACCGGCAATAAAATGTGCGGCAGACAATTGTGTTCCCATTGGAATTACACAATCATCAGAAACGCGGAATTCAACAACCTTGCGATAAGGTTTCACACCCGCTTTTTCTGCTGCTTTTGCCTGAGGCTTTGCAACATGCTTTGCTTTTGCTTCACGCAAACCCAATATATTTGCTACATAACCATTTTTTTCCATTGTACGATTTCCAATAACAGCACAATCCCCAACAGATAAAACTGTTACTGCGTGGGCAACCCCGGCTTCATCATAAAGACGAGTCATCCCTATTTTTGTTGTAATTAATCCGCTACGTTTCATTTTTTTTGCCTTTTTTGTCAGTGGTTAATGGACACACACCGTCCACTAACATACACATTTTATAATTTAATTTTTACATCAACACCAGATGCCAAATCCAACTTCATCAGTGCATCAACTGTCTGAGGGGTTGGGTTAACAATATCTACGACCGCTTTGTGATTGCGGATTTCGAATTGTTCACGTGATTTTTTATCAACGTGTGGAGAACGGTTCACTGTGAACTTTTTAATCAAAGTTGGCAAGCGAACGGGTCCAACGACATCGGCGCCGGTGCGCTTTGCTGTTTTTACTATTTCTTCTACTGATTCCATCAAGACCCTGTGGTCGAAAGCTATTAATTTGATGCGAATCTTAGATGCTGGTACCATTGTTCGTTTTCCTTATTTTAAGTTTTATTATTGTTTTGCGGGCTACAGGATAAACCCATAACCCGCAAAAATCAACAATTATTTAACAATTTTTGATACAACACCTGCACCAACTGTGCGTCCGCCTTCACGGATAGCAAAGCGGCGACCTTCGCTCATAGCAATAGGTGCAATCAATTGCACGCTGATACGAACGTTATCACCTGGCAAGACCATTTCTTTGTCTGCTGGCAAAGTGATTGTACCTGTTACGTCTGTTGTGCTGAAGTAGAATTGTGGACGATAGTTAGAGAAGAACGCTGTATGACGGCCACCTTCTTCTTTCGTCAAAATATAAACTTCAGCTTCAAAGTCTGTATGTGGTGTGATGGAACCTGGTTTGCAGATAATTTGACCACGTTCTACATCTTCTTTCTTTGTACCACGCAACAACAAACCAACGTTATCACCTGCTTCACCTTGATCCAACAATTTGCGGAACATTTCAACGCCTGTGACAGTTGTTTTTTGTGTTGGTTTCAAACCTACGATTTCGCATTCGTCACCTACTTTGATAACACCAGATTCTACACGACCTGTGACCACTGTACCACGACCTGTGATAGAGAACACGTCTTCGATTGGCATCAAGAATGGTTTATCAACTGGACGATCTGGCATTGGGATATATGTATCGCATGCATTCAACAAAGCATCAATAGATTCTTTACCCAAACCATCGTTCTTTTCTTCCAAAGCGGAAACAGCGGAACCACGGATAATTGGAGCGTTGTCACCATCGAAATCATTAGCAGACAACAATTCACGAATTTCCATTTCAACCAATTCCAACAATTCTGGGTCATTAGCCAAATCGCATTTGTTCAAATAAACTACGATTTTTGGAATACCCACTTGACGTGCCAACAAGATGTGTTCACGTGTTTGAGGCATTGGACCATCAGTTGCAGCAACCACCAAAATAGCACCGTCCATCTGAGCAGCACCGGTAATCATGTTTTTAACATAGTCCGCGTGTCCTGGGCAGTCAACGTGAGCATAGTGACGATTTGCTGTTTCATATTCTACGTGTGCAGTATTAATTGTTATACCGCGAGCTTTTTCTTCTGGTGCATTATCGATTTGATCAACACCTTTTTGAGCGTCAATACCGACACCATAGTAATGAACGATTGCAGCAGTCAATGTTGTTTTACCGTGGTCAACGTGACCAATAGTACCAATATTGACGTGTGGTTTTGTTCTTACGTACTTTTCTTTTGCCATAGTTTTCTCCTTAGGCTTTGGTTGTTAATTTATTTTTCAATCTTCTTTTTTACTTTGTCATTTTTTTGATTACTTCGTCAGCAACATTTTGTGGCACTTCGTCATAGTGTGACAATTCCATATATGGATTTGCACGACCTTGGGACAAAGAACGTAATGTTTTGACATACCCGAACAAATTCGCCAGAGGAACAAACGCAGTAATTAACTGGCTGCCGAATCTGGTTTCGATACCATTGATTTGTCCGCGGCGACTGTTCAAATCGCCAATAATGTCACCGACGTATTCTTCCGGTGTATTAACCGCAAGCTTCATAATCGGTTCCAATAATTTTGGTGACGCTTTTTTCATAGCTTCACGGAAGCAAGCGCGCGCCGCAATTTCAAAGCATAACACATTAGAGTCAACTTCGTGATACTTACCATCTACCAATGTGGCTTTGAAATCTACTGTTGGATAGCCAATCAAAACACCAGTTTGTTGGGCTATCTTTAAACCTTTTTCTACACCTGGGATGTATTCTTTTGGAATTGCACCACCAACAATCTTGTTTTCGAATTCATACCCAGCACCTGGTTCCAATGGTTCAAATTGGATTTTAACCTGGGCATATTGACCAGAACCACCAGATTGTTTCTTATGTGTATATTCTTCCAAAATAGGTTTGCGGAATGTTTCACGATATGCAATACGTGGTTCACCAACATTAACGTCAACTTTGAATTCACGCAATAATCTGTCAACCAAAATTTCCAAATGCAATTCACCAACCCCAGACAAAATTGTTTGTCCAGATTCTTGGTCCACAGATACACGGAACGAAGGATCTTCTTTGGCCAAAGCTTGCAATCCCAAAGACATTTTTTCAATATCAGCCTTGGTTTTTGGTTCCACAGCAATAGAAATAACCGGTTCTGGAACGTGGATAGATTCCAAAATAATTGGATTAGATTCATCGCACAATGTATCACCTGTGATTGTTTCTTTCATACCAACCAATGTGATAATATCACCTGCGGACGCTTCTTTGATTTCTTCACGCGCATTTGCATGCATCAACAACATACGACCAACACGTTCACGTTTATCGCGATTTGAATTATAGATATAAGATCCAGATTGCAATTTACCAGAATAAATACGGATAAACATCAAATTCCCTACAAACGGGTCATTCGCAACCTTAAATGCCAAAGCACTAAACGGTTCTTTTGGATCAGCATGACGTTCTGCTTCTGTTTCACCGTCCATTTTCGTTCCCTTTATCGCTGGGATATCCAATGGTGATGGCAAATAATCTACGATAGCATCCAACAATGGTTGAACACCTTTGTTCTTAAATGCAGTTCCGCACAATACAGGAACAAAGTTTTGTGCAATTGTTCCCTTGCGTAACAATTTTTTGATTGTTGCAATATCTGGAACTTTGCCTTCCATGTATTCTTCCATAATAGTTTCGTCCAAAGTCACAACTTCTTCAATCAATTTGTTGTGCAATTCTTCTGCCTTTTCTTTTAATTCAGCAGGAATTTCTTCGATTTTTGGATGAGAACCATTTTCATCTTCCCAAATAACGCCTTTCATTTCGATAACGTCAACAACACCTTTGAAGTCTTGTTCTTGACCGATTGGGAAATTCAACACCAATGGATTAGCACCCAATCTTTCGCGTATCATATCAACACAGCGGAAGAAATTCGCACCAATTCTGTCCATTTTGTTAATAAAACAAATACGTGGAACATTGTAACGATCAGCCTGACGCCATACTGTTTCTGTTTGTGGTTGCACACCGTTCACAGATTCAAATACTGCCACAGCACCGTCCAAAACACGCAAAGAACGTTCTACTTCCATTGTAAAGTCCACGTGTCCCGGTGTATCAATCAAATTAATACGATGGTCACGCCAGAAACAAGTTGTCGCAGCAGAAGTAATTGTAATACCACGTTCTTGTTCTTGAACCATCCAGTCCATAGTTGCGGCACCATCATGCACTTCACCGATTTTATAAGTTTTACCAGTATAAAACAAAATACGTTCAGATGTTGTTGTTTTACCAGCGTCAATATGGGCCATAATCCCAATATTGCGGTACATATCCAAAGATGCGGTTTTTCCAACTGACATTGTCTTTCCTTATTCTTTATATTATTACCAACGGAAATGAGCAAATGCTTTATTAGCTTCTGCCATTCTGTGTGTATCCAATTTCTTTTTGAATGCGCCACCTTGACCATTCAAAGCATCACGCAATTCAGCAAACAATCTTTCTTCCATGGAACGTTCGCCACGTTTTCTGGCAAACATAACCAACCAACGCAAAGCCAAAGTTTGTTGACGATCTGCACGAACTTCGACAGGAACCTGATAAGTTGCACCGCCAACACGACGACCCTTAACTTCAATAGATGGTTTTAATGCATCAACAGCTTCCAAAAATACTGTTAAAACATCTTTATCTTTAGCGATGGTTTTTAATTTTTCAATTGCACCATACACGATGTTTTCAGCAACTTCTTTTTTACCATCCCACATAACAACATTAATAAGTTTTGCAACAACCAGATTATGATATTTAGAATCTGGCAAGATTTCACGTTTTGTTGCAGCTTTACGTCTTGACATATTTAAATTCCTTTTGTTTTCTTCACTTGGTTTCCCAAATTACTCACATTCGTTTCCGATGTGTATTATTTCTTTGCGCCTTTAGCACCATACAAGGAACGACCTTGTTTTCTGCTTTCAACGCCCTTAGTATCAAGGACACCACGAATGATGTGATATTTCACACCAGGTAAATCCTTTACACGACCGCCACGAATCATAACAACACTATGTTCCTGAAGGTTGTGTCCTTCGCCAGGAATGTATGCAGTCACTTCGCGACCATTAGCCAATTTTACACGCGCAACTTTACGTTGAGCAGAGTTAGGTTTTTTTGGAGTTGTCGTATAAACACGTGTACAAACACCGCGTTTTTGTGGATTTTCCATCATATCAGGTGCGGTAGATTTCACCTTCACCTTTTTACGTGGTTTCCGAATCAGTTGATTTACTGTTGGCATTCAAAATCTCTTTGTTTTTATTCTCTTTTTTTAACCATACAAAACCCACAAGCAGACTTATTTCAACGCGATACGCGTGATTATAAATCTGACGAAATATGCAGATTTCTGTGCTTCTTACTTTCCTTATTTACACGGAAAGCAAGCATATTATAACTTAACCCCGCGAATTGTCAAGAAAAATTCTATATTTTTTAGCACAAAACCCGCTGAAAACTCATAGTTAGGCACTTAAACAAATCGACAAATAAAAACATTAGTCAAAACAATAAGATAACAAAAAAGCCCGATCAATCGACCAGGCTTTTTCAAGTAGTTTTTGACGATTAGAAATCGATACCAAATTTGATACCATAACCGAAGCCTTCTTCAAAGCCCCAGCCTTTCTTTGGATTAGGTACTTCGTCAACATCATCACCTTTCCAATGGTTCATTGTACCATTGATGTACAAACCAACAAATTTTGTTGCATCAATGTTATAGTTTACACCAAATTCACCGAACCATTTACCCTCATTCTTAACTTTGTCTTCAGGTAATTTACTGCCACGATTTTTGCTATCCAAACGACCAGTATATTCAACAGTACCGACCAAGCTTAAATGATCACAAACAACATATTGACCATCCAAGCCCAAAACCAAAGTATGTACACCTTGGTGGCCAGCGTCAGCATTCCAATTGAAAGATCTTGTGTTCTTATAAACAAATTCTGTACGACCAGCAACTGTCCAATTAGAACCTACGAAACCACCACGAACACCAGCTGTCCATTCATACCATGTTTCATCTTCATCAAACCAAGCATCTTGTTTTTTGCCAGTATCTTCATCTACTTTTCTTGGGTGGCTATACAAATCAGTAAAGGCATAAGATCCATAAACATCCAATTTCCAACCATTCATATCCAAAGTACGGAATGTCAATTTTGCACCAAAATCATCCCAAGCATATTCTTCAAAAGCTCTATTTTCACTTAAAGATGTTGTCACATCTACAGCCAAATTATCCAAAATACCATAGCCAAATTCTTCACCTAAACCCCATGGTGTACCTTGTTTTGTATGAGAACCCAAATCTGTCACACTATAAAAATGGTTTTGTCCTGGCATGTACAATGGATTGCCATCAATAACGTTTGCAGCATGTGCACCGGAAACAGCAAATACAGCCATCAAAGAAGTTAAAGCTAATTTTTTCATTTTTTCATCCTTTCTCTTTAGTTAAACTAAACGTCAGGTTCATTCCTGATAAGAATATTATCTCATAAACAAATAAAATCTGCAAGAAAATATATTTCTTGCCAACCACATAATAAAATGATACAATGGCGCACGTTCTGTTTTTTTATTATTGTTCACTCAATTTTTTCTTAATTTCCCGCCATTTTTCATGATGCTTTTGATGTTCACCATAATCTTTGGAAAATCTGTGACCGCCACGTCCGTCAGCAACAAAGAATAAATATTTTGTATGCGCCGGCTTCAATACTGCACGAATCGCTTCACGTCCAACATTAGCAATCGGAGCTGGTGGTAAACCATTATATCGATAAGTATTATAAGGATTATCCATCTTTAAATGCCCAGACAACAATGGTTCACCCTGCATATCACCAAGTCCATCAGTCAAAGCATACACAACTGTTGGATCTGCTTGCAATCTCATATTTATATTTAACCTGTTTATGTACACACTAGCGACAATCGGCATTTCTTTGGCACGCGGTGTTTCTTTTTGAACAATGGATGCCAACGTTAAAACTTCGTTCCAATCTTTAAGTGGCACCGGATATCTAGCATTATCAAAAGATTGTTTCACATCCATCATCTTTTTTCGTGCCAATTCTAACAAAGCCAATCGAGATGTTCCACGCGCGATTCGATAAGTATCTGGAAAAATTTCACCATCATGTAAATCACATACAGGAATAGATTCTTCGCAATCAACATCCCCAACAAGATAAGGTATATTCATCAACATCATCTTGATTTGTTTAACTGTGTACCCTTCTGGTATTGTCACAGTTGTCGTAGCAATCTGCCCTTTGGTCAACATAGATGCAATAGTCCACACCCCTGCCCCGCGCGGTATATCGTATTCGCCAGCCTGAATAGTTCCGCCGTTCATACGAATCGAAAAATAAAATAATTCTTTGGATTTAATAATATTGTTTTTATAAAGATGATTCGTCATCCGCGCCACCGAAGCACCACGCGGCACAACTATATTCACAGGCTTTTTTATTGGAGACCAAAGATTAAACACAAAGAACACAGCAAACACAATCACACAGCCAATGGCCAATATAAATTTGGTCCAATCTTTAATTCTTTTCCATTGTCTTTTAGTTATAAATTTCATAATCTTGGATTATAAACATTGTTTAAATAAAAACAATACCTTTTATAGCCAACGATTATTTTTTCAGATATTTTTCAGCCCAACGTCTTAATTCTTCCACAGATACGCCCTGTTCAAAAACTTTTCCTTTTTCAACTTTGGCTTTTGGTGCAAGCGCTTGAATATTTTTCCACGCATCACCCATACCGCTGCCACCAGATGTAGCAAAAGGCACAATCAATTTACCTTCAAAATTATGCATTTCTATAAAAGTATCTATGATTGAAGGTTCGCGATACCACCAAATAGGAAATCCCACGAATACAACTTCGTATTTTTCCATATTTTCCACATGCGATTCAATCTTTGGACGGCAAGTTCTATCTTTCATTTCGACAGAAGAACGACTGTTGTCATTTGTCCAATCTAAATCAGATTTCGTATAAAATTCTTTTGGTACAATTTCGAATACCTTTGCATCCACAGATGTTGCCAACATAGTGGCAATTCTTTTTGTGACTGATGTAGCAGAAAAATAAGCAACCAAAGCACGTTTCATAAAATATCTCCTTTGTATTACATGCGTATTATATAACAAATACGCAACAAAAATCAAAAAGAACAAAATCCGTTAAAAATATTGACAAAGCAATATTTTGTATTAATATATTAAATATGAACACCGAATTAAGTCTAAGTTTTAAAATAACAAACTGGTGCAATTTGCGTTGCGCCCATTGTTGTGAATACAGCGGTCCAAGCGAACCCGCAACCTTTTTACCTTTGGAAAAAATAGAACAATACACTATTGAATCTATCCATATGCCAATCAAGCCAAACGACTATTTAGTCTTAGGTGGCGGGGAAGCAATGGCGCCATATATGCACAACAAACCAGATTATATCCCGAAAGCTCTTGATATCATTTATAGATACGGATATGTTCCGACAATCAAAACGAATGGTACATGGGGTGATAATGATGCCAAGCGCGAACAGATATTACACGATATAGCAAAACCTGCTTATGAATACCAAAAATTAGTCACACTGGATATTTCTATTGATGAATTTCATAACAATATTAGTGGTGTATCAAAAATTATTTACAACATATTAAGCAATCCAGATTTATGTTTAGCAATCAGATGTTGCATCGTTGGGTTTAACACCAAAAAATCAGCCATTGCATTAAGCAAATTAAAACAAATGTTGCAAAACCAAGGGCTTAAAATTTCCCCTATAAATTATTCTGATTGGATTGTGTTTACACCAAACGGTGACGCCGTCTATTTAGTTGTTGATTATTCTGCTGGGATACATGATTTAGGTCGTGCAAAAGATAAAAAAGTTTATACATCTACTGGCAAACCTACTGGTGCAATAAGTTGTCTGCAAATTGATAACAACGATATGGCTATTTATAACTATCTGACAAAAGAACCTGTTAATAACCGCCCATTAAACGAAGTTTTGTTTTCTTTGATGAGCAAGCAAATAAAGGGTTATTAATATGTCAGAACAGATTCAAGATATTTTTTCTGAAAGTGCCGAATTTGGAACCGAAATTTTTTCACATTCAAAAGATGGAAATTATAATTTAAATGGTCGTCCTTTGATGGAAGGTTCTATAACTGGTCGCATATCAACTTTGTCCGAAGTATTCGTTGAATGGTATTTATTTGATTCATCCGTTGAAAAAAATATAGAAACTTTTTTACAAAACGAAGATTTAACTGATGTTTTCACAGAATCAGAATTTATGGATTTAATGTGCGGTTATGCCTTTGTAGATAACAAATTACTTGAATTGATTACATTAAAATTACCATATCGTTTAGATACTAACAAATTAAAACACCTAAATTTTTCTTTACCTGGCACAAATCCAAGTGCACATTTGATAACAAGCAACGAAACAACTGATGAAAAAATAAAAAATTTATCACAATTAAAATCACAACAACAAAAAGACCACCAGCGTCAATATCGTGAAACTCACAGAGAACATATATCACAACGAAAACACAAATATTATAAAGAAAATCGTGAAAAAATATATGAAAAACAAAAAATATATATACAAAAACATTTAGCTGAACTCAAAGAATATCAAGCCAAATATAGAGCTGAACATGCCGCAGAATTAAAAGAATATTTTAAACAATATCGCAAAAAAAATGCAGTTGTTGTATCCGAACGCAAAAAGAAATGTTATAACGCAAAAAAAGAACAATATTTGCGCAAAAACAAAGAAAATTACAAAAAAAACAAAGAACGACACCTAAGCAAGTGCAAAGAATATTATGAAAAAAATAAAGAACAATACCTAAGCAAGTGCAAAGAATATTATGAAAAAAATAAAGAACACCACCTTGCACAATCAAAAATATATAATCAGAAATTAAAACAAAAAGCCGAAGTTGCAAAAACTGTATGTGCAGCATATGTATTCTTATTAAACTTGCGCAAAACAAATAAAGAATTATATCTGCAACTGTACACTAAACGACAAGAACCATTGACCGGCATGCTTAAAACATGTGTTGCCTTACAAAATATGGATATAAATATGTGTCCGTTGTGTAATGAAAATTGTGAACATTTGCTCGAAAAATGTTGTAATCAAAAAGTCTTAGCCATTCCTAATGTACTTCAAGAATTACATGCCATAGCAGAACAATTAAAACAAAGATAAAAATTATTTCTTGCGTGTCTGCATTTGCCAAAGTTTACTATATGCGCCACCTTTGCGTAATAATTGTTTGTGTGTCCCTGTTTCGACAATTTTACCATTTTTAATAACAACTATTCTATCCATATTTGCAAGCGTAGATAATCTGTGTGCTATTACCAAAGTTGTTTTACCGCGCATAGCAATTTTTAAAGATTTTTGAATTAACATCTCGTTTTCTGAATCCAATGCAGAAGTTGCTTCATCCATTACTAAAATCGGAGCATCTTTTAACAAAGCGCGTGCAATAGAAATTCTTTGACGCTGCCCACCAGATAATTTTATACCATTGTTTCCAATTATCGTATTATAACCTTTTGGTAATTTAGATATAAAATCGTGTATATGTGCTTTCTTTGCAACATCAATAACTTGTGATTTAGTTGCATTAGGCTTTGCATATCTTATATTTTCCAAAATTGTTCTGTTGAACAAAGTGGCCTCTTGTGGAACAAAAGAAATACTTTTCCGCAAAGAATCTTGAGTCACATCACGTATATCTATATCATTGATTTCAACAGCCCCTTTATCAACATCATACATGCGCAACAATAGATTACACAACGTAGTTTTGCCAGCACCAGACAAACCAACAATACCGACTTTTTCAGAATTATTTATCTTTAAATTAAAATCTTTAAAAACCTTATTATTCCCATAAGCAAAATCAACAGATTTGAAAGAAATCACCGCTTTGTCTATTGATAAACGTTTTGCATTTTCCTTATCATTTATAAGTTTGTCCGCAATCACAACAGAATAAGCTTTGGTTGCACGAGCACGAAAAATAGAATATCTTTGCAATCCTTTATTTATCTTATCAAAAGAATTATTTATAGAATACGATGCAGACATAACAAACGCAGCATCTGATAAAGTCATACTGCCGTTTCTAATAAAAATAAAACATAATGCTAATCCTATCAATCTGGTACAAACCCATAAAATACGCACGGGGATTCCTTGTAATCTTTCTAAAAAGAAACGTTGTCTTATTAATTCAATTAACCTGTCTCGTCCTTTATAAATATACATATTTTCGTATTCGTCGGCAGCAAACAATTTTACAGTCAATGCATTATTTAAACTATCGCTTCTTAATCCCGAATATTTAGAACTTTCTTCCATTTCTTCTTGGTTATTTTTCTTAATCTTTTTCTGCAACAACCATTCCCAAACAAGTTTTAATACACCGTATGTCAACAAAACCACAACCAACCAAATATTCATAACGGCCATAGAAGCAACTATAATTAAGAATCCTAAAACAGTTCCGATAAACTCTGACCAAAAATCTCTCATTAAAAAATCTAACTTCCCAGAAACCTCAATACACATAGACATAACCTGTCCACTTGGGTTATTTATAAAAAAATGTGAATCATTCTCATAAACCCTTTTATAAAGGATATATAATTTATATCTGTTAAATATCTGCTGATATTTACCCTTTATAACAGATATAAAGAAATTTAAAAACGTAGTAAAACTATACAAACAAACAATCAATATAAACAACCTAAAAACAATATGCCAATCAGTTGAAATCGCATTTTCAAATATTTGTATCATCCACTTTGATACCCATGGGTCAAACATCATATTAATAACATTACCCAAAAGGCCACAAACAAACACAGCCCAAAAATACCAAGGAAACTTCTTAATACACAGCCAATAAAAACCGTATAAATTTTTCGGGAAATCAATCGATTTCATAATACAATCCTTTGTACGCACCAGGAATTATATCATAAAAAACAAATTTTATAAATACTTCTTTATCTTTCAGAAACTTGATTTTCAATCTGTGCGGTGTTCATAACATTTTTTTCATACCACTTCATATAACCAGACATACTCCATTCATATTTATTTTTATCTTCTGACATAAATCTATTAACGCCCAAATCTTGCAATTTCAACAAAGACAAATAACCCCTTTTTCTTGGAGAAAAAGAATACCAATTTCCATCTAATTTAACCATTACAAAATAATCTTTTCGCTTTTCATCCCCTTTTACAGAAGATTCTACAACTTTTATTGGAAATCTAGAATTCCCCATTTCTTTACAAAAATTGTAAATGTTTAATATCGCTGATTCTGTCGATTTCATATTTTTCAAAACCAATTCTATCTTCGCTGTAATCATTGTTGCTTTATAACCACGTTCAACAGAAGCCTTTAAAAAATTAGGAAATTTTGACATTTTCTTTTCATATTCTTTCCAGCGCATCATATTCATGACTTTATAAGGTGTTTCTTCTATACCATTCAATATATGATGTATTTCTTTACCGACTTCAATATCATCTACGACAAAAGGGACACCGGGATATTTCGGATGGTCTGGCAGATTTTTAACAATATTTACATTTGATTCTATTGCATACCATTTACCGTCCCCCATTTTTACACATGGCAAAGTATGTCCAACCATCCCATCTATTAAATGTTCCGTACTTGTAGACATCATTATTTGTAAATCTAACGGTTTTATCTTTCCTTCTTTGACTAACTTATCATGCATATAACAAAACGCTTTTGCCCTGTTTCCACAACTTATGGCAAACCTATTTTCCACAACGTCTTTACCTGTAAAAGAAAATTTAATATCAGATTCTGTCACATCATCACCCTTTACTCCATGGGTCTCGGCAATCTTGCGACCAAATTTTTCCATAGCAGCACGGTATTTATCATAATCTTTGTATTGCTTCCGCAATTCTTCACGTTTGGCATCAAAGCCTGTTTTAGGGTCATGCAGTTGTTTTAAAATAGCCTTTATAGATTCTATTCTCTGTTCATCTGTCATTTTGTTTTGCATATGAATAACCTCTTATAATCAAATTTTCTATACTATTATACCATAAAAGCATATAGGAAAAAAGATATTGAATTCATCCTGTGTTTACTATACAATTTATATCCGAAGGCAACATTGTTGTTCTTTAAAATTTTACAAAAGATAAAGAAAGGAAAAACCCATGAAAAAAATCACATTAGTATCATTAATCGCTTGTTCTGTAGCTGCTTGCTCTTTGTTAAATTCTGCAGATGTTGGTCCAAAAATGGTTGTCACATGTCAAAACGTTTCTAATTCTATCACAGTGACCGCACAAGAAGCCGCTCAATTTGTTAAAGATGCCCAAGATAAAAAAATAACAAAAGACAGCCCTATATGCTTAAAAAATGAAGCCACAACAAAATTCTGCATTGAATTGTTAAGTGCTCCTTCAAAGAAATGTTCTGCGGAAACAGTATTGTAATAAAAAACCAAGCCCGTTTTCATTAACGGGCTTTTTCATACAAAAAATTTTTTGTTAAGGATATTATTTTATGAAAAAATCAATACTTTTGGGTTTTGTTGCCGTTGTGCTTGCTTCGTGTACCGGCAGTTTTAACGAAACAAATAAAAATTTCCAATTGCAATTTGATTCCGGTCAATATGAACAGGCTGCGCAAACAATGGCTGCCGCAACAATTAACGCAGAAAAACCAAACAATATTTATCTTGGCGGTTTACAATGCGGTAATGGTTTTACATGGTCAAATAATATAGATGGGGCGATGAACTGTTTTTCGGCTTCGGATATGGTATTATCTGGTGAAATTCCCGAAGATTCATCATACGAAATCAAAAACTATGAAAAAATTATGCTTAAAACATATCAAAGTATTAATGCCATAAGCCAACAAGATACATTCACAAAACAATTTTTAAATCAAGCATACGATTTTCAAAAATCAAACATCGAAGATAATGGCGAAGAAATAGAAAGCCTGCGCGAAAAATTCGCCAAAGACCAAGAAAAATTACATCAGGCTGGCGTTGGTTATATGCCCAGCATCGATGCACTGGTCAAAGAAATAGAATCTCAACCCATAGATCCAGAAAATTCTGTGGTACCGATGAAAGATTTTGCCAACCCATATACAACATGGCTGATGGCTTTATACGATGGCGCAACAGGTGATAAAAACAACGCAAACAATGGTATGAAACGCGTTTCAGAATTTGCACCGAATAACTCGTTTGTAAAAACAGATATCAAAGGTTTGGACCAAGGAAGCGTATACATAGTTTTTGAAAATGGAAAGGTCGGCACAATACAAAAAAGACCTTTGATTCCAGAATCATTAAAGCCATTAACGCAACCTCTTATGGCTTTGGGTATTAACGCTGGAATTAAACTAACAATACCTGACGTATATCCAGGGACAAAGGCTTTAACAAATTTATCTATCAGCACAGACAAAGAACAAGTAGATACACAATTTTTGGCCAGCATTGATTCAATCGTAAAAACTGATTTAGATAAATATAAAACATCAAATATAATGAAAGCCGTTGCTTTTGAAGTTGGAAAAATCGCAGCTGCCACAGTTGCTGGTATCGCCGCCCATGAAGCAGCCAAAGGTTCGGCATTTCAAGATATCTTGACTATGGCTGCCGTTGTTGGTGTTATGAGTGTTGAAAAACCTTGGGATTTAAGATCTTGGGATTCTATACCTAATGAAATTCAAACAGCACGCATCAGCATGCCATCAAATCGTGAAATTCTTGTAAATAACAATTTTATTGTTACAATACCAGAAGAAGCAAAAAACGCTATTGTATTCATTCGCATACCAACAGCTAACGCTGTTCCTGGTGTAGTGGTTGGAATACTAAATTAATTATAACCAAAGGAAGAAACTATGAAAAAACTTTTTGTTGTATTACCAGTAATTGGTGCATTGTGTGGATGTGCAGCCACTACAAATTCAAACCCAGATAAAATCTTTTTAACTGGTCAATCGGGAACAGGATATATCAAAAACATATCTGTTGATGAAACATTTCCAACGAATAAAGAATTAAAAAAACTCACTATCCAAGGTGAATCTTACGCTGATGCGACAGTATACTATTCAGTCGTCTGGTTTGATAAAGACAATATGAAATTAAATTCAACTTTGTCAAAATCAACTTTGGAACATTTGCGTAAGAATCAACCGTTTATTTGGACAGCTGTTGCACCAAGTCAAAAAGCAGAAGATTATAAAATCTATATTTCTGACCGCGCAATTTAATTCATAAAAAACAAAAAAAACTTAAAAAGGAGCAAAAAATGACAAAAAAAATATCAACATTTATATTATGTATGGCATTGGCTTTTGCAACAACAGCCTGCACTACTCAAACAAAAGTAATTTCTAGTGCCGAATCATCAGAATACGTGACAGCAACTTTGTCTGAAGATGATTTTCAATCTGCCGCAAAAGAAATGCTGGATGATATGTTGTCTAATGAATTATCCAGTCCAAAGGCAAACGGGCAACCTTATGTTATGCTGATAAGCGATATCCAAAACGATACAATGCAACGTATTAACACAGCAGATTTGACAGATTACATTAAAAAAGAACTTCGCAGAAGTGGTCGTGTAAAAACAACTGATGCATTTGGCGAAAACAGAAGCAAAAACGTTGCTTTGTCACGTCAATTATCAGATTCTTCATTGGTAGACAAATCCACAGTTAAAAAGAACAATACTGTAAAAGCATTTGATTTAACCTTAGAAGGACGCATCGCTCAAAGAAACAGCACTGTCGGCAAAAACAAAAAAATTGAATATATATTCTCTTTGAACTTGATTGACATGGCTGATGGCACAGAATTATGGAGCGATAAAAAAGTCATCACAAAATTGACTGATAAAAACACTCAAACATGGTAATTAACCAAAGGGATACAATATGAAAGGCATATTGACAGTTTTGTTGGCATTGTTTTTAACAGTGCCAGCATTTGCAAAAATTGTTGAAACAACAGCGACTGGTCACGGTTCATCTGAATATATCGCAACCATGGATGCCATAGATAATGCTGTTAGACAAACAAATAAAATATCTGTGAAAAATGATAAAAAAGTTGATTTGTCTGAAACACATATCGTTGGCAAAGACGATTCGCATATCAAAAGCAAGGGTTCAAAGAAAGTATCCATATGGGGCAAAGTCAAAGGATGGTTTGGCAACTCTTCCGGCGGTTCAGAATCTTTGGATGCAAACGCAGAATCTTCATATGATTATGAAAGAAAAGGTGGTGACCTGGAATATCACGACACTTCCATATCTCGCGAAATAGAAATGAAATACAAAGGCGTTGTTGATAATTACGAAGTTGTCGAATCCAAAGAATCCAAAGGAAAATGGACAGTAAAAATCAAAGCCAAGATTAAGCAATTGGATGATTATGCTTCGCCTGATTTGGTAGACAAGGCCAAATATCGCGTTGCGATTGTTTCTTCTGGAAACAAAAACATGTGGGATTGTGTCGGCAGCAAAAAATCCAGCAAATACATTGAAGACATTGCAATTAAAGATATGACGAATAAAATTGTTGCATCTAAAAAAATGTCTGTTGTAGAACGCAATCATTTGGATAAACAATTAAAAGAATTATCCTTGCTGGATAAAGATTTAGCAAATCCAGATAATGCAAATAAATTAAAACAAATCGCAATTGCTGATTATTTATTGATAGTCACAGTTGATTCATTTAACGCATCAACAACAACCAAGACAATAGAATTAACTGGTGAAAAAGTGACCAGTGGTTCTGCAAACATAGAAATGTCTTATAAATTGATTGAAACTGCAACCATGGACATTGTGGCTAGTGGTTCAGATTCAACAGATAAAACATTAAGCGGAAAAACCAGTTGTTCATCCATAGTTGATTCTATGACGAAGAAATTAGCAAATTCTTTATCCGAAGATTTGTTAAAACAATTGGATAAATAAAAAAAACTATAAAGAAAAAAACACCACCAACGGTGGTGTTTTTTTATCATTATTGTTCTATTAAACGAGTGGGCCCCTTTCACTCCGCTTCGCTCCGTCCAGAACCCAAACATTGTTTCACAATGTACGATTTCAAACCAATACACCACAACAAAATAAAAAATACACCTTTCGGTGTCTTTTTTATTTTGGTCGGAGTGGCGGGGCTGTAATTCCCACTCATTTCATTCGTGGGCCCCTTTCACTCCGCTTCGCTCCGTCCCGAACCCAAACATTGTTTCACAATGTACGGTTTCAAACCAATACACCACAACAAAATAAAAAATACACCTTTCGGTGTCTTTTTTATTTTGGTCGGAGTGGCGGGGTTCGAACCCGCGACCTTTTGCCCCCCAGACAAACGCGCTACCAGGCTGCGCTACACCCCGAAAAAAGTGGTCGGGGCAACAAGATTCCCTCGGCAATTCTTGCCTGCGGAGCAACCGTAACGATTTTGGTTCGTTAACACTTCCAAAATCTACTTGTTGTCGAACCTGTCATTGTTTCACAATGATAGATATCAAATCTGTACACCCACTTAAATCAAATAAAATACAACTTCGCTGTATTTTATTTGATTTGGTCGGGGCAACAAGATTCGAACCTGCGACCTCTACGTCCCGAACGTAGCGCTCTACCAGACTGAGCTATGCCCCGAAAACTTTCTGATTCTGCACCAACAACCCCAAATTGTCAAAAATTTATTTAACCCGTTTCAAAATCAAAGTTGCGTTTGTACCACCAAAACCAAATGAATTGCTTAACGCGACATCAACTTTCCTTTTTTGTGCTTTGTTTGGAACCAGGTTAAAATCACCAACTTCATCAATCGGGTTTTCCAGATTTATTGTTGGTGGCACAATGTTATCACGAATCGCTAATACACTAAATACAGCCTCAATCGCACCAGCCGCACCCAACAAATGCCCTGTCATAGATTTAGTTGAAGACATACATGTTTTATTTTTATCAAACAGCGATTTAACAGCAACCAATTCACCCAAATCCCCAAGTCCTGTTGAAGTCCCGTGTGCATTGATATAATCAACATCTGTCGGTTTCATTCCAGCTTTTTCCAACGCAATTTGCATAGCACGTTTTCCGCCTGCACCTTCTGGGGCCGGGGCAGTAATATGATATGCATCTGCACACATACCAAACCCAGCAACTTCAGCATAAATTTTCGCACCACGTGCCTTGGCATGTTCATATTCTTCCAAAACCAAAATTCCAGCACCTTCGCCAATAACGAAACCATCCCTGTCTTTGTCCCACGGACGTGAAGCCTTTTCCGGTTCATCATTTCTGCCACTTAACGCACGCATCGCAGCAAAACCAATGACACCCAAACGACATGCTGCAGCCTCTGTTCCGCCACAAATCATAATATCTGCATCACCACGTTTGATAATTTCTGCGCCCTCGCCTATTGAATGGGCCCCCGTAGCGCACGCAGTAGCCATAGCAATATTTGGACCACCAAAACCATATTTTATAGAAATATGTCCTGCTGGCATATTAACCACCGATTTAGGAACAAAAAACGGACTTACGAATCGTGGACCCTCTTTCATAATAACCACGTCGTTTTCCGAAATAGTAGACAGACCACCAACACCGCTACCAACCGAAACGCCTATGCGATTTTTATCACCAGTATAATCCGTCAATCCAGCGTCTTTGATTGCTTCGTCCGCTGCAACCAGAGCATACATAATCGTCTTTTCCATTTTACGCTGTTCGCGCGGGTCAATAACAGAGTCAGGATTATAATCACCTGGTTCTGTTCCACGTTTTGGCATACCAGCAATTTGAGAAGCGACATCAGAAACATCAAATTCTGTTATTTTACGAACACCGCTTTTGCCATCTAATAAATTTTTCCATGCATATTCCACACCAGTTCCCACAGGAGAAACAATCCCCATACCAGTGATAACAACTTTTTTCATAAAACAAATCCTTTGTTATAAATTATCAGTTAAATCATACACGAAAATATTCTGTAAATCAACGAGATAAAAAAGAAAGTCGCCATTTGCATGGCGACACAAAAAACAAAAAATTAAACTAAATTATTTTTTTGCAGGAGCCGCTTTCTTGGCGTGTGCTTCGATATATTTCACAGCATCACCCACAGTTGCCAATTTTGTTGCTTCTTCATCTGGGATTGTGATATTGAATTCTTTTTCAACTTCCATAACAAATTCTACAACATCCAAAGAATCTGCACCCAAATCATTCACAAAAGAAGCAGTTTCGGTGACCTTAGATTCATCAACACCCAATTTTTCACATACAATTTTTTTTACTTTTTCAAAAGTTGACATTTTATATCCTTTGTTTTCATTAATACTTTTGGCTCATGCTACTTAGCCGCCTTTCACTATAAAATACCATTTTCTGACTTATCTGTCAAGAAATTATAACAAATGATAACAACACATTGATTTTTGGAAAAAATATTTTATATGAATAAATCTGCCAACAAATCATTCATATTTTCACGCAAAATATCCTTATCAGGATTCCAAATCAAAGCATGCATCAAGAATTTATGCACATCATCCATCGTCACATTCGGAATACCTGCGCCAGTCACAATTCTTTTCCATGCGACACGCGGATCAGTTAAATGAAATCTGCCCCGCCCCATAAACACCCATTCTCCATCTTGGGGCATGTCTTGCAGTAACAACACAGCCATATTAGATAGAGGCATATCCAACCACAAATCATGATTAAAATCTAAATCTTCCCACCGCATTTTGAATATTTTCGTCTTTGGTGCAAAACCATAAATCAACATTAAAAAAGCAGAACGCAAATTAACATCAGGCTCTTTTTTTATCGCATTCAATAATTTATTTAATCCAGATTTATTTAATTTTCTGACGCGTCTTACAACATTAATTCGTTCAATATTATCCATCGGATTGTCTTTTCTGTACCCCGTAGATATCGCATAGTTAAACACGCTTTGTAATAATTCCTGCATACGCAAAGCCATTGCACGCCCAGAAATTTTATCCAATTCAATTTTTAAATCATCAGTCGTTAAATCTTGGATATTTTTTTCAAACAAACATCCAAAATGTAATTTAACAGCACGTTTTAATTTATTCAAAGAATCTTCACCACGACGTACTTTGGATTCCATATATAAATCAATAAAATCTTTAAACGAAATCTTTTTTCGTCTGATTGGAACTTTTTTGCAAGCTTCGTTTAACACTTCGCTAACTTTTGCGCGCGCATCTTCAATATCCATCTCGGGATAATTACCGATAATGATTCGTTTATCACGACCATTAACACGTTTACGCACAAAAAAACTTTTAACACCACGTTGTGTTATATACATACGTAATCTCGGTTCAGACAAATCTTGGACAACATCAAAACCTTTTTCTGGTGATGGCAGATTATCAAGAATATAAGTATTAAAGAAAAATTGATGTGCCATAATTTTTCCCTTTATTTATTCACCTACTTTTAAAGCATTGATAAACGCAGTTTGTGGTATTTCTACATTACCAAAAGTGCGCATGCGCTTTTTACCTTCTTTCTGTTTTTCAAGCAGTTTTCTTTTACGCGTAATGTCCCCACCATAACATTTCGCAGTCACGTCTTTGCGATATGCAGCAATCGTTTCACGAGCAATAATTTTTCCACCAATCGCTGCTTGAAGTGGGATTTTGAATTGATGACGCGGTATTAAATCTTTTAGTTTTTCAACAATTTGACGACCGCGTTTTTCCGCAGCGCTTCTATGACAAAGAAAAGATAATGGTTCTACATTTTCATCATTAACCAAAATTGAAACCTTTACCAAATCACTTACCCGATAGTCATATAAAACATAATCAAACGAAGCATAACCCGAAGAAAGCGATTTAACCCTGTCATAAAAATCAAATACTATTTCAGACAAAGGTAATTGATATACCAACACAGCACGATTACCAACATAAGAAATATTTTCTTGAACGCCACGACGTGCGGCACAAAGTTCCATAATCGCCCCCAGATATTTATCAGGCATCATAATTGTCGCGCGGACCCATGGTTCTTCAATAGATTCAATTCTGGTTATATCAGGCATATCGGCAGGATTTTCCAAATCCACAACAGAACCATCACGCAAATGAATTTTATAAAGCACGCTGGGCACAGTATTTATCAAAGACAAATTAAATTCACGATTTAATCTTTCGCTGATAATTTCCATATGCAACAAACCCAAAAATCCACAGCGCAAACCAAATCCAAGTGCGGAAGATTTTTCCGTAGTAAACACAAACGAAGCATCATTAAGCGCTAATTTTTCCGCTCCTTCACGTAAATCAGGATAATCATTTGCCTCTACCGGAAAGAAACTTGAAAACACAACTGGTACCGATGGTTTAAAACCTGGCAACATTTCAACTTCGCTTTTTGCATCACAAATCGTATCCCCAACTTTGCAATCATGAATTGTTTTCATCCCAGTAATAATAAAACCGATTTCACCAGTATTTAAACAATCAACATTTTCCATTTTTGGTGTAAAATATCCGACCTTTTCAACAACGTATTCAGCGCCAGTAGCGATAAATCTTATCTTTTGACCACGCGATAATTTTCCATCAACTACACGCACCAATACAACCACACCCAAATAAGAATCATACCACGAATCAACCAACAATGCACGTGTAGGCGCATTTTCAGAGCCACTTGGCGCAGGTAATTTATTAACAATTTCTTCTAATAATTCTGGAACACCTGCCCCAGTTTTACCAGAAACACAAAGAGCATCACTTGCATCCATTCCAATTACATCTGCGATTTGTTCACGTGTCCCAACAACATCACTTGATGGCAAATCAATTTTGTTTAACACAGGCAACATTTCCAAATCATTATCCAGCGCAAGATACGCATTTGCCAACGTTTGCGCCTGAACACCTTGGGTTGCATCAACTAAAATTATCGCGCCTTCGCATGCAGCCAGACTGCGCGAAACTTCATAAGAAAAATCAACGTGTCCGGGAGTATCCATTAAATTTAATTGATAAATTTCACCATTTTTTGCCTTGTATTTCAAACGCACAGTCTGCGCCTTAATCGTGATTCCACGTTCGCGTTCAATATCCATAGAATCCAAAACTTGGGCTTTCATTTCACGAGATTCAAGACCACCTGTGTATTCAATCAATCTGTCTGACAAAGTTGATTTACCGTGATCAATATGTGCAACAATTGAAAAATTTCTTATATTTTCTTGCTTCATTCATTCCTGCTTTTATTTATCAATATTACTTAACAGTTCTTCAATTCTATCTGCTTTTTCCAAAGTATCATCATAAACGAATCGAATTTCAGGCACATATTTTTGGTCTATTTTTTTTGCCAATTCGAATCGCACCATCTTAGTTATTTCATCCAAACGTTTCTGGGTTTCATCTTTATTGGCGCGAACATAAAAGAACAATTTTACAAATTGCATACCACCATGAGATTCAGCCCCGACCAAAGACACGCCACTTATTAACGAATCGTCAGAAAAATTACGTTGCAAAATTTCAGCAACCAAAGTTTGAACTTTGCTGGCTATTTTTTCACTTCTATTGGAATTTGTTTGTTTTTTTAACATATCTTTCTTTACCCTTTGCGGCAATGATACACCGGTATATAAAAAATACAAGTAAATTATTTATCTTGCAATACAGACAATGAATACATTATCATAACTGCCATGAAACTTATAAACAAAGTCTTGGAAAAATCATCAAAACCATGGTATGCATGGGTCGTTTTTTTGATGACAGTATGTGAATCTGTATTTCTTTTTATCCCACCAGAAGTTTTCATGACACCAGCCATAGTAGCTGATAAAAAACGCGCAACTCCAATTGTTATATCCGCTGCAATTGGTTCTTTAATCGGTGGTGCGATTGCATATCTGATTGGTTTTTGGGTATTTGATACTGTTGGTATTTGGCTAATAAATAATGTGGCCAGTATGGAAAAATTTGAACTGACACAATCTTTGTTTAATCAATACGGCATAATGATTATTATTTTGACAGCCGTCACACCAATACCTTATAAAATATTGGCCATATGTGCGGGCTTTTTACAATATCCGATTTTAACATTTTTGGCGGTATCCGCTTTGTTCAGAACCGGTCGTTTCGCATTAGTTGGCTTTTTATTGTGGCGTTTTCAAAAGCAGGCAAATGAATTAGTCAAAAAATATTCACTGCAACTAACAATCGCGGCGATTATATTCGCAATGTTAGGATTGTTGTTTATATCGTTATTTTAAAATCTAGAAGCTATAACGAATCCCAGCAGACAAAGTATTTTCCATGATAAAGCCCATTTCGGTTTTTAAATAATCCCCACCAACATCTATTTTTATATCATTACCATGGGTAAGCGCAAAACGATAACGCAAATCAATACTAACAGAATCATCTAAATCATAAGACCATCCAAACATCAACGCCCCCATTGGCGCAATATGACTATCTTTCTTTTCGTTTATCCAAGTACTATCAATCGTCACATTTATCATTGACAATCCCAGCCCAGCACCAACATACAAACCATTATCAAAATCATAATATCCATTAGCCATTAGATACGACATAGCCATACTAAATTCACTTTTTTCCGGATCTGGATAATATTCAGTTTCCGATTCAGAATATTTACCCAAATATCCCAATTCTATATCTGCCCGCATATCATTATCGAATTTATATCCAACCACAAAATCAGCACCCAGCACAGATTTAAAACTAAAATCATCAGAACCCGATTCTGTTGCGTTGCTGTATTTGTTTTTCCAATTCAAAAAAGATAAATCAGCATGTAAACCCATGTAATATTTTTTTGCTGTTTCGCCCATCTTGGTAGCATATTTAACATTGACATCACCATACATATTTTTAACATAAAAATGATCGTCAGAATTTTTCGCAAACGCCATTATTGGCAAAGAACAAATCAACAAAGCTGATAAAATTTTTTTCATAACTCCCCCACATATTTATATGGGATATTATATCACTCAAAAACCTATTTTACCAATCTTTATTTTTCAGGCATAATTGTATGTAAAAAGCCTTGCTCATGGTAATTTTTTTTACTATGATAACAGGCATGACGGAAGACAAGACAATAATATCTTTTGCGAATATATCTGCAAACTATGATGGTAAACATGATGTGTTATCAGATGTGTCTTTTAATATCAGCAATGGCGCTTTTTATTTTCTAACGGGTGCCAGCGGTGCTGGTAAAACAACTTTGTTGCGTCTAATTTATCAATTACATCAACCTTCTTCTGGAACAATACGATTGTTTGGTCAAGATTGTCATGGTTTATCCAGAAACGATATATCTTCTTTGCGTCATAAAATGGCGATTGTTTTTCAAGGATATTCGTTAATTTCTCATATGACTGTATTTGATAATGTTGCTTTGCCATTACGTGTTCGCGGTGTTCCGAATGATAAGATAAAAAAACTGGTGACAAAAACGCTGGAATGGGTTGGACTTGGCAAGTATGCAAAGGCTTTTCCCATGGAATTAAGCGGTGGTCAACAACAACGTGTATCTGTCGCACGTGCTATAATTATCCAACCTGAAATTTTATTGGCTGACGAACCGACTGGAAATCTAGACGATGAAAACGCATCCAGATTGATGGAACTATTCGTTCAGATGAATAAAATGTTTGGAACAACTATTATATTGGCAACACATAATAAAAAATTATTGGAAACCTATAAATTTCCGGTAATTACGGTTGATAACCATCATGTATCATTTTCCAGCGCAAACGATAAAAAAACTTTTTCTGGCGAACACACTCGTCAATGGAAGGGTCCACAACCACAAAACTATTTTGCAGATTTATCAAAACAACTTGAAGAAATTGGAAAGGCATAATGAAAAAAAACACACTCGTATTTTCTATTGTTCGTGAACAATCTATATTTATGACGGTTGTTATATCTGTTTTGACTTTCTTATCTGTTTTGGCATTTGGTATTGCTTTATCAATTGGCACAGGTGTATCCCGCTGGAACAATCAATGGGAAAAATATGCAACTGTCCAGGTTATCGCGCCTGAACAAAGTGCAAATGTGAAAAAAATATTTGAAGAAAATATGAACAAAATCGAATCAGTTCATGAAATTTCTAAATCAGAAATGGAACACATGATGAAATCTTGGATATCCAGCGGTGCAAAAATTAATAACTATTTGCCACAAATGTTTGAAATCAAATTAAAAAATTCAAAAGACATGCAATTGTTAAGGGACCAGATTTCCAGCAAGGCAAAATTTTTACCACATTCGGCAGCGTTAAAAACTTCGGTTGTTGCGGGATGGAAATTGGTGTCTATAACAATACTGGTAATGATATTGATGTTGGTATCCATCGGCGTATGTGTATCTTGTATATCTCGAAATATTGCAATGTTGCACAAACATGAACTGGAAATATTAAACCAAGTCGGCGCAACAGATAAATTTATCGCAAAACAAATGCAAATCATCGTCGCAAAGATAAGTTCTATCGCATGCGCCATAGGTTTTGTCATAGCAATACCTGTTATAAGTTTAATTTTATCTACGGCTCATTCGGCACGTGTCGGATTATTGGCGACATTAACATTATCTTTTGGTGATATAATCGCGTTGTGCGCGCTGCCTGTGCTGATAGTAATATTTTCTATACACATAACAAAAAACACCACATTAAAAATATTGTCTGGCAAATGATTAAATATATTCCTGTATCTTTAGTATTTATATGCTGTTTCATATTCGGTGGAATTATGTTTAAATCTGTCACCCCACCCAGATGTGAATCTTTGATACAAGATGATACTATATTTGTATTAACGGGTGATGAACGCCGTATACCGTACGCATTGAAAAAACTAGATAATTTGCAATACGGCAATCTTTATATCATCGGTGCTGGGGCGTATAATATCACAGAACGCGCACACGTGAAAATCGAAACACAATCTAAATCTACGTACCAAAATTCATTGGCTATAAAAAAAATAGTAGAACAAAAACATTTAAATCGTATTGTCATAATAACAACCGAAGATCACATGAATCGTTCACTATACCTATTACGCGAAGTATTACCAGAAACAGATATTATTCCATGTCCGGCTTCACTGGTTGGGATGCCGACACCTGCACGCGTGAAACGTTGGGGATTGGAATATATAAAATATATTGTGACTATGTTCGGGATAAAGGAAAGTTAAAAACATGTTAAGAACTTTTATATTTAAAATCGCTCTTTTTGTATGGTTTGTTTTATGGGCACCATTGTTAATCATCGGATTAATATCACAAAAACTTGAACGTGCATTCATTTTAGCTGATGCGTGGGGCGTATTATTTTTAACTCGTGTTATCTGTGGCATCAAATATGAAATACACTACCCATTACTAGACGATGAAAACGGAATACCTTTTAAACACAATATTAACCAACGCTTGGATGGTCGCGCAATTATCGCGGCAAAACATATGTCTATGTTAGAAGTTGCGATTTTGGTCACGCACGTTCCTAATTATTTCTTTATTATAAAACGTGAATTATTATGGATACCAATTTACGGTTGGGCGTTTAAAAGAATCGGACTTATTGGTGTAAATCGCAAACCAGGCGCAACAAATATGAACATATTAACCGAAAAAGTGACCAGAAATATCATGAAAGGAATGACATTGATAATATTCCCCGAAGGCACACGTGTGGCACCTGGTCAAAAGATAAAATTAAAACGAGGATTGTTATTTTTAGCCACCCATCTGAAATTACCAATCACGCCTGTTGGGGTTGATACAGGTCTGTATTGGCCAAAACGTGGAAGAATTCGTCCTGGTACAACACACATTTATTTTGAACATGAATTACCATCGTCTGCAACTCTTGACGAAGTTAACGAAGCAATAAACCGACACAGCTGTTAATTTTGTGGACACCAAGGTTGTCTTTTGCCACCTGAGTATGGTCGCCCTACATTTTCACGAACCAAAACCATTCCAACATCACGATTTGCTAAATCATAAACATTGGCATCGATTCTTCCAGCATATTTATCGTTTTTGATGTTTTTTATTTCTATCATTGAACCAACCGGGATTAATTCTCCGAGCCTTTGTTTAGCATATTCAGCCTTTCGAATTTCATAATCACATTCGCCGTGAAGTTCTGGGGTATCGACATTTCTTAAACGTACAGACACAGACATAACCTCTATCCCGTCTGCCAAAATCACATTAGCGATAAAAGTATCACCATCAACAATGCGCTTTACAATCACAGGTGTCGCAAACGCACTTTGACAAATCAACATTACACAAGATAAAATCAAATATTTTTTTATCATTACGGCAATCTAGGCGACCATATTGGTTCTGTTCCATTCACACCATCTTTTAAATCAATATCATAGATATTTTGTCCAGTGATATCAACGCTGCGAATATGACTTACGCGTTCTTCACCATCAGACGTACGTTCTGTTTCATAATATACCAAACGACGAGAACCAGGCGCCCAAGATGGCGCTTCCATATACCAACCACCAGCCAATATTTTTTCATGTCTACCTTCTGGATTCATAATACCTATATAAAAAGTATTATCCGCCATTTTTGTAAACGCGATAAATTGACCATCTGGTGACCACGCAGGTGTAGCATAACGCCCTGCCCCAAAAGTAATACGTTGTTGCTTTCCTGTTTTTAAATCTAAAACATGAATTTGTTGAGAACCGCTGCTGTCCGAATTAAACGCCATATATCTACCATCAGGCGAATAAGAAGGACTGGTGCTAATGCCTTTGCCAAAAGTCAATTGTTTTAAAGATTTGGTTGAAATATCATATTCATAAATATTAGTCACACCATTTTTAACCAAAGACAAAGCAACCCTGTTTCCATCTGGTGAAAAACGTGGCGCAAAACTCATTCCGCCAAAATTACCCAACTTAGTTTGATCGCCAGTATCTAAATCCAGCACCCAAACCATTGGGTCGTCATTACGATATGACAAAAATACAACTGTGGACATATTGGGTGAAAAATGCGGTGACATAACAAAAGTCTTTTTGTCAGACAAATACCGCATACCATATCCATCTTGGTCCATAATAGCCATACGTTTAACGCGATTTGTGACTGAACCTGTTTCAGCAATAAAGACTATCTGAGTATCAAAATAGCCTTGTTCGCCAGTCAACCTTTCATAAATAGCATCTGCCATAATATGCGCCAATCTACGTACAGATTTTTTAGAAGCAATTAAACTTTGTGCTTCGATTTGTTCTTTGCCGTTAACATCCCACAAATAAAATTCCAATTTATATTTGTCTTTACCTTCTGGTTGAATAGTAGTTTGAACCAACGCTTGAACCTTTATGGCAGCCCAAGTTGTAAAATTTGGCATTTCATTCATTTTTACAAATTCTGGAAAAGCATCATGATTAACAATACGAAACAACCCTGTCCGTTTCAAATCGTTTTCAACAACTTCACGTAACATTTTTGCATCAGATGAAGATACTTTGCCTATGGTTTCAAATTTTTGCACCGCGATTGAAATCGGGTCGACACCACCAGCCACCACATCGACATGTAATTCAGCACGTGCATTTGATACAAAAATAAATGACACTATGGTCATAAAAAAAGATACTATCTTGCGCATAAAAAATCCTTTCCTTGAACACAATATATATAAAGATTTTATCACGCAAATATAAAAAATCAAAAAAATAATACCAATACAAAAATCAACACAACCGCCAATACCCGCGCCATTACAGCCGTATACATATTTGTATTGACAAATGTAAATACAATGATATAGTCACTTGTAATCACTGACGTATAGGAGTTTGTCTATGCCCAATGTAATGCAACAATTATTCGTAATGAATATCGAATCTTTGCTCAAAGAATATGCGGCATATCGCGCCTTTAATAAATCAGATTGTGTTATCAATATGCGTATTCCGCATCAGATATTGGAAAAAATAAAAGAGCTGGCTGACGAACAACATGTTCCTTATCAATCATTAATATCTTCCGTATTGTTTTCTTTGGCCAACATAGACGATTCTAAAAAAAGTTAAAAATATATTGCGAAAATTTAGTTCAAAAAAAACCGTCCAAACGGACGGCTTTTTCAATTCATATTAATTTTACCAATTAGGTGTTACCAAAGCAGGACAGTTCATAAACTTCATCCCAGCAGAAGACATAACAAAACTTAATATAGCACCAACCATCAATAACAAACCAAAACCAACCAACAATGCGATACTTTTCTTTTTGATATCATCACCTTTGGCTTCGCCGCCCTTAATATAATCCCACGCCCAAGCAGCAATATAAAACGCAGCACCAATAAATGCCAAAGCACGCAACGTTCTAAAAACCCCTTGCAATTTCCCAACTAAATCACACATACCCCTTGCATCATAAGCCGGTGCATCTTTAGCTGCAAACACCGCAGGCATAGCCACCATTAAACTTATCAAAGCAAAATTAATTTTATTCATAACTTTTTTCATAAAAAAACTCCTTTTCTTTATCTGTTATTCTATCACAAAAAACAGACATAAACAAATAAAAAAATGCCGAAATTTAATTCGGCACTTTTTTATTTATAATCGACTGATTAACCAGCATAAGATGGCACAATAACATATCTGTTTTTCAAGACTTGTTTTTTACCACATCTTGCACAGCCACATTTGTTCACTGGTTTTTCTTCGGTGTACACAGGAACGATTGCTTTACGGTCGTTGCGTTCTGCACCAAAAGTATCATCATTATACAAATCTTCGCATCTTGTATTGCGATAAACTATTTTCTTGGCATCTTTCAAAGAACGAATTTCTTCGTTAAATTTTTGACCTTTTTCATTATAGTAATATACGCAATCTTTACCTTCTTGGCGATAGCGCAAGTCTGTTTTGTAATAATCATAACTTGAGCATGCAGCCAACAAACTTAAACCCAATACAGACAATAAAACTTTTTTCATTTTGTTTTCCTTATTTTTTTATTATTTTCCGGTTTTACCGATTCGTTATCTAAATTTTGACACAAATATCTTGGTTGTCAAGTTTTTTATACAAAAAACATTAAAAACATATTTTTTATATGGTATAATACACATATATAAAAGGGAATGTAGATGCATTATTCTGAATTTTTGTTATCAAACACGAAAACATTACTAAAACGTGCTTTGCGGAATGGTTATGCTGTTCCAGCTTTTAATTTTTATAATATGGAAACACTAAGCGCAATATTGACCGCCGCCGAAATCACTAAAAGTCCTGTTATATTGGCTGTTTCTGAAAGCGCATTAAAATACATGGACGAAGATATTTTAATGGGAATGATTCGTGGCGCAAAATATAAAAAGAATCAAATCGCCCTGCACCTTGACCACGGTCACAGTTTTGAATCTTGCAAACGCGCGATTGATATGGGCTTTTCTTCTGTAATGTTTGACGGTTCTGCATTGCCATTGAACGAAAACATAAAAATTTCACGACGCGTCACAGATTACGCACATAAATTTGATGTTTCTGTTGAAACAGAATTGGGTGTGTTGGCTGGGTTTGAAGACAAAAATACTCATTCAAATAAAAATTCGTATACAAACCCCGACATAGTTAAAGATTTTGTTAAACAAACTGGAACAGATTCTTTGGCAATAGCAATCGGGACTTCACATGGTGCGTATAAAAGAAAAGACAAAAACGAATCGTTACGATTTGATATTTTAAAACAAATCGCTGAAAACATTCCGAATACCCCATTGGTTTTACATGGTGCTTCATCAATTCCGCAAAAATATATCAAAAGCATAAATAAATTTGGTGGGGATATAAAAAATGCTTATGGAATATCTCCTGTGCAAATTCGCAAAGCCATCGCGCTTCACATAACAAAAGTTAATGTAGATTCTGATTCACGTCTGGCATTTACCGCCGCAGTTCGTGAAACTTTATCAAAAGATAAAAAAGTTTTTGACCCACGTGAATACTTAAAAGCAGCACAAAACGAAATGACAAAAAATTGCATTGATGAAATCCAAAATATTATGGGCAGCGGATATAAGATATAAATTTTGCACATAAAAAACATTTTATGTCATGCTGAGACTGTGAAAGCGGTCGTGAGCATCCAGGTTTATAAAAAAGAAATCCGGCAAAAATTTGCCGGACACATAATTGACTTGGATTGCCACGCTAACGCTCGCAATGACAATCTCTGGAATTATTTTGCTCTTTCAACATATTCTAATGTTTCAGTATTAACCACAATCTTTTCGCCTTGTTCAATAAAGGTTGGAACTTGAACACGAACACCATTATCCAAAATTGCAGGTTTACCACCACTACTGGTTGCAGTTTGTCCTTTTAATGCAGGTTCTGTTTCTTCAACAGTTGCGACAACTGTCTTTGGTAACGTGATTGATACTGGATGACCTTCGACAAAATTGGCACGTACTAACATTTCAGGTGCCAAGAATTTCATCTGTTCACCCAAACTTTCATTTGGCATTGTGAATTGTTCATAATCAGACAAATTCATAAAGAAAGCATCAGTTCCATCAGAATACAAATATTGACATTCAATGTCTTCAACCATTAATTTTTCAACTTTGTCTTCGGAACGCCAGCGATCCCCGCCTTTGTTGCCAGAATCAATATCGCGCAAATCAGCTTGAACAAAAGCACCGCCCTTACCAGGTTTAACCTTTGTAATTGAAGTCACAGAATAACGTTTACCATTGTGCAGAATAACCCAACCCACACGCATATCGTTTGCAATATAAGATGCCATTTTTTACCTCTTATTAAATAATTTACGGCACAAGGATATAATAAAACTTATGATTTCGCAAGAAAAAACCGCCACCCGGGCGGTTTTTTTTATATTTATTTTACATACGCATTGGCATCAATACAAACAACGCATCTGTATCTTTTTCTGTAGATTTAATAATCGTTGGTGACAAAGATTCTTGCATTTCCATTTGGAATTTTTCACCTTCGACCTGACCTGCAACATCTAATAAAAACTTCACATTAAAATTAATTGTAAATGTAGCATCGCCATTATATTCAACATCTAATTCCTGAGTAGCCGTTCCTGCATCAGGGCTGGACGCATTGATAACCAATTTGTTCATTGAAAATGCCAAAGATACTGATTTTGTTTTATCAACACTCGCCACAGAGACCAAATCCACAGCATTAACAAATTGTTTTCTATCCAAAATTGCAATCTTATCATTACCCTTTGGAATAACAACACGATAATTTGGATATTGCGCATCAACCAATTTGCTAGTTAATGTAGCAGCACCAATTGTAAAGCGTGCCTTTGTATCAGACAATTCAATAAGAACATCGTCAACATTCGCATCTTCTAATAATTTAGATAATTCACCGATAACACGACGTGGTATAATTACCGAAGGCATACCGTTTGTTCCATTTGGTGCCTTAATCGCACACAAAGCCATTCTTTGAGCATCAGTCGCAACCGCTGTCAATTTACCAGTATCTTCAGATATATGAAAATATATACCACCCAAATGATAACGGACATCGTCTGTTGGGATTGCAAACTTAGTCTGATTAATCAAATGAGCCAAATCGCCGGTAGTCATTTGAAATTTAGTACTAAGATTTCCACCAGCCATCGCAGGAAAATTTTCCGCTGGCAAAGTTGGCAAATGAAATACTGCACGACCGCTAGTCACAACCAATTGATCACCAGATTGCTTAAAACTTATTTCAGCATCATCTGGCAATTTACGAACAATATCATACAACATCTGAACCGGCACAGTTGTTTTTCCAGACAACGTAATATCTGCCGCCACATGTTCAACCAATTCCAAATCAACATTTGTCGCAGATAAAATCAAATCATCTGCCACTTCGATTTTAACATTAACCAAAATGGGCAACGCCGCGCGTTTTTCAACAATTGACTGCATATGCCCCAGCGCACGTATTAAAACCTGACGAAACACTGTAAATTCCATAATTTGCTCCTGTTCTTTCTTATTCTATTAATTTCCTGTAAAAGATTTTACCAAAAAAGACCGATTCGGTGCAAGGACAAAACTGCATAATTAAAAAAATACAAAAAGTTGACAAAAACAATACAAACAAATTATTTGATTAATATTTTTTCTAATTTGTTTCTTACTTTTTTCAAATCATCATACTTTTTTATAGAACCTTTTTCTGCAAAAGATATATCACCTGTTTCTTCTGAAACAATTAAAACTACTGATTTAGACATTTCAGACATGCCCAACGCAGCACGATGACGAGTTCCATATTTCCACTGTAATTGATTTTGAGACAAAGGCAATATAGCACCAGCATACGCAATTTTATTATCTATGACAATAACCGCCCCATCGTGCAAAGGCGTTTTGTTAAAAAATAATGTTAATAGTAATTCACTGGATATTATGCCATCTATTCTTGTGCCATATCTTTCAATTACTCCATCATCTACTTCTTCTAAAAAAACTATTAACGCACCGGTATGCTTTTCAGACATATATCCAACTGCTTTTACTATTTCATCAATAGCTTTTTGTTTAGCCGAAGTATTTTTTTCACTCTGTTTGAATGCAAAGATAGCGTTTTTTAACCCTTTGATATTTCCTATCAAAGCCAAAAATTTACGTAATTCAGGCTGAAAAATAACAATCAACCCCATAGACAAAAACAAAGCAATCCAATGTAAAAATCTACCTAGTAATTTCAAATGTACCCAAGGCAATAAAAAACTAAGCGCCCACAATACACCCAAACCTATTAGTCCACGCATTAGTTTTTCAGACGAAGTATTTTTTATAAAACTGACATAAAAGGCATATACAATTATACATATTATACCAATTTGAATAATACTTAACCAATCAAACATTTTTATTACCTCTTTATATCAAAAAATTCTTGGACCAAAGTTGTTATCGGTTTATCCATCCATTCAGGATCACCACGTTTTCTGGGCGCACCTTTCTTTTTAGCCGTTTTATAAGGATTATCATCAGCCAACCATCCTTCAAGTAAATCTCCAGCCAATAACCCTGCAACTAAACCACCAGCAATACTTAACCCACCTGTCAAAGGCGACAATAATAAACCTATTCCCACAGCAGAGCCAACCTTGCCCATAACAGCTGCACCATTTATTTTAAAATCAGGTTCTGCTAAATTCCCAGTAATCTGCATCGCATTAACTAAATTCCCAGACAAAGATAATTTCAATCCACGCACAGGGACAGATGCCAACGACATTTGAATTTTTTCTTTGCCTAAATCCAAAGTACCTGCCAAACGAAGATTTATAACATGTGTTTCAACAGCAACACCATTTTGGGTTTCTATTAAACCATCTCGTAATTTTACATTAGCAATTGCTTTATCTATCACTATCATATCGCGCTTATTACCAGTAAATATATCTTCTACTTCATGACGTAAATTGGTTAAAAAATCTCCGCCATACATATATTCAACTAAGTCAGCATGCGCAAATCCTCTATCCACAGAATATACGATTAAAGGTCCTGTTATAGTTTGCATTATTTCTGACATATTTGCACCATGAGCTTCTACATAAAAACCTAAATTCACCGGCAAACCAGAAATAACATTGTCTACGTTTATCTGTTTTAAAATTTCACCTATATAAATATGTTCACCTGTTGCAGCAGCTTGTACATCATAAACGCCGTTTTTATCAATATCACCAACCAATGCAATTTTTATATTTCCATCAGCGATACCCAAAGAACCATCTATTTGCAACTTATGATTTTTTACATGCAAAATCACATTCATATTAGATAAATCCAAAGAACGATAGACCACAAAATGTTTCCAATTTATTTCTACATCAGCATCTATATTATATAAAAATTGACCGAACAAAGGCATATCATAAAAAATATTCAAATCCCGATTCGGATGCACCCATTCTTTGCCAACACCAAACCATTCTGGAAAAGATTTGTATATATTAATACCATCAGATGATAATTTAGCTTTTAATACAGGCGTATTTTTTGACCAATCATATGAACCAGAAAAAGTCATAGAAGTTCCATTCATTGACAATGAAGATTTTCTGAATGATATTTTTTTTCTATCTATACCGCCAGCTATATTCAATTGTATCTTAGGCAAATTTATCATATTTATTTTGAACCATTTACCCGATTTTTCTATATTCGGTATTTCACCACGAACAACAAAATCTATTGGCATTTTACTGGTACCTTCTAATGCAATATCCGCGATTAAAGCTTCGCCACCAGTAGCGAAAGCGATTCTTACTGGATAAATTTTTCTTTCTGCATTGTATTCAGAAAATTGAATCACAAACGGAAAATTTGTATCATAAGGTTTTACCCAACCACTATATTCCCGATTGTCTTGGCGCATATAATTACTTATACCAAAACTTGATAATTCATACTTGTCACCGAATATATCTACACTTAAATTTTCAACATCTAAACCACCAAACGGAAATTGCCCCACAGGATACAAATCCAATTCTTCATTTTCTGTATCCGAAGACTTTTTATCAATATTTTCTTCATTAAATACAATCGAATTTTTACCATTTGCGTTCTTTTCTATAACAATTTTTGCATCATAAACTTTGATATTTCGAATTACAGGATGCGAAGAAAACAAAGAAAACAAATCCATTCGCACATTTATCTTTCTAGCAAAAAACATATCTTTGTTTTTAGCCCAATCAGCATTTGGTATGCGCACATCATTCAATTCTATTTTCGGACGCAAAGAAAAATTCCAAGCAATTTTTCCGTCTATTTCCACAGGCATATTAGTAGTTTCACGTAATACAGATAAAATATTTCCACGCAAAGATTCTAAATTAACCTGATGCAAAGCTACAATAAATGCGACAATAAGCCCCATAAAAAACAGAGCTATCATTCTTAACAACCACAGATGTCTTTTATAAAAAGTGTACAAAAACATATTCTTCACCCTATGGCATTTTAAATTCAAAAAACTTTATTACTGATTGCATAAAATCAGGCACATCAGCATACAAAGTTATTTCCTTATTACTACCAGGATGCCTTAAAGTTATCTTATATGCAAATAAAAATAACTTTTGAGTATTTAAAATAGAACCAAACACCCCATCCATGCCCCCACGTTTTGCACCGTACAAATCATCACCAACAATCGGCGCGCCCAATGAAAAAGCACTATGAAGCCTTAATTGATGCGTTCTACCTGTTTTTGGGAAAAATAAAACCCAACTTAACAACCCAGCAGCTTCGCCTAAAACTTTATACTCTGTTATAGCCCTTTGTGCAACAACATTATCAGGTATTTTTGAAAAATCATCAAACACAATTCCTTTGGCAACATAATTATCTATTGTTCCAGATTTTTGCGAAATGTTTCCTTGTAATAACGCCAAATACTCTTTGTGTGCAGTTTTGTTTTGAAATTGTGCAGTCAGATTTTGAGCAGCTTTTTGATTTTTTGCCACCACCAATAATCCACTTGTTTCCCTGTCTATCCTGTGAACCAAAGATATTTTATCATAAGGGAACAATGCGGCAGCCATTTTATCAATTGATTTTTTTATGCCTGTTCCACCCTGCACCGCCAAACCAGCAGGTTTATTAAAAACCACTATATCCGAATCATTGTGAATAATACATTTACGCAAATCTTCTAAATCTGACAAAGAATATTTATCACCCGTCTCAGTTTTTTTCACTTGTTTATATGACTGCAAAGTTGGTGGCACACGAACCATATCACCAGCAGTTAAAATCTCTGTTCCTTTGCATCTGGATGAATTTATTCTTATTTGCCCACCACGACAAAGTTTATAAAAATCACGTTGCAACATTCCTGGGTAATGTCTTAAAAACCATCGCAACAAACGCGTTCCAGATTCTACATCAGAAATCGTAACAAATTCCGTCATACATCATTCACCATACGTAATAGAAACCACATTTTCGGTTCCATCTACACAATCTCCTGTTGCGCCACTTTCTTTATGGTCTGATGAAATATACCCAACAGAATCTGTCCAAGCTTTCATTTTCAAAGCTTCACAATCAGATTTTGTTAACCCTTTGATATTCACGATAAATTGACGCGCATTCGAAGGATTCACAGCCACTTCATAAACCCCACCATATGGATTTTTATTACTTACAGACATAGCATCAAATATAGTAGCATTGTCTATGTTTGAAAAATCATCATAATCTACCATAAGTCCGCGCACCCCAGATACAATAGAAACCACATCATCGGTGACCCTAGCCTGTTTTTGTCTGTTTATTCCCAAAGAAACCAACGCAAACGCAGTTGCGGTTAACATACCCATAATGGCCAGCACCCCGACCATTTCTATCATTGAACGACCTGATTCTTGTCTCATTATTACACCTCTATTTGATTTTTATATTTTATATAATATCATATTTGTTATGAATATTCAATTTAGATGTTTAATAGAAAATGCTCCTATATCACCTGGGATATACAAAATGTATGACAGGGATGGTAATATTTTATATGTTGGCAAAGCTAAAAATTTACTTAATCGCTTACGACAATATATTGACATATCTAAATTAGAAACCCATAAACAAATTATGCGTTCTTTGGTGACGCGCGTAGAATGGGAAATCACAAATACGGAACAGGAAGCACTTGTCCTGGAACAAGAGCTTATAAAAACATTAAAACCGAAATACAATATAATGTTAACAGACGGAAAAATGTATCCTATGTTAGCGTTAACAAAACATGAATTTCCACGTCTTTTAAAATTTCGCGGCAAAATATCACAAAAAAAAGATGTGTTTGGTCCCTATCCATCAGTTTATGCTTTAAATGATACGATTAAAACTATTCAACGAGTATGCAAACTTAGAACATGTACAGACACATTTATGAACAACAGATCTCGACCATGTTTATTATACCAAATCGGGCGATGCAGCGCACCTTGTTGTTTACAACAAAAAGATTATGATAAAAATGTGCAACTGGCACGACGTATTTTAACCGGTGACAGCGAACCAATAGTTGCAGATTTAACGAAACAGATGAAAGATTTTTCAGATAAAATGGATTTTGAAAACGCCGCGATTATGCGCGACAAAATTTCTGCATTAACACAAACAACAAATCGCGGTATACGACAGAATCTGTCGTATACATCAAATTTACAATGGGATAAAAATGTTTCAGAATTGGAAAAATGGATACATTTAAAATTAAATTGCGTTGGGGTTTTTGATAACTCTCACTTATTTGGCAAACATCCTGTTGGTGCTATGATTGCTTTTGGTCATGATGGTTTTATAAAATCATCATATCGACATTTTAAATTGCAAGATATGAAACGTTCAGGAAATGATATTGCTATGATGGAAGAATTTATTACTCGGGCAATCAAAGACAATCCAAAACTTGATTTAATTATCGTTGATGGTGGACCTGCACAATGGAACATTGCGAACAAAGTTTCAAATGGTCGCATACCTGTATTGGGTATTGCAAAAGGTGTTGTTCGAAACGGTGACGAACATTTTATAATGCCAGATGGTTCTGAAAACAGAACATTACCAAAAGATTCTGCATTATTTTTATTACTGCGCACAGTCAGAGATGAAGCGCATAGATTTGTAATTACTTATCATCGAACAATCCGGGCGAAACAATTAACTGCTTCTGTATTAGATGAAATCGAAGGGATTGGACCAATAAGAAAGAAACAATTACTACACCATTATGGTTCTGTTAGGTCTATAATGGATGCAGATTTAAAATCTTTGTTGCATGTTAAAGGTCTGGGAAAAAATGCTGCGAAAAAAATATATGCCTATTTTCATTCAGAAGTGCTATAATAACAACATACACACAAATATACAAAGGAGAAAACATGAAAATATTTGTTAACTTTTTATCAATATTCAGAATACTAGCTGCATTTGCAATTATATTCACAATTATGCTGAATTGGCCTTGGATAACATTTATACTGTTTATTTTGGGTGCAATATCAGATTGGTTTGATGGATTTTTAGCACGCAAATACAATTGTTGTTCTAAATTGGGTGGTGTCCTTGATCACATTGGCGATAAATTATTGGTATGCAATACATTAATTATGTTAACCTTGATGATGCCGACATGGTTTATCGTTATTCCTGTTATTTTAATGATTGCTCGTGAATTATACATCAGCGGATTACGTGAATTCTTAGGTACACAAAAGATTGAAATGCCTGTTCCAAAAGCACGCTTTTCAATGGGGAAAATTAAAACAACGATTCAAATGATTGCTATCACGGCACTTTTATTATGTTTTGCATTATTTGCATCTGTAAAACCAGAAACCAGCAACCATGTAATATTTTATTTAATTTATATTTTACCGCAAATCGGTATTTTCAGTTTGTGGTTTGCATTGGTTGCATCTTTTTGGAGCGCGATTCAATACACGTTTACGTTTGCTCAGAAATTAAAGAAAATAAAATAATGATAATAACATATAAAAAACCGCCTATACGGCGGTTTTTCTATTGTTAACAGATTTAACTACACAAATAAATCTTTAACAAATTGTGCATGTTCAGTTATAAATTTAAATCTAAATTCAGGTTTTTTGCCCATTAAATCATACACAAGTGTTTTTGTTTTTTCTGTATCTTCCAAACCTTCTTCTGTCTTTGGTGGTAAATCAACACGAATCAATCTGCGTGTCTTAGGGGACATAGTTGTTTCTTTTAATTGATTAGGCATCATTTCACCAAGCCCTTTGAATCGAGATATTTCAACTTTTTTATTTTTATATTTGCCAGACTTTAAATCTTCCAATTCTTCGTCAGTATCAACATAAATCGATTCTGTTCCACAAGTTAATTTATAAAGTGGCGGACAAGACAAATACAAATGCCCACCATAAATCAGTTGCGGCATATATTGATAAAAGAAAGCCATCAACAACGAAGCGATATGGCTGCCGTCCACATCAGCATCAGTCATAACAATAATTTTTTCATATCTAAGTTTGTTATCATCCCAATCCTTTGCGGTACCAGCCCCAATAATATCAATCAAATCATTTAATTCTTTATTAGCACTAAATCGTTCATCAGAATTAGATAAAACATTTAACACTTTACCGCGCAAAGGCATAATCGCCTGAGTAGCTCTATCCCGGGCTTGCTTAGCAGTTCCACCAGCAGATTCGCCCTCAACTATAAATAATTCTGTACCTTCTACACCATGTTTGGAACAGTCTGCCAATTTTGCTGGCATACGAATTCTCTTAGTTGGTGTTTTGCGCGCAACATCTTTGACTTGTTTCGTTTTAATACGCGCATTAGCCAAATTTATAACAAATTCCAACAAAGCATTTGCTGTCTTTGGGTCAGATGCCAAAAACATTTCCCACGGATCACGCAACGCATTTTCCGTATATCGTGCAATCTCTGGATTAGAAAGTTTTTCTTTTGTTTGTCCCAAAAATTGCGGTGTTTTATAGAACACGGAAACAATCGCAGCAACAGAATCAAAAACATCTTCACCAATAATAGAAGCCGCTGCTTTGTTGTTTATTTTTTCACCATATGCCTTTAAACCCTTAGTAATTGCGGCCTTGAACCCTGTTTCGTGTGTTCCGCCATCAATTGTCGCAATAGTATTACAGTATGAAGCAAAAAATCCATCATCCGAAGCCGCACCATTTTCATCCGTCAAAACAGTCAAAGCCCATTCAACACGTCCCGAATCATCAGGAAAATCTATGGCACCACTAAATATCTTTGGCAAAATACGTGGCTTTGAATCAGTTTTTTCAGCAACAAAATCAGCCACACCATTTGGATAATAAAAAACTTTATCCGCTTCTATGTTCATATCTTCTGTCAACAATGCGGGATTACAATGCCATTCAATTTTGACACCACGTGACAAGAAAGATTTAGCGCGTGCCATACGATAAATTTTTATCGGCTTAAACACGGCATTTTCGCCGAAAATTTCATCATCCAAAGTGAATCTTATTTTTGTTCCATGCGCCTTGGTCGGTTCGCCTTTGACAATAAGACTGGTCACTTTACCACGCGAAAACGTCTGTCTCCATTCGAAACCATCCCTGGAAATCGTCACATCCATATTGGAAGAAAGTGCATTCACAACCGCACTTCCCACGCCATGCAAACCACCACTAGTTTTATAAACATTATTATTGAATTTTCCGCCAGAATGTAAAGTTGTCAGAATTACTTCTAATGCAGATTTCCCAGGATATTTTGGATGTTCATCAACCGGAATACCACGACCGTCATCAGTAATTTCTATGGTTTTACCATCAATTAGATTAACAATTATTTTCTTAGCAAACCCAGCCACCGCTTCATCAATAGAATTATCCATAATTTCAACTGGTAAATGGTGCCAAGCCTTTTCGTCTGTTCCACCGATATACATACCTGGGCGCAAACGAACAGGCTCTAAACCTTCCAGCACTTGAATATCCGAAGCATCATACTTATTCATAGTCTTTTCCATATTTACCAAGACATTATTATAACATTTTTAAAATTTTCGCAAGTGAAAGTATCATTTTACTCTAAAAAAGGGCTAAAAATTGTATATAAATGCTCTTGATTTTTCAGATAATATCTCTATATATTCTTTACAATAAAGATTAAACAGGTAAAAAGATGAATAAAAATCCGTATGAAGTTTTGGGTGTAGCACGTGATGCCAGTGATACAGATATTAAAAAGGCTTATCATAAATTGGTTATGAAATACCACCCTGACAAAAACCCAGGCGATAAAGCTGCCGAAGAAAAATTCAAAGAAGTTAATAATGCCTTTGACATTTTAAAAGACCCGCAAAAACGCGCGGCTTATGATAGATTTGGCGATGCGGCTTTTGCTGGCGGAAACGGGGCCAGCGCGGGCGCTGGCATGGGTGGCAATCCATTTGGGAATGGTAATTTCCATTTCAATATGGGTGGCGACATGGGCGGAATGGAAGACATTTTACGCGAAGCCATGCGCGGTTTTGGTTTCGGCGGTGCTGGATTTGGTGGCGAAGGACACACACAACAGCGCGGTCGTGATTTACTGGACGAAGTAGTTATTGATTTAAAAGATGCTTTTTTTGGCACAACCCATACTGTAAAATTTACTAGTGCTGTTAAATGTGAAAAATGCAATGGTCATGGCACAGCAGACGGCAAACCTGCTCCAGCATGCAAAACATGTGGTGGCACAGGTTATGTTCATGCGCGTCAGGGATTTTTTGCGGTTGAAACCCCGTGTCCAGATTGTCAAGGTTTGGGTAAAAAAATCGACAAAAAATGCAGCGCCTGTGACGGCAGCGGAACTGTTAATAAACAACGCACTTTGGATGTAAAAATTCCGGCTGGCGTAATGGATGGCGCGCGTTTACGTATGGCTGGCATGGGCGAAGCCGCCCCGAACGGTGGCGAATCTGGTGATTTTTATATTGATATTCATATCAGACCAGACAAAAGATTTCAGCGTATCGGCAACGATTTGTTAATGCACAATGATTTAGATTTCACAACTTTGGCATTGGGTGGTGAAATAGAAATAGAAACAATCGACGATAAAAAATTATCGGTAAAAATCCCAGCGGGAACCCAGGTTGGCGAAAAGATGCGTATTCGCGGACATGGTATGCCGAATGGTCGCGGTGGTTTTGGTGATTTATATCTGGAAATCGGGATTGTAATTCCAAAGAAATTAACCGAAAAACAAAAGAAAGCATTAAACGAATTTGCCGGCACAAAACCCAGTAAGAAAAGTTGGTTTTAAAAAATAAAACGCCCAATGGGGCGTTTTGTTATAGGCAACAATCCTTATTATCATTCATCAACAGGACTTAAATCACTTTCTCCACCGCTTTCAGAAGATTCTTCTTCAGAACTTTCTTTCGCCGTTTTTTCGTCAGGTTCTTTACATTCATCGTATACATCATATTTTTCAGTTCCTATATCATACTTCCCAATCTTTTTTCCACCAGTATATTTTGTTTTGCATATATATCCTATCTTGACTCCATCTTTAAAACCGCCACATTTAAAAACTATATTATCCACTTTTGCTTCACCCAATTCTGAAATTTGAATTGCTTTATCGTCAACCTGCTTAAGCTCTGTTAAACTTACGTATTTTTGAACTTTATTGTCATTTCCCCTAATTTCAAACCCTTGCACGTTTTCATTTCCTCCAGAGTTAATCAAATTATTTTTGCTATCATAACCAAAAATAGACCTACCTCCACCAGATGAACTACCTACAAATTCATGTATATGATCAACATCTTCTATAATTATAGTTTTATCTTCATGGTCAAACGTTAATTTACATCCTGCTGTCGGGCTGGTGGTTGTAGGGTTTTTTGGAACTTCTGCACCACCGGTTTTGATTTTACCTAAATATTGACCTACTATATTCTTGCATTTATCCAAAGAATTACAATCGCTGCCAGTCCCTGCGCATGCTGAATATAACTCAGTCAAACTAAACGGTGCACCAAATACAATCAATGTGTTATAAAATCTTTCCTTGCAATAAGGACGCAAACCCGCACCACTTAACACCGAATCCATATCTGTAATACGCAATGGAATATTTTTATCACTAGCTGTGCCGATGTTTATAGTATTGCCCTGTTGTCCATCTTCCGCAAAAGTCGCAAACACAGGCACAAACAGCAAAGAAATCAATATAAAAACACGTTTTATCATTGTAATGCCTCCTCGCACTCTTGCGCGATTTCCAAAGCCTTTTTAGCTGTTTTAATTTGCGCGGCGTTTAATGCTGTCCCTGTCAAAGATGTCACCGTAGCACCAGCCCCCAACGCACCACTTGCCAAATTAAACGCGACCCATTTTTTTGCATCCTTTGCCACAGTATCTGGCTTTGACTGTTTTGCCATATCGGAAAGCCTTTCATTTCCCAAGACACTTGTTGCTGTTGCACCACCACCCAAGACAGAACCAACAGAATTCGTAATCATCGCGCCTTTGGACAATTTAGTTAATTTTGATAAATCTAATGTTTCATATTGACCGCACTTTTCTATTATTCTTTGACTTTTACTCAAATATGTTTGGTCTGCATTATCGCCATCTTCCATAGCGACCCGACTTTTGGCATTGCGCAAAACACTTAAAGAATCAACACATTCCTGGATTCTTTCTGTAAAATCACTTTTTGTCACCTTAGATGCCGTCAAAGCCCCAGCAACGCTGGTCGCAGTATCCACAGCAAATAAACCTGTCCTTGCCATTCCTGCTTTTTCAGAAGCCGCTTCTGCTTTATTTAACGTTTGTTGCAAACTTTGATTTTGACCAGTCTGACCAGATGTGGCTGTTTTATTATACGCGGCAATAACGTTGTCTAAATTTGTCGACCAATCAGCCACCAATATCCTTTTGGGCGTCTTTAATAAATTTTGATTAGCTTCCGAATTTTCCATCTCTTGCAATTTATCTTTATCATAATTTGCAGTATTCATCTGTCTCATAGCATTCGCAACTTCTGCATCTTTTCTCAGTTTTATCGTGGATGCAACCTGACCGCCAATTCCAGCAGCAGTTCCAACAGCATTAGCCGCAGTTCCTATGGTAAGCATTTTTTTAATTTCAGCCATACTTTCTGATATTTCTGCACATTTTGCCGATGTATCCCGTATCGCGTTGCTTAACACTTTGCCCGCTTCGGTTATTGCAAATGCCGAAAAATTAAATAAACAAAAAAATACAGCAAACGCCATTTTTGTATTTAATAAATACCATTTAGATACCATTTCTCTTTCCTTATAAGGATAATTATATCATATTTTTTTGCTTTACGCAAAAAACATCTGCCATTTTGGCAGATGTTTTTCCCCTTTCTGTTCAATGAACAAAACTTTCTATTTGCACAATTTAATCATGTCGTCTATTTCAGCATTCAATATCAAATCTATATGTTTCTGATTTTCTATTTGATTAAGTGCGTAAACAACCGTGGCATGATCACGTCCACCACACACATTACCAATTTCTGTCAAAGATAAATTCGTTGCATTCTTTAATGCAGACATCATTATTTGACGCGCACGCACCAGACGACGTGCACGCGAATTCCCACAAATTTCATCGTATGATACTGACATTTTTTCACACATCGCTTTAACCATAGAAATCGGAGTTTTGTTTTTAGCCAAAACATCACCCAACAAACGCGATGCAACTTCCATATCAACTGTTTCACCCATTAATTCTGTATATGTATTTATTTTATTGATAATGCCATTAACCAAATGACCATCACCAGCTATGCGTTTTGATAATTCTTCTGCGACATCAGATTTTACACCCGCACGCAACAACATAGAACGACGAACAAATGCATTCGGCGCAACAACATCTACAACCAAACCAGATGCAAACAAAGATTGAACACGTCTGTCAAAACCAGTCAAAGCGTTCGGTGCAACATTCGCAGTTAACACAATACTTTTGCCAGCATTTTTTAAATCCATAATTAATTGCAAAAATTCATCCATTGTTGCACGCTTCCCAGCCAATGCACAAACATCATCCATCATAAAAATATCACATTTACGACAATAATCTTTAAAAGAAAATATTGTTTTATCACGCAACGAACGCGCAAAGTCAGCAACAAATTGTCCACCTGACATTTTTACAATATGCTTATCAGAACTATTGCAAATACAATCTAACAAAGTTGATTTGCCACAGCCACTTACACCATATAAAAATAATTGAGAAAACGAAGCGTTTGATAATGCCATTTTTTTGCATGCTGCAACTGCGAACATATTTTCATCACAAGAAATAAATTTATCAAATCCGTTTTGTTTTATATTTTGTTTTGCTTTGCTTGGAACAAATTCACATACAACATTATCATTCGCAGTTTTAACAGTATTAACAGCACCATTTACACAAATATTAAAATCTAAAAGAAAATCCGCCGCTACATTTCCAAGGATATTTCCATATTCTCTTTTAACATAGTCGGCGGTGAATTGATTTTGCGCAACAACATTCAAACAATTCTGACACACATTAAATTGCAGCGGTGCAATCCAGGTCGTAAACGCGGCAGAATCTATTTTACCCGCGATTGCAGCCTTGATTGATTCTATGGTTACATTTTGCTTTGTAGCTATTGCTTGCATGACGTTTGCTCCTTGTCCTTCCATCAAAAGAGTTTGCCATTATTTTCGAGATAGTATAAACCACCCCGTGCACACAAACACTAAATCTTCATTTAATATTTGTATGTGCCCTACTCTTTCTCTCGCTTTACTGATTGATTTGCATCAACCGGTTTTATTTTTGATTGATATAAAAATCAATCGTTTGGATATGAGAATAATTTATAAGATTAATTTCAGTTTGCAACTAAATGTTAAATCTTTTTTTAACATTTATTTTTTGACAACGATTCGTTTTTTCTCAGGTTTTTCGCACTTTGTATATACACTGTATATACATATAAAAAATTAATTTAAAACATATCCACCATCTTGTTTCTTTATCAAACCTTGTAATTCTAATACTACTAAATCAGCCTTGATTTCCGGAACCGTTTTTTTGACAAGATTTGCCAATACAGATTCTGAGACTGGAATCATACCAATCTTATCTAAAACATCATTTTTATATGTCTGATTTTTTTTCTTAGTATCACGTTTTTCATCACCAAAAAATTCTTTTGACGACATACACAAAGTTGCTTCGCCACTTCGTATCAAAGAATTTGGTCCTGCACTTCGTGGGTCGCTTGGGTGTCCAGGTATTGCAAATACTGGCTTTTTATAATCAATTGCGAATCGGGCTGTGGTCATACTGCCAGATTTCATATCTGCTTCACCTATGACTAATAATTCAGACAAGCCCGCAACCCATCGATTTCTTTGAACAAAATTTTGCGCATTTGGCTTCATACCAACAGGCATTTCACTTATCAGTGCGCCACGCTCTAAAATTTCGTAATAAAGTGATTCGTTTTCCAGCGGCCAAATATAATCTACGCCCCCAGCCAACACCGCAATTGTTTGTGTGTTGCCCTTTGCCCTTAACGCGCCAACGTGTGCAGCAGAATCAGTTCCCATAGCCATACCAGAAACAACCACATAATTATGTTCTGCAAAATTTTGTGCCAAATCAGATACAAAATTCATTCCTGCTGCCGTAGAATGACGAGTTCCAACCACAGCCACAGCAGTTTTTTTCAAAGCTTCAACATTTCCACGCACACTTATAACAATCGGATGGTTTTTTATATTTAATAATTGAATCGGATAATTCGAATCGGTATCAAATATATATCTAATATTATTGTCAAAAGCCAAATCAATTTCGCGCTTTACAGTATCAATAAAAACATCATCTAAATGCAAAGATTCAATAATTGCGGAATCATCACCATACTGTTTTAACAAAGCGTTGTACTTTGCTGGACCAATTCCAGATGTTCTTAATATCAAAAGCTTCTTTAATAAATCATCCATAACAAAAAAGATTGTAGACGAAACTACAATCTTTTTTAAGTAAAAAATTCACACAAAGATTATTCTTCTATCCACATAAACACATAACGTTCATTCAAACGTTGTTGAAGCAATGGATTATCTGTCCAATTGCTTTCTGGATTACCATTACTGATACGTATCATATCAAAACGCGGATCATCCAACTTTTCATCAACTTCATCTTTTGTATAATAATTATTCACATTAACATTAGTAGTATTACCAGAAGAAGCCGCACTTGGTTTTGTCACACTATTATAAGAATGTGCAGGTGTTATCACAGGAAATCTTGAACCAGAATTTGTTGATGTTGTACTTGTGACAGAGCCACCAACCGTAGTCGGCGCAACAGTTTTTGCTTTTGCACGAACGGTTCCGATACGCGGACTGGCTGCACTTGTTGTCTTTACCGCAGCAGATTTAGCTGGCAAAACCTTTGCCGACGCAGTTGAAGTCGGAACGGTTGTCCCTGGTGTGGCACTTTTACCACCCAGAACCCTTACAGACGATGCTGCGAAAGCGGTCATTGGTATACACAACAAAACAAAAATCAAAAATTTTTTCATTTTTTAATCCTTTTTATTTCTTTTTAATAAACTTGTTAATCAAAGCATCAGTAGCCGGATCATTTTTTTCATTTTCAAGTGTTTCTAGTGCCTTAATTATCTCGTCATATTTCGTAGGATTTGTGTCTCTCAGCGCCTCTAATCGAGCCACATACAATTCTTCGTTTGTAAGGGCCTTTTCGCCCATCACTTTTCCGCCAATCAACTTATTACCAAATGCTTCCATCACACCAACACCAAGACCAGCACCACCAAGGGTACTTGCTACTATACCACCAACCCTGGCACCTTTCTTAGCATCTAATATACGTTTTTCCATTTCGTTTGCATTTGCCCAAGAACCACATTCAATAGTTTCGCCCCACATGAAATACCTTGCAGGCACATCTGCCACAGAAATTCTTGGATCATCAGATTTCAATTCTACACGCACAAAACATACATTATTTTTCGGATTCGCTGTATCTTCAACCATACTGGCATAACCAGAAGTATCGCTGTACCGAGAAGCCCACACAAAAGTGTTTCCTATACCAATATTATTATTGATACAAGCATTACGTTCTGCTTCGCGATTATCTTCTGCTTCTGAAACTGTAGCGGTACTAGTCGAAGTAGCACCAGGTGTCGCAGACGCATTAAGTTGATTAACAGATGCAGTATGACGTGCAGCCGGTCTCATCGCTTGACCATACATTGCAGGACGAGAATTCGCAGCTTCGGCACCGCTAAACAACATAGACAAAACAGCTATTGAGACTAAATATTTCATATTACTTTCCTTCTTTATACGAAACATTATATCACAAAATAGACTAAAAAACAAATAGAAATAAATTAAAAAAATATTATTTTTTCCATTTCCATTCTATTTTTGATTCTTTGCCATGAATCAATCGTGAAATATTTTCCCTGTGTCGCCAAAAACAAAGCAAAGCTATAGCCAAAAAACCAAAACCAACACCAGTTCCAATAACAAAACCCAACACAGGCATTAAACAAAACACTACTGTTGCACCCGCAGAAGATATTCCTGTTCCCAAAGAAACAATCAACCATTCAATTCCGCATATCACAAACAACAACGGATTCACAGCCATCAATACACCAAACAACGAAGAAATCCCTTTACCCCCATGAAATTTCAGCCAAACTGGGAAACAATGCCCAACTATTGCGAAAAAGCCACACCACGCAGCAAAGCTTTCACCACCGACATAGCGCCCAATTAATACTGCGATTATAGCTTTGAACATATCCAACAACCAAACCAGTCCAGCCAAACGCAATCCGCCCACACGCATAACATTCGTAGCACCAATATTGCCCGAACCCACCTTTCTTATATCGCCCTTGTTAAAAAGTTTTGCAATAATCAATCCAAAAGGGATAGAACCCAACAAATAAGAAATTATTATTGAAAAAAAGTATAACATTATATTTTTCCTTGATTTTGTGTTTGTTTTTTATACAATAGCATAAAACCATTTAAAAATAAAAGGAAAATAAAGTGGCAAATCATAAATCTTGTAAAAAAAGAATTTTAGTGACAGCTAAAAAGAACGAAATCAACACAGCACGTCGCAGTGCTGTGAAAACAGCAACTAAAAAAGCATTAAAAGCAATTGAATCCGGCGATAAAGCCGCTGCAATTGCCGCAACACGCGCAGCAGAAAGCAAAATCATGAAAGCTGCCGGCAAAACAATGCCAAAAAAGACTGCTGCACGCAAAGTTTCTCGTTTGACAAAGAAAGTTGCTAAAATTGCTTAATGAATGAAGCACGTTTTTATCGTGCAAATTCACTTTCAGATAAAAAACCGCTCAATCGAGCGGTGTTTTTGTGCTAAAGCTTATTATAAAACTTGCATTTTACGGAAAATATTATATAATCAATCGCAGTAAAGTTTTGGATGCGTAGCTCAGTTGGTAGAGCAACTGACTCTTAATCAGTGGGTCCAGGGTTCGAATCCCTGCGCGTCCACCACAAATAATAAAACACCCGTAGTGGTGTTTTTTATTTGAGTAGCGCAACATGATAAGAAGCCTCAAAGCGTTTTTTATTCAATACTAGTATTTTATTAAATATTACCCTAGGCATTCAAACCTGACGATATTTCAAATATTTTAAGATAATATATTTGTGTAAACCCAAAAATCAAAAGGAGAAAAAATGAAAAACAAAACCCTATTTTTGCTGGCATCACTTTGCAGCGTATGTTTGCTAACTAGTGCTTGCACTACATGCCCAACACAAACTCATGATAATCATGGCTATCACGAACAACAGCAACACAAAAACAAACATCACAAAAAACACAAGAAACAACATAATGAACCAATCGTATTTCAACAGAACTATTCCGCATCTGATATAGACAGCGTTTCCGCAAAAATGTCAACACGTAGCAATCAAGGTGGCGAAGTAGAAATGGGAATGATTTGGTTTCAAGAAACACCTGATGGTTTAAAAATGACGGCTGATTTAGTATATTTACGTCCAAACAAAACATATACAGCCGAAATTTATCAATGTGGCGCATGCAACGACAACACATGCTGTGCAGTAGAAGCAATGTCTGTCGATTTGCCACAATTAAAAGTAAACAATGAAAACGAACGTTTAAAAGAATCTTATATAGTCCGTGGATTAACCGCAACCCAATTAAACAATGCAAAGTTAGTATTAACACGTGACGATGGATACAAAGCCGCATGGGGCACATTGAAACAATAAAAATCATTGCAAAAACAAAAAAACAAAAAAAACATGGGGCGATTTCGCCCCTGTTTTTTTATCTGATTTTCAACACTATAAAATCAATACGCCGACCTTAACAATAGCGAAGATCGCTTGTTCGCCTCCCAAATTGTTTCAATAGCATCTGCAACAGGTTTGCCCCCGGCTTCCAATAAATTAATGTTTCCTGCACCTTTAGCATGATTACTACCACCAATTGTAAGAAAACCCTTTGTATGAATAGCCATTAAATTACCATTATTATCAAACACCCCACCACCAGAATTACCACTCCACATTTGACAAGCAGATTCTACATTGACAATGTGATAACCGTTCGTTTTATATTTACAATATGAAACTTTTAGTTTATTTCCATCATAAAACATATCGTTATAATATGATTTTTCTTCACTTTGCAAATAAGTCATAAATTCTTTGGGATATACAGAACGTATTTCTATTCCGCCTTTATCCCAACCATACGAAGCTTCATTCCCCTTAGAAACAATGCCTTTTCTGTCTTTTAAATATTTAATATATTTATTTTTAAAATTATTTATTTCCGCATTACTCATAATTTTAAGACCACCATACCCAATAAGTCGTGCATTATAAGACGCATCAGCATTATCAGAATATTTGGCTTTACCGCTAAGCGAAACCCAATCAGTATCAGAAAATTTTTCATATAAAGTTGTTTTAAAACGACTATCCACAGAAGCAGGAATAAGCTCGTAAATCGCCCAATCTTCAGAAGTAGCTTTATCATTCACAACATCATAATCACCATAGTCAAAAGGTTTCATATAAAAATAATCTCCATTCTGCATCCTTATTGTTATCTTATCTTTTACAACACCTGTTTTCCCATTGGCGACACAATGTTTCGCAGTATACACATATTTTTTTTGTTTAAAAACATTGCCTATATTAACTATCGTTCCTGTACAATAAACACTATCACCATCCACCAAAGCAACCACAGCACTATACGGTTCCACTGCTGCTTGCACAGCTGTCACATAACAACGTTTATCAACAGTATATTGATTTGCATATTTTCTATTTTCAACACAACCATCCAAAGCCGCCCAAACAGATACGGGCACAAACATAAAAAATGATAATAATATTACTATTCGTTTCATTATTTAATTTCGTTCACCACGTCCTGCATCCATGCGAGCGTTTTGACGTTTATTTAACTCCGTTTGCATCAAATCACGAGTGTTTTTAATTTCCCTGTACGCTGTACGTGCTTCAAAACGTTCTTCGGGATTAGTTTCATCTGAATCAATAGTTTTTTGTAGTTCAGCCAAAACTTCATCACTATCTTTTATATATCTTATCAATTCTTTTTCAGACATACTTCGTATTTCTTCTTTTAAACGATTGTCAAACGAATCGTAATTTTGTTCAATCGCAGGTTGCACACTAACAACATCGTCTTTATGTTTTTTAAATTCTTTTTCAATCTTTTTTGGTTCTTGCGCTGTTTGATTAGATTTATTGTTATTATATACAAAACTACCAACAGCCATACCACTTAGCAGTAAAGCTATTAACCCACCTGTTTTAAACTTATTTACTTTTTTCATATTTTAGCCCTTTTATTTTTTATAATTTCATATTCATCCTAAAACAAATTTGCATCTCGTATAATTTCATCTACTTCTTCATAATATATTTCTGGCTTTGTTGCCAAAGTACTAGCATCTTTTGTTTGACCGATATCACTTTTTTCTGCCCAACACAAAATACCTATATCGGTTAATCTGTCATCAGCTATCAAAGCACTGCCAGAAACACCAGGCGCACCAGGACAATCTGTGTATATTTTATCTTTAATATCAACAACACCACAACCTTCGCGAATTTTCATATTTTCACCATCATCAAATATGCAAGACAAAAGATTTTTGGATGAACAACGAACACAATTTTCTTTTCTGGATTCTGTACAAGAATACCCTCTTATCAGTTCCAATTCTATATCCGATATCGTTTGGTCTATGGTCGCAGCCGACAATGCGCCATTTTTTTGAAGATAATTTTTATACACATTTTTAATAATATTTAATTCATCATTATTCAACACTTTTAATCCATCATAACCTATGATCATTAAATTTTTATCCATTACCGATGTGTCACTTAATTCTAAAACATCACCAGTGAAAGCATTTACATCCAAAACCATCGCATAGTCCGCATATGGACTGTCATTTTTTGGCAAAAGAACTGCCCCTGTATGTTTTTTGCCATCTGTTGTATAATAATCTACTTTACCATATTGGTTGACAGATTCGACCACGTGCCGACAAGTTAGAATTATGTCATCAGATACGAATGTCCCCGTCCCGTTGCTGATTGGACCTTTTATATGAACCACTGTATTGAATGGGAATTGTGATTTTTCTGCTTCCGTCACATACCTTCGTATATCACCAGACGAACCAACCATATGCCCAAAACACATTACCGGTAAAAACAATAACATCAAAGAAAATATTATTCTTTTCATGACTACAAAACATCCTCACAACGTTGTGCGGCTTCCATTAACTTTTTTGTTAATGTAATAAGTGAAATATTTAACCCGGTTTCCACCGCACCAGTTGCTATATTAGCGCCAGCCATCACATTAGACGCCACATTCAAAGCACGTTCTTTCTTTTTATCTTCTTCGGACATTGAAATTTTACTTTCCAAACTCATATAATTATCTGAATTTGCCGCCGCGCTAGTTCCTGTGCCGACAATGCCAATAGCAGTTCCAGCAATAGATGTTCCCATTACGCCTTTCATGCGCTTTTCAATTTTTTCAATATCTTTAACATCTATTTGATTACACCAAGTTTTTATGCCATTAAGTTTTTTCACTACCAAGGCATCATTGGGATTAATCCCCGATCTTTGTAATTCCATCGAAACATCTTTAACTGCATTAACCATTTCATTACATGCTGTTATATGTTGCACTAAATCAGATTGATTCACATTTATTCCAGACATTATCGCAGACGCTAAATTAGTCCCGATTGTCCCAGCCATCAATCCAGTACGCCAATTTCCAGCCGTTTTTGCTTTATCAACTTCTTCTTGCAATTGCATCAGTTCCGCAATTTGTCCAAAAGGCACAACAACTTCATTAAAAAATGTATTTAAATCCATAGCTTCAACACTACCAGAATCACACCCCCCAGCATCACATATTTTTTTAATCAATCTGTCTATTTCTTCTTCGTGCTGATTTTTCTTTATCCCCGCTACCAGCGCACCACCGGCCGCCACCGTACCAACAGCGGTCACCGCTGTATTAGCCTTTGATATATTAGCAACCTTTGCAATTTCATCTGATATTCCAGAACATGTGATACGTGCAGCTTCATAAATTTGTTCTGCTTTACCAAGCGTATTTTCTGCAAAAACTGGTGTTAAAAAAAACACAAATAATATCGACAATATTCTTTTCATAAAACATCCTCTCTATAGATATATATTATCTCATAAAACCCCAATAAACTCAATCGATTTTTATTTACCAAAAAATTCATCCAACAGTTTTTTCCCGACATCTTCTGGTCGTTCTTCTTGTTTTACATCTTTCAATTCTGGGTGAAATATAAATATACTATCAGGATTAGGATACAAAGCTTCGCTTTTTACCCCTCTTGCATGTGCAGGCCCCATTATAAAATTCATTCCTTTTGTCATTATACCCATAACATTTCCATCTTCATCGAAAATACCACTGCCAGAATTTCCATTCCATATTTGACAACCTGTCATTTTTCCAACGCTAGAATACTTACACGAAGATAATTGCATACCACTTTGACCAAATATAGTGTCATAATATTCTTTGTTATTTACCTTCAAATCATCTATGAAACTTTTTGCGATTGCATTACTAACCAAAATGCCATGAGTTGGAATATATCCAAGCTCAGGACGTTTCCTTCCTTTTACAAAATCATTTTGATATTCAAGATATCTTTTTCTAAATTCTTCGACCTGTTCATCACTTACAATTTTCAAAGAACTATACCCAGCTATCACAGCATCATAATTTCCCATATTCTTAAATTTTTTACTTATATAAACAGACTTTAAATCTGGATGTTTTTCTTTATTTATGTGATATATAGCCCAATCTCTATCATCTGTACCAACCATCTCTTTCTTCACAAAAAAACGCTTACTGCCATTGACCGAAGTAAGAACTATACTGGCTGTTCCGCCGAAATCGTTCTGCACACAATGTTTCGCAGTATATAAATATAACTCACCTTTTTTTTCTACTATGACACCACTACAATAAATTCCATCCATAATATCTTTCAACGAAGCCACAGCATTAAAAGGCTTTGTTTGCTTTTGGGCTTCTGTCACATAACAACGTTTATCAATAGTATAAGGATTGTCTGGGCTGTTATCATATTTGCCATCAATACAGCCATCCCTTACTGCAAAAACAGATGCAGGCATAAACATTAAAAACGATAAAAATAATATTATTCTTTTCATCTTTTTATTTTTTCAAATAATTTGTTGGATTATAAGATTTTTTACCCTTTCTGATTTCAAAATGAAGTTGTGGTTTATCAACCTTGCCTGTTTTACCAATTTTACCAATTGGTTGACCTACATTAACCTTGGCACCACGTCTGACATCCATTGAATTTAAATGAGCATACACAGTCATCCATCCATCACTATGCTGGATTATTATTAAATTACCCATACCTCTAACTTCATTACCAGCATACGCAACAACCCCATTTTCCGCGGCCTTAACAACCGTTCCCAAAGCCGCCGAAATATTTATACCATCATTAACCAAACCATTATTTTTTGGACCATAGCCTGACAAAATTTTACCACGTACCGGCCAAGAAAATTTTGACGAAGAACGCGCTACTATCTTTGTTGACGTATTCTTAGGTTCAGAATTTGTTTTCAATTTCTGTTCAGCTTTCAGTTGTGTTTCAGACTTTTTTTCAACAGTTTTTGTTCCTGCTTTTTTAGTATTTTTTGTTTGAGAAGCCTGTGCAGTTTTTGTTGTATCTGCTTTAACTTTTTCAATCTTTGTCTTTTCTGATTTTTGCGCAACTGTCTTTTGTGCTTCTGATTTTTTAACTACTATAGCAGAACGTTTTTGAACAGTTTCTAACCTAGGCACTTTTAATTTCTGTCCCACCGATAAACTAAACGGAGCAGATAATTTATTCATAACAGCCAAATCATTAACAGGTATTTCATATTTGCGCGACAAAGAATACAAAGTATCCCCCTTTACAACTGTGATTTCTTGCAAATCTACACGTCTTGTTTCGGTTGTTTTGACTGTTTCTTTGATTGTTGGTTTTTGAATCTTTGGTTCACTTGCAACTTTGATTGGTTTAACCACATCTTCAGATTTTTGTTTTTGAACTTCTGTTTTTTTGGTTTCTGTTTTTGCAGCACGAAGCATTATTTTTTGACCGACAGACAATGTATATGGCTCTTTCAAAGAATTTATTTTTGCCAGTTCTGCCACAGTCGTATTATTTTTACGCGCCAAAGAATACAAAGTATCACCACGTTCAACAATAACAATATCTTTATCCAAAGATGTTTTTTCATTTGATTTTTCAACTTCTTTTGTTTGTATTGTTTCCGATTTTGTTTCTTGTTTTGGCACAGGTTTTTCATCTGAGATTTTATCTACATCTTCTTTTTTACTGTATTCAGGGATTAATAAATATTCAGACATAATTTCTTCTTCGTCTGTTTCATTTTCTTCCGCATTTTCTTTGACAACAATTTCTTTTTGTTTTTTCTCAGGAACAGATATAAGCACTAATTCCGTATCATCAGTTTTAATTTCTTCTTTTTCAGGCACTAAAACGTAATCATCAATACTCGCATACAAAACATAGTCTTCAAATTTAGCAGAAGTATCCAACTCTGGAGATGCGTACACGCCATAATCTGTGACCGCCGAATTATATATTTCCGGCTGACTTTGTGGATCAGCCAACAAAGCAGGATATCTGTCTTCAATAAACATACCGACGCTATCTGGAATCGATGCAATTTTTGGTTGCAAATCACACGCACACAAAAACAGTGCGCTAAATCCAAGCACATATAAATAGAACCTATTCATCCTCACTCTGTGAATTATACCATAAAATACATGCTAAATAAAGAAATTATCCAGCATCACGTTTCATAAATAATATACTGATTTCAAACAATAATAACATTGGTACAGCCAATAAAATTTGAGATACAACGTCCGGTGGTGTTAACATAGCAGCAAAAACAAATATAAAAACAATCACATATCTACGGCTTTTTATAACAGATTCTTTTGACAAGATTCCTATTCTATTCAAACCAACCAAAACCAAAGGCAGTTGAAAAGCCAAACCGAAAACTTTTAACAAACCTATTGAAAAAGCCAAATATCCACTAATCGCAGGCATTAAAACAGTCGGCACCTGTGCAGATTCATTTAATTCCAAGAAAAATTTAAACACAACTGGGAACAAAACATAAAAAGCAAACGCAGCCCCAACAATAAATAATAACGGAGATAATAAAAATATAGGTATTAAAAACTGTCTTTCATTTTTATGTAAACCCGGCGCTATGTATGCCCAAATATGCCACAAAAAAACAGGGACTGATATTATCAATGCAACCAATGTAGCCAATGAAAATTGTATCATCAACCCATCAGAAATCCCTGTATACAACAATGCTGCATCATCCCAAACTTTTAACAAAGGCATTGTTAAAAATAATTCGACATACGATGATACCATCCAACCAAAACAAAAAGCGACCACGAATATCAAAGCACACCATAATATTCTGCGCCGTAATTCTGCAAAATGTTGCATCAAAGTCATTTTCATTTTTTGCGCACCTTTTTAACAGAACGTTTTTTTGTTTTTCTTACTTTTTCACCAAACATATCATTTGTTGCATTTTGAATTAAATCATCTATGGGTTTTTCTAAATCAATACGCTGTTGTACAGCTTCGGAAAAATCAGTAATTTTCCAAATGATATTTCGTATATATTTTACAACCTTGGCAAAAAAACGCGCGACATCAGGCCAATATTTCGCAGGCACAACACAAATTGCAACTAATAAAATTACTAAAAATTCAGTCCAACTGATACCAAACATTTTATGCCTTAATCATAAAAATCGTCGCCACCACTCGTAGATACGGTTTTATGCCGCGACAATTGAAAATAATTTTTTCCAAAATCAGTTTTTGCCTTTAAACCTTTGAAAACAACATCTGTTTTATTAGAAGTTGCATCTACCACAGACCAAGAATTTAATTTTACTGGGTTTTTATCAAAAACAACCGCCATATGTCCCAATCCTTCTTTATCACGCAAATTCATTGTCAAAGTAAAAGTATTTTTATCAGACGATGTTTCTGTCACTTTTATATCTGCATTTTGTAAATCTATTTTTTTTCGAACTAAAATCCCCGCAGGTGTACTGGTCAATGGCACAGTTGTAATTTGATCCAAAGATTTATCATAAAAATATAAATCTTTACCATCAGCAATCAATTGAATGGGGGCATCTTTATAATCCAATCTAACCCGTCCAGGACGCAACATAGAAAAAGTACCCTTTTCTGTTTTTCCATTTGCAATCTGATTAAATTCCCCCTGTAATCCAGTTATAGAATTAAGATATTTTTCAGCACTTGAAACCAATTTCTTATCAACAGCCCCATTGGCAGAAAAACATATTAACAATCCAAACATTACAGATATTATTCTCTTCATCTTATACCCCCTTAAACGCATTTACCACTTTGTCATGAACATTTTCTAAACTATCAGGCACAACTGCCCCAGCGGCAAACAAATGACCACCGCCACCAAAGGATTCAGCTATTTGATTTACAGGTTTGCTGCGGCTTCGAAATGATATTCCTATTTGTTTTTCTTTTTGTTCTTTTAATAAAACTATATATTCCACGCCATGAATTTGTCCCAAAGACCGCAATACCAATTCACCACGACCATCCAATTTTTTATAATCATCATGATGAATTGTCGCTATTGCCAAACGCCCCTTCATTAAAAATTCTGTTTCTGCCACAGCTTTAGATTCAACCAGAACAGTCTTTTTATCTTTATTATTCAACAAATTTACAAGGTCTGCCATATTCGCGCCAGCATCAACCAATTCCGCAGCATCTCTTAAAACATCGCTATGACGAACAAATTTAAAATTACCAGTATCTGTTATTATCGCCAATGTCAAAAGATTTATAACATCTTGATTTATTTCGAATTTAGCAGCACGAACAATATCATAAAGTATCTGGGACGTGGCGGCTTTTTCAGCATCATCAAAACACAATTTTCCCATCACACCATCATTATAATGATGATCAAATTCAATTATATAATTGGCTTTTTCAGCCATTTTTTCAATAGCGCCTAAATTTTTTCTTGTACCATAATCCACCAATATATATAAATCATACTTTTTATCTTCTGGGATATGAGTATGATAACACGCATCTTTACGCAAAGGAACATTATCCAATTCTTTTGGAATATTGCCATCATAAATAACTATTGGCTTTTTATTAAAATTTAGTTCTATGATTTTCATCAAAGCCAATGCAGAACACAAAGAATCACCATCTGGATTTTTATGACCAGATATCGCGATTGTTTTAGCGTTTTTTATTTTTTCTATTAAATTTTCTATTTTCTTTTTCATAATGCTATATCTTCTAAATTAAATTGTGCGCTTACACGACCGTTATATTCGTTTTCTTTCAGTTTACCCAACATCTTTATTTTAGTATTTGTATTCGCATCGTCCAGTAAAAAATCACCAACAGGCGTTCCAACTAAATTAAAACCAACAAAAGACAATTGATTACCTTTGCTAGTTTTTATTACACCACGCAAATGAGATCCGTTGCCCATAACGCTCGCAAATTTTAACACACATCCATGCAAAACCAAAGTTGGTTCTGGATTTGATTGTCCAAAGGGTGCCAAATCTGACAATTGTTCTACTAGTTTCATATTAGCACCTGATGCATCTATTTCTGCATCAACTATTATCTCTGATTTAGGCTTATTACCATTCAACTGTTCGTTCACAGATTTTTCTAAAAATTCACAAAAATCTTTTTCTTTATCAACACTTAAAGAAAAACCAGCCGCCGCTGCATGTCCGCCACCTTCGGATAAAATACCACATGCCAATGCTTCGTGAATAATTTTTCCTAAATCAATTTCATATATTGAACGACCAGACCCATTAATAACACCATCAACCCGTGTTGCAACACATGTCGGCAAATTATATTTATCCTTTAATCTGCCTGCGATAATTCCCATAACACCGCCATGCCAGTTATCACCGCATACAAACAAACTACATTTTCCGTTTTTACAGTATTCATCTGCTATACCAATTGCATCTATCATAATAGCATTTTGAATATCTATTCTTTCTTGATTCATATGATGTAATTTATTAGCCAAATCATTTGCAACCAAAGGATTATCTGTTAACAGCAATTCTAATGCTGGTGCAGCAGAATCTAATCTACCAGCTGCATTAAGACGGGGTCCCAAAGCAAAACCAGCTGCATAAACAGAGGGATGTTTTATCCCGGCTAAATCCATCAAAGTCCGCAAACCTAAATTCTGACGCAAACCCAAAACTTTTAATCCAGTTGATACAAATGCACGATTTAAATCTATCAAAGGCATAGTATCACAAATTGTCCCCAACGCCACCATATCCATATAGTTCAATAAATTAATTTGATTCCTGCCGTTATCAAAGAAACCACGTTTTTTTAATTCACGATTTAATGAAACTAATGTTAAAAATGCGACCCCAACACCTGCCAAAAAAGACAAACCAGACGTATCATCAGCACGTTTTGGATTTACTATTGCATCAGCACTTGGTAAAACATTATCAGGCGAATGATGATCAGTAATAACGACCTTTAAGCCTAATTCTTTGGCCCTTTGAACTTCTTTGACGCCACTAATACCGCAATCCACGGTAATCATCAATCCTACACCTTTTTCTGCTATTTGTTCCACAGCAGAAATATTTAACCCATAACCTTCACCTTCACGAGTTGGCAAATGCCAAGAAACATCCACACCAATTTCACGTAAATACTTCACAAAAACAGCCGTAGAAGTTATGCCATCAACATCGTAATCCCCATAAATTGCTATTTTTTCACCAGCGCAAATTGCATCAGCAATTATAGAAGTTGCCAAATCCATATCTTTTAACACAGAAGGATCCGGCATATATTCCTTTATCGATGGATGTAAAAAACGTTCCACAGCCACATCGTCTGTAATACCCCGCGATGTTAAAATGTTTTTTACTAAATTGCCTGTATCGTTTAAATCTTGATTCAGATTATAATTATCCGACACCGTCCACACTTTTCCCAGCATGGACTTTTCTACTATATTACGCACGCTATACTCTTTTTTTTCTTATTGTCAGTGTAATTATAATACAAATTTATTCAAATAGCAATGGGATGATTCCATCCAGTATTGCACCGGCTGTTGGCACAGCATTCCAGGCTGCCGTTTTCCAGCCCCCAGACTCTTTTGTTCCTTGTGGTTCATCCAACATAATCATAATAATATATTGCGGTGCAGATACTGGGAATATCCCGGTAAACACGGTAGTATTTCTGTTTTTATCAGATCTTCTGTCTGCCCCACGTTTTTCAGCCGTCCCTGTTTTTCCACCAATTTCTATTCCTTTGACCCGCGCTTTTTGAGCTGTTGTTTCTTCGGCGATATGGAACATAATTGTACGCAATGTTGCGGATATTTCAGCATCCAATACACGTTCGCCACGCACAGCACCAATATTTCTTTTTAACAATGTTGGATAAATATATATACCGCCATTTGTCATAGAATTGACCGCTAACAGCAAATGCATAGGTGTCACAGTAATTCCATGTCCAAAAGCTGCAGTTGCTTTTTCTGTTGGTCCCCAATTTCTATAAGTCAAAGCAGTTTCAGTTTTTCCAAATTCCAGTTGCAATGGCTTGTTAAAATTCAATCTTTCAAAAAATTCTTTTTGTGCGCCATCTGGCAAATCCAAAGCAATTCTAGCACTTCCGACATTACAAGAGTGCAGCATAATTTCCGGCGCTTTTAACGTTCTTTTACCCTTCTTTTTTACAACATCGCGTTTAAACGAAGACACATCATCAATAGGCTTACGCAATGCAGGTCTGCCATATTTATCGTATATCATCAAAGGTTCACTAACTTTGTATTCTTTATTTTGCAAACCATTTTTATACGCCAACGCCGTGTTAAATATTTTAAAAATTGAACCCATTTCAAAATTATCACGCAATAATCTAAACTTACGCACACTAACAGGACTAGCATTATAATTATTCGGGTCAAAATCTGGCAATTGAACCATCGCTATCATTTCCCCAGTACTAGAATTCATAAGCATACCCATTGCGCCTTTGGCACGATATTTATTCATAGCGATACTTAGTTGCTCATAAAAAATATTTTGCACCCTGGAATCGATAGAAAGTTTTAATGGGTCTTTGTTTTCACGCAAATATTCATCATATACATATTCTACGCCTTCCAGCCCAGAATCTTTTCCTGCAAACCCAACTACATGCGCAAAAACATTACGTTGCGGATAACGTCTTTGAGTAAATTGTTCTACTTCAAAGCAGTTATATTTTCTGTGTGCTTCATTAACAATTTTTATTTGTTCTTCTGTTGCGTTCTTTCTTATATATAACCCGCGCTTATCAGAACGAACGATATTCAACGCATCGGTCATACTGTAATCCATAGGTGCGATTTCATGAATAACCTCAGCAACATTATTAACATCTTTGTCTTTAACTTTTTGCGGGAATAATTTTATATTTCCAGACCTTACACTTTTTGCTAAAACAACGCCATTTCTATCAACAATATCTGCACGACTTTCTATCTGAGTTCCATACATACTGTATTTTTGAATATCATTACTTTGCAACCCCAACTGCAAAGTCCTTGCAATAAAAACACAAAACAGCACAGTAAAACCAACCATAACCCAACGAAGACGCATTGCGCTTTCACGGTGATAAATTTCACCTTTGTATTCATGTGGTAAAATATCTTGTCCGATATTAAAACGCATTTTATTCCACCATTGGTATATCATCTATGTAAACAGTTTTACTGAATGAAACTGTTTCCAGCTTTGGATTTATTTCTGATACAGAAGCCCGCAACAAACCAGCCGAAGACAAAGCAGAAAACCTTGTCCTTGCGATATCGTATTCCTGTTTTGTATTTTCCATCTCTCTACGCACAGATTTCAAATTATTATCTTGCACACGATAGCACACTTGTAAAAACGCAATCAAACACACAATAGAAAAAACCATTGTGACACCTATGTTAAGCATTTTTTCATCGTCTTGCATAAAATCCTTCCTTAATCAATATATGTATTCTATCACAAATTCTTAAAAAAACTAATCATAGATTGAATACCATTTAATCTTGCAGCACCAAAGTTTAATTTCAGGCTGTTAATTTCGGTTTCTAAATCCATTTTTTTTATTTCATCAACACTTTTTCCATCAACCAAAGATAAAATCACAGCCACAATTCCCCGCACCATTAACGAATCGGCACGACCATAGAAACGCCCATTTTTCTGACAAATCTGAACAAACGAAGCACACCCTAAAATTTCTGTACAAATTGCATTTTCTGGAACATCATCCAAATTTTTACCTAAATCCATAACGAATTCCAGTTTATCCACAGGATTTTCAATCAAAGACAAAGCATTTTTAATTTCATTGTAATTCACGACTACCATCCTTGCTCAGTTAAATCTAATTCGATTCGTGCAGCTTCGCTCATTCTTGATAAATCCCAAGCTGGTTCCCACACTAGTTTTACATCCACAGGCTTACCATCTGTCACAGATTCAACATTTGTTTTAACTTCTTCAACAATTTCTTCCATCATGGGACAAGTCGGACTGGTAAAAGTCATTTCTATAACAACACCGTCTTTGTTTATAGCTATATCGTATATAAGACCCAAATCCCAAATGTTTACAGGAATTTCTGGGTCATAAACTTTTTTTAATTCATTAATAATATCTTCACGATTCAAAGCCATCTTATTGCACCAGTTTTTTTATTACATCAACTACATATTTTGCATCTTTAACTGTATTCCAAGGTCCCACAGATATACGCACAGATCCATCAATATTTAATTTTTTATGCACCCACGCAGCACACATATTTCCCACACGCAAACAAATATCATGTGCACCAACCAGCGCACCAAAATCTAGGACATGCATATTCTTTGGAACAAAAGATATCATACACGCATCACGCCCAGTCAACATTTTAACATTTTTCAATTTTATCAATTCATCATACATAAAATGTATTAATTTTTGTCCACCATCCCACTTTGATAAATATTCTATCGCATTTGGCAAAGCAACTATCTGAGTTAACGGCAATGTTCCTGCTTCAAATTTTTCAGGCGATTTATTAAATACGATTCTTAAATCAGTAATTTTATTTACCATACCACCGCCAAATTTATCGACCGCCCAAACATCAGGGTTTTTCACATACATAACACCAACGCCGGTATCTGCGCCAATTTTGTGACCTGAAAAACATAAAAAATCACAGTTTAAATCTTTGACATTAATTTTAGTATGCACAACAGATTGGGCAGCATCTACGATTGTGATTACATTTGGGTTTTTTGCACGCGCAGAACGAATTATCGCCGCTACATCTTGTTGCACACCTAACACATTAGACATAGCAGTTATAACCATCACATCAGCCTTTGGCACCTTTTTCAAATCTATATTTAAATTATCATCCAAAGGCATAACAACAATTTTGCAATTTTTATTTTCAGCCTGCATTTCCCATGGCAACCTGGCACTATGATGATCCAAATCAGACACAGCCACCAATGGACATTTTTTATTCAGCGTATTTTTTACAATATTAACAATTCTGTTAAAACCATCAGTTGTACCAGAAACAAAAACTATATTTTTAGCAGCAGCCCCAATAAAATCAGCCACCTTTTGTCGAGAATCAGCAATTAAATTATCAACATGCCCTGCCCTAGCACAAATTCCGCGCCCAGCATTAGCATAAAAATTCCGCAGAAAATTCCGCTGACATTCAACCACAGATTGAGGTTTAAGCCAACTTGCACTTGCATCCATATAAACGAATTTTTTCATGGCGTTTTTCTCTTGCTTTTTGCTATGATTATAATAAACTGAAACGAAATATCAATAACATAAGGAGAAAAATATGGCATTACAACACGCTAATGATGAAAGCTTTGACACAATGGTCAAAGACGGTTTAACTTTGGTAGATTTCTGGGCATCTTGGTGTGGACCATGCCAAATGTTTGGACCTATATTTGAAGACGTATCAGATACAATCAAAGACGTCCATTTTGTAAAGTTTGAAATTGACGAAGTTAATCGTCGCACACCTGCTAAATTTGGCATACGCAGTATCCCAAGTGTTTTGGCTTTTAAAAACGGCGAATTAAAAGAAGCACGCACAGGCTTAATGGACGAAGAAACATTAACAGAATGGATTAAAGAATTAAAGGCGGCATAACATGGCAAAAAAGAATTATAAAGACATTGAATTATCACCAAAATATACACCAAAAAAATCAGAACCATATATGTGTGATGAACAATTGGCGTATTTTTATCAACTGTTGAACACCCAACGCGAAGAAATTTTACAAGATCGCGATTCTGTGTTAAGTGATGTTCGCATGGCAGAAAAAAATGAAACAGCGGGTGTTGGTGACGAACAAGACCAGGCATCTGCGGAACAAGAAATCACAATGAATTTGCGTATGTCTGAACGCAATACGAATTTGTTGCAAAAAATAAATGCGGCATTGGAAAGAATTGAAAACGGCACATTCGGATATAGTGTAATATCTGGCGAAGAAATCGGATTACAAAGAATGTTGGCACGACCATTGGCAACAATGACAATCGAAGAACAAGAAGAACACGAACAAAAAAGAAAATAAACAAAATACAATTATAAAATAATAATATAATTACAAAATAAACAAAACAAAATATGATTATTTTGTAAAAAATATTTTATAAAATTATAATCTTGCTTGGTATTTTATATTAAAAAAAATTTCATATTAAAAAACCACCGCCCAACTGGGCGGTGGTTTGTTATTACCCCTACCTTTACCTGTTTTTTTAAAATAAACCATCATTGAGCTGGCGCCTCTTCAGGAGAAAAACATCCTTTTTTGTCTTTATTCCATATCCATATTAAATTTTTATCATCACATTCACACTTTCCATCTATCCAGTTTGCGTCTGTAGCTTTACAACAATCTAATTCTTCACCAGTTTTACCGGCACATGGATCAACAGGTGTGACATTATCGCTACCGCCATTTCCAGATTTTTCACACTGGTCTCCACTACTATTCAGTTTCATGCCATTTGTACACCTACAACATCCACCATAAATTACAGAATTCTCGTCTTTACATTTGGTTGCTGTATAAACAATTCCATTACTACCCTTTGATGAATCACAATCCTCAGCTAAACGATTTCCACAAACCCCGGCTAAATTTTCCAAACAAGCGGCTTTTGTGCTTTTGACATCTGCTATGATACCAAGAACAGTTTCTGTAGTTGCAGCAACAACACCAACACCTGTTGTAATCTTCGCTGGTCCATTAAATCTAGTAATTTTACCTCCTGTATTTTTTGCCAACTTCAATGTAAATGCTTTGCTTTTATCTAAATCTAGCCAACCTCCAATAATATTTCCATCCTGTTTCACCTCTATTCCCAATCTAGTCAAAGCATCATATTCGGCATCTGTCAAAGCTGGCAGATCTTTTTTTGTTCTGATTTTTAAAGTAATAGCATCCACATCATTGTCTACTAAGAACTTATTAAACAACTTTTTGCTCTCTTCAAGGTTATTATTCCCACTAGCAATAATTTTGTCCCTAAAACCTGGTATTTTCTCCCTAATACCCGGTATTCCCTCTACACCTAGAATATTTTTATAATTTTCTTCCAGTTCTCTCGAAATAAGAATAGCAGTGTTCTCATCTATATCCAAAAGTACCTTACCTCTAGCACCGAGCCTTCCATCGTCTATTAGCTGCTTCATTTTATTGTAATAATAAGACTCTGTTGGCAATGCATTTCCGTTAACGTCTATAGCTTTTTTGTTAATCACCACATATTCATCACTGGAACTAAGATCATACCTTACAGCCCTCCAAGCCCTGAGCTTATTAACTTTTCTACCGTTTATAATAACCTCTCCTATTTCACCGCGCCCCCAAGACAACATCTGCGCCGCCTTTCTACCATCTTGTATTATCCGTTTCTCAGCTGCCATGAAGATTATACCAGCAATTGCAGTTATTATTGACGTCACCACAAGTGCTTTTTTATAACCTCGCCAAACATCATCCTTTTTAAATACACCTTGTTCTGGGTCCATCATAAGTGTAGTTGTATCTATCACCACTGGCGTTCCATTGATATGCACCGTAGTATCAGTCCCAGCCCCTTTGGCAACAAAAGATCCAAAACAAAGAAAACAACAAAACATTATAAAAACACAAATTTTTCTAAACATTTTTTCCACCTTATAAATTTCTTTCAAGTTCATCTAGATCAACAGTCAAATACAACAAATTATCATATTGATCAAGAAAATCTTCTTTCATTTGTTCGCTAAATCCAAAATCATCAACAAAGGTGACATACAACGCATTCGCGTAATAGTTCATCAAAACATTTGCAGCTTCTGCAGCAGTTTTTGCTTTTTTTGCTGCCTCCATAAACTTGTTGTAATAATCTCTCGCTTTAAATTCATCTACTGCTTCAGTAAGCGCTAATTGCGTATCAATAACAAGTTGAAATGCAGCAAACCCCATTCCCTTATAATCACCAACTAAAGCTGATACAACTATAAAACCAATATCAAGCCCAAGTGTCTTTGCAATGTTCCACGCTTTATATCCAAATGTACCAGTTAAATAACAAACGCCACCTTTAAAACCGGTACCACCACCAATCTTTTTTAATTGATTTCCAAGATCTTCGCATTGTTCTGCATTAAGCCCCCCACATTTGGTCCCATTACTATGAAATTTTTCATTGTCACCAATAAACTTCACTTTGACACTCCCTGCTGCACCATAAGTATTACACATCATCGTCTGTTCGCCTGCGTCACGTTCCCAAGGTTTACTTTCAACAAGATCGTCCATAATAAAATTCACATCCCATTTTTTATCGCCACATTGTACAATACATGTTTTTACGTCATCCCCAGGATCTGCAAAACTAAATAAAGCCTTCCCCCAATCAGACCATACTGGCATATCTGTTGTTTGACCACCCCATACAGCATATTCAATTTTATGATCACAAGAACATGGTTGATGTTTCCACCTGGCTGCACTAGAGTTTTCACCCCAACAATAAGCATTTTCTCTAACCTTTTGGCTACAATCTATATTACATAAATCTACGTTCATGCCTTTCTTAGTTATCGCATCTTTGATAACCTTTACAAAGTTATCAGTTGTAAACGTACCATCTTTTACTTGTTGAAAACCATCAGCTTTTGAACAATAAGTAAATTCATCTATCTCAAATGCTGTATTACCATCTTCTATATCGCCATCATAATGGGAACCATTTACAACGATCTTGCACGGTGATTTGTTCGTATATAATTGACCTTTGTCATAACCTTGCAATTCCGCCCAAGTATCCGCCATTCCTTGACAAAACTTAAAATTAGTATTCCAATCTAATACTATTGTTGTCCAACCTACATTATCCTTATCAAAATGATACTTTGTACCATACACCCCATGATCGGTATCACCACCGAACAGACCTTGTGCCAATTCTTTATAATCACCAGTATAATCAAGACTATCAAACCAAAAATCAAAGAACAATCGTTTGCCTTGATGGTTTTGAATAGATGTACACATTATCGAAGCATCCGTAGCCAAGCCTGCTAGATCAATTTTATATTTTTTAATATCTTTGCTACATTGCACATCAACATTAAATTTTCTTTTTACGAACAATTGTATCAATTTTACCGCTTGTTCATAACTGACATTAACACCATCTGCACCTGTCCAATTAAATCCGTACCCACCAGTCTTGTGCTTAATCTTACCATTATAACAAACCAAACCTTTATTCCAATCATCCCCAATTTCACAGGCACGTTTATACCCGGCTTTGTCAGCCTCTTTTTTATCCAACAAGAAAGATGCCTTGCTTGCCACATCACGATATTCTTGTTGCCAACCTGTAATCATCCACAACATATCAGAAAATGCCTTTTGATCCTCTTGATTTTCATAAACAGGATTACACAACACCGTATATGTATTTTGAATACTATCCGTGGGTGTAAGAGCTATTGAATTTACATTATTAACCACTTTGGCACATTCTGTATTCGCTTTTTCCATCACATCCATAAAGCAAGATATTTTTCTGAAATAATTATCCAAATATACCCCTGTATCTGGATCCAAATTATTAAATACATTTTCTACAAAACCACCCCCAACAGACAATGTGCATTTGCCACCTTCACACCTTTCACCAACCCCCCAATTATACATTGCATTATTATTTTCACTACTTAGAGTACTTGTCAACACCGAAGGCATAATCATCGTATGTTCCGCAGTTGTATAAGTAGGATCACACTTTATTCTTACTGGATCGCCTTTTTTATCAGTCAATCTTACACTAAGATTCTGCTCTGACCAATATTTCTGTCTTTCTTTGCAGGAATAGTTTTTTAATTCATATACGACCTTACTGTCCGAACTAGTCTGTCTGCATTTTAATGCGGTACATGTACAAGTATAATATGGATTTCCCGAAGAATCTTTCCTGCGTCTTAATGTGACGATTCCATCTGCTATCGGTTCACGATAATTTTTAGTTGCAGTTTGACCACAGTGATCACCTATAAAGTTATTTTCAGTTATGGTTGATAAGCCATTTACGGGTACTGTTTTAGCACCGTTTTTAACTTTTATCAGATTTCCATTTTCATCTCGTGCTGGCGGGCAACGCAAAATATCCATAGCTATCGCATCAGGATCCTTATTACCAACATCACCAACATACTCTTTTTGTGCCCGATCTAAAGCTTTTATGAACTTTATACATTTATTCACCCCGTCACCCTTGGCAGAATTTATACGTAAATTCCCTATTTTACAAGCTTCCAGCAAATCCACCTCAGAAACACATCCCGAACATTCACCAACCTCTAATGAATCAGGAGTAGCAGTAGCAGCCCTTTCCAACAAGTATGCATATACTTCGTTTGTTTGTTCTTCTAATACATAGGTTTCATTAACAAAACCACCCTTGTCTGGATCTATATAAGATAAAGTAAATTCTTTTTTTTCTTTGATACCTGTCACAGCGTCTGGAAAAAACGCCATCGATACTTCTTTCATAACCAAAGGATGAAACAACAAATCCCTTTTTACACTAACGGCAGCAATCACCACAAATCCAATTATGAATATACCAATCAAACCAAACAATAGTTTTTTCATTATCTAAGCGCCCCCTCGCATTCTGCTGCTGTTTGTGCAACTTTCTTTATCGCACTTATTTCTAATGCATTAAACACCGTTGCTGTAGCAGATGCCGCTGTTGTCGCACCAGCTAACACGTTTGATGCTGTATTTAAATTCTTTTCTTTTTGTGCGCCAGCATCAGTTTCCAATCCTGCCTTGCGAACACTATCACTATTTGCCGCGGCACTAGTCGCAGTTCCAATCACACCAGTTGCAGAACCAACTACTGATGCCACCAATGCGCCCTTCGCACGCTTTTGTATCTTTGATACATCTTGTCCCTTGTACCCAGAACATGCGTTTGCTATCCGTTGTGCTTCGCTTACATCTTCTCCTTTTACCTTGGCCTGACTGATCGCATTACGTAAATCATTCATACTGGCTGTACACGCATCTATATGGCTTTGTATATCTCCCTTTTTAACAGACACACCCGCTATCACAGCACCAGCTATGTTGGTAGCCGTAGCACCAGCCATCAATCCTGTTCGCCAATCACCTAATTTTTTAGATTTTTCTGTTAACTGTTGTTCCTTGGTCTTGTCCTCTGACGAAGCAAATGTATCATAATTCTCTTTTATCCATGCGGTGGCATCTTCAATATTGTTCGTCCAAGAACCCGAATTTCCTGCTTGTAATTCAAGAACCCTTTTTCTTAAATCTCTTATCTCTTTATCCGTTTTCGCCTTTACCAAACCAACGATAGTTGCACTAGCGCCAACCGCGGTTCCCACCGCTGTCACAGCTGTATTTATCCCAGCCAATTTTTTCAATTCTGATAATTCATCGTCTATGCCCATACATGCACGATACGAAGTTTGCAATGCTGTGTCCAAAGACATCAGTTCCGCACCATGTGCAACAGTATTCATTGCCAAAAAAATACCCAAAATTGTTAATCTCGAGAATAATGCACGTGCCATTTTATATCCCTTTCTTTCCTAATCTTTTCAGATTATATCATATTTGGCACTATCATTACAAGAAAAAAAACGCACAATTTCTGCAAAAAAAATACCGTAAAATCAATGAATTATATCATGATTTTACAGTATTAAAATCCTATACAACACATATATACTTATTATATATATAATCTCAATTTAATGGTGCGCCCCAATGTTGTTGAATACTGCGTTCAGCATCCATCGGACTTACCAAAACCTGAGGCGTTAAAATAACAACCAAAACCTCACGAGATGCCGCAGTATCACGCGAACCAGACAACGCCATAAAGTCCGCATCACCCAAACCATATCTGGTATCGTTATTCTTTTGCTTTTCAAATCCAGATACCACTAACATCTGACCTGATTCCATAATAACTTCCTGCATAAAGGAACGTTCTTCAACCTCTGGCAATTGCAATGTCACAGCACCAATTGTCTGAGTAGACATTTTCAACAATTCACGAACAGACATTTTAAATAACAACAATATCTTTCCGTTTTCCAAAACATTCGGTAATAACTGCATTGAAAAACCTGTTTCTAAATCGTCTTGGTCCACAGTACTTGATTCCACAGTCGTAAATGTACGTGATTCAAATCGTTTAATATATCCAGTAGTTTTTGTATTCGTCACAGGCGCAACACGATTATTACGTGTCGTCACACCAACATTTGTAACCAAAGAAACCTTACCCTGTTTCGCCAGCGCTTCTATCAAAGCATTTGTTCCAGCCAAACGCGCCATAGACCCATTATTTATTTGATCATTAGTATACGCACCTTCTACAACATTATTGCTTGCATCCAAATGAGTCGCACCAGTCAAAGCAGACACCGCATTAGACAACACAGCAACATTCATCGAACTTGTTTCCGTAGAAGACAAATTATTCTTTGGATTCGCCACCAAATTCAACCCCGAAGCCGAATTAATCGCAGCCGCCAAATTCAAACCAAACGCGGATTCATTAGACAACGACACCTGTAAAACTTTCACATCAATCGTCACCAATTGAGACAAACGTTTATTTTGTTTTGCTATGTATTCACCAACACGATTTAAAATAGACGGTGAAGCAGTCACAGTAATAGTTCCCAAACTGCGCGACACAGTAAACTGCGCATTCTTAGAATTATTTATAATAGAATTAATAGTAGATTCTACTTCATCCCATTCTTTTAATGTAGATTCCAAAGAAACCTGGTTTCCGCTGTCTGTTTGAACAGAAGATTGATAAGACACATCTGTTCCCAACGCATATAATGTATAAGTCCTTGTTTCTGTTTCATAAAAAACAATAGAATCTTTATCATAATACCACAATAAATCTAAATCTGTCGAAATCTGAGAAAGCAATCCAGACAATTTCCCAGTATATGCCACATCAACAGTTTTTCTTAATTTTTCAGAATCAACCTGACTATCTATTTTAACAGGTATGCCTGTAATGGAATTAATATCATTTGCTAAAACTTGTAATGTCACAGGTTCATTTAACAGAATAGTAATACCTGTATCCGTTTCAAATTTTGATGGCAATTTATTTTTATGCTCTAATAAAGTAGATTTATTTCCCAACCAAACACCTTCTGACATAGAGACAGTATCACCGTTATACACTTTTGCACGGGGATTTTTCGCCATTTCAAATGCTTCGTACGCATTAACAAAATTCTGATCTACCTCAGCAGACACTTTTGCAGATTCATGCAAAGTACAACCAGACAACAATGCAGCGATACAAACACTTATTACACAAATATTAAAACGTATTTTCATATTGTCCCCCGTCCCCTTTTAATTTCAGAAATCTTATTCTTCCGAAGTTGAAACAACAATCACACGATTGCCTTTGTAAAATTTAGCATAAGGAATCGGTGTTGCGCGTTCAAAATTGCGAACCAACGCAGAAGCAACATCAACAAAACGACCTTTGAACACTGCGCTTGCTTCTATTGGATATTCACGAGAAGTTGTCCAAACCAAATCCCACCCTGCTTTATCACACCAAGATTGTAATACTTCGCGTAAAGTTTGCCCATCAGCAACAACCCAAGAACGAACTTGGTCTTGAACAGGATCAGAACTTTCTTCTTCGACATATTCGTTAACCGTTATTTCTTTATCGGAAACTTCAGATGTTTTGTTACATGTTTTTTCTGGCACAAAACCTGCACGCTCTGCAAACGCTGTATAAGAATCAGCTTTTGCACCACAATTTTTACGTGGACTACGAGATACAGCCAACACAGTTCCGCCATCATCTTCCATCATTTCACGACGCATCAACGGCATTTCTGCATCATTAGCACATTCATAATCGAAACCAGCCGGTACCATCAAATTACTTGAAAGATTTGGACCACCACTCCAACCCGTGCCGATATTGTTGATATTGTTTTCAATTACCAAACCAGAACCCAATTTAGTGACAATTTTGTTTTCCCCGCCACAGCCTGTTCCGCCACACGCAACTTCGACATCTGCTTCTGAACCAGCCAACGGCCACACAGGGACTTCTTGTTCTATTACTGGTTCTTCGATTTCCACAGTTTCTTGGACGTAATCATCAAAAACCTCTGATGTGACAACCTGAGGAAGCTCTGCAAAAGCAAGTCCAGAAACGCCGACACATACCATAAAAGCACAAATTTTGCGAAACATATTCATTCCTTTCCTTAATATTTATATTTTATTATATCAATTTACCCAAATTTGTGCAAGACATAAAAACATAAAAATTGCAAAAAAATATCTGCTAGAAAAAATCGCACGAATCGACAAAACGTGTTATACTGAAATACGAACAAAATATAAACCGGGGTAAAAAAATGGAAAATATGATTATAGCTGGCACGATAATATTATGTACTGTTTGCAGTATTATTTCGTTGTTTTTATTGATTAACTTTCGCAAACATATACGTGAAATAACAAAGACTTTGACGTATCAATATAACCTTGTTGTAAAAATTCAGAACGTATTAAAAAATAAATCTTCTATTAACGAAACAACAGACAAAGCCGAAATAATATACCAAGATTTATTGCAGGATCTTATTCCGATTATGGCAGCCATAGACATAATGCCTCGCACTACATCAGAACACCCGCTGTGGCGCGCGTTGGGCGGAATTATGGATGAATATGCAAAAAATCCTTTTGTATTGGAAAAACTACGTCGAACAATAAAATTAGATTCTAATATCGCCCATAATGTTGGACATTACCTTAATCGTGCAAACATGTTTTTACAACATATGTCTGCAACTGATACAGATGGGATATTATCAACCACTTTCACAGATGGTTTATTGGGGCAATCATTAACATTTTTTGCCCAAGCACAAGCGTTGGCATCAACAGATAAATGAAAGAATTAAACACAAAACTTATTAAAAAAATTTCTGCATTACGCAACGAACCAGATTGGTTGCTAAACTGGCGACTTGATGCTTTTGCTACATGGAAAAAAATGCAAGAACCTCACTGGGCAGAAATTGATTACGCGCCCATTGATTATGATGCACTAAATTATTATAACGAACAAAAAACGATTGATAATTCAGAATTAAAAAAAACATACGAAAAAATGGGTTTACCAGAATCCGAACAACGTGCATTACTGGGTATGGCAACAGACACCGTTATTGATAGTAAATCTGTTCACACTTCGTATACAGAAGAATTAAAAAAACTTGGCATAATATTTTTACCTTTATCCGAAGCAGTTCAACAACATCCAGATTTAGTAAAAAAATATTTAGGTTCGGTTGTTCCTGCAACCGATAACTTTTTCGCTGCGCTTAATGCAGCGGTATTTTCAGACGGAACATTTGTATACATCCCGAAAAATGTAAAATGCCCCATAGATTTAGCCAGTTATTTCAGAATCGAAACCGCAAAAATAGGTCAATTTGAAAGAACTTTGATTATCGCAGAAGACGGTTCTAATCTTTCTTATATGGAAGGTTGCAGCGCTCCGCGCCGTCCAAATCATCAACTGCATAGTGGGGTTGTTGAAATAATTGTTCACGATAATGCATATGTAAAATATTCTACTGTGCAAAACTGGTATGCGGGGGATTTCGCCGTATACAAGAATTCTTATAAACAAAAAAATGGCATATTAAATTTTGTTACGAAACGCGGAAAGTGTTATAAAAATGCGGGGCTTGATTGGACTCAAATCGAAATTGGTTCTGCAATGACGTGGAAATATCCATCTACGATTTTATACGGTGATAATTCGCATAGTGATTTTTATTCGCTATCTATTACACGTGGCGCTCAACAAGCTGATACAGGCACAAAAATGATTCATATTGGAAACAATTCTAAATCTAATATCGTATCATACGGTGTCGCGACAGATAATTCACGTCAAACATTTCGCAGTCTTGTTTCCTTTTCTTGTAAACACGGAAAAAATGCCTGCAAATGCGACAGCCGTATAATAGGTGATAATGCAACAGCGAATACAATTCCTATGGTCATACATTCTAATGGAACAAACCAACAATCTCACGAAGCAACTACTGGCGCAATTGATAAAAACGCCCTGCTTTATCTTGAACAAAACGGATTAGACGAAGACGAAGCAATCGCGCTTATTGTCGGCGCAAGCGCATCTTCAATAATTTCTAGATTACCGATGGAATTCCTGGTAGAATCAAAACAATTAATACAAATGGCTTTAAAAAAAGAATAAAACATGTTAGAAATAAAAAATCTTTGTGTATCTATGGATAAAAAAGTCTTGTTAAAAGATATTAATTTGGTTATTCAAGATGGTGCTAGACATCGTTTGGCTGGTCACAATGGTTCTGGAAAATCAACATTGGTAAATACTATTGCTGGGGATTCTGATTATATTATAGATTCAGGAACAATAACTTTTAATGGCAAAGATATAACAAAAGAAAACGCAACGACACGTGCATTAATGGGAATATTTTTGGGTGCACAAAATGTACCTGAAATTCCTGGTTTAACAATACTAAGTTTTTTAAAACATTCCATGGCAGCCCATAAACATTTTGAAACGGGCAAAGATTTATCCATGGGGGAATTTTTAGAAAAATTAGATACCGCGCGTGAAAAATTAAACATCCCAAAAGAATGGCTTAATCGTTATGTAAACGTTGGTTTTTCTGGTGGGGAACGCAAACGAATAATGTTATTAAGATTACTTTTATTACAACCAAAACTCGCAATACTAGACGAACCGGACTCTGGCGCAGACAAAGTCGTACAAAAACAAATCATTGATATAATAAACAGTATGCCCAAAACGACATTTTTATTTATATCACACCAAGATAATTTTTCATCAGCGATTAAAATAACTGAAACAACTACTTTATCAAACGGAAAAATTGTGATACAATAAAACTCGTAAAAAAAGGATTGGTCATGCGTTCAGAAAAAAATCAAAAACAAACCAGATTAAAAACGTGGTTATTTACAAAACCTCTTATGTTTGCATTTATGTGTATGGTTTTGGGAATTTTATTTGGTCTGATTTATGCATTAATACAAACTTTTTTAAACTTTGAAACTTTGATACCTATGTATATATTGGCAACATTAACATTTATTTTGCCAGTATGCTATTTGATAAAAAAACTGCCTCATGAAAAAATATCTCAATCTGATTTTGTTGCGATAACTAATGGCGCAGGAATGATATCTTTCATAACTTCATTTTTCGTTGTAATTATTTTTGGTTTATATACTCCTGCAATAAAACGCGCATTTATAATGTTTAATTTTTCACATCCGATATTATCCAACATTTTACAAACAACAATAATATTCTTTGTTATATACCTAATCGGTGTCGCGGTGGTCAGCATTTATGCAAAATACAAACGCGCGGTCACTATTGGCATATCTCCATCAAAGGTCATTTTATCCATGCCTTTTGCATTTTTATTAATGTGGGCACCTGGGTATTTAATAAAAAACCAAGAAACAAAATCAAACTTAGAAATCAAATCAAACTGGTATACACAGTTTAATAAATGGGTATTATCCAACTTTAATAACACACTATTTGTTTTTCTAGTTTTAATATTTTGTAAATGCACCTTCACCACGATACCAGCGCTACCAGTATTAATATTATCTGCGTTGTTGTTAATCATCTATACATTATGGTATGTAAAACACAAACCGGATTTTATCAAAAAAATTAACGAAGGATATGCGTTAACCGCGATATGTATAAACCTAGCAATCTTAATCGCTGTTATTGTGTCATTGGTACAAGTATATAAAAATATTCTTATAGCATAAGGAGATGGCATGAATAATTTAATATTTTTTCTTGCACTGATATTTTTGTTATGGATTGGTCGTTCAATATTTATCCCATTATTATTCGCAACATTTTTATGGTATCTGTTAAATGCTATCGCTGCATATTACAGAAAAATAATGCCTTGTTATAAAACCAGTACTGGCACATGCAGAATATCAACAAAACTATATAACATCATATCTGGAATATTATCTGTTTCAACCATAGGCGGTATCATATATCTATTTGCTACACAAATAAAACCTATGTTAATAGAACTTTATCAAGCAACCCCTATTTTACAGCAAAAACTTTTGGTATTCAGTAATTTTATATCAGATAAAATTGGTATCCATATAGATATAAATTGGATACCAAATTTGCCAGAAATTGCCGGATATGTCGGTGCTTCGTTAGCAGGAATCGCAACATCAACTGGCATGGTGTTAATATACCTTGTATTCATGTTCATAGAACAAAGCTCTTTCAGTAAAAAGATTGATGCGATGCCTATATCAAAATTGAAATCAAAAAAATTACATTTCATATTAAACAGCATTGACGAAAACATGAAAAAATATTTGTTCACAAAGACTTTTATATCTGCAGCTACTGGGCTTTGCGCATATATATCATTAAAATTGATTGGTCTGGAATATGCTAGTGTTTGGGCATTTATAATATTCATACTTAATTATATTCCAACCATTGGTTCTATATTGGCGTGCGCTTTGCCTATTGCATTTGCTTTGATAAGCGGTGACACATGGCATTTACCTTTGTTTACAGCAATCGCTTTGGTTTCTTTGGAAATCATTTTTGGAAATATCATAGACCCAAAATTAACAGGAAAAACTCTAAATATTTCCACGCTAGCCATTTTGATTAATTTGGTATTTTGGGGAATGATTTGGGGACCAGCAGGTATGTTTTTCAGCGTTCCGATTTTGGCAGCTATTTACATTACTACGGCCCAATTTTCATCAACTCGTTGGATTGCAACATTGCTTTCAACCGATGGGAAAATTCCTGACGAAACCCAACCAGATTAAATACGATTCAACATCGCAATCGCATTTTCTAGAATTATTTTTGCAGACACAGAATCTAATTCTTGTTTAATTTTTGTGATGCTTTTACGCCCTATTTCTTCTTGGGCAGCGATGCTCGTTAGATTTTCAGGCACAAAAATTATCGGTAATTCGGTTTGTTTTGATAATAAATCAGCAAATTCACGTACTAACTTTGTAGTATCGCTATCACTACCATCAGCATGCAAAGGAAGCCCCACAACAATCCCAATGATTTTATCAGTTTTGATTATGTCCATAACACTTTGAATTAATTCTTCTTGGGTTTTGACGTATAATTGGGGTCTAGCAAACACAAAACCACGATTTTCGTCCGATACAGACACCCCACACCTACGCAAACCCCAGTCAAGACCAACTATACGACCAATTCGCGGAAAATCCTTGTAATCTAATAAAATCATTGTATAATACCCCTTGGTTTAAATAATAGGATTGAAAATGGCATTTAGCAAGCAACAATTACAAAAATTTGCAGATTTGATAAAAATCGAAATTCCTGATGAAAAATTGGAAAAAATGAACATAGACAGCGTTGTGGAATGGCTGGATAAATTGCAAAAAATTAATACAACTGGTGTACAACCAATGTTATCCCCTGCGGAACATAAATTACCTTTGCGCGAAGATATTGTAAGTGAGCCAAATATGCGTGATAAAATATTGGCTAATGCCCCAGATAAAACCGGTGTATCGCGTGGTTATTTCGCGGTTCCAAAGGTTATGGACGGGGATTAACAATGATAAAGAAAAGAACAACTAAGCACATATACAGATTATGGTCTTTGGATTTAAATGTCCAAGGGCATCCATCTTGGATGCATAGTTCTGGATATTTTTATAACGGCCGTTCCAACAACAAAATACGCATTACCAAGAAAACGCTTTCACAATTAAAAGATGCCAAAGTTTGCAACTGTTTAATAAATATGCATATTGAAACGGAACAATATAATTTTACTGGTGCAGGAATTCCTATGATAAAGAAAGCACACATATTTTGTGATGATATCAAATTCCATTGCACAAAAAAACCAGAACAACATCACAGTATTTGGGACTGTATCGACAACATGCGCAAAGGGAAATGCCCCTATAAAATCGCACATAAATTGTATCCCAACAAATATAAAACGAGATAAGGAATTATAAACACATGGCTATATGCGGTTTAACATTTGACGAAGCAAACATAAAAATCAAATATCTTGGTATGCCTGAACATATCACAAATATTTTATTATCAAATGGGATTGATACCGTACATGATTTGTCTGCAATCTTTGATTCCGACAAATTAAAAAAATTATGTGAAAAGAACAATATCAATTTCGACGAATTTGAACGAAACTTTTTTGATTGTTTGCACGAATATTCTTGGCGTGAAACTAATGTCCTTTTAACATCACCACGTAATTATGATTATAGTGGCGATTATAGGACACGCAAATCCCCCCAGGAAATACAAGATTATTTAAACACAATTAAAAATATTAATTCCAAAGAAACAACACGTTGTGGTTTTAGTGTATCTTATAATTTGGAAGAAATACAAATAAGTTTATGGAATACCACAAAAATATCACAACTTAGAAAACTTGCTGATGGTGCAAAAAAGGATCAATTAATAATAAAAATTAACCCAGATTATCACGGCTCAGAACACAAGGAACATATGTCATGTCCCATCCAATTTCTTTCTCCATCTGCCACTTATGGTTTTGGTAATCCCATATACAGCTGTACACAATGTGTTCGTAACGGCGAATGCCATAATCCTTTGATTAGAAAATATATTGGTGAATTTTTATTTCCAAAGAACCACCAAGATGAATCGAAAAAATATATACTAACAAAAAGGCAATTAAATATGCCTGTAAAAGAATTAGGGGTCTCTAAATATATAGTAGACTGCTTACAAGAATACTATAACATACAAATATTAAGTGATGTTATGGAATTTATAAAAGCCAGAGGAACAACAGCGTTACCGTATCAGTTAATCCAAAAACTTGAACGCATTAAGAAAAAATAAACCAATGGGGGACAAACCAGATGCTAATGAACAAACGCATATACGAAGTCAATATCATGCTCAAGGATTGCTATTATTCGCACAATCCTGACGAACGCGGTTTTCGTTTTGACCCCATGACTAAAAAAGAAATCAAAGAGTATCTTGAACAGGTAGAACAAGAAATAAAACCTTATACCAGCATGCCCGAAGAATCTTGCCTTTATCGTTTTGGAATAGAATTCAATGAAGTGCAAAATGCTAAAATTTATCTTACAACTCCTCTTTTGGGCGCTCCAAAAAACGTTTCGCAAAAATTTTTCGGTTATTTAAACATAGAATTTAACCGAAAAAATTGTGCAAAATGCAAAGAACAAGATTGCTTAAAAAACATAACCACAGGCAAATGTCAAGACACTCTTGCCCGCAAACTTATCGGTGAAAAATTATTCAAAGACAAATACACAGCTCAAAAATAGGAAAAAAACATGATAAATCTAACCATAGTCGAAGCACTTAAAAAACTTAAATCTCGTGAAATCAGCGCGACTGAATTAACACGCGCTCATTTGGAACGTATTGAAAAATATGGCGATAAATTAAATTGCTATATCACACGCACACCGGAACGCGCACTTGCTGACGCAGCCGCGGCTGATGAACGTATTGCAAATGGAAATGCACGCGCACTGGATGGCATTCCAATTGCTATGAAAGATTTATTCGCAACCAAGGGGATTCGCACAACTGCGGCATCTCACATGCTTGAAAATTTTGTTCCAGAATATGAATCTACAATTTCACAAAAATTTATTGATGCTGGCACAGTATTGCTTGGTAAATCTAATTTAGATGAATTTGCAATGGGGACATTTTCTAAAACTTCCTATTTTGGTGCACCAGTAAATCCATGGCAAATTGAAAAACATTTAACAGCTGGCGGTTCATCTGGTGGTTCTACCAGCGCAGTCGCAGGCGGTCTTGCAATGGGTGCAACAGGAACTGATACAGGTGGTTCGATTCGTTTTCCGTGTTCTATAACTGGCTTGGTCGGTATGAAACCAACATACGGTCTGTGTTCACGTTGGGGTTGTGTTGCTTTTGCTTCCAGTCTTGACACACCAGGTCCAATTGCAAGAACGGTAGATGATACCGCCCTGCTCTTATCAATCATGGCTGGTCACGATGACAAAGATTCTACCAGCGCACCGAATGCACAATTTATCGTTGATGGTGAATTAAAACCTATATTGGGCGACGGTAAAAAATTGCGTGTTGGTGTAATCAAAGAATTCAATAACGTTCAAATCTCTGACGATATGAAAACATTGTTTGAAAAACGAATTGCAGATTTGAAATCTTTGGGTGCAGAAATTGTCGAAGTATCAATTCCAAATGTATTAGATGCATTGGCGGCCTATTATATTATTGCACCAGCAGAAGCATCTTCAAACCTTGCACGCTATGATGGTGTAAGATATGGTTTGCGTGTCGAAGGCAAAGATATTTACGATACATTCAAAAAAACTCGTGCCGCAGGTTTCGGCGAAGAAGTTCAACGCCGTATGTTAATCGGTACAGCCGTTCTGTCTAGTGAATCTTACGAAGTATATTTTATGCAGGCTGCACGCGTTCGCCGTATGATTGCGGACAGTTTTACAAAGGCTTTTGATAATTGCGATTTAATCGTATGTCCATCGGGCGCTGGAACGGCATTACCACTTGATTCAGATTTAACCCCGTTGGAATATTACGCATTAGATTTATTCACGGTCGCAATGAATTTGGCTGGTATCCCGGCGGTATCTGTTCCATGTGGTTTGGCACAAAATGGTTTACCATTGGGGATGCAGGTAGTTGGTCGTCGTTTTGATGATATGCGTGTTTTACAATTGGCAAAGCATATCGAAACAGCCACAGCATTCGATAATCGTCCAACAAAAGTTTTGGGGGAATAAAAAAATGGTGGCTAGAAGTAGAATCGAACTACTGACACAGGGATTTTCAGTCCCTTGCTCTACCAACTGAGCTATCTAGCCATCCGTGAAAGGTATATTAAAGTATAAAAAACTAAAAAGCAAGGAAAAAGAAAAATGTTTACGATAAAAGGCAAAACACAAGAATGGGAAGTAGTCATCGCGCTCGAAACCCACATAGAAGTTTTATCCAACAGCAAGATTTTCAGTGGTGCATCTGCTGATTATAATCCAACTGTGGCTCCAAATACTCAGGCTTGTATGGTTGACGTGGCTATGCCTGGCATGTTGCCAGTATTAAACAAATACTGTGTTGAACAGGCGATAAAATTCGGTCTCGGGATAAATGCCGAAATTTCTAGACATAGCCGTTTTGCCCGCAAACAATATTTTTACCCTGACCTGCCCCAGGGCTATCAAATTTCCCAACCAGTAGAAGAGCCTCCGGTTGTTGGTCGCGGATGGGTTGAAATTATTGGTGATGATGGAAAGCCGAAAAAAATTTTAATTGAACGCGCCCATTTGGAACAAGACGCAGGAAAACTAAAACACGATATGCATCCAACGAAATCTTTTGCCGATTACAATCGTACAGGGGTAGCCTTGTTGGAAATTGTATGCTTTATAGATTTGAATAATCCTGAAAACAAATCCTATATTACTTCACCAGATGAAGCGGAAAGATACCTGCGTCAAATTCGAGAAATTGCACGCGCATTGGGTGTATCAAAGGCTAATATGGAAGAAGGTTCAATGCGTGCAGATGTCAATGTATCTGTACGTCCCGTGGGCGCAAAATACTTTAATGAAAGATGTGAAATAAAAAATATGGTATCTTTTAAATTTATCAAAGCAGCCATTGAATACGAAGCCAAACGTCAAATCGAAATATTAGAAAACGGTGGTATCATTGAACGCAACACTATGAGATACAATCAAAGCGAAGGAACAACATCTGTTTTACGCAGCAAAGAAGATGCTCTTGATTACCGTTATTTCCCGGATCCAGATTTATTGGAATTGGAAATTACCGATGAAGACATTGAACGCATCAGAAAAACTATGCCAGAATTGCCAACTGCTACACGTGCCAGATATATCAATGAATACGGTTTATCTGAATATGATGCAACACGTTTGACCGAAACAGTTGATATTTCACATTGGTATGATGCGGCGGTAAACGGCAAAAAAGAACGTGCAAAGCCGGTTGCTAACTGGTTGATTTCTGAATTATTTGCACATCCAGAAAATATGGATATTGAAAACAAGATTACGGAAAATTCTGATCCAGATGCACCACGTATCATTACACCTGCTAATTTGGCTGAATTGGTCGATATGATTTTATCGAACGAAATCAATGGAAAACAAGCCAAAGAAATATTCATCAAAATGCTGGACGGTGAACGTGGAACTATACATGAAATTGCTGATAAATATGGTATGAAACAAATTACAGATACGGGCGCAATCGAATCGGCTGTGGATGAAGTGATTAAAAGCAATCCAGCCCAGGTTGAACAATATAAATCTGGCAAAGTCGGCCTGCTCGGGTTCTTTGTTGGTAATGTTATGAAAGCAACACATGGTCAGGCTAATCCAGCAATGGTAAGTGATTTATTAAAACAAAAATTAGGTTAATTAAAATAAACAAAGGAAAATAAAATGAGCACAAAAATTTTGACACTTATCGAACATAGTATAATTACAGGTTCTATATACGGGACAATAGAGGTTCCAGATGATGTAAATTATCAAGAAAGAATCAATGAAAAAACTTTATCGGAAAAACACAATCAAGCAAAAATGAAAAATACTAACGCAGCAATTCGTCAAAAAACACAACATAAATAAACCACATGCAGAAATTTTTCATACAAACTTTTGGTTGCCAAATGAATGTGTATGACGGACAACGTATTGCCGCCATGCTTGAACAACACGGATTTACACAGACAGAAGATGTCACGGATGCAGATTTAATCATCCTTAATACATGCGCTGTTCGTGCCAAAGCAACTGACAAAGTTTATTCTGCACTTGGTCGCATAAGACGCGCAAAGAAACCAAATGCCCTACTCGGAATTGTTGGTTGTGTAGCTCGTGAATCCGGGGCGGATGCTTTTAAACGTATACCGGAATTGAATTTTGTTTTGGGTCCACAAAGTTATCATAAATTGCCAGAGATACTAAAAAATCCAGACACAAAATTATTAAATATTGATTTGGGTGGTTTGGAAAAATTTGACGAATTACCACAAACAACAAAATCACCTGTGGTTGCATATATCCCAATTCAAGAAGGATGCAATCATTGTTGTACATACTGTATTGTCCCGTATACACGCGGTCGTGAATTATCTCGTCCTTTTGATGATGTTATACACGACACGATAAACGCAGCAAAAACTGGTGCAATTGAAATTTGTTTTCTGGGTCAAAATGTGAATGGATATAAATACACAGATGAAAAAGGCAAACTTTTTAAGCTTTCTGATTTGATATGCGAAACTGCTAAACTGCCCGAAATTCAACGTATACGCTTTACGTCCAGTTATCCAACAGAAATGTCAGATGACCTGATTGAAATGTTTGGCATTGAACCCAAATTATTACCATTTTTGAATATGCCTATTCAAAGTGGCAGTCCGCGCATATTAAAAAAGATGAATAGACCTGACGATATTGACACATACAAAACAATTATAAAAAAATTAAAAACTGTTCGCCCTGACATTCAAATATCGTCTGATTTTATCGTCGGTTTTCCAGATGAAACCGATGAAGATTTCGCAGAAACATTACGTATAGCACGTGATATAAAATATATAAATTCATATTCGTTTAAATATTCGCCACGTCCACATACAGCGGCAGCCATAATGCCTAATCAAATCAGCGAACAAATAAAATCTGTCAGACTTCAACAACTGGACAACCAATTAAATGAAAATCAACGAGAATTCAATATTTCCTGTATCGGTAAAGAAATGATTTGTCTATGCGAAGGTGATGATAAAACAGGTCGTAATCTCGTATTCCGTACACCTTATATGCAACAATGTATTGTTGAAAAACCTGATTATAAAATCACAGCTTTACAAAAAATAAAAATCACAGATGCTAATAAAGCTTCATTGCGCGGCGAAATTATTAAATAGATTAAAATAATAATTTTGCATCCATAAAAAATCTATAACTGATATCAAAATCATCTTTAAAGATGCTTGCGCCTAATGAAACCCCAGCATTATCTGTGATAGACATAAAACCTATTTTCATATCAGCAAATAAATTTTTATTTGTTCCAGCACCACCAAATAAAGAATATTCATATTTTATACCATCTGTTATAAATGAATATTTCGCATTCATCCCGCCATGGACATAAGTATCCGTTTCTGAAACATCCGCAACATTATATTGTTGATACATAAAACCTGCAACTGGCGCAATAATAACATCACGCATAACATCAAAATCATAACCAACTTCAATATCTCCATACCAAGACAAACCCAAAGGATTTTCTTTAAGATTCCCATATGTTGAAATGTATTCACCTTTGTAATCAGTTAATGAAACCCCTAATTTTTCATTCAACCAAAACTTATCAAACTTTTGCTTAGATTTAATATCTAATCCATATAACATACCAGAAAATTCATTTAAACTGTCTTCATAATTAAAATTATTAAAACTAAAACCTGCACCAAAATATAATGAATCATCTTTATAACCCAGATAAACCCGACCACCAATATCATTTATTTTATCAGACACGATGTAATAAGGTATAATTCCAATACCTGTATCAAAATCCCCTTTATCTAACAAAGAAAAATTATTTATCACTTTAACTGGTCGCAACAATATATCATGACTGAAACGATAAGATAAACTTTTCAAACGATTTATTTCATCCATATTAGAAGCAACATCCAAAGACCTTATAAATTTATCATTTGGATGCTTTTGTCTAATTAATTCCAACGCAGATGTTCTTTGAACATTACCGAACACAATATTGTAATTTGTTTCTCTGACTATATTTAAAACCAGACCACCATTTATTGATTTTAATTCGGGTTTATACATTTTATCCAAATCAACAATTTGCACGTGCAACGTGGTTTCTTCAGAAGTATGACGTATAACTTCACCAGGATTAACGGTTTCTGCACTATTTATGACCAAAAGAATATCGCCTTCCAAAGTCACATTTTTATCCCAATTTTGCCAATCTGAAAAATCATTTATCTCAACCGTAGATGTATTTATAGTGAAACCAGACGCATTAATATCTTTGATATTATCAAAATTAACACCTTGATAATTATCCACACAAATAGATTTATCACCACCAATTACGTTAACACTTTGAAGTTCTGCATCAGAACGAATAACTTGAACAACATTTGAACCAGTCGCATTTATTGAACCGTTTATTGTTCCTGAATTATAAACGAATAAATTATTACCCTGAGTATCTATATCACCATTTATTGTACCAGAATTGTATAAATGCACAGTTCCACTTGTTGTTATTCCGTATATACTGGTCGCTGTTATAACCACACCATTGTTGATAGTGACATCACCACTACCAAAAGAATCAACAGATGCGGAATAATCATAAACATATGATTCTGCACCAGTACAGACAAACATTGATACAAACAAAATCGAAAACAGGTATTTTTTCATAACATAAATTATACTAGCACAGAACGAAAACACCTAACAACAAAAAAATCCCGCTAAAAAACGGGATTTCAAAGCGAAACAAGAAAAGTTTAGAACATATAACGAATACCAATATCACCGCTGAAATCATGCATTCCAGAAGCAACATCAATATAATTATAACGTGCCGCAACATCGACAGAATAACAGCCAAACGGCATTTCTAATCCCAATGTACCCATCATAGAAAATCTTGTATTATCTCTGCTAACTTCGTACACAGGACCAGTACCTTTGGTTTCTATAAATGCCATACCAGCACCCAAACCAACGAATGGTTGAATATAATGGAAATGACCCAAATCCATATAGGCATTTGCCATCAATTCAATGTTTTTTGATGTGACTTTTACATTGTTTATATTACCAAAATCTTTATAATCTTCGCCCTTGGTAAAGAAAGACCCTTCAATTTCAAAACGTGCTGAATCATACATGCTTAATCCCAAAGCCACACGCGCTTGATACAAATCCTGAGACACACTTTCTTTTGTATCATTGAAATTATAATTTAAATTACCATAAGTGGCACCACCACGTAGTGCGACATAAGGTAAAATATCCCAACCCATAAAATTAGTTGGTTGTTGTTCATACATTTGACCACCTGCAAAAGCTGGTGCAGCCAATAATACTGCCATTGATGTGGCAATAAGTTTTTTCATAAGTTTCTCCTTTTTGTTGCTGATTAATCTCAACACTTTGTATTCTATCAGACAACTCCAGACAATCATATAGGCATGTATACTTAGGATATATTTCTTATATACGACAATTTCCGCCGTATAGAACAAAATTATTCAGTTAATTTTTTAATAACAAAATCAGCCATTAACAATCCAAACATTCCTGTCACAGTGACAATCGAACCAAATTCCTTACCACGATTTAATTGTGGCATCGCTGGTTCGGTTGAATACACCACGGGAAAATCTTTCATTTTTAAATCACGAACAATATGACGAATTTTTGAAGCCAAAGGACATACGGTTGTTTTAGATATTTTTCCAACTTTAATCTTTGTTAAATCTGTCTTGCGAGCCGCACCCATAGACGATATAAATGGTATACCGTTATTTTCACACCAATTATATAAAGCTATTTTAGATGAGACTGTATCTATAGCATCTATAACAAAATCAGGCTTAACATCAAAATCCTTATTTTCATCAAAAAACACATTAAATACATAAACTTTAATAGCGGGATTTATATCAGCGATTCGTTGTTTAGCAACTTCTGTTTTAAATTTACCAAGACTAGAATCCATTGCAAACAATTGACGATTTATATTTGATTCTTCAACTTTATCAAAATCAACCAATATTAAATTGCCTATACCACTTCGCGCCAAAGCTTCTATTGCAAAAGAACCAACCGCACCACAACCAACAACCATAACTGTTGATTTTTGTAATTTTTTAACTGATTCGTTTCCAATTAATAATTTTATTCTATGCAATCTATTCATGTTTTAAAACCCTTTGTGCGTTATCGTATATTATATCAGCCATATTCGATTCGTTTTTAGTTTTCGAAATTTCATTAACAATATCTATTAAAACTATATCAGCCATTGCATCAGTTTCTATTAATATTTTATCAGATGGAATTTGTTCTATACGACAGTTTTTACCGTATACAGCGTTTTTACCCAATGAAAAAAATATATTTTTATATTGCAATAGTTTTAATAATATATTTTCATTTGCATTGAAATCATGAAAAACAATTATTGGTAATTCAGATTTTTTATATTGTTTTAAAATATGCAAAATCTTATCCCATGCACCAACACAATGTATAAAAACGATTCGTTTTAATTGAACAGCAATATCAAATTGTTTAACAAAAACTTCTAATTGTTTTTCCATATTTGGCTTATATTTATCCAAACCGATTTCCCCAACCATATAATTTGGATTAGTTTGTAATAATTGTATTAATCGCCCATCCCACCCAAAAATAATATCATTAATAAACCAAGGATGGATACCAAACGCACCGTATACACGCGCATCTATTTTCATTAAATCAATTATTTTTTGCCATTCAGATTCTTTTGTTGCACAACACACAACCCCATCAACATCTGGCGCTATGTAATCAATATGAGTATGTGCATCTATGATTTTCATAAAATATATTTAACCATAAAAAGAATCATTTGCAAGAACAGTTAAAATCGTTGTTGAAAAGTAAATTCTGTTGTCCACTTTTTATATTCCCGAGAATGTATATTTGAATCTTTTTGTGTATAAGCAAATGTTAAGGTTGGGACAAATCCCCAAACCTCTAATTTACTATTAGACAAAGAAATTGAATACCTTTGCAAAAAATCGCGTTCTTTGACTTTTTGAAAAGCGTTATTTTTTACAACCCATTTATCCCCATCATATTTAAGCCACGAAAAATAAGGTTCAACATACACATTAAACCCATACATCAATTCAGAACCAAAACCCAAACTAGTGTTATATCCCCAATTCGCATAAGCATCCATTTTTGCAGTTTCACGATTCACGCCACCACGCAGTACTATATATTTACTCGCCCCAAAAGAATACGCAATATGTGGGTTTAATGAATAAGATTGTCCATCCATATATTCCCCATATTCGTCATATTTGTTTTCCATTGTACGCAAAGATAGCCCCGCTGATAATTTTCGCGTAAAATCATAATTAGTATCCAACTTTGCACCATACGCCCAATTATATCTATCCCATCCGTACCAGCGTCTATTCACAACCCCAGCAAGCCAAACATCCCCTTTGTCCCAAATATAACGCGGTCCAGTCGAAGCCGATAAATACAAATCATCATAATCATGTTTGTTATAAACATTGGTATAAATCATAGCATCACTTTTCCAACGCCAATTCTTTTCAGTCAATTTAAATTCATAATTTCCACCAAGTGATAGATTCGTTCCAATAACACGTTCAGGCTCTGGTAAATATCGGCAAAATTCACCCCATTCGTTTACGATACATTCTTTACCACCGGTTGCTTGGTTCACATTAGTATCAGGCGCAGCCCCAACATTAAACCACACATTCCAATTTTTATTTTGGCGTGCTATATATCTATAATACATCATTTGCTGTTTCACACCATCTGGAATATCTTGTCCAGCCATAGCAAGTCGAAGATGATAATCCGCCCGATACCATTGATGTTTCATCATATAACAAAGAGCTAATTCATAACGAATTTTTACCAAATCAGGTTGATCATCTAAAATCTTGCGATAAATTTTGATAGCTTCGTCAATATTACCTTTTTTCTGTTCAATCTGAGCAAGTAAATACCAACGTTCAATTTCCACGGGTAAACTGTCTGTTTTTGGCATTTGAAACAGCAATTGTTGAGCATGATCAAAATCACCCATAGCCACTAATTTTCCAGCCACTTTAACCGCATCCATTGCAGACATTTTATAAGTTTTTTCATTATCTTTGTGTTCTTGGCTTTTGGAAACCATAGAAGATTCGACTGCATAAGAATTAAATACCGTGACAGTTGTGGCGTAAAAAATTCCAAACAAAATTAAAAATATTTTTTTCAATTATTAAAATCCTGCCCAACAATAGAATAATAATAAACCGAAAATATTGCCAGAAAAAAATCCCCCTTCAAAAAAGTCGGGGGATTTTTTACGACGAAATTTGTTATTTCATACCATAACCAGCACGAAATTCACGTTCATATTGAACACCAGCTTCATTAGTAGTTTCTTTGAAACGAACAACACCAGTTGCTTCTTCTGGACCTGTTGCACCATAATAGTTCATGTCTAACATACCTTCTCTTCTGACACCGCCCGGCTCTTCAGCACTACCTGTAGTTGTTGTAAAGTTTGGAACATCAAGACTTTCGGCTGTTCTGAATTCATTACCCGCATTACCAGTTGTCCCATCAAAGTCACTAAATTGAATTCTGTTTCCAGAAGCATCCTTGGTCACGGTCACATCATACCAATTGTCAAAGTGCATATTTAATGTTTCTGTGCCGCCGACAAAATCTAATGTTGCCGCATTATCTGCCAGCGCAGCATCTGTTCCACTATGATCATCAGAATTTGTTGCGTATACACTGCCAATAGCTTTACCGGTAAAGTGCATATCTGTTGTTGGTCTGTGTTGCAAAGCCGATACTTTGTATCCGCCACCAAACACATCGTAATCATTTTCATCAAATACTATGTCACTCCACGTAGCTGCATCACCAACCACACCATCACTATCCCGAGTATGCGTTTTTGCATCTGCAAAATTTTCTTCTGTCACACCTTTGTATTTACCAAAATTTGATGTTTGTACTTTTCCGAAATCAGAATAAGTTAAATCTTCGCTGCCGCCATTTGAAGTAATACGGAACGCTTGGTCAATACGATCCCAACGACAGAATTTGCCAGCTGGACATTTACCTGCTGCTGCCGCACTTAATGTAGCATAAGATGTTGGATCATTTTCTTCACTATATACTAAACGAACAAGAGTGTCTCTATCTGATTTTGAATAATCATCATGTGCCGTTGCAGAATCATCCAAAACCACGTATTCGTAAACAATGCCGCGGAAATCTGCATTGTCATCACCCCGGCGAAACATTTTTTGCTCTCCACCACCAACATTCATAATCAAAGAATCGATTTTACCATTTGGGTCCATTCTAAAATTCAAAAACGCATCATTTGCACCAGTCGCAACACGGAAATTCACATCATCCAATCTATAAGATGTATACGTCAAACCATTATAATTAACGGTCGCGGGTGTTCTTGCAACAACCGCACCACTTGACTTTGGTACCAAAACCTCAGTTGACATAGATGTCACATATCCATTACTTGTAAGTGCTTCTGGTGTGACAGCTTGACGCACAGGCATGCCATCTCCACCACCACTATGACCGCCGCCACCGCAAGCCGCCAAAGCTAAAATAGATGTAAGAAATACATATTTTTTCATTTTTTTCTCCTTGGTTAATTTTTTAACAAAAATCCTTTCATATGATATATAATTTTATCATGAGAACTGCTAAAATACAACCTTTTAATAAAATCTGCGCCCAAACAAAATTTTCCTGATTAAATCTATTGGTATAACCAAAAAAGCCAGTCCAAATACGACAAACCATTGTTCATAAGATAACGGTGTCACTTGGAATAAATCACCACCCAAAGTCACGATAGCGACTGTGCCAAAAACAATACATAATGCGACTAATAAGAACAGCGGATTTTTATCTATGTTCCGCAACAAGTGTATATCATCTGTTCTAACATTAAAGCCATTAAATGCGGCCACTAACATTAACAAAGCAAAACGCGCTGTTAAATTCACAGCTTCGCTATCACCGAAAATCTGCCGTATAGACGGTATAAACAATAACGCAAAAACAATCAAAAATTCTATACTTCCTGCGATAATTTTAGTCAAAGTTTTCCCCGCGAATAACGAAGCGCCTTTTGGTTGTGGTGGTGTATTCATATATTCTAATTTGGCTGGTTCTCCCCCAAAAGCCAAAGAATTCAAACTGTCTTCACAAATGTTTATAACCAAAATTTGCACCGCCATAAACGCCGGAACTAAAAATGCAATTGGATAAAACACACTTAATACAATCAACGCCACATTTATAGGCATTTGAAACGATAAAAACTTAGTCACATTATTCAAAAAGGTTCTGCCAAACAATACCGCATCAGCAATGGATACAAAATTATCATCAGTAATTATTATGTCACCAGCTTCTTTGCAAACATCGGTCCCACTTCCCATTGCAAAGCCAACATCTGCACGTTTTAACGCAGGTGCATCATTTGTTCCATCGCCACACATACCAATACATAAATTCATTTCTTGAGCAATTTTCACCAGCCTTAATTTAGTCTTTGGCACAGCACGCGCGATTACTTTCAATCTGTATAAAATTTGTTTGACTTCAGAATCACTCATCGCATCTAATTCACGCGCAGTCAAAATTAAATCGTCGTCATTTTGAATAATGCCTGTATCCACACCAATTGCACGTGCAGTATCCAAAATATCACCGGTCATCATAATAACATGAATTCCAGCATTTCTCATACGAGCCACAGCATTTGGAACTTCGCGTCTTACATCATCACGAATACTTACCAAAGATATCAATATCAAGTTATCTGGTAATTTTGAATTCAAAGTTTTTCCTGTTCCATACGCTAGTGCTAAAACACGTTTAGCTTGTTTTGCGTTTTCACGAATAATTTTAAGCATCTTATTTTTGTCTATACGGTGAGATACGCCGTTTACATCGATATACTTAGTCGCATGTTCCAAAATAATTTCAGGCGCACCAGTATAAAGTATAAATTGTTTTTTATCTTTTTTTCTTTCTATACGAACCGCAGAAAATTTATTTGCGCTATCAAACGGTATCTTATCCAAAGTTTTTATTTCTTTGGTCACAGATTTAAACAATTTTGAATTCACATCTAATGCAGACAAAAGCGCACGTTGTGTGCTGGTTCCACCAACAATTTTTCCTTTGTCATCATATGCAGCACCTGTATTAAACAAAATATCAGCAGCAACAAAACGCGATACTGGCAAATCAGAATTAAAATCAACCTGACTGCCATCGCCAAGGTAATTAGTAATCGGAATTAAATTTCCATACGTCAACGTCCCGGTTTTATCCGTACACAAGATTTGTATATTCCCAGCTTCTGGAATTTTATGAGTATTTTTAGCCAACACATTATGCTTTATCATATTGCGCGCATTTTGTGAAATAATAATGGTAATAATAAAAGGTAAACCTTCTGGCACAGCCGCTACAACTATTGTCAAAGATACAATCAGCACCATTAAAAATTCATGTATGATATTCAAAAATCCTGTTGCCAAAAATGCATCTATACCACCAGACTTCATTACTGCATCAGATAATAAAACAACCGCGACTATTGCCCCACCTATATAACCGAATTGCCCTATTTTCATAGCTAATCTATCTAATTTAATATCCAAATCAGTTTTGACTTCATCTATATTTCGCATAGACAATAAAGTTTTCGCGTTTTCGGTGTGTATACCGATATTTCCAACCACCATAAAACATTCACCACTTTGCACCGTAGTCCCTGAAAAAAGCAAATTTTTACTGACATAATCATCTGCTGTAATATTTGCTTTGCGATTATATTTAAAACCATGTATTGCTTCTTTTAAACATTCTGCAGATTCACCATTTAACACAGAATTATTTACATGTATACGACCATCTATCACGTATCCGTCTGCCGGTATAGTTTCACCAGACTGCAAAAACACAACATCGCCGACGACTATATCATCAGTTTTTATGGTTTTGAATTTTCCATTTCTTACCACCATAGCGTATCGCACAGCAGTCTTATTTTTTAAATCCAAGGAGTATTTCTGAGCCCTTAATTTAGTGACAGTTCCAATAATACCAACACACAATAAAACTACACCTACCCCCACTGGTTCGATATATCCACCCAAACCAAACACAGCCAAAATCAAGAACAAAATCAACATCCCTAATAAAATCAAATTGATTTTATCTTGGAAAGTTTCCATAAAGAATTGCCATGCAGTTCTAGGTTTAACACCGGGGACAGTATTTGTTCCAAATTTTTTTCTACTTTGTATAACTTGCCTTGAATCTAAACCAATAATATTCATAATCATAATCCTTTTTATACAGGCATTATTATATCATAAAAACATGATAAAAACGATGTTTATTGAAACAAAACTTACTTGCTTTAAAAATATTTAATTCTTGGTGCTTTTCACCATTTCACCAAGTTTACCTATCACTAATTGTATCATCGACTACATAAATAACATCTGATTTATATTAAAGAATAATTTAATCCGATATAAATTACTTTTTGAGAGTTATCAAAAAATACTGGCATTCGCCAGTATTTTAAGAATTCACGGTTTTACATTATTTTGTTTTTTTCTTGGCTGTTTTCTTTTTTGCCACAGTTTTCTTTACTGGTTCTTCTTTGATTTCTTTCTTAAAAGTTTTAATTCCACTTGCGATATTGCGCATCATTGCTGGAATTTTTGCAGAACCAAACAAAATTAAAATCAACAAAACAATTAAAATTATTTCCCAAATGCCACCGCGCATATTTACCCCCTTTGATATTATTTTGTCACATAACAATCCAAGCCATCAGATTTTGCATTTCTGCAAAAACCATTTGCTTCATTCGCACTATGGAACGCTATGCGCAATCTATAAGTTGTTTTGCCGTTAACCTGGGCAGCCAATATTACAAACTGTTTTCCGCCAAACAAACTGCTGTGTGCAGCACGCATCTTTTGTTCAGCACTTTGTGCCAGCGCACGTGTACTGTATGAACCGAACTGTACATAAATACTGCCACCGCTTGATGATGTCACAGTCTTTTTCGCATGTGTTGTTGTTTTCTTAGCAGGTTTTGCCGTCACGGTCTTTTGCTGTGCAGGTTTATCAGGATTAAACGTCACTTCTTTTCTATCTTCTACAACACGCACAGGATTTCCATTTTCTGATTCAGGCGCCACAGCCACAGGTTTTTCAACCGGTGCTGGTTTAACCGTTGGTTCAGGCATTGGTGCAGGCTGTTGAACAACAACTGGTTGTGGTGCAACCTCAACAGGTTTCACAGGAACGTTCAAATCAGGAACAGGTTGTTCCACAGGCTTAACTTCATCTTCCACAGGAACATCTAAATCTATATTAACACTAGTTCCCGAATCGCCACCGATTCTTGCAACGATAATCCATGTTGCTAAAACAATAATGGCGACCCCCAGCCCCATTAACAACCAAGGTTTTTTTGGACGTGGGTTAGAAAACGGAGTTGCTTCTGGCAAAGCATCAACTTCGTTTGTGTCTTCTAAATCTAATAAATCTAAATTTTCTTCTTTATCCATGATATGCCCCCATGTTTACATTCATGGGACTATTATATCATAAAAAAACGCTAAACCAAAATTATTTTGGCATATTTCCAAAATTAGGTGGAACAATCAATTTATGATTGGCTTCAATAATCGGTTCGTTTTCACATTTGCATGAACAACCTGCAATCACACATACAACCGACAAAAGCGCGACAATTCCAGCAATTTTTTTCATATTTTTTCCTTTTGTTCTTTCACAGATGGGGTGAAATTTTCACCCCATCATATTTTTTACAATGGCAATTTAACTGCGTCTTTCATAAACGAAACAAATTCAGATAAAGATTTCACTTCTTGACCTTCTTTACCCAAATAACGCAATGTCACCGATTCGTTTTCTTGTTCTTTTTCACCGACCACAGCTATGATTGGTGTTTTTGCCAAAGATAATTCACGAATCTTGTAATTAACCTTTTCGTCTCTTAAATCAGCACGTGCATAAATCCCATTTGCATGTAATTCATTAACCACTTTCATTGCATAGTCTTTATACTTTTCTGATACCGGGGCAACCACAACAGGTTCCGGAGACAACCATAATGGTAAATTACCACCTGTAGATTCTAATAAAATCCCCATAAATCTTTCGATAGAACCCAACATTGCCCTGTGCAACATAATTGGACGATGTTTTTCACCATCTTCGCCGACATAAGACAAATCGAATCTTTCTGGCAAATTCATATCCAATTGCACAGTTCCGCATTGCCATTTACGACCAAGTGCATCCCATAAATATACACAAATCTTTGGTCCATAGAAAGCACCTTCGCCTTCGGCAATAATATATTCAACACCGGCAGCATCCAATGCCTTACGCAAAGTATCTTCTGCAAAATCCCAAACTTCATCAGAACCGATACGAAATTCTGAATCAGGACGAGTTTCCAAATCCATCAAAACTTTATCAAACCCAAGATTATGATAAATCTCTAATATTAAACGCAAAGCTTTGATAACTTCTTCTTGCATTTGTTCTTCGGTGCAGAAAATATGCGCATCATCTTGAGTCAATTCACGAACACGCATTAATCCAGCCAAAGAACCAGAGGCTTCGTAACGATTAACCTTTCCAAATTCAGCCAAATATAAAGGCAATTCTTTATAAGATTTGATACCTTGGGCAAAAACTAACATACCACCTGGACAAGACATAGGCTTTACACAGAAATCTTTTCCATCCAAAGTTTTTCCTGCGTAATTGTGACTTGCATATTTTGCCCAGTGACCAGATTTTTCCCAAAGACTGCGTTCCATAACAGTTGGTGTAGAAATTTCCAAATAACCTTCGCGATTTTGACGCTGACGAATATATTCTACCAATTTACGATAAACCTTAAACCCTTTGTCATGCCAGAACACAGCACCTGGTGCATATTCTGGTTCAAAATGGAATAAATCCATATCTTTACCCAGTTTACGATTATCACGCGCGGCGGCTTCTTCTTGCATTTTCAAAAATGCTGCTAATTCTTCAGCATTTGCAAAAGCATCAACATAAATTCTTTGCAACATTTTATTTTTAGAATCGCCTTTCCAGTAAGCGCCTGCCACAGTTCTTATTTTAAAACCATCTTTTGGTAAATCTTTAGATGATTCAACGTGTGGCCCACGACACAAATCTGTAAAATCACGGAAAGTATAAATTGATAATACTTCGCCATTTGCATCATATTCATTTAACCATTCCATTTTATATGGTTGATCTTTAAAAATTTCTTTTGCTTCTTCCAAAGAAATTTCACGTCTATCGAATCGACCATCAGATTTAATCAAAGATTTCATTTCTTTTTCGATAGCCGCAAAATCTTCTTCGCTGAATCTGTATTCAGTATCAAAATCATAATAAAAACCATTTTCAATCGCAGGACCACCAGCAAACTTAACGTCTGGATGTAATTTTTTTACAGCTGCCGCCATCACATGAGCAAGTGAATGACGAATCATTTCTATTGGATAAGACATAATAAATACCTTCTTTTTTTGTTCCACAAAGCCTTTGCATTGTGGGTTTGTTTTAATTTTATTTAATTGCTTGCTTATTATAATACGCGCAAAAGTTTAGCGCAAATGAAAATCTATACCCCCAAAGGGGTTGTAGTTGTAGTGATAAAAATAAACAATCTATTAATCATAACAATCAAATATTAATACTATTTATAACAAAAGTCAAAAAAAATCCGCCATTGCGGCGGATTTTTTAGTTGTTCAACCCATTTATCAAATTTTGAATTCTATCTATACTTTCCGTATCATTCAAAGACACAGCAATAGCAAACGCAGATTCTAAATCATTCTTTGCCACATCATTTCTTCCCAGCTGTAAATTTAACGCAGCAGATTTTTCAAAATAAGACATTGCGTTGCTAGATTGAGATTCACGTTCATCTTGTGTTGTTGCCGCTTGAATCTGTTCAGAAATCACACGAACAGCAGATGTATAATCATTTATTGCATCTTCATATTTACCAACTGCCGTGTATGCTTCTGCACGTTCAGCATAAACATTCGAAGAAACACTTCCTTCGGCACGAGCCAAAGAATTAGTGTAATCAGCAATCGCACCCTGCCAATTTTTCAACCATAAATTCAACTGACCACGTTTTGCATACAAATCGCGCAAAGTTAAATTTTCTACAGGTTTCATAGATTGTGCCGCCAAAGCATTATTAATATCAGTCATAGCAGCTTCATAATTTTCCAAACGAGTATTTAACAAAGTTCTATCATAAAAAGCATTTGCATTCATACTATCAATTTCTATTGCAGAATTAAAATCGTCCAACGCCTTTTGATAGTCACCCATTTGCATATGTACTTCGCCACGTGCAACATAAACACCCGAATTAGCATTCGAATCAACCGCAGCATTCAGTTCAATAATAGCAGCTTCTAAATCACCATTTTTTATTTGTTCTTTGGCTGCATCGATATAATCTTGGGGACGTTTCAAAGATTCTTCTGTTATAACAACATTTCTGGATGTTGGGTTCAAAAATTCGTGTCCACGACCAATAATATAAAAAGTAGCCGCGATAAAGAACAAAATTATGAACCAATAAACATATATGGTCCACGACCACATAGGATTTGTACAACACGCACACCCAGCTTCAACTTGTCTTGTTTTTACAGTTCTTGTAATGTTTGTTTTTTTCATAAGAAACTCCCTTCCTTTTTTTTTGATTCTAGAAATTTTTGACAATCAGGTCAACCGTTTTCTTATCAACTTGCAAAATTTTTCCCGCAGGCAAATTTCCTAACTTTATCAATCCATATGAAATACGATGCAATGCCTTTACAGGCGAACCTATATATTTAAGAACGATTCGAATTTCGTTTTTTTTACCTTCTTTAACTGTCACTTTCAAATTATGTTCATTGATTACTTCTATTTTCATCGGGCGATACCTTATTCCATCAACCACCACCCCATTGCGTGCTTTATCTAGACCAGTTTTAGAAAAACTGTCAACAGTTGCGATATATGTTCGTTCAATTTTATTTTTTGGTAAAGACATCTGTCTTGCCAGATTGCCATCATTCGTCAATAACAACAAACCAGTTGTTTTAAAATCAAGCCTTCCGATATATTTTAAATTTCTGTATTGTTTGTCCAACACATCATATATAGTTTTCCGTCCCAAAGGGTCACTCGTTGTGGTCATTGTATTGATTGGCTTATGAAACATATACAATTTTATTTCGTTTTTCTGTTGTATTTTTTTACCATCAACATAAACCTTTTGCGAACCATCAACAAAAAACACCGGAGTATCTACAACTTTTCCATCCACAGACACACGACCGGATTGAATTAAATCTTCTGCGCTACGACGTGAAGCAATTCCATTATCAGAAATAAATTTAGCCAATCTTACTTTCATTCATCCAACACCTTTGACACAGCAACCACAGCCGCCACTTCAGCACGCAAAATTGTTTTCCCCAAAGACAAACCGTGCACCCCTGCTTTATCCATTTTTGCAAATTCATCGTCAGAAAACCCACCTTCGGGACCAATAAAAACACGATTCGATTTAAACTTAATTTCTTTCTTGGTTGTATCATGAGCAAATCTTTCATCAGCAACAATCAAATCATTCAGATTTAAATCTTGAAATTTTATTGGTTGTAGCAATTCTGGTACACTATTGCGATTTGACTGTTCACAAGCTTCAACAATTATTTTTTTCATACGCGCCCAATTAATATGATTTGCAACAGTTCTTTGCGTTATCACAGGTTGTAATTCTGCGACACCCATTTGGGTCACCATATTCAACATATCATCCATTTTTTTAATCGGTGCGAAATACAAAATAATATTATTGCCTGGGTCATCGCGATTCGTTTTATCACAAATTATGATGCCATTATTATCATCACTTAATTTGGCATTATATTCAGCGCCATTATTAAACACTAAACAATCACCACGGCGCATAACACGGCGCAAATAATGCACTATATCTCTATCAACTGGAAAAATTTTTCCAGTTTCTAAATTTTCATTTAAATATATTCTGGGTATATTTTGCATTTTTAAATCTTTTAGTATAAAAACATCTATTTTTGTGATATAATAACAATCATGGCAACAAACTTCAACATTTTCTCTAACAGTGGTTCGGGCAAAGGTCTAAAAATCTTTGATTCAACGAAATACAAAGAACATGAACAAGCGCCTGTGGCGCGGAAATTTTGGAACATTCGATGGAACATCGGTGTCTGGTTAATATGTGCGATTGCATTTGCTTTAGCGTTTCCAATAGAACATATTTGGCGATATGGATGGGGTCCTGCATCATCACATTGGTTTAGTTTATACATAAAAAATATGTTTGCCACAGCCGGTTTATCTGTAATTGCAGAAATTCCCTTTTGGGTTTCACGCACAGTAAGTCACCCAGATTTTGCTTCCTTGGCACCAGTAATACCGGTCATTGTATATTTCTTTTTATCAGACGATACATTAAAGGCTGAATTTAACCCAGCGGGCAAAGATAACTATGATGAAAAATCTTCCCGCAAAGCAACCGTTGACGACATCAAAAAAATGGCGAAATTTCCTGATAAAAACAAAGAAGGACTTTTCAATGGCTTTATGATGGTGTTGGGATATTTTAAATACAAAGGCAAAGACACACCATTAATGTTTGACGAAAGTTTGTCTGCATTGTGTGTTGCCCCTCCAGGAACTGGTAAAACAACAGGTGTTATCGTTCCAACAATTTTGGATTGCGATACGGTTTCGATGATTATTAACGACCCAAAACCAGAATTAAAACAATCGACATCTGGATATCGTGCAACAATCGGTCCTGTATTTATTATGAATTGGGCTGGTCAAGACGAACCAGAACGTGGGATATATTATCCTTCGTGGAATCCGTTATCGCCGGAACATATACCTTATAATCCTGAACAACGCGATTTGTATATTGATTCTATGGCAAAAGTATTGGTTCCTGATCCAAAATCCGGCAGCGCTGATCCGCACTGGGCAAATACTGGACGTGCTGGCTTGGCTGGTCTGATTAATTATATCGTATCAAAAGTGGAACGTGCCAAGGCAGACGATTATTTTTACACACGCTTAAACAACGGCACATTCAATCAAGATGATGTGACAGTACTTGGTGATTATTACCTATCAATGATGAACGATCCAAATGCATATGCAGCATATTCCATGTTGCAAAAAGGCGAACTTAACACCATGAATTATGTCCACGTCGGAACATGGGACCATATTCCAGATTCATGGCGTGGTCGCGAAGCTTCCTTTGCAATGATTTTGGATTGGTTGACATCCAGTCAGGTTGCTATTGCAGAAGAAATGGAAGAACGCAGGAAACAAGGCGATCAAATGGTCATGATGGCTGACCCAATGAAAGATTTATTATTAAATGCTGTAGACGAAGCACGCCGTTATTCTTATGCAAGTCGTGCCATATCTGAATTAACTCAATTAGCAAACACACCAGACAAAGAACGTGGTTCTATTTTATCAACTATGATGGAAGGTTTGGCAATATTCCGTAATGCAGCAGTTCGCAACAGAACATCCCATTCAGATTTTCATTTTGCAGATTTACGTGGAATAAAAGATCCAAGCGATGGAAAAATAAAACCAGTAAGCGTTTATTTATCCGTGAACCTGGTTGATGCCCAAGCAGTTAATCCGATTACAGCAATCTTTATTGAATTGATGTCGAACTACCTTTTGGCGCATACACCCGGAACAATCGTAGACGGTGAAAAAGTTGGACCTTGTCCTGTATTATTCGCATTGGATGAAATGCCAAAGATGCAAAAATTAGATGCTGTTATTCAGGGTCCTGATTTAGGCCGTGGATGTAAAGTATCATATTTAATTATTGGTCAGGATCTTCACCAAATTCAAGAAAAATACGGTGCTGATGCGGCAGCAACAATTATATCTACAACCGCAGCAAAAATCGTACTGCGTCAAAACGATCCTGATTCAGCAAAAAGATTTTCGGAAATGATGGGAAAGAAAATAGTCAAAAAAATCACAAAAGATAAAGACGGTAAAGAAGTGGAAGAACCCAAAGAAGAACCTATATATAGTGAATTTGACATTATGAAATTACCAGCAGACAAACAATTGGTTATTTATCAGGGTTGGTATCATCGCCCAATCGAAGCAACAAACATCCAATATTATCGTGGAAAAACTGAAGTTCAGAAAAAATTACTTGCTAAAATGGCACTGGGCGAAGCTTCGCCATTACCTGAATTTTTAATACCATCGCATCATGCAATTATGGGATATAGTGGTGCACCACGTGTTTTGAATCCTAAAACAAACGAAATAAAAATCTTAGAACCATTAAAATAAAAAGGAAAAATAAATGAAAAAAATATTTGCGATTATATTATCTTTAACATTATATGCTTGTAGCGGGACATCAAGCAATCAACAATCATCAGAAATGATGGCACCAACATATAACGATTGGGTTGAAGCAACAGAAAGCCTTACCGAAGCTATGTTAAATCTGTCAAAAGATACAACAGATGAACAACCTGTATTGGATAAACAATCTGTAATTGTACTTGAAAATTTTAAAAACGAAACTCAGCAACAAATTGATACAAATGCCATAACAAAAAAAGCACGCCAAAAAATATTAGATTCTGGAACATCACAAATAGCAGTATCTTTCAAAGACGGGGAAAACACACAAACAATATTATTACCTGCATCTGTTGAACCAAACACTATGGTAAAGACCCCAAATGGCACAATTTTGTCTGTAAATTCATCTTCAACACAAGAAGCAACCACATACAAAGTCCGCACTCACCAAGGTAATGAAGAAGAATCAATTCAAAATAATACATTTGTCACGCCTGACGTTTCTATAACAGGTGCAATGGTAGAAAAAGAAACAAAAGTAAAACCTGCATGGTTTTCCCCAGCGAAAATCGTCACAGAATATTATATAGAATTGACATTAACGGATTTGACAACTGGTTCACAAATTTTAAAAGGTGATCGCAAAGTCGTTAATTCTGACGCAGAATAATAAAAGTATTTTATATTCATCATAAAAACCGCCTATACGGCGGTTTTTCTAGTATTGAACTATTTTATTATTTCGCCGTTTTTATAATTTATGTGTTGTTTTCCAACCTTTATTATTTCACCATCATATTGTGGAGTTTTTTGTTTTTTAATTTCACTTTTCCAATATACAGAACCTTTGTCGGTATTCACCGCGTACAAATTACCATCGGCACCAACAACAAAAGCAAAATTATCAACAATTATAAAATCAACAGGCACAGATATATTCACACACCAAACTTTATTGCCATTATTCGCATTAAGTTTACAAAAAGCATCACCCAAACCACCAGCATAAACATACTTTCCATCTAATCCAACATGCGCAACTATATCAACAACTGCTGCACCACCTGTTAAATTATTTTCACGAAACACATCAGCAGTCCAAACAACTTTTTTATTTTTTGTATTTACCTTAATAACTTCACCTGTTGATAAACCTGTGTAAATAAACTGTCCATCACAAATTGGTGATTGGTTGCTTTGAACGACACTATCCGTGGTAAAACCTGTATATATCTTTGATTCTTCGAACCAAATATTATTCAAAGCATCTTGTCTATATTTGCAATCTTGGTCACCATATATATCTTTTGCGTTTTTTGATAATCCCGGAATATCTTGATTTGCAACGTATACATCAGTTGTATCAAAAATATCATGTCTAACCCCTGGTAATATTGGATCATGCTTAGAACACGATGACAAAGCTATCAAACACAATAAAAATGGCGATATTTTTTTCAAATCATTCACCCTATTTCAAAGTTTGCGCTGTTGCAGAAATGCTAACTGGTGCATTTTTATCAGATGTTATATCATTCAAAATCTTATCAGCCTTGTCCACTTCGCCAACAGATAAATACTTTTGAGCGACCATTAAACGCGCAGTATAATAGAAAGGCGATTTTTTTGTATCCATAGATGATAAATATTTAACAAATTCGACTGTTTCCATCTTATCACCATTAATCGTAGCTAAATGTAATTTAGCCAAATCTTTAAAATCGCGTGTATGACCATTTTCTGCCAAACTTTCCAATTTTGTGATATCTCTATCAATCAAATAAGATTGAAACAAAGCCAAATCCGAAGTCGCCCCCCTGCTATCTTTTGCCAAATTAGCCAGCGCATTCGCATCCACATTAGCAATCGCCGTTTCATAAACCTGGGCAGTGGCAATTTTAGAAGCCCAATACATACGTTTTCCGATTTGAATCGCACAAACAATGACCATTATTGCCAGCGCAGCCCCAACGATATGACGCCAATATTTTTTCAAAAATTGTTGAGTTTTTTCATTATTTACATCTTCCCAGACTTCGCGATAAAGTGCATCTTCTGCATATTCTGCGCGGGTTTTCTTAACTGGTTGTTTAAGATTTTTGTTTCTTTCTAAAATACTTGTCATATAAAATCTCCTGTCTTGATAATTTATATTTTATTGCTATACTATAAAATGTATGAGCAAGGAAATCAAGACAACTTTACCGTCAACAAAAACGAATACCATGGTTCCAGTCTATGGTGCTGGCGATGATGTAAGTTTGGCAAAATATATCAATGAAATTCAAAAATTCCCTATATTAACGGCACAACAAGAATACGAATACGCATCTAAATGGGTTCGCGAACACGACAATATGGCTGCTGAAAAGCTTGTTGCATCGCATTTACGCCTTGTGGTGTCTGTTGCATATGATTTCAAAAATTACGGATTACCTGTATCCGATTTAATCGCCAGTGGCAACATGGGATTGATGCAGGCCTTGCAAAAATTTGATCCAGAACGTGGTTTCAGATTTTCTACATACGCCATGTTTTGGATTAAGGCGGAAATTTACGAAACAATACTTAACAATTGGTCTATTGTAAAACTTGGGAATTCCGCTAATCAAAAGCGTGTATTTTTTAACCTAACACGTGCAAAACGCGCTTTGGGGATAATGGATAACAATTTAAACGCTGAACAAACAAAGCAAATCGCAGAATATTTGTCTGTTCCAGAAAGCGATGTTGAACGTATGGCGACACGCATGTCTGCGCGCGACATTTCTTTGAATTCGCCACTTAGTACCGATTCGGATTCCAAAGATATTTTGTCCAATATGGCAGATACAAAAATAAATATTGAAGAAGGTCTGGAACAACTGGAATTCAAAAGACGCGGATATGAATTATTAAAAAAACATCTATCTTCTTTGCCAGAACGTGACCGCGAAATATTAAAGGCCCGTCGTTTATCTGACCCAGCGGCTACATTAGAAACGCTGTCAAAAAAATATAATATTTCTCGTGAACGCGTTCGTCAAATAGAAGAACGTGCTTTTAATAAATTAAAATCTGCGATATTATCAGAACATGAAAATCCATCATTAACAAAAAAAGAACAATAATTATGAATATAAAAAAAATATCTTTCATAGCATGCCTTTGTGTTTTTTCATCAAATGCAATCGCTCTTGACCACAGAAGTGGAAATTGGAATTTCAGACTGGATGCGGACGGCATGGCTGGTTTTTTGGAACCGCGAAACGACAAACCTATATTCATAAACGATTGGGATGTTAAGGGGCAGATATCATATAATTTCAATCGGATGCAACGTATCGGCGCTGTTTATTCTATTGATGCAGACTGTGTTGAAGACAAAGAATACATCCACGATGCTTTTGTTTTATTTGAAGACCGTGATTATGGTCGCGCGGAATTCGGTTTAACTCATTCTATTGCGCGCAAAATGGGCTTGGGTTTACCAGATGTTGGATATCTTCGCATAAATGAAAAATCTATATTGTATAAAAAACTAGATCTTAAACGTGTGTTAATTTCTGATACGACTGCAACCACGGGTCATGAATCTTTACGTTTAAATCTGGCAACAAAATCGACAGACTATGGGCAATATGGTTTATCAGTATCTGGTGGCGGCGATGATTATAATTATGCGATTGATGGCGCATTAAAAATAAAGCAACCCCATGGTAAATTAAAATCTGCGTATTATTTGGCTGTTTCTTATATGGACAAACCAGACAAATACGAAGAAAATTCTTTTTCACCGAATGTAAGTGCTGATTGGCGCGGTCAGGTGGCAGTTGGTATGAACCTGCAATATAACAGTTTTATTTGGGGAACATCTGCCCGCATAATATATGACGAAGACCCTGTTGCTAAATCTTCAGACGGTTTTGTTGCAGGAACTGGATTAAGTTATGATTTATTGCAATCAAGCGTATCTTTGTCTTATCTTTTTTCAGACACAAAAATTTGGAATCATCGCGACAAGATAACCAACGAAAAGATGCGCGGTGATTACGTTCACACTATATTGGCATCATTCAGATATAAATACACAGAACACACTAGTGTATTCATGTCTGGCGGTCTTACTGATGAAGTGCCATTTTTCGCAGTTGGTCTAAAAACCGGCTTTTAAAAAACATTTATAAAAACTTTATTACATCAAACAAGTTAATGTGGCTGGGATATTTTTTACCATAAACCACACGTTTCTGTAATCTGACATATAAAGACATGCCAGAAATACTGCGCATACCATTAACACGAAAAGCACACTAACCTTTTTTCCATGCAAACAATACACCGCGATATTATAAAGCAAAAACAACATATAAGAATCAACTATTACACTTATCAGCCACATAGATGTACAATCAAATGCCAAAGTATTTAAAATTAAAGCCAATGGATACACAAAAAATATAGAAGCTATACCCTTTACCGCGATTTCCCAATCCCTGTCCCCACCAGTTATTTCAGAAACCAGCATCATTAAACCTGCAAACACAAACAATAAAACAATTGCTAACACAGGAAACATGACTATTGCTTTGAACAAAGAAAACACAGTAAACGCATCACCGCGAACCAAGTGCATAATCAAAACGACTATTCCGCCAACCAATCCCCAAAGGAAAGCCTTTAATATCGCATCTTCCATTTTGCCATCAGCAACTATACGCGTAAAAAAGAATTTAGGACGAAAGAAAATATCACTAAGTTTTGCCAACCAACTTCTTTTTTTTGGTTTTGAAACTTTTGCAGACTTTGTTATTTTCATTTTTGCCCCCTTTATTTGATTATTTATATTTTTGCTTTATAATTATAAAAAATCAATGGAAAAAAATATGAAAAAAATAGTCATAGTTGGTCGCCCAAATACTGGCAAATCAACACTTTTTAATGGTTTAACTAATTCCAGGGATGCTTTGGTTCACGATCGCCCAGGCGTCACACGCGATACAATTTCCGGACGAATTCCAAATCGTCCTTGGATGGTATTTGATACCGCCGGACTGGAAAACGTCAAAACTGGCATCGCCCATAATTCGACAGACATGGCAATAAATGCTATTGAAAACGCAGATGCAATTTTGTTTGTTGTTGATGGACGCGTGGGATTATCCCCTATGGATATAGAATGGGCAAAACTGGTTCATAAAAAATCCAAGGCGCCCGCCCTGCTTTTAATCAACAAATCCGAATCGAATAAAAGATTGGCTGATATTCATGATTTTTATAAACTTGGATTTGGTGAACCAATATTAATTTCGGCAGAACACAAACGCGGTTTTGATATTATCTATGAATTCATGGATAAACTGTATACGGCAGAATCTGTCGTATACGACGAATCTGATAACAAAATAAAAATCGCGGTTTTGGGTCAACCGAACGTCGGAAAATCTACATTTGTAAATCGTGTATTGGGTGAAAATCGACAAATAGTCATGGATGCACCAGGCATCACACGCGATACTGTAAAAATTCCTACACACTTTTATGGTCGCGATATTGTTTTAATGGACACCGCCGGTTTACGACGCAAAGCGGGCGTCACAGACGATGTTGAAACATTGTCTGCGTTAAAATCGCTGGATGCAATTGAAAAATCTGACATAGTCATTTTAATTGTTGATGCCACCAAAAACATTGAAAATCAGGCTTTATCCATTGCGGCACGTGTATATGATGCTGGTAAAATATTATGCGTCGCACTTAATAAATGGGATTTGGTAGACGAAGCAGAACGCGACGATAAATTATTAAAATTAAAACATCAATTCACAAATTCTTTTCATCAGATTATAAAGCCACTTATTTTGGCGATATCTGCTGAAAAAGGTATGGGTGTTCAAAATTTATTTAAACGCGTATACGAACAATGGGATATTTCAAATACAGACACCCCAACCAGCCTTATTAATCGTATAATTGAAAAATTGGTAACCGACCGTCAACCACCAATGTCGCGTCTTAAAAGACCGATGAAAATAAAATTTGCAAGACAAAGCGGTCATCATCCAATAAAATTCACAATCAATGTCGGTGGGGCAAGTGATATCCCAGAATCATATACACGATATCTTCGTCGTGGAATTGCAACGGCATTACACTTGGAACATTTACCAATTATAATTGAATATAAAAAAGACGAAAATCCATTTGATTAATTATGCAAAAATATATCAAAAAAACCGCCCATTAAATCTCGCTGTAACGAAGTGTAAGCGGAACGGCGGTTTTTCTATCGTAAATTTTTTATTTTGATAGTGGGTTACAATCATAACCAAAATCGTCAAGAGTTATTACTGCATTACCCGTAATAAAACCAATCCATTTAGTGCTGATATCCCCTTTAGTTACAGAAGAAATCTGTTCAGAATAGTTTTGATTGACAGTTGTTGTAGATTCACAATTAATAATAGGAACCAAACAACAAGCTGTGTAAAATCCGGTTTCACCACCATTGCTACTGGCAGGTCTAGTGACAACGCATCTATTATCCGTTTTAGAACAATCTATATTCATACCAGTTAATGCGGAAATAGTATACCCCATCGTTTTCCAGTTAGACATCTCGAATCTACCACATCTATTTCGTGCTTCTGATTCCATATGTGATTGTTGACACTGTGAATGTTCTTTAACACCAGTTCCTACAACAATCTTAGCCGCATGCAGAGCGATATTCCACACCCATTTCAAATTTTTATCATAATTCCAATCAGGCGACGGTTCGCAATCCTTCAGATTTAACGAGTGATACATTGTTTTACCATCATCTGTTTTGTATGGTAAAAATACTTCAATCTCAATTACATTCGCATAGTTAATAATTTGTTTACATAACATTGTCGCCGTAGCCAAATCAATCTTGCCATCAAGATAATCTGCTTTCATAGATTCTGGATCAAACGGTGGTTTATCGCAGTATGCATTCTGCACACAAAACAGACAAGATAAAATCATCAAATATTTTTTCATCACAACACCTCTTCACAACGTTCAGATTGTTTTATTATATCTTTCGCAGTTTTTATCATGGACACATTCAATCCAATACCAACCGCACCTGTAGCAACACTTACACCACTTAATACATTTGCTGTGTTATTTAAAGTTTTATCTTGGGCTTTATCACCCTTGGCTGATGCACTTACCGCTACACCAGCGGTCCCAACCGCTGCCCCAGCAATAGATGTTCCCATAACCGCCGTCATTTGTTTTTCTATTTTTTCAACACTTTTTTCATCCAAATTTCCACACCATGTGGCGATAGTATTCAACTTTTTTATAACTGGATTATCATTCGGATTTAATCCAGCTTTCTGGAAATCCATATTTATATTTTTGATAGATGACACAGCTAAATTACATGCTTCAATTTGTTGCACTAATTCAGATTTATCACGATTTATCCCAGATATAATAGCAGAAGCCACATTTGTCGCGACACTTCCAGCTATTAAACCTGTTCTCCAATTTCCCAAAGATTTTGATTTTTCTTGTTTTTCTTTTACTTGTTCCGATAACTCATTTATGCGAGCCAATTTATCCGCTACATTCAGAATTTGATTATCATCCATATTTTTTATTGTCTCTGCCTTACATGCACCAAGTTCGCACAATTCATTCATCAATCTTTCTATATCTGCATCAACAGTTGTTTTTGTGACACCTGCTATTAACGCGCCACCGCTCGTTGCAACCCCAACTGCATTTACCGCTGTATTAGCTTTCGCAATCCCTGAAACTTTCGATACAGCATCAGATATACCTGAACAAGCAGATTTAACAGCCGCATAATGCGCTTCGGCACGCTGAATAATATCCAATCCTGATTCAGCCCCATAACTTTGTGAAAGATACATTCCCACAATAATCATCGAAAATAATATTTGTTTTATCATGACTACAATCTCCATTTTCAACAAAAAACCGTTCGATGCACTATCGCATTCGAACGGTTAAAATCTATGTAAAACAAACCAGAACGATTCGTTTCAAGCTCGGCAAAAACTACCTGTGTGTGTGTGTGTGTGTGTGTGTGTGTGT
>CAMZIQ010000002.1 GCA_947307295.1 uncultured Pseudomonadota bacterium
CAAAACATGATTTACTCCTTTGTTGGTTTTGACATGATGATTATAATAAAACCAAGATTTAATTTGATACGGCTGTTAAGCAACCTATAAAACAAGAAAACCGCGACTTTCGCGGTGTTTTTAAAATCAAAAAACGTCATAAAACAGTTGATTTTTTAGTTTGGTTTAATTTCAACACTAAAAATCAAGTTCAAAACCACGCGTATTGTGGATTTGAACGATTTTTAATTCATTTCAATAAATACGAATGAACAACCAAAAGGATTTTTTATGATTTATGCATATTGTCGGGTATCAACAACCCACCAAACCGAAGAAAACCAACGTTTCGTGATTGAACAATTTGCGAATGAAAACAATATTAAAATTGACGTTTGGGTCAAAGAAACGATTTCAAGTGGCAAAAAACTATCGCAACGAAAACTAGGTAAATTGATTCCAAAGTTAAAATCTGGTGATATACTCATCACAACCGAAATATCGCGTCTAGCACGTAGTTTAATGGAGTTAATGGGTATATTACAGACCTGTCTTGAAAAAGAATGTCAAATTTGGACTTTGAAAGAAAATTTTAGATTAGGAACGGATGTTCAATCAAAGGTTTTGGCGTTTGCTTTTGGTTTATCGGCTGAATTATCAAAATCATTATTACAGGCGCGTGTTCGTGAAAGTTTGGCACGTTTAAAAGCAGACGGAAAGAAACTTGGACGACCATTTGGTTCAAAATCGCGTGAATTAAAACTAACAAAACACAAAAAACGGCTGGAATGGATGTTAAAACGTGGATTCAGTAAGCCAAAGATAGCCAAATTATTAGGTGTTCATAAATGCACAATCTATAATTATTTGAAAGCAAAAAACATTGATAGGGTCGAGTAAGTATATAATTACTGAATAAATGCTTGCGTTTGTAAAAAAATAAGATATAATCGTATAGCCTATGAATTCATTGCGAGCATAGTTCAAAGGCTAGAATGCAAGCCTTCCAAGCTTGAAATGAGGGTTCGATTCCCTCTGCTCGCACCACGGATTTTGGTTATCGCGCGCTCTGCGCACGATTACAAAAATCCAGTGTCGCGCCGTAGCCGTGCGTTCATTGAAGATAAGTTAACAAAAAACTTATTTTCAAAAAACAAGATTAAGCATAGCGAAGGCGGACAAAAAATAGTTCAGGGCGCGCGCCGGAGTCGGAGAGCCGGGGCAGACTGTAAATCTGTTGTCTTTGACTGAGGTGGTTCGACTCCACCCGCTCCCACCAAAAACACAAACCGACCTTGATGGTCGGTTTTTGTTTTTGCTGTTCGCGGTTTGGCAAGAAACCCTTTGGTTCGAAAACAAGTAGATTGTGGAAGTGCAACGCACCACAATCGTCACGGTTTCCGCACAGCCGGCACAAAGTGCCGAGCGAACGAAAATATCATATTCAAAAAACACCAAATTTTACCAATCTTTAAATTAACTGGCATCGCCACACATTATTTGTTATAATTGGCCTAAGGGCTTCTAGATGTCAACAAGCAATGATGATTTTATTATTAATTCAGCAAGTTTAGGTTTTCGTGATAAAAATGAAGACCCAAAAGGTCATCACTCATGGATTGAAATTGGTGATGACAATATTCCTTATGATGAACCTTGTGTTTTTATATTGGGTGGCAGTGGAACAATAAATAACAAATCTGTAAATGGATATGCAAAGGTTTTAAGCGAATCTTTCACAAATGAATTTCTACAAAATGTTAAGATACACGGTGCTGTTTATAATTTTACAGAAACATATAACCCAGAATCCGATGTCAAAAAATCTATGATTACAAATGGTCGCAATTTGATATCAGACAAAGGATTTTTATGGTATCTGATAGATAAAGAAACCCAACAATCAAAACAATCACAAATTAAAAAAATTATTTCATCTATATTTTTCAACAAGAAAAAAGCTAAACACGCTAATGAAACTAAAAACAATGAAGAACAAATGCAAGAAAACACTAATAAGAAACCTAATTCACAATTAATTGAAAAAATATTTAATCAGTTGTTATTGCCACGTATATCTGAAAAAAATACAAAATTAGATATTAATGAAGCATTGAAACGAATTAGAAATGTGACGTTTGTGATACATTGTTATGGTGGTCACGTTTTTTTATCTCTTGAAAAATTAATGCAGAAAAAAATGGAAGAATTGGGGTATACATTGGAAGAACAAAAACAAATACAAAAACAATTATTTAGCATTGCTCTCGCACCGATGTACCCTTTGGGAAAAAGCAAATCGACAATGTTAAGTTTTGTCTCTGCTCAAGATAAATTCTTCATATATATGCATAACAATATCTTTTCTCTTTACATAAATGCGATTAGGAAATATATATTAAACAAAGAAAAACAACACGGCATGCTTGGCAGAAAAGCAAACAAGAAGGATTTTTCTATTTTAGCAAATCCAGAAAATAACTTTATTTCTTATTTTCCTGATGAACGCGGTAATGTCATAATATTCCCACACATAGGTGATAAAAATACCATAGACCAAGAAACTGAACATCTTTTAATTAGTAAAGAACCAAAACTCGGTCCTAACGGTAAGGTTTTTGAAATGTTTGTCACAAATGCCATTACAAACAGCATAAAAAGTGCACTCACAGGGAACTTATTACCAGATATTAAAGAACTAATCACACATAATGAAAAAACAACAAGAAAAGAAGAAGCAATATTGGAAAACATTTTTGAAATTGCAGAAAAAAACGGTACTGAAATTTATAATAAAATGAAGACATTAAAAATAAGACAGGTCTCAAAAGATATTAAAAACAAAACACACATGTATAATACTGTAGATGCCATTAAAGAAAGTGTAAAATCTTTCACAAATAATTAGTTTTTTTATTTAATAATGTATCGATTTATTTTCTTTCTGGTAATTCTGAATATATTGCATTAAATAATTTTACCAACAATTCTCTATTTTCTATATCAGGAATCATAATCATCGGTTTTCCTTTTGGATAAGGTATTTCCATCTTTGCATCTGGTATAATTTTCAACACGAATTCAGTCGGTTTAACCAACAATCGATTATCATAAATACCGCCGACAATTTTTCCACGATAATAAATGATATATTCACCCATCATATATCGATAGTCTATATCAGGTAAATCTGATAATTGATCCAAAACAAAATCTAAAAAATCTTTACTTGATGACATAACATTATTATAATTTTTAAAAAGCTATAATCAAAGGATTTATTATGCAAAAAATATGTCAAAGTTGTGCTATGCCAATGAACGATGAATCTGTATTTGGAACAAACAAAGATGGTTCCAAAAATTCAGATTATTGTATTTATTGCTATAAAGATGGTGAATTTCTTCAACATGCAACCATGGAAGAATATATCGAAATGATGGTTCCGTTTGCATCCCAGGCAAACATGACTGGCGATCAAATGCGTGAATATTGTCAAAAAGTGTATCCGACATTAAAACGATGGAAAAAATAAAAAATCACAACCATTTATCTTTAAACTCTTTTACCCGTTGCATTAAATCGATAAATTCTTGCCTGTTTTTTGCTCGATTAATGCAAGCTGTCTCCCACCAAAATAAAAAATGCACCCAACGGGTGTATTTTTTATTTTGCTAAACAGGAGCGGATACACCCCTATTCCACCGTGACAGATTTTGCCAGATTGCGTGGTTGATCTACATCGCGTCCCAATTTCACAGCACAATGATATGCGAATAATTGCAGTGGCACCACTAACAAGAACGGATAAAAACAAGGCATAATTTTAGGCACTTCGATTACATCATCAGCAATTTCTTTGACTTCGTCATCACCATTTGTACACACAGCGATAATTTTTCCACCCCTTGCTTTGACTTCTTTCATATTAGAAATATTTTTATCACGCAAAGCATCATCAGGAACCAAAAAGAACGAAGGTGTTTGTTCATTAATCAACGCAATTGGGCCATGCTTTAATTCACCTGCACCAAAACCTTCAGCATGAATATAAGAAATTTCTTTCAATTTCAAAGCACCTTCCATTGCCACAGGATAATTAATTCCACGCCCCAAAAACATAAAGCTTTGAGATTTATAATATTTGTCTGCAATTTGTTCAATTTTATCATCCGCTGACAAAATCTCTTCTATCAAAGCAGGCAATTCATTAAAGGCATTGATAAATTCCTTGCCTTGTTCAAAAGACAAATGGCGGATACGCGCCATCAATAAGGTAAAGATATATAACGCGGTCAATTGTGAAGTAAATGCTTTGGTCGATGCTACTGCTATTTCTGGTCCAGAATGAATATAAACCCCACCATCAGTTTCACGCGCAATCGTAGAACCAACCGCATTACAAATTCCCAGTACATGTGCACCTTTACGTTGTAATTCACGTAAGGCGAACAAAGTATCTGCTGTTTCCCCTGATTGAGAAATCACAAAATATAAAGTATTTTTTTCTACTATGATATTTTTGTATCTTAATTCACTTGCCAATTCCACACGTGCAGGAATTCGCACCAAATTTTCAATTAGATAACTGGCGGTCATTCCAGCATAATACGAAGTCCCAGCCGCCACCAACACAATGCGTTCTACATCCAGCAATTGAGCATTATCCATATTTAAACCACCCAAATGTCCAGTTGCTTCATCAACATTTAATCGCCCAACCATACCGCGTTTAATTGCTTCTGTCTGTTCAGCAATTTCTTTCATCATGAAATGGTTATATCCTTGCTTATCAAAAGATTCGCCATCCGTTTCCACCATAGTAATATCTTTGTGAATTGCATTATCTTGAACATCACTTGTTGTAAAACCGTCTGGTGTCACAGTAACAATTTCTTTATCGTTCAAATATACGACTTGTTTAGTATAAGCCACCATCGCATTAACATCAGATGCTAAAAACATTTCATTATTGCCAATTCCCAAAATCAAAGGCGACCCATTTCTTGCCCCTACCAAAACATCTGGACAATCAACATGCATCGCTATTAAACCATAAGTCCCTTTGAGCATTGGCAAAACTTGCTTAACAGCCTTGGTTAAATCCCCATTAAAAACTTCCTCTATTAAATGAGCGATCACTTCGGAATCAGTTTCAGATTTAAACTTGTGACCCTTGACCAATAATTTGTCTTTTAATTGTTGATAGTTTTCAATAATACCATTGTGAACTATTGCAATTTTTTCATTACAATCAGTATGCGGATGCGCATTTGCTTCTGTCACACCACCATGCGTAGCCCAACGCGTATGTGCAATACCATTATGTCCGAACGGTTTTTCTGGCAAAGTATCTGCCAACACTTTTATTTTACCGACACGTTTATACACAGAAAATTTCGAACCGTTTCCAACACAAATTCCACTGGAATCGTATCCGCGATATTCAAGACGTTTTAAACCTTCGATTAAAATTTCAGAAGCCTTTTTTCCACCACAATAACCAAAAATTCCACACATGCTGGGTCCTTTTGTTACCAATCAATTCCAGCATAGCAAACACATAGCTAATTCTCAAGAAAAGATTAAATAAATATTATTTCCCATACAAGACCTTGTTTTTCTATTTTTTTGTGCTATAAATTACACTATATAAACAACAAAAAGGATAACATAATGTTATTACACGAAAACAAAACTATATTTTGGGATTACATCAAACATACCAAAGACAGAATTAAACTACTTAGAAAAGATATAAACATTATTGATGTCCCAGATTTTTTGAAACAAGAATTGAACAATGATTGTGATAAAATATCAGCAGAATTGGCTGCTATGCGCATGTTATTAATAGAAACAAACGCAAAAAACATAGAAGAATGGGAAAAGCATAAACAAATTATCACCAGTTTGCAGAACAAAATTTTTCAAAGCATTAAAAACGCAACATTGGCAAATCACGCCCCCATGAAAAATCAACAATACAGTTAAAAACCGTCCAAATGGACGGTTTTTTTTATATTCAAAAATATAAAATTATTTAATTGGTGGGAAACAATTTTCCGCATTTTCTGGGCAACATACCATCCACCCCTCCCCTGCATCAGTATATGTTTCCCCAGCACAACATCCATGTTTATCTGGTTTAACACCATCCGGACAAACCGCAAAAAATCCATGCCAATTTACGACTGTATAATGTGTCACATAACCAACAGCACCGCCCAACAAGAATGCTATGACTACCCAAAGCCATAATTTGCATTTCTTATCAGATGTGTTTTGTTTAATTTTTTTAACTGATACTTTTCTCATGATTTCCCCTATTCTTCAATAATCTTTTCCAATTGAATTATAAAATCGATTGCAGGATTAGTCAATTTTTTTGCCTTTTCAATCATCTTGGCAGCTTCAGCTTGCATCTGCAAACGTTTATAAGTTTCAACAATTTCTACAGATTCGCGTTCATTACGTTCAATGTTATCATCCGTTAACGCACGCGCAATATCTATTTCTTGTTTTGCCAAATTTTTATATTTTCCGGAATTTTCCGGGCAACCGCGTTCAGACAAATTCGCATAAATTTTTGCATTATTAATATGTGTATCTGGATTTCCGCACACCTCATACCCATCAACACATCTTAATTCTGGAATCAAAACACGTTCAATTTGTCTGCAAGTTGACATATCTTCAACATCAACACCATCTTTATTTTTCAAAGCATTTGCAATATCAGCTTCGCGTTGACTTAATTTTATATAGGCATCACGATTTTCATCACAACCTTTTCTAGCCAATTTATCATATACCTTTGAATTCCAATCATGCGATCCCCAATCATTAGTATTTTCTTCATTTAATTCTTTTTTTAATAATTCTTCAATTGCTTCGCATGTTGTTTCAGGCAATTTGTTTTCTTCTGGTTTTGGTTGTGGTTTAGGTTGTTCAAATTCACGATTTAAACAATTTTCAGAATAAACTTTGTTTAATTGTTCAATTAAATCAGGATGATTATTTCTGGCAGCAAACATAATTTTATCTGCGATATTATTACAATCTTGCAAGCTCATAGTAGAATGGTTTACACGATCAGAACCGTTAATAATAAAACCTACCAAAGCACCGCTAAGAAACAGCGCCCCCAATCCCAATACGCCATATATGCGTTTTGGTTTTTTATCAATCTTTTGAATCTCTTGTTTTTTCATTTCTCTCTCCTTTTATTGTTTTATTATTTCACAATACCATCTTTGATGGTAATAATTCTATCTGCATGTTTTGCTAGATTCATATCGTGCGTCACAAATAACATAGTCATTTTATTTTTACGAACTAAATCTAATAACAAATCAAAAACATTCGCTGCGTTTTGTGGATCCAAACTGCCCGTAGGTTCATCAGCCAATAAAATTTCTGGCGCATTAGCAATCGCACGCGCAATCGCGACACGTTGCTGTTCCCCCCCAGACATTTCAGACGGTAAATGATTGCTTCGATGTGCAACATTTGTGGCCTTTAATAACTTCATAGCAATCGCACACGCTTCTTCTTCTTTGACGCCATTAGCCATCATTGGCAAAACCACATTTTCCAGCGCGGTAAAATCTGATAATAAATTATGTTTTTGATAAACAAACCCTATTTTTTGACGACGCAACATAGTACGTGTTTCTTCACTTATTTTATCAACAGGATGACCGTTTATAAAAATATCACCGCTGGTTGGTTTATCCAACAAACCAGCACATTGCAACAATGTAGTTTTACCGGAACCGCTTTGTCCGACCAAAGCAACAATTTCCCCGCGATATAATTCAAAACCGCCACCATGTAAAACCTTTAACGGTTGTCCACCTTCCACAAAAATTTTCTTTATATTACGAACAGACATAACAATGTCTTTTCTTGATATTTTTGATAAAGAATTTAATATACTTGCCATCTATCTTTCCTTAATATTATTTTGCACATTTTGTTGCAACGTAGCAATTATTTTTTTCGCAGTATCTGGTGCCAACACATAAGTCAAATTTATACCATAATTTTTTAATATTTTTTCATTTTCTTTTTCTTGTGCAAAATCACGATGTGCATCAGCACAATATGCGATTTCTTTTGGCGCAAACCCAAACATGGCACCGTATACCAAAGTTGATGCAACATTTACTTTTATAGTTGCCAATTCAGGATTTAAATTCCTTATTTCTGATTCGTATTGTTTAAGCATATCTTTGGTTTTGCTGTGCATATTCCGAACATACTTAAATATCTTCATTTTATCTGCGAAACTTAACTTTTTATCCAACAATACTTTGCCAAAATGATGGGAATAAAAATCATTACAAAATTCATCCATTATTAATTTGCTCATAAAATCACTTTGACCAAGACCACCGGGCATTTTGTATTCATAAAAAAGTTTATCCTGCAAAACAATACCGCGTTTTTTTAATTCATCTTCTAATTTTTTAGCACTAGAACCCCATTCGCGCCCAAAAGGCAAACTCTGTACAGCCATAGTAGTAATATACATCTGTAATTTTTTATCCAAATTAACAATGCCGCTATTCATTCCGCAACACCTCAACAGGATCTGTATTAGCCGCTTTCCATGCAGGATACAAAGTTGCCAAAAACGCCAACACAATCGCGATTACCGCAATACTTATAACAGTAGACGGAACAAGTTTTGATGGCAATTCAGACAAAGAATATAATTCAGCAGGAAACAAATCATGTCCTGTAATAAATTGGAAAAACTTTCTGATTGGTTCAATGTATATAGCAACAATCACCCCTAACAAAGTTCCAAAAGTCGCGCCAATTATGCCAATTGAAGTTCCCGACAAAATAAATATCTTCATCATAGATTTACGCGATACACCAAAAGTACGCAATACCGCAATGTCTTTATTTTTATCTTTGACCAACATAACGAGCGAAGAGATAATATTAAACGCAGCGACAATTACTATTAATAATAAAATCAAAAACATAACACTTGATTCAACTTGAAGCGCGCCAACAAATCCCCGATTTAAATCACGCCAATCACGCACAATAAAACCATCTGGCAACAAAGCATCCAATGCTTTGACAACCCTTTCGCTTTCTTCTGCATCAGTCAAGAACAAATCAATATGAGTGACTGAATTTTCAATATTCAAATATTTTTGTGCAGTGCTTAATGGCATAAAAATATAACCAGAATCATATTCATACATTCCCATAAAAAACGAAGAAACCGCCGGATACGCCATAATCCGTGGCATAGTTCCAAAAGGTGTCGCAGTCCCACCATTTGCAGATATCAATGAAACTTTATCACCACTAGTCACACGCAAATTTCGCGACAAAGTCGAACCAATTATCAATTCACCATCTTGAATTTTATCTAAACTTTTACCATATATGCGCGTTCCGTTTTTCGTCTTAGAAATCAAATCAGGAATACGAATACCACGCACCATCGCCCCAGAATTATTACCATTAGCAGATGCCATTATTTGTCCTTCGGCAATTGGGACTATGGATACAGTATATTTTTCTACAACTTTATTTTGACGCATTTTATCCATCAAAAAATCATAATCTGAAATCGTTCCATTTTGATGATAAACGACCACATGCCCATTCATACCAATAATTCGCGAAAGCAATGTATCATGAAATCCGCCCATAACAGACATCACAACTATTAATGTCGCAACACCAAGTGTGATACCAATCAAAGAAACCCACGAAATCACCGAACCAAAACCACGCTTTTTTGCACGTAAATATCTAAAAGCAATTTTCTTTTCAAGATTAGAAAACAACATCTTTTACCCCACTATTCATTTAAAAAATCACGCAATTCATCACCAGAAAGCGGTGTTGCAGATTTAACATTGTTCGTATCTACAATAGAAATCAAACGTGGCGACATAAATACAACCAATTCAGCAAACGGAGATATCAAAGTTTCTGGCGTAGTCACAAACGAATGTGTTGGTATGCCAACGATTACATAATTATCACCAACATTCGAAGGTATTGTAAACGAAGATAATTCACCATTACTTGTCGATAAAACTATTTTTGCATCAATCTTTTTATATCCGCCATAATCGCCATATTTACCAGTAGCACCGATAATTAAATCTGTTTCCAATCTGTCTTCTTTTCCACATTGACCGATATCAAATCTTGATTGCCAACCATTAGGCACAGCAAAAGTCCCTTGGGAAACCAAAACCATATTAGCCTGTCTTGATACAAATTCTTGTAATGTTTTTGTGTTTATCTCTGGACTTACGACCAATGCGCGACCAACGACCCCAGGAATAGACATTCTTATATTTTTTTCACCAAACGCAGGCAACATATTCATCCAAACAATTGCGCTATCAGTTTTTGGATACACACGGTACACATCAACATCCCACGCCAAAACATATTTCTTTGACGCGACATCAGCAATTATCTTTGAAACTTCACGTTCTGTTTGATAATCACCTTCGAAAACAAGGGTTTTATCTTGCCAATTAACCAACAAATTAGAAATATCAGCACCACGCATAGCATCCAATATAGCCATTATCATAGTTTCATCTTTTGGCATCTTTATCATCCATTTACCACGACCAGTTAAATGAATTTCCCCAAACTCTTTATCATAAGAATAATAAATCCGCCCCATTTTTGTCATCAATTCCACAGCATCAGATAATGACCCTGTGGAAATTGTACCAGATATTTTTTCAAAAGTAGCCTGGTCTTCAATTATTGTTATATCCGTATCAGCCAACAATTTTTCCAACGCATCTTTAACATACAATCTTTTAAATTCATAATCTGACACTTTTAAATCTGGCAAAGCATCACCCGTATCCAAACGCACAATTTCTATCTTTTCTTCGGGAACAACAGTCACGACGCTCTGATTATCCCAATTCACAGTACATCTTTTTGGCAAATCCAGCGCAAAATGTTGAGCCGTATCAGTTGTCAAAGCCGCTTTTTTTGGAAAAATAGGCACAGAATTTTCATTTATTACAACACTTTCGACAACATTAACTGTATCATACAAAGGCTGTTGCCCCATTTGACTTTGATATCTTGCACACCCAGTCAAATTTAGCATACAAGCCCCGACACATAAAAAGATTATTTTTTGTATTTTATTGTGTGCCATTTTCTTTCCTTTTTTATCTTTTGTTTATGATACTATTAAATATTCATAATTTTTTCAAATTCTTCAAGTGTCATTTCATGTATAGGTTTTTGATTTGGGGTCACCAAATCTTTCACTTTTTCAAACTGTTTTTCAAACAAATCCATAACAGAAACAACTTCTGGTGGAATTTTGTCAGAAGATTTCTTTACCCTATGTCCATATTCTACAATATATTCTAAAACATCTGCAGCAAAAAAACGACCGACATAATTTTCCAGCGCAATCCCGCCTTTTTCAACGCAAATTGCAGATAAAACCTTTGTCATTTCATTGTAAAAATTAGCCAATTTTACATAATTTTGAATTGATATTGCCATTATCTTTCCCCATCCTTTTTTTTACATTATAAAAACTATTGCCACATAAACGCAATTAAATTATAATATAAAATATGAAAATGAAATATTTATTTTTTCTACTTGGCTTAGCAGCCTGTGCATCGGCTAATCGTGGCTCGATTGATGACGCTACTATTTTGAATTGGGAAAATGACGCTGTGACAACCGAACAATTCGTTCGCGATCATAAATCTTGTCTTGGAATCAAAGAAAAAAGTTATGTCCCGCGTTCAAGACTCGCCAAATTATTATCTCCAAATCAAAGCGCCCAGATGCCTGATTGGGATGGATTATGGGTGACATTTCAATCTAATGAATATCGCGATGTTGGGCAACGCGCATTGCTTTCCGTACCACCAAACACAGCATCTAAAACGGTTGGATATTATCGTAAGTGTATGTTAAGACGCGGTTATTTATTGCGCGGAAAATAAAATCATCATCTTGTTGGCTATTTGTTAAAAATGTGATATAATAAAAGACATGAAAAAATCCATACTATTTTGGTTTTATTTTGTTGTATCCATTATTTTGGCTGTATATTTTGCTGTCCGCATCATAACCAGCCAAATGGGGCGCGGTCCAATATCAACTGTAAAAAGCATTGAAACATACGGTACGACTACCAAAGATGATGAAATCGTAAAACTTTCATTGGGAATTTCACCTGGAACCAGTCTACGTTCTGTGGATTTACATCAATTAAATTATCGTGTTTCTGGTATTCCCGGGGTAAAAAATTCTGCGGTACGCTTATTACCGAACGGTCATATCATCGTAAAAATTCAAAAGCACAAGGTCATAGCCACATGGACAGATGGCGCATATTATTATCCTTTATCCGCCGATGGCACTAAAATAGATACCCCAACAACAGAACGCAATGATAATTCCATTGTTTTTCAAGGGAATCTGCCAGATAATTTAACTGATATAATATCAAGTGTATCTTCAATATCAAAATACATTGATTATTTAAACATGGTGGAATCAAGACGTTGGAACATACATACTAAAAATGGGACTGTTATATATTTACCAGAAAAAGATCCTGCTGCTGCTATAAATAAAATAAAAGTATTAAACCAAACACATAAATTATTGGCACGCAAACTGGAAATCATAGACATGCGAGATACCGCTAGAATTTTGGTCAAAGAACAAAAATGAAATTATCTAATTCGTCTTTTTTATGCCTTGATATCGGAACATACGGCGTTCGCGGTTTTGCACATTGTATAAAAAATGCAAAAATCGTCCAATCTGCGATGCACTTTGTAAAAAACACCAATACTTTATTTGCCTTGAAAAGTGTCATTGATGAATTAGAACAAGAATTAAACACTCATTTTAATTCCGCCTTTATCACAGGTAATTTTGGAGAAATGGATTTTCGCACATTTTCCGATACAATTATATGGCGTGACGAACATAAAATTTCAGATTTAGATTTAAAACATCAGGTTGCAAAAATAACTAAACCCGAAGGGTTTTATTCGATGCACATTATTCCTGTATTTTATGGGACTCCGAATATACAAAACATAACGAATACACCTGTGGGGCATATTGACACAGAATTAAAATCTATATTTAGTGTCATTTCTTACAAAGAAGAACAAACACGATATATATCTGATATTTTACGTCGTGCACATATTCAATCTGGTGGTTTTTTTGATTCGACTTTTTTACAAAACGCTATCTACAGAAAACCAAAAGAAAAGGTTTTATTCATTGATTTAGGCAACGAATTTACAACTGTTTCAATATGGACTATGCGTGGACCATTATATATGAATAAGATTAAATTTGGTCAATTTGATATAACAAAAGCATTATCTGAAAATCTGGGGATAAATATTAACGATGCCGACACATTAAAAATATCTGTGGCCAGCGCGACTCCTAATGAAATGGACAGGTTTACACCAGCAGATTCATCTGAAAAATTTGCTTCATTTTCTCGCGCAGATATTAACGACATATTTATTCCAAAACTATCAGAATTAATAGACATTATCCACGAACAATCTGATAAATATATAAACCAATATAAACCAGAAAAAATTATTTTAACTGGTGGTGGAACATCTATTAATAATATAAACACTTTTATTGAACGGGCGTTTGGTTTACCCATAGAAAATTTGGGCGATAGCGCCAGTCTTAATGCTTTATCAGAATATATATGGTTAAGTCACTTACCAGAACGTAATGCTTTTATTCAAAAACAACAAAAAATTGAAAATATCATTGAAAAAATAACCAAAATTTTTCACAAAAAAAAGCGCAAGAAAAAATCCAGATTTATCCCTATAATGCCCAGCACTCTGTGCTTTAACATGAACGATATAACAACATATACAATGTTTGCATCGGCTGGGATTTCAATGATACATGTTGATATAATGGACGGTTTTTATGTAGATAGAATTGCTGGTGGCATCGAAGAATTATCAAACATAAGAACAAAAACAAAATCTCACCTGCATGTTCATCTAATGACGGAAAGTCCTTCGGTATGGGCGGCAGATGCGATAAACGCCGGTGCAGATACAGTTATAATTTCTACAAACACATCTGGTGTTCGCGAAGCAATCAACATTGTAAAATCCGCTGGGAAAAGATGTGGTATCGCATTAAATCCTGATTCAAATATTGAAATATTAAAACCGGTATTAACACAAATCGATGAAATAATGGTGATGGCTGTAAAGCCTGGCGCTGCTGGTCAAGAATTTGATGAACGCGCACTTCAAAAAATAAAAATCTTAAACAATACGCGCAAAAAACACGGTCTTAAATATTTAATAAGTGTCGATGGTGGAATTAATCCAGATACTGCAAAATTATGTTGGGGTGCCGGCGCAGATTTATTGGTAAGTGGCTCTTATCTTGCAAAAGCACCAGATTTTCCATTAGCTGTGCAAAGTTTATTGAATCACTAATTTGCGACCCAACCCATTTTGCGTAATATAAACATGAATTGTATTTTTTGGTAAAATATCTTTGGCTATATCAGGCCATTCAATCAAAGTAATATCATTATCAATAGCATACTTTAACCCTATCTCTTCCAATTCAGAAACATCACATATTCTGTATAAATCAAAATGAGATATCCCATCATAGTTTTGAACCAAAGTAAAAGTCGGGCTTGGCACCACAGTATTTTCCCCACGCAAAGTTTTAATTATTTCACGCGCAATTTCAGATTTTCCCATTCCTAAATCACCATGCAAAGCAACAGTCACCGGCGCATGCAAAGTCTTTGCGAATTCATGCGCCCATTTATGTGTTGCATCTAAATCTTTCAAAACAAATTCTTTTTTATCCATTTTATTCCACCAATAACAAATCATCTTCTAATTTATGAATTGCATCACGCAACTGTGCTGCTTGTTCAAATTCCAGGTCTTCAGCTGCCTTTTTCATGCGCTTGGTCAAAGTAGCGATTTCTTTGCGCAAGCTATTTGCATCCCAAACACCATCTTTATTATAAACAAATTTTCTGGTTTTGTCAGTTTTTTCTTCTTTTTCTTTAACTTCTTCAAACACAGATTTTGATATAGTCTTTGGAACAATTCCGTGTTCAGCATTATACTGTTGTTGTTTTTTACGCCTGCGCGCAGTTTCATCCAGCGCAGCCTTCATAGATTCAGTTATCGTATCAGCGTATAAAATTACACGACCATTTGCATTTCTTGCAGCACGCCCAATTGTTTGAATAAGTGAACGTGTAGAACGCAAAAATCCTTCTTTGTCAGCATCCATAATAGCAACTAATTCACATTCTGGAACATCCAAACCTTCACGTAAAAGATTTATACCAACCAAAACATCATATTTACCAAGACGTAAATCACGCAACAAATCTATTCTTTCCAGCGTTTCTATATCAGAATGTAAATATCGCGCCCTTAAACCATTTTCATTCATGTAATCTGTTAATTGTTCTGCCATTTTTTTTGTTAATGTAGTCACTATTACACGGCCTTTGGTGTTTTTTACCTCATTCAACAAATCATCAACTTGATGAGTTGTCGGACGAACATCACAAACCGGGTCTAATAATCCAGTTGGTCTTATAACTTGTTCTGAAACAATTCCTTTTGATTGTTCTAATTCCCATTGTGCAGGCGTTGCAGAAACAAATATAGTCTGTGGACGCAACATATCCCATTCTTCAAAAGTCAATGGACGATTATCTACACACGAAGGAAGTCTGAAACCATATTGAGCCAATGTTTCCTTACGCGCCCTGTCCCCACGCGCCATAGCGCCAATTTGTGGCACAGTCACATGACTTTCATCCAAAAATAAAATCGCATCTTTTGGTAAATATTCAAACAAAGTTGGCGGTGGCTGTCCCGGAAGTCGCCCAGTTAAATACCTAGAATAATTTTCAATACCGCGACAAGTTCCAGTAGATTCCATCATTTCGATATCAAATCCGACACGTTCACGCAATCTTTGTTCTTCAACATATTTCATATTTTCATGGAAAAAATTCAATCTTTCATCTAAATCTTTTCGAATATTTCCGATTGCTTGCAACACAGACGGCATAGGGGTTGCATAATGCGTATTTGGGTATACTGTAATTCTATCTAGTTTTTGTAATTTTCCACCAGTTAATGTATCTATTTCCCATATTTCATCTATCTCGTCACCAAAAAAAGATAATTTCCACGCCCTGTCCTGAGAATGCGAAGGAAATATATCCAAAGTATCACCACGCACACGAAAATCACCACGTGCAAAACCTATATCATTTCGTTTATATTGAATATCAACAAGGCTGCGCATAACATCTTTTTCAGATATTTTATCGCCAACATTTAAAACCAATTTCATTTCAGAATATTGTTCTGGTGAACCAATACCATAAATAGATGATACAGAAGAAACAACTATGACATCCCTTTCTTCTAACATAGCACGCGTTGCAGAATGACGCATACGGTCCAGCTGTTCATTTATAGACGCATCTTTGTCAATATATGTATCAGTCGTAGGAACATAAGCTTCTGGTTGATAATAATCATAAAAAGACACAAAATATTCCACATGATTATGCGGAAAAAAAGACTTCATTTCTGTATATAACTGTGCCGCCAGTATTTTATTAGGCGCCATTATCATCGTTGGTCGTGACAACTCTTGAATAACATTAGCCATTGTGAAAGTCTTACCAGACCCAGTCACCCCTAATAAAACCTGTGATTTACATCCATTTTTGACCCCAGCAACCAATTCAGCAATAGCCGTTGGTTGATCCCCCATCGGCGCATAATCAGATTCCAAAGAAAATACACTTTTTACTTTTTTCATATCATTTTTTTATTCACATATACTAATATAATCCATTATAATAAAAATACAAGGAAAGAGAAACATGCACAAAAAAAACACATTTCTACACAAAATAATATGGTTTTTTGCCTTTATATTGGCATTAACAGCTTTGGCAGTTGTAATAGTTCCACCAATGGTTAACCTGAATGTCCTTAAACCAAAGATAGAAAACATCATTTTAACGGAAACTGGTATCCCTGCCAAAATAAATGGAAACATAAATTTCAGCCTTATGGGAAAAACCACGATTGTTGCTCATGATATAAGTGTTCCTAATGGCAGCATAGAATATTGTAAATTTGCAATTCCGTTTTTTGACATATTTAATTTAAAAGATGCTAAAATATCTGGAAATATTTCTGTGTCTGGCGCTTCTTTGTTCATAGAAAAACTGGTTCCTTTTAGAACAAAAAATGAAATCAAAGTTTCTGATTCCAAAATACAATTCCTTAACAAAGAATATAATATAATTGATGCTACATTATTAAACCGCGATATCACGGCTGTTGTTCGCACAGACCAACACAAATACGAAATCAAATCTCACAAAAATTCATTCACAATAAAAAATAAAAATAATGATTTAGAATTGTCTGGCAGATTATATCCAGATGGTACTGCAAAAGCACATATTGAAATCACAGCCCAAAATATAAACAGATGGTTTGAATTTGAAAAGCCTCGCATCTCGGGTCATTTTCCAATTAGTGCTAATTTATTCTGGGATGGTGGATACGGTGTAAAATTCACTAACATATCTGCAAATGGCGTGACTGGCATGGTAGATTTAAAAGACAATGGATATAAAATAATCAAATTATATTCTAATTCTGCAAATTATGATATGTCTTTTTTACTGTATAACACAGATATTTTGCAAAATGCATCTTTTGATTTAGATTTTTATGGAAAACTGAAATTTGCAGATAATGATTTTAAACACATAAAAATCATTACTGTTGGTTCTGATAAAGAAATCAAAATTGATACAATCGTTGCAGATAATTTACATATTCACGGTGGAACAATTGATAAAGATGGTGCGCATAATTTACACGTCACATTACCAGAAAACGGTGTAAAAACAACATGCCTTTTTAATGGAACACCATCTGTTTGGTCTTGTGATAATTTTTCATACGGCGATACTGTATCAGGAAAATTAAATGTAGATAAAAATCATTTTGAAATAGATATTACTTCATCTGTACCTTTTTCTGATATAAAAAATGTCGTATCTTTGGCACGAAAACTTGGCAACAAAGGAACTGTTAAATTTGATTGTCCAGATATGAACGGAATAATTTACATAGACAAAGATAAACATTCTGTGTCTTATAGTCGCCTTAGCGCAAAATCTTTGGATTGGGCAAACATTGATTTACCATTTATCCCAGATTTTATGCGCAAAGAAAATGGTGATTTTATTTGGACCAAAGATTCTATGAATTTTATTTCAGAATCAAAACAATGGCAATTATCAACAACCAAAGACTTTTTTATAATTCATGGCAACAATTTAAAAACTTGGTTTCCAAATGCAGAACTGCAATTTCTGCATGATTTACCATATATAATATCTGGCAATTATAAAAAAGGAACTATATCTGATTTAACATTAGAAATGGCTCAACATAAATTTACAGGCACAGCTACAGATAAATTGATAACATTAAAAACAGATGTTCTTAATTTGGATTATTTCATAGATTCTTACTTTAAAAATAATTTTGAAGAACTATCGTTTTTTGTACCAGAACCAATAACTGTAGCTTTTGATTTAAATAAAAACATCGCTTTGTCTGCTAATGCGCTGATTTATAATTATCAAAAATACAATAATTTTGTATATTCTTTGCATGACAATGTACAAACATTTTCTATCACAGATTCTAATCGTGGAAATATATTGGCTACCATAAAAAAACACAATGCAAAATACGCATTAAATATACAATTAAACAAATTTGTTTTTGATAAAAAATTATTATCACAAAACATGCCATTAAATCTTTCAGATACAACAATCACAGCAGAAATAAAACTGAATACTTCTGGTAAAATTGCACATGATTTTATTGATAATTTACATGGCACATTTGACGTGTCATTTTACGGTGGAAAATTATATGGGTTTGGTTTTGATGATTTTTACGCTTCTGCAAAATATTTAACGATATTAAATAGTGAATATTTTCTATCAAATGCTTTAAGCAAAGGTGTCACAATCATAAAAAAAATGCACATAACAGGAACATACGAAAGTGGAAATGTAAAGACCACAAAACCATTAACTTTATCAATGAAAAATGTTGATGCGTCTGGTGTTCTTGAAATTCAGAACAATGAAATGATGGCTAATCTACATTTAATCTTACAAGGCACTTCTACAAGTCCAGAACCAATTGATGTACTTGTCCATCCGAATGATGCTCGTGATTTTTCTTTATCAGAAATCATGATACATTTTGATTCTGAATATATGAAAAATTTTGTTGAATCAAATAATTAAAAACAAAAAACACCCCACAATAAACGCGGGGTGTTTTTATATTTTTTACATTTTAGTTTTTATCACGTATTTTGATATGAACGTCACGCAATTGTTGTTCGCTTACTTCATTTGGAGAGCCCAACAACAAATCTTGCCCACGTTGATTTGCTGGGAAAGCAACTGTTTCGCGCAAACTTTCGCCTGTTCCCAAAATTTCAGAAATCAAACGATCAATACCAAACGCAAATCCGCCATGTGGAGGTGCGCCATATTTGAAAGCGGTATACAAAGCACTAAAATTCTTTTCTACTGCTTCGATTGGATAACCAGCAATATCAAAACATTTCTTCATAACATCTGGATTATAATTACGCAAACCACCACTACACATTTCTTCACCATTTATAACCATATCAAATTGAGCAGCTTTGATATCAAACGGATTTTTTGTTGACAATTCTTCTAATGTTGCCAACGGATACGAAAATGGATTATGAGTAAACGCTGGTGCGCCACCACGTTCTTCATCAGGTTCAAAGAATGGGAAATTATCAACCCAGCAAATTGCAAAATCGCGTTCTTTGATTAAACCCAAATCAGCCCCCAATTTATTACGTAATTTACCAGCAGCCTTAGAAGCAGCTTCTACATTGTCACAAATAAAGAACAATGAAGAATTATCGCCAGCAATATCGCGCAATTTTGCGATACGTTCTGCATCTAATTTTTTTGCCACAGGACCTTTGGCTTCTTCGGCAAAAACAATATACCCCAATCCACCAAGACCCAATTCTTTAACTGCATATTCGCCCAATTTATCAAACCAAGAACGTGGTTTATCGGACGAATTTGGCGCAGGAATCGCACGAACAACAGCACCGTTTTCAATCGCATTTGCAAAAATTCCAAAATCAGAACCACGGAATATTTCTGTCACATCGCTTATTAAAATAGGATTACGCAAATCAGGTTTATCAGAACCATATTTTAACATAGCGTCATCAAAAGATATATGTGGAATTTCTGGATAAATATTTGCATCCGGTGCAAAAGCTTTAATAAATTCAGGAATCACAATTTCACCAACCTTTTGAATTTCTGGCAAATCTACAAAAGACATTTCAACGTCTAATTGATAAAATTCCAACAATCTATCTGCACGCAAATCTTCATCACGAAAACAAGGTGCAATTTGGAAATATCTATCAAATCCAGAAACTTGCAACAATTGTTTAAACATTTGTGGTGCCTGAGGCAACGCATAAAATTTACCATGATTCAAACGTGATGGCACCAAGAAACAGCGCGCACCTTCTGGTGAATCAGCAGTAAGAAGTGGTGTTTGAAATTCTGAAAATCCCAAATCCCACATTTTATCACGCAACCATTTTACCATTTTATTACGCATTAAAATATTATGATGCAATTTTTCACGACGTAAATCCAAGAAACGATATTTATAGCGCAATTCTTCACTTGTATCTTCATCACCAAAAACCTGGAAAGGCAAAACTTCTGAATTAGTCAACACTTCCCATTTTCCAGATTGAATTTCAATACGACCAGTCGGGATTTTATCATTAATCGCTTCTTTATCACGTGCTGCAACTTTGCCAGTAATTCTGATAACAGATTCAGGACGAATTTTTTCCAAATCCTCATCACCACCATCAAATACACATTGTGTTATCCCATAATTATCACGCAAATCTACGAAAAGTAATGAACCATGGTCACGTTTACGATGAACCCAGCCTGATAAAGTGACTGTTTCACCAACATTTTTTTCATTCAATTCACCGCAAGTATGCGTGCGGTATTTAGATTTCAAAGACAACATTTTTACACCCTTTTGTTTGTCCCACAAAGCTTTAGCGACGTGGGATTTCGGTGCCACAAAGATATCTGGTATTTCGGCACCAATTCAAATCTTAAACCTCAGGGGCGCTAAGATTTTTTCGCGCGGTGCCACCCTGATTTTTTACTTTTTAGATTTGTATAACACTCCCCGGTTGTTAATCGTATCAACACATTATACAAAACCCATATCTTGTGCATAATATTATAACTAAAAAATCAAATTTTCAACAAAATATATCATTTTTTAATCTGGCGTTTTTTAACAAATTAAATAAAGTCCACGCCATCATCAATGTATCTGTCACAGCTGCTATATACGCGCCAATAAACAAATCATGCACCAGCCATAATCCCATACATATAATTAAAATAAATCTTATTTTTTGTATATCACGTGTCATATACAAACACACAGTATAAACCAGCGCAGACATAACAGGCAAAATTCCGATTATACCGCGCGTATTAGCAATCAGCCCAAAAACAATAAATGCGATTAATAATAAAATTGTAATTTTTTTCGTAAGTTTATTTTTCCAAGCTAAAATATTCCTGATAAAATCAATCGTATTAGTCGTCACAGCTGAATAGGAATACAACGCAAAAGAAGACAAAATACAAAAAACAACTTCAAAAACTTGCCACAATAATAAATCTTGTGTCTTTTTTCTAAAAACAGATACAGCGAAACAAATCGCTGCTATGAAAGAAAATATATTTCCAAGAATAAAATAATAGTGCATGATAAAATTAACTTTGTAATCTCTGTATAAGAAACATATCACAATCTTGATACAAAATCTATAAAAACAAAAACCGGACAAATTGTCCGGTTTCAAAGTTAATTTATTTATTCTTCATATACCGCTTAATGTATATTTTTGCATGCTCTTGTTGTATTTTTGCAACTATGGTATTTTCATAAGAAACTTTTCCAGTTAAACTGTCACCTGTTTTCCCAATTTTTTCTTTTAAACCGACACGTTCCAAATGTTTTTTCAACCCGGTTTCTTTAATCGCTAATACATCACATACTCGTTTTCTTTCTTCGCGAAATTTACTTTTTTGACGTAATTCAACATCAACATATTCAAATTCACCACTAGTTTCGCAATATTCTCTTAACGGGGCATTTAAATCAAATTCACCACGCTTATTGATACGTGTTTGTATTTTTTTAGACGAATTCTGTTCTGTTTCGGTATAATTAGACATTAACATCTCTCTATTACCCTATACGTTCACAATTTTGTTGTATACGATTAAATCTGCGGGCTTCAGAACAGGCTTTGTTAATTTCCCGTTCTTGTGCAGAACTTATACGTGGAGAAATCAATTCACATTTTTCAATATGTGCTTCCTTGATAGTATCTACCAATGGGCGCACCATTTCAACCGTGACACCAGACAAACGAATCTTTGATGAAGACAGTTCTTTAAATGCTTGTGCAATCGCAGGCATATCTTTATCACTTTTGATAACAATCGGATAATCAGATACTATTTTGTATTTCAACATATCGCCTTTTGCAGAACGTATAGAACTAATCGTTTTTGGCGCGATTTTGGTCCCACTTCCAGCAGATTCACCATTTTGGACCCTTAAAATTCTTGAAACCGCAGGATCTTTTAACAAATTACCTTGGTGATTAATTACTTCGCGCCCCAAATCATAATAAAAATCTCTAACTAAATCTATAACTACGAATTTGCCGATGTTAACACCTTCTGTTAAACCGAATTTTTTATGAGATTCTTCCAATAACTTTGAATTAAAAATAGAATTATGACGTTTTTTATTGTTTAAAATATAATACTGCGCTGCAAGACATGCAGAATTTAATTTATCAACATTAACATTCCGATTAAGCTCTTTGCAAGCTTCAATACGATATTCAAAAATATCCCAAATTTTCATTTATAGCTCCTTGATTTCATTTTTTCGGATAAAATATAACACATATTTTTCTTTTGTCAAGATTTAAAAACAAAAAATATTAAACACAAATGAAGTGAAATAAAAACAAACGCGAAGTAGATGTAAAATTTCTGGTGCCCTAAGCAAGAATCGGACTTGCGACTCGTCCTTACCAAGGACGTGTTTTACCACTAGACTATTAGGGCAATCGCCAGGTATTATAGCGATACACACATAAAAATCAACAAATTAATTAACGTTGATATTCTGCTATACACCGTTTTAATCCATCTTGCCAGTTTGGCACATTTACACCAAAAACATCCATAGTTTTGGTTTTATCTAATACGCTATACTTTGGACGTTTTGCGCGCGTTGGATAATCTTTTGTTAAGATTGGTTTAACTTCGCATTGTAAATCAGAAACTTTTATAATTTCACGTGCAAAATCATACCAAGAACATTCGCCATCATTTGAATAATGATAAATACCGCGATTTTCAGAATTTATTTGTGGAAGAATTTCAACAACAGCATTTGCTAAATCCGCCGCATAAGTTGGAGTTCCGCATTGATCCGATACAACATTTATAGATTTTCTTTCTGTACCCAAACGCCGTATAGTATTCACAAAATTTTTTCCATGAGCAGAATAAAGCCACGAAGTCCGCAATATCACATAATCTTTAGCATACATAGATACAATTCTTTCACCCAAACATTTTGTCCAGCCATACACAGATTGCGGATTTGTTTTGTCATCAAATTTATAAGGCTTTTTTGCGCGACCATCAAAAACATAATCAGTAGAAATATGAACCAATTTACAACCAGTTTTTGCCAAAGTTTTAGGTGCCCATGCATTAATGCTATTAGCATTTTGAAAATCGTCTTCTGCCGCATCAACCGCCGTATACGCCGCACAATTAATAATAGTATCAATTTTATTTCTTTTCACAAAATCATAGACCGAGCGGGCATTAGTAATATCCAAATCATCATGCCCAGCCATAATTGCATTTGGCATAATTTTACCAAGTTCTATTCCCAACTGTCCGTTTGCACCAGTAATTAAAACATTCATTTTTCATCCCTTGTTTTTCACATTGGGATGTATTACAGCACACTTTATATGAAAAATCAAATTTTTTTCCACCTTTTTAATGTTGGAAACATATTTTCACAATAACGGCGCATTTGCTTGTTCTCGCCAACTATCGTGTCGGACCCTAGACCAAAGGATTATGATGTATCGGACACCAAAACCGCATAACCACGTTTTCTGCCGTATGCGTTTATAACGCAAACGATTTATATCTCACGATATCCAACCTTTCTGTTTTTGAGCTGTCCGCTGTTCTAGCACCATTAAAACTTGCATTATATAGTAAATAAATATAAAATATATCTCAGCGGTGCTAGGAGAACACAGATGATAAATATAACGGAACCACAAAAACGATTATGCGATATTGAAAATATATTTTTAACTGGTAATACCGAAATTGAAACAAAAGCCGATTTAGCAAAAATAGTAGAAGAACCTTGCTTAGCGGTTTGTGAAAATTTATATAATAAAAACATTTTAACTTATTGGAGTTCTGCTAATAAATATGCACCCAATAGAGCATATGTATTGATTAGGTATGAAAGCCTTGATGATATCAATAAAAAAATAGCAAATGATTTGATTAAACAAGGAATTTTAAGCGATACTAAATACATATTCGATTCCTATAATAAAGCTGATGAATACGGCAAGGGTTTATATCTTGGAATTGATACAAATCCTGATATGTTTGTCAGCGACATATCTAAAAAATTATGTCAAATAGCAGATAACTTTGTACTACAAGACATAAAATATAACGTATACACTCCTGAATATTTATTGTCTAAAGACCCTTTTACCCGAACTAAAAAAGTTTTTGCTTTCCCAGATCTTAAAACAACAATTTATGGTAAACAACATATAAAAGAGTCTGACAAAGAAAAAATTTATGACTATATAGAAATTATGATACACAGTAAACAAGATCTTGGTTTAACATCAGAAGATATGCGTACTATTGCAGAAAAAATTGGTTGGCTATACAATGAAGAAAACGGATTTTTATATAAAGACAATGAAACACTACGTCGACACAATGAATACATACAAAATGCTTGTGCAAATAAAATTGAAATTATAAAACAAGGGTCTAACAAAGTCATATCATTATTTGAAAAAAATACACCTGTAAATAATGTACAGAAAACATGTTCCAGACAAAGTTAATTTGTTTTACTAACTATTAAAATTCATGTAAACACCTGTGTATCCGTTGTGTAGAAAATTTGAAAGAATTTGATATTTCTGTCCATTTTTTAGATTTTTTATTTCGTGACTATATGGCGAAGGGATTGTTTCGCTTCGCTTCACTCCCTTGCAAAATCCACCTTCGTTAAAACTTCGGTGGACCGGCGCTGTTCCGCCTTTTTGCTGTGGGTCGGACCCCTGTGCCGGTGTCCAACGCGGCGAAGGATTCGCTCGGCATAAATGCCTACGCGGCAACCGTGACGATTTTGGTACGTTTCACTTCCAAAATCTACTTGTTGTCGGACCCGGGGTCCTCATCCGTCGTCACTAAACCAAAATAAAAAACGACCACAATGGTCGTTTGTTATTTTGGTAGCGGCGAAGGGATTCGGACCCCTGACCAAAGGATTATGATTCCTCTGCTCTACCACTGAGCTACGCCGCCAGACTAGGCAACATTATACAGTAAGTTTTAAGAAATGCAAGAAAAACAATAAAATACCAATATAATAAATAATTTCTCGGGCTTACGCCCAGGGTATCATGCTGGAATAATAAAAAATTCCGGGATACTTTCCCGGAATTTTATTTACAAATCAATCTTAACCATTTTGTTTAAGCAAAGAATCAATATAATTCACCACTTCCATTTTTACTTTTTCTTTTTGTTTTTTCTCATCAGCTTCCTTCGCTTTGGCTACTTTTTTAATTCCTGCAGCTTTTTCATGTTGATCTTGATTGTATCTTTTTATAAATGCTTCTTCTATCTGTGCAAATGCCGATTTTGGATTAAGCGCGTTCTTTTTATCTTCAACATACTGTATCGCATAAAAGTTTTCTGGGCTAGCAATTCGAATAAAGTGCTTATCACGCCATAAAGCGACGACACTTCTGTTGTCATAAACGAGACCAAAAACCGTACCTTCTTCGTCTGCTTCTACTTCACATTTCGGATTCATTATCAACAGTTTAATCTTACCAACCAACATTGGATTTAATTTATCAATCTTCATAAAAAATCTCCTTTTTTGTCTCTATACACCAGAAATTCTAGCAAAAAAAAAAAATTGTCAAGACAAAAGCAGAAATCTCGACAATTTTTAACATTTGTTTTATCATGATTTTTGTGATAAAATATATGCCATGAGAAAAAATTACCTGTTTTTAATATGTCTGTTATTTCCTGTATCAGCAATGGCTGATGCTTGCATTTTACCCGAAGAAAATCCTTTTATGGGTCCATATCAAAATCAATTTGCTTTCGGATTTGGTCAGGGTTTTGATACAGGTATTTTATTACCACCACCGGTTCGCCCTGTTCCGTTTTATATCGGAACGATACAATATTCTCAACCTACGACTTTCTTTCGTGTTCCTGCGCGCCGTTCGGTCAATATATCTGAAACATTGGGGTTGCATGAAAAATACGGCTGGCAATGGCAAGATTACACAATACCAATGATTTATTTTACAGAAGATATTGCTCTTTTCAGATATGACCGTGTATACGCAGGTTTGGGCGCAGGTGCTGGATTACAGGCTAAACAAAATGCACGTATTGGTTCAAAACTGCTTTTTGAATTCAAATTAACATTTGGATATAACCTTAACGAAAAATGGGCGGCAGAATTTTTCATACAACACTTTTCAAATGCTAACACAGCAGACGAAAACAATTCTTATGCTTTTTATGGATTGGGTATGACTTATAATTATTAAAAAATTACCAATCTATTGGCTTAAAGCCGTTCTCAATTAAATATTCATTAGCCCGTGAAAAATGATGATTTCCAAAAAATCCACGATACGCAGAAAGTGGCGAAGGATGTGCACTTTTTAAAATCAAATTTTCGTTTTGATTAACAAATTCTGCTTTCTTTTGTGCAAAAGACCCCCATAACATATAAACAACATGATTGCGGTTTTGTGCCACAGTTCTAATAACGGCATCTGTAAAAGTTTCCCACCCTTTTCCGGAATGTGAAGCCGCTATGTGTGCGACAACTGTCAAAGTCGAATTAAGCAATAATACACCCTGCTTTGCCCAAGATGTTAAATCACCATTTGTAATACTTTTGTGTCCGATATCAGATTCAATTTCTTTGTAAATATTTTGCAGAGACGGAGGCAAATCAACACCGGATTCCACAGAAAAACAAAGCCCATGTGCTTGATGCGGTTCATGATAAGGGTCTTGCCCAATAATAACAACGCGCACTTTGTCCAATGGACATAAATTGAACGCATTAAAAATATTTTTAGGTTCTGGATAAATAGTTTTTCCAGACAGATATTCATTACGCACAAAATCGGTCAGATTTTTAAAATAATCTTTTTCAAATTCTGCGCTTAATGCGTCTTTCCAAGATTGTTCAATTTTTACATCCATTTTTTAAATCCTTTACCAATCCATTTTGTAAACTTTTCCACAATACAACATCAATATATCCACGTGGCAACCCAGTTTCTGATTCCAAATGTTCAAACATATCATCGCAACATTTTTTTACTTTTTTATCCAAATTTCCATTATTTATTTTTTTTGCTAAATCAGGATTTCCGCCGTATAGAACACCAAGACGTTGAATCCAAATATCATATTTAACAACATTTTCACCCAAATTTCTTGCCAAATGATTAGCCGTAATTTTTCCGATATGTGGCAATTTTTGAAGATAAATTAATTTTTCATCTAATGTTTTACACATATAAAACCCATCACAAAAATCTTGTCTGTTTTGCCAAACTTTCATAATTGCAGATATTTTATTTTTGTTATTAAAAATTTTTAATAAATCTTCTATACATGGGTTTTCTGGCATTTTTTTCATTATTATACCATGAATACGCTTTGCTGTTTTTTGTGAAAAACCACCAGCCAAAATAACATAAGCCACCGTTGAAGCAAATTCAATCGGGGTCAATTTTTTTGGCACGGATAAATTTTCTTTTATTTCATCAAAAGATTTCTCATCGCTATCCAACCCCATTTCACGCAAAACGGTTTCAAGATTATTAAACCAAACTTTTGAAAAAATATTATTCATTTGTTTTTTTAAAATTTGTGATTGCCGTATAAACAACACTATTATCAGAAGAATTATCAGCAGATATCATTTGTTGTTTTATTTTTTCTTTGGCCTTATTCAAAGCCTGCACAGATTGTTGTAATTCATTAAATCTGGCGATTTTATCAGGGTTAATTGTCGAATAATGTTGATTTGATAATTCTTTTCTAAGCCGATAAAACTCTTGCAACAAAACATTGTTGTGAAATTCATTTGATTTATCAACAACATTATCCGACATGGCTTCCTTTGTTTTAAATTAAAACTTATTATTCTCGTCCCCCATTATAAAAAACATCTTTGACTAATTCTTGTTTTACAATAATCGGTGAACCGGATAATTTTTGAAAAATACTTTTCATATCACCAATCGCACCATCTTGAACAAATTTATTATATGGATGTTCTTCTATGCCATACAAGCATATCTTTAATTTGGTCAAATCTTCCACAGAAATCGAAATCATATTATTGTTATGATACATTTCAAAAGCCGCTTTTAATGTGATAAATTCTCTCTCAGGCCATTCTTTTTCGTTTTTTCTGCCATAATAAGCATTGACATATTCTGTCAACAACCTATTTAAATCTGCCCAAGCTTTTGTTTCTTGTTCTGTCATATAACACCCCTATTTGATTACACATCCAAATTAGCATTCAATGCGTTTTCAACAATAAAATCACGACGCGGTTCAACGACATCACCCATAAGCATAGAAATAACTTCATCAGCCTGAGATGCATCAGTCACTTTGACTTGGAAAAGTGAACGATGATTTGGATCCATTGTTGTTTCCCACAATTGTTCTGCGTTCATTTCACCAAGACCCTTATATCTTTGAATCTTTAATCCATTTTTCGCATATTCAAAAGCTGTATTCAACAAATTAAACGCGCCCCAAATTTTTTGAGATTTAGATTTCACACGCAAAACCGTTGGTTTTGAAAATGTTTCAATCAATTCATCACGACCAGTCATACGTTCCCAAGCACGAATTTCTGGGGAATTAATTTTGTCACGTGGAAAAACATAAGTTTCTGTCACAGAACGCAAAGTGCGTGTGATTTTAATTCCACTTATATCAGCGGACACTTTCCAGCCACGTTCAAATTCTAGTTCTTGCGCATCCAGCATTTTTTCCGTTGCTGCAAAATTTTCAGCAGATTCATTTTCAAAAACTTTATTCAGCGCCAAAGCTTCAACAAATCGTAATGGCATAATATGATTAAGTGCTTGCAAATTATTTTTCATATCATCAACCAATTCCAGCAAACGTTTGAAATCTGCACCAGCCAATTGTTGACCATCACTTGTTTCAATCATTCCATCTGTTGCCAGTTGGTCCAGCAAATAATCATCCATTTCACGTTCATTTTGAATATAAATTTGCTGTTTGCCACGCGTCACGCCGTATAGAGGCGGTTTAGCAACATAAATATATCCACGCTCAATCGCCTGTGGCATATGACGATAAAAGAACGTCATCAACAAAGTTTGAATATGTTGTCCGTCTACATCAGCATCGGTCATGATAATAACTTTGTGATAACGGAATTTTTCAATATCAAAATCATCTTTACCAATCCCAGCACCAAGTGTAGTAATCAAAGCACCAATAGTATCAGAACCCAACATCTTATCAAAACGCACACGTTCAACATTTAAAATCTTTCCGCGCAATGGTAAAATAGCCTGAGTTTTTCTATCACGCCCTTGTTTTGCGGTACCACCAGCTGAATCCCCCTCAACAATAAATAATTCACATTTTGCAGGGTCTTTTTCGGAACAATTTGCTAATTTTCCAGGTAAACTTCCCAATTCTGGTCCAGTCTTTTTACGCGATAATTCACGCGCTTTACGTGCTGCTTCACGCGCAGTTGCTGCTTCGACAATCTTATCAATAATCATCTTTGCAACTGTTGGATTTTCTTCTAAATATTCATAAAGCAAATCTGTCACGGTATTTTCAACCAGCGGTCTAACTTCACTGGACACCAATTTATCTTTGGTCTGAGAACCAAATTTTGGGTCAGGTATTTTCACACTGATGATACTGGTTAAACCTTCGCGGAAATCTTCACCCGAAAGATTTATTTCTTTCTTCATATTTTGTTCAGAAATATATTTATTCAACGCACGCGTCAAACCCGCACGAAATCCAGCCAAATGCGTTCCGCCATCCCTGTTCGGAATATTATTAGTAAAACATAATGATGTTTCTGTATAAGCCGTTGTCCATTGTAAAACGATTTCAATATAAGAATCATCAACAGTCTTAATCATTTGAATAGGTTCAGCATTTAATAATTCTTTGGATTTATCTAAATAAGTAGCAAACCCTTTTAATCCATCAGCAGAATGAAAACTGCGTTCTACCTTTTCAGGTCCGCGTAAATCTTCTAAAATAATATGAACATTTGCGTTCAAGAAAGATTGTTCACGAAGCCAAACTTCTAATGTATCAAAATCGAATTTTGTTCCTGTAAAAGTATTTGGAGACGGCAAAAATGTCACTTCGGTTCCATGTTCAATACCACTTTCATTTTTAATAACTTTTAAATCAGTTGTTGGCACACCTTCTGCAAAGGACATTTGCGCTTCTTTATCACCACGCCAAACACGTACTTCTAACCAAGTTGACAAAGCATTAACCACAGACACACCCACACCATGCAAACCGCCAGAAACCTTGTAAGCACCGTTTCCTTCGTTATCAAATTTACCACCAGCATGCAATTCACACATGATTAATTCAAGTGCGCTGCGCCCTGTTTCATGGTTAATATCAAATGGCATACCACGCCCATTATCACGTATAGTCGTAGAACCATCAGCATTAAGCGAAACATACACAGTATCAGCATATCCAGCCATAGCTTCGTCGATAGAGTTATTAACAACCTCATAAATCATATGGTGCAAGCCGTCGCCACCTTCGCCAACGTCACCGATATACATTCCAGGTCTTTTTTTAACCGCTTCCAGACCTTTTAAAACCTTAATTGAATCGCCAGTATATTCATTATTTACAGTCATTTAAAAATCCTTTCTTTTTGCTGTTCAAACCATAGCAATTTATGTTATAATTATCAAGAAAAAAGGAAAACAATATGGAAATTATAAAATTTAACAAACAAGACTTTTTAACCCCATATCAATTGGCCCTGAAACTAGGTGAAAACAAAGATAATATCAAAAAAAGTATGCGTACTTTGTTTGTTCGTGGTGTAAAAATTATGGCTAATAATCACAAAGCGCCATTAATAACCAGAAACGGCAACACTTACAGGATGCATCCTTTGGGGTTTGAAACATTTATGGAATTTTTTAATAAACAAAAGGTGAAAGCATGAAATTTAAATTATTGTATTATGGTGATATATTAACCAACCCGAAAAAACGGGCCCAGCATATCGCGGATATCCGCATGCAGTTTCATCCACAATTAAAAAAATTGGTGACATTAAAGCCTTGGGATAACCTGACAAGATATATGATGCCAGATGCCAAAAAAAGCCCTATTGTCACACGTCATATCGGCGGTATAGATTGGAATCCGATTATATCGCCAAATCTAAAAATGATTGCGGAATTGGATATTTTGCTAATGCACCCAGAAATTGTTGGTGTTCCACGTTCAGACATTGATAATCGTGTTAAAACTATACTTGATGGCTTACGTTGCCCACAAAACGAACACGAAATCGGACAAAATACACCTAATAATATCGGACCAATTTATACATTATTAGATGATGACCATTTGGTGACAAAATTAACTGTGAATACCAGCCATTTACTGTCACCAGAAATGTTTCCAACAACGATTGAAAAAACACCAGACTCGGTATTTATGTTAATAGACGTAAACGTCCGCGTGACCGAAGGAACTCTGGAAAACTTACCATTTATGGCATAAGATTTGGTTAGTATTGCCTCTTGGCAATACTAACTATATTTTTTTTACATCAATACCGAAGTAATTTGTTCCTGCATTTGGAAAGTCCCCATAACAACCCAACCGATTATTATAGACACTAATATAATACCAACGCTATTTAAAACGCTGGATATATTTTCCATTTTTCTAACTGATTCTTCCATATAATCATTAGCAATCTGATTAAGATTTTTTCCAAAATCATTCATATCAGAATATATTATCAAATCCCCGATAATTTCTTCGTTTGGAAAATCTTTTCCAGTAGCCGCCAGCGCATTACCTAAATTTTCACCATTTGCTATGTGATGCAAAGTATCTTCCAAAATATCAGACAAATAACGATTTGAATAATCTGATAACAAACGCATAGCATCTGGCACAGACACACCTGCTTCGACCATAGCAGCCAATGACATTAACCACCCCACAGACATTCTTAATTTATAAGTGTTCCAAGGTGGCAATTTATCAAATAATGTTCTAAGTCTTCCTGTCCATATCGGCAAAGACACCCAAATTAAAATAAAAAGCGCTATAAATCCACCAGCCAACACATGCCAATATTTTCCAGCCAGTTCTGATACCCATATCAAAGACGCTGCAGTTCCACGCCATACAACCGCCGAACCAGCCGCTTCTGCCAAAGGCGGAACCAAATACAATCCGACCATTATTATAATAGCAACCGTCAAGACAAACAAAAACAACGGATAAGCTATTGCAGACCACATCGCACGCTTAATACGATTTATACCATTAACTACGCTTCCTATATTTTCCAAAGACACTAATAAACTGGATACATTTCCAGATGTTAATAATAATGTTTCATCACGTGGAACCCAATCGTATGTAGCCTGAGCAAAAGTCATACCGCGTTCCAAATTTTGCTGAATATCTCGCATTGCAATTGCAAAAGGCTCATTAGGTTTACGCCCATTATGAGATTCTATCATCTCTATTCTGTGCAAAGCATCCATTAATGTAAAGTTATTACGCAAAAGCGATGCCACTTTGCGAGAAATAGCCATTCGCTTTTCAGTATCTGTTTTAAAAACTAATTTTGCATAAAGCAAATCTAATTTACTCATATCTTAATACACCCATGGTCTATCTAACATTCCAACCCAACGTTCTAATTCATCAACACCGATAATTCCACTTAACATCAATTCCATCGCAGCTTCTTTTAATGTGCGTCCATTCATTTTTTCCAGCCAATATCTCAAAGCATTTTCTGTTTCCCCAGCCAGCGCCAAATTTAAAAATTCGCTGTTTGTCATAATTATTTCGCCAGCTTTTACACGACCAATTGTTCCAGTCCCATTACAATGTTCACAACCGACACCTCGAACATATACTTGATTTAAACCTAAATCACCAAAGGCATCTTTGACACGATTATATGCATCGTTTTCATGCTTTTCAGATAATCTCTCTCGACAATAAGGACAAAGCTTTTTAAACAAACGCATAGACACTAAACCACGTATCATTGTTTCGTCTTTTAATTTAAAAGCTTCAACCCCCATATCTAATAACCTCATCAAAGCACCCATCGCAGAATTCGCATGCAACGTTGTCCAAACATTATGTCCTGACAAAGCGCCCTTGACAGTCAATTGAGCCGCAGACAAAGTTCTGATTTCACCAACCATTAATGTATCAGGGTCACTTCTAAGCGCAGCTGCCAAAGCTTCTGTAAACTTTTCTTCCCTTTGTTCTTCGTTAATAGCATTCACAACAGGCATTTGATGCGCACCAAAAACTTTCTGTTCTGCTGGATCTTCTACTGTTATAAGATTTATTTCATATCGTCTTTCTTTTAACATTAACGCCATATTACGAACCAAAGTTGTTGATTTACCAGAAGATGTTGGTCCAGCAATTATGACCAAACCTGTCGGAGCAGAACGCAAACGCTTTAATAGTTTTCGTTCATATTCATTAAATTCTTGTTCTAACTTAATACCTTCGCTTGGGTTATCATAAAGAAGACGCATAACGACATATTGCGAACCAAAAGCAATCGGATTAAATTGCATTCTGATACCCAATACACCAGCAGGTAAATATAAATCTTTGGTTCCACGTAAAGGCGTACGCCCATCTTTTTGTGCAGTCTGATATTCATTTTGCGCATAACTGGAATTAGAAATATCAGCCGATGCAAATGCCGCCCTTACAAAAGATTCACCCCATTGAGAATTATATTCTAAAACTGGTTGAATACTTCCATCTATACGGAAATATATAGTTGTTTGGTCTGCAACTTCTATATGAATATCTGAAACCTTTTGCACAGCAGCACGCGCAATTATATCAACAAAATCTTTCTGCATTTGGTTGTCATAATCCGTATGCGAACGAACACCGCTGCCCAATCTTTCATCATTAGTTTTATAAATATTAGAAAGTAAACCTAAATCAGAATAAAAAGGTTCTTTGACAACACGATTTTTTTGCTTTAATAAATCAATAAAAGCCAGTACACGACCATCATATTTATGTGTACGAGATATAATAATTTCACCACCAGAAAAATATGCGACTAAATTCTGAGTATCTTTTGGTAAAGCTAATTCATCTGCATACGATGTCAACAGCCGGTTATTATTAGCAAACAAATAATCTAATATTTCTTTAGAGTTTGCATTTTCCAAACCGGCTGGAACAGACAATTCTTCAACAGTTGCAAAATTATTATCTGTTTTTCGCATATCCTATTTTCCGATATTTAAACTTTCTTCTATACCATCTTTTTCAAAAACGATTCCGTCATTCAAAGAAATAGCTTTGACAATATAACCGTCCAAATCTTTACCAACTGCGATACGTTTATTTTGACCAGTAGACAAATCTTCAACAGTTGCTTGTAATTGATTATCAACACCTATGACATTTATTAATCTGTATTTTTTACTAACACTACCCATTTCTTTTTTTGGTTGTGGTTCTACAATTTGACGTTCTGGTTCAGATTCATAATAATCAATCGCATTTTTTTGCTGTTTTAATTTTTCTGCTTGAATTTCCAGCTGAGTTTTTGCAGCTTCTAATTCATATTGTTGTTTATCAGCACGACCAGATAATGTATCCAATTCCATCTGTAATTTGATTCTTTCGGCATTTAATCTATCAAGTTCCAAATCCAGTTGTGCGCGTTCTTTTTCCAGTTGCATAACAACTTTTTCTTGTTCCAGCATTGTTATTTTTTCAAACAAAGAACCACTTGCATCATAATCTTGCAAAGCTTGCACAGATACTTGTTCTGCCAATTCTGTTTCGTCTTGATTCAAAGATTGCTTATCCACCGCTACAGGCAAATCTTCTTCGATAAAATCATCGCCTTCAAATTCTACATCTTCATAATCATCTAAAAAATCATCTTCTGCATAGCCAGCGACATTGAATCCTAATACAAAAACACCAGCAAAAAGTATAAGATTTAATTTTTTTAACATGTTTCCCACCTTTTTTATTTTGAATAAATGATTACTTCGTAATTCCACATCCTTGTATTCGCACGCCACGTCACAGATGTCATATATACACCACCAAAACCATCAAAAGCGTGCATAAATTCTGACGGTATTAATTTAGAAGAAACACCTATTTCCGTGACATATATGTTTTCTGTCTTATCACCGTTCAAAACCTTGTCAATAACACCACGAATTTCAGCCTTGGCATTTACTTGTTGAAATATTGTAGTTATATCACGCATCACAGTATTTTGATCACGTTCATCCAAAGACGAATATGTTTTTAACTTTGGTAATTTTACACGAACAAGCATTTGATCTTCTGACAATTGTTGAACAAACGCACCAGGCATCAATTCAGCACCAAATTCATAAAAATCATTCAATGTTCCAAAATCACGAGAAAAAGTCGCCGACACATATTCTTCATCGCATTTTGCATAGGTCTGGTTCCATCCCACAACAGGTTGCATAACAAACGCAATAGCTTTATAACACAAATCTGCACGTTCCATAACATTCGGTAAATGATTATAGGCATAATCAATCGACTTTTGTTCAACAGTCGCAGGTAAAATCTTATCAGTCAACTTTTGAGTTTTTAATTCTATTTGTCTTTTGTATTCCGCAATTTTTTCAGCATTTATTTTTGGTAATTTGCCATTTTTATCTGGCACTTTATTACTTAAAACATAAAAACCAAATATTACAAACAATATTATCATTATAATAGATGGTATTAACGATTTAGCAGTACTTATTTGACGCAATTTAATACTTGCACCACGCCCCATTAAATCAGACAAATTTTTTTCCTGAGATTTTGGGATTCCCCATGATACCGGCGCAAACAAAGCCCCCCAATCTGGGATTTCTGCCAATTGTGTATATAATCTTCTGGCGCTTTCAGCATCAGTTAACAAAATATCTCTAATAATGACGCCATTACGCACAGCAACCAAGTAATAATCTTTGTCTGCTTGAAAAACACCCAAGAAAGAAACCAAATCTGATAAAGCGCTTACTATTTCCACAGCCGCACTTGCCATACCAGCAGAAGCACCTTCGTTAGTATCAGTCAGCCCAACCATAGATTTATAACCAATGTATAAACTATATTTTCTATCACTATTTTTCGCCAACTGTTTTGCATAATTTTGCGCAGTATTCCCAACACCCAAGGGCTGCCAAAACAGACCTGTTGCGAACTTTTTACGATTAACGGTTATAACTTGTTTTATCAACTCTCTCCCTTTCTAAGCGCATTATAACACAAATAAATAAAAAAAATAAAGCCCTAATTTGTTATGAAAAAAGTCGTATTTCTACGACTTTTTATTATTTATTACAATTATATACTTTTACTTTGAATTTATATTTATGTTTTGGTCCAAATACAGCCCCAGCATTATCTGTTATATTTTCATCAGATATATAATAAGAATCACCTACATTTTTTTGTTCCAGAATACTTTTTTCAACATAATCGTATGCATCAGAAACTTTATATGTTGTCACACTTGAATCTAAATTATATAAAAATTCACAATTTTGTGGTTCTGATTCTAATCTATTTAAACCATTTCCTGCGTTTGTCGTTGTTGCACAAGCACATAAAGCAACCAAAGATACCAAAGCTATACTTTTTTTCATTTTTTTCTCCTTTGTTTATTAAACAATTTCATAATTAGATTTATCACTAAATAATTTTCGTAAAACCAAATTATTTAAAGCATGTGAACCTTTATAAGATTCCAAATGTCCATATACAAAACCGCCACTTGTGAACATATCACCAACAGCATCTATAATTTTATGACGAACAAATTCATCAGGATAATATAATTTGTTCAAAGTCCCATCACCAGAATCATTCAAAGCAATCACATTATTTTCATTTGCACCGCGTCCCATTCCATGAGCTTTTAACCATTCCCATTCAGAATATTTACCAAAAGTTCGCGATTTAGATATATTCTTTACAAAATTATCAACTGATTTTTTTGAACCGTCTAATTTACAAGAAAAAGATTGTGTCCCAATAATTTTATCTTTGTAAACCAAAGTAGCATCTATAACCAAGCCATCATTATTTGGCGATAATTTCACATAACCATTTCCACGACGCCAAATTGTATGATTTAAGATAGTCATTTTAATACGTTTCCACCAAGGCATATATTTTGCCAATTCATTACGTCGTGCGATAACTGTTTTTTTAACTATGATTTTTTTCATAGTTTTTTTCTTATCCGCAACTTTTTCAAAAGCCTTGTAAAATTCATATGCGCTGCCATCCAGAATAGGTGTTTCAGAACCATTTATTTCTATAACAGCACTATCAATACCAACCAAAAAAAGTGCTGCCATTAAATGTTCAATAGTTTGAACATGTGCACCATTTTTACCCCCCACAGTAGTATTTCGTAATAAAGTTTCACCGACATTATCAAAGCGTGCTGGTATCAATTCAGAACCATTAATATCTGTTCTTTTGAAAAAAATCCCATATTTTTTAGATGGCAAAACAGTCATATCCACAGGTAATCCAGAATGAATTCCAACCCCTGATAATTTAACTTTTTTTACAAGTGTGCTCATTAACCTTCCTTTTTATCCAATCATAAAACTTTTTTTCAATTTCTATATCCAGCGCAGAAAATTTTACTTGTTTCTTAGCCCATTCTGGCAAACGCACCCAATCTTTTTCCGTAGTTAATAATTTTGCATTTTTCTTATCAGCTTTTTTTATTAAATTTTTAATATCATCATCTGTGTATTGATAATGATCAGAAAAAGATATTTGTTCTATAATCTTGCACGGAATATTATCAAAAAACTTTTTAGGATATCCAATCCCAGCAAAAGCAATTACTGATGTTTTTTTATCATATGGACAAATTTCACGATTATGCGCGATAAACACAGGGATATCAGTCGGCAACGCAAAATTACGTGCAACATTTTTTCTTTTTATAAGTATAATCGCATCTGCACGTCTTATGGCTGATTTCTTTTCACGCAACGGCCCAGCAGGCAACAAAAAACCATTTCCAAAACCAATTGCTTCATCAAAAACTAAAACTGAAATATCTTTGTGTATAGAAGAATTTTGGAATCCATCATCCATTATAATCGGGCTTTTTGTTTTTTGTTTATTCAATAAAATCAGATTACTTTTTCTATTACCGACATGAACCAAAATACCATCTTCAGACAACATTTTCGCTTCGTCACCAACATCACCAGTTTCTTTTGTTTTTTTATATCCACGCATAACCACAGGCGAATCAAAAACCTTAGCCACAGTTCGCACAATAGGTGTCTTTCCAACACCACCAGATAAAATATTACCAAAACATATCACAGGTCGTTCTGATACATATTCACGAGATTTACGCAAACCATATACAAACTTTGAACCAATTAAATAAAACAAAGATAGCGGGCATAATAAATATGCCAAAAATCCACGTTTTAAAAACCACTTTGGTGTTTTCATTTTATTTTTTTACCAATTTTTTCAAAGTTTTCTGCTGTTAAATCTTGTTCCACACGAAAATCAGTAAATCTCTTATCTAAATCATAAGCTTGTTTTACCATAATATCTTCAAGATTTTTTCTGATTTTTTCAAAATCTTCTATTTTAGTTTTTTTATCTATAAATATAGGTTCGCCAACAGTTCCTGCGATAATGGAAAATGGTTTAGTCAATAAATATCTATCCCATCTGTTTAAAAACCACGGACGTGAACATGAATAACATACCGGAATAATAGGCGCACCAGTCATTTTTGCAAAATAAAGCGCCCCATCATGAAATCGCATAGAAGGACCACGTGGACCATCAGGTGACAAAGCCAGACAGTTTCCACCAGCCCGCAATATAGAAACACCCTTTCTTAAAACAGACACCCCACCCCCAGCAGACGAACCATATATAGTTTTAAGTCCAAATAACTTTTCCATCTTGGCAATTGCACGACCATCCCGTCTGGGGTCAGCAATGGCATATCCGCGCACCCGCGCCAAAGCAATCACAGGCGATAACATCATCGTCCGCCCATGCCAAAACACAAAAATAGCCGGGTTTTTACGGTATTTTTTCAAAATTTTATAACCATGTATGTCTTTTTTAGATGTAAAATACACAAACCATATAAGCACATAATAAATAATGGCCAAAAACCATTGAACAACACCCCAACCATAAAGGTATCTAAAAAACCTTTTAAATCTTTTTTTAAGTGATTTTTTCATATAAAAACCTTAACGAAAAAGATTCTAGCAATAAAAAAATCACAATGCAAGAATCATAATAAAAAGGAAAAATAAGATTAAATGCTTTATTTATTTGACAACTAAATATAAAGGTATATAATGAATAACGCTTATCGCGGGATAGAGCAGCCCGGTAGCTCGTCAGGCTCATAACCTGAAGGTCGGTGGTTCAAATCCATCTCCCGCAACCAGTTAAATGAAAATCGCACTATTTTTGGTGCGATTTTTATTTAATTTGTTCTGGGATTATTGGTTTGAAGCGTATGATGCATGTTTCCATAAAATGTATCGTTATGTTCCCCCAGTAGATGATGTTGTTTTTGTCCACATAATGTAATTATTTATATGTTGTTATTTTTTATAATATTAATCAGTGGTTTTCTGTTTCTGCTTCAATCAATTCATCAATAGCTTTAATTTTATTTTCTAAATTTAATATTTTCTTTTCCAAAGAAGATGTATCTTTTGATTTTACATATTTAGCCACATCTGCGGGTATATTTTTTAATTTATTCTTTTCTTGTTCAACTTCTTTGCGTTGTTTTATTAATTCATCTTCTGTTTTTACTTTTAAATCATGAAGAAAAGCAATTCTTTCTGTTTTTTTAAGGTTTATATATTTTTCATTGTTTACAATTTCTATTTTGAATGGTTTAGTCTTCGCTTCTTTTGCTTTTTTAGCAGCCGATTCTTTTGCATTCTTAAATATATTAACTAGTATATATATGATATAAAAAACCAATCCAAATATTACCCATCCAAACGCCCTATGAATTGTCTGAGAAGAAGGTTGATACTCTCCACTAATAACCGCTATCCCAAACGAAGCAATAAATAAGGCTAATAATATTTGTTTCATTTATTATACTCCTATGATTAATCTTAAAAACCAGGTACTACTATTTTGAATTTACTATATTCTTCTCTAACCGCTTCATCTGCAGAATCTTCTATCATTTTGCAATAATCCTTTCTTGTGAAATTAAGTATACCATCTTGTGCAGCTAATCTTTTTACAGACTGATAATCATCTTCTATTTGTTTATGAAAGGTTTGTATTACATTTGGGTTTGATATTATTGATGTTTCTAAAGTCTTTGCACCAGATGAACCAAACGCATTATTTAATATATTTACTGCTTTTGTTTTTTTCTCTTTAAACATTGAATCAAATTTTCTTTTTAAATTGTTAACAGGGTAATACTGAGAACAATATTTAACTATTTTATAGTCATTAGAAATTATAAAACCATACGCCTTTGATGCTTGTCGAACCAACTCAGAATTCTGTTTTGCATAATTTTTGTTTGAAGAAGATACATCTGATAAATTTTCCATTTGTTTAGTAGAAGCAGAAATATTATTGATATTATACTGCCGTTTTTCACCTGTTATGTTATCTTCAACTTTTACTTGTAGTATATCACCATGCGAAGAAGCTTCATATTTTGCATAAAGTGTATCTGTAGAATATTGGCTATGATTTGAATTTTCCGAAGTTAAAAAAATCGATATAATAACAAGAGCAACTAAACAAAGTATAAGTTTCCCTAACAAACCGATAAAATTATTTTTTTCCATTTTTTACCTATTAACTACTAAAGGCATTGTGTCACAGACTGATAGTTTATTCAACATTTTTTTCCTAATTGATTAATAATGAATTAATTATTATAAAACATTTTACATTTGTCTAAAAACACGATAAATTTAAAAAGTGCCAAGCAAAGAGTCAGGCATTTCAATGTTTTTAGTCTAAAATTGTCTCAAAAAAGGCAGTTTTCATAACCTGAAGGTCGGTGGTTCAGTGCAAGGATTAGGCGGGTGGAAACACGCCGGTTTGCCAAAGGCAAAAATCCGCAGACAATGAAGCAAAGCGAAATAAATCCATCTCCCGCAATTTTTCTACTACTTTTGAACTTTTTATGATATAATTTGCATGAAAAGGATTATCGTATGGAAATAAAAATTAGAAATGCTGTTCCCGATGATGCAAAAGCAATTCAACAAATTATCGCCGCAGGATATCGGCGTTCTTTTGCAGAATTTCATACAAAAGAGTATTTAGAAAGTAAAATTCAAGAATATCTAAGTCCTGCTAGAATAGAAAAAATGGTGAATACGATTCGTGATAAAAATTCTATAAATATAGTTGCAGAAAACACGGATGGAGAAGTTGTTGGGTCTGTTGGTGGTACGAAAGACGAAAATGGAAATTATTATTTAATAGCATTATATGTAGATGAACGGGTTATTGGTGATATAAAATTTGCACTTAGTTTGGTTAAAGAATTTTCACAACGTATCAAAAATAACGGAGCAGATAGGTTCACCACAGGAACTATAACTGGAAGTCGTGTCTGTAAATTATATGAATTATTAGGCGGTAAAAGAATAAAAGAATTTATAAATCATAAACGTGATAATGTGTCAGAAACAGAATTTGAATTTGATGTAAGTAGATTTATTTAAATCAAATTAATTTCCAATTTATCTTTCACAGTATTAATCTCTCGCCCTATTTCCAACAATTCGGCTCGGGAACTGCACACCGAGCACAACTGTGTTTTACACAAAGTTTAATAGTTTATTTATATATTCCATTATCTATTCTGGTTATATCAATACCCATATGTTCATTTTCATCAATCTGTGTTTGTATATCACGTATTATAATATCTGGACGATAATTTTCTGCTTTTGTTTTATCATAATCAACAATTAAACTAATAAAACTTTTTAAATCCAATTTTTTAAAATCGTTTAATAAACCAGGATCCTTTTTTCTTAATTTACTAATCAAGATATTTGCTTTAACTGTGTTAACAATCTTTTTATCAATGATTCCAGAACTTGCGACCGCGATTATTATATTTTGTAATTCGCTTTTAGTCAAAGATTTAGATTCTTGGATAATATTACCATTTTCATCTTTTATTTCTTTCTGATATTCAATAATATCTGACAAAGCCAATATACCTCGTTGCACACCATCGATATAAGATGAATCTATACCTAACTTTTTACTAAAAGAATCTATATTTTGAACATTATCATTTAAAACACTTGATATATTTTTCCCAGTTCGTACACCAAGAATCAGTTTATAAAAAAGGTGCCCCAACATAACTTTATCAATCATACCTGTGTCATGACTCATTTGTGCGCCAGTATCAAATATCCCTATACAAAAATCACGAAACGCATCATTATTTAAACCAAATTCTGGTAATTTTTCATAAAAATTCTGCTGACCAGCATGACGATCAGTATCCCAACGCGCTCCTGACAATAATATAGCTAATTCCAAAGTCACATACGCGATTGCCATATCGTGTTTATCTTCTTCATCAATTTCATCTGATGTTAATGCCTTGCCTGGGGCTATTTCCATAATTTTATATGAATTTTCTATTTTATTATTTGCGCCACATACCAGCCACCGTGCAACACTTGGTGAATATTTTGCATCTTTGGTTTTAACTTGTAATGCTTCATAAACGCGTATTGCGTATAAATATTTATCTAAATCCTGTTTTATATCAATTTCTTCACTACACGAAGCACGAGCTTGATTTACTATATTCTTTAATGGTTCAAATTTAGCATCTTGCTGTGCCATATCATTAATAGAATTTGAAATCAAATCTATACCAGACATAATAATATTTTTTGTATTAGGACGCATCAATGCGATAACGCAATCTTTACCTTTGTATTTTATTTGAACTGTTAAATATATAGAACCACCACCTAATACTTTACCAACATAAGAAATATCTTTTCTTATGTCTTCGTGCACAGATTGTTTTATTATATCAAATATTTCATCACGAGTTGGGATATTTGCACGATCTCGCAAAGTTGACAATTCATTACAAATTTCTGAATCTAGTGATGATAAATAAGATAACATTTGTCCAAATTTAATAAAAGCCCCTCCTTCGTTTTGGAAGAACATTTTAAGCCCACGCCCAACTTGTTGTGCATTTGATAAACCAGATTTATCTTCTTTTTTTCCAGACCCCAACAACGCAGCCAACATCAAACTTTTTTCATATGATTGAAAGTTTTTATATACAGATTTTAAAACTATTTTGGCATCATTATAATAAACAGAATCTTTATCAAAATACATATCTACAACTAAATCTAATTTTTTATTATCATTACCTTGGGCATATTTATCTAATAATTGATCAAATACAACAGCCCTTAATTTTAAATCCATATTCCACACATTTTCATATAACAAAGTCAATGTCGATTTGTTTAATAATTTTTTATAATTGTCTATATCATATTCAGAATAACGAACAGATTGTTCAAAAAACAAATCACACGAATCTATTAACGTTTGTATAGATTTATCAGATAATTTTATGCTTAAAAATTGTATCACAGCTAATGAAATTTCTGGCGATTTTGTAAATAATTCTATTAATGTTTCACCACCAACTAGTATTTTATTATAGTCTTCTATTTTGTTCGCATCTATATGATATTTAGCAGCATCACCAAACATTTTTGCAGCACGTTCTTGCGCCAAAACTTTAACAGAAATACCATCTAATATCTTTTTGACGATGTCATCAGAAAAAACTTGTTTACCTTTATTATCAGATTTTTTAATTGAATTTATTACATTTTGAACCAGATTTAAATAATGATCTGATCCATCATCAATCCCCAGATTACCAGCATAATATCGCGCACAAAATTCACACAATTTATTACGTTCATCAATAAATTTAAAATTTTTATCTTTGCCAGATAAAGTCTGTTTACCATAAAAAATTTCAAAATTTTTATCTCTCTGTTTACCATATTCAGATATATTTTTACCGGACAAAATTTTTTCAGATATATCATACAAATAATCAAATTTATATTTATCTTTTGTTTTGACAATATCATCAACTATAATTTTAATATATTTGTTATTATTTGCGTACTTTTCAGAAAATAAATCATATTCTTCCATAAATTCATACAAAGATATTTTATCCATTAAATCTAATGAATTAAATTCATCAACATTTATATATTCTGCCAAAATATCTGATACAGCTGGAATTTTATTATGCTCATAACCAAGAGACAAAAATGTACCCATATTTAGTATATTTTTTATATGAAATTTATGACCATTTTTGATATATATAGCTAATAAAATTAATGCACATTGTGGTGATAAAAGTTTCATACTTTCAATTAATTCAGCCTCGTTTTGTGGCATCTTAGATAAACCAATATTTTTAAATATTTGTTCTATCAAATTTGATGAATTATTCTTAGAAGATAAAAAATTATCTATATAATATCTTAAATATGAAACATCGACGTCCAAAGATTTTATGTCATTTACAGAGTTTTTAACCATATCTGGATAAAATTCTTTAATAATTTCTTTTGTTCTTTTTTGTTTAATTTGGCGTTTTTTTCTTAAATTATCCATATTATCATCAGGATTTTTCCAATTCTCATCATAATCAATATATAACAAATCATCAAGGTGATAAAAACAACTATCTGCAACTTTTGATATATCGCTAAACACATTTTTATCTTTTAATGTTAAACATGCCTGAACTATATTTTTTGTAAATTTTTCAAAATTAATTGGTGTCAAAACAAATAAAAAAAACGATATTAATGATTGAAATTTTTCTGTATTTTCTTTCCTATTTAACACATCAATAAATTCTGACATTTCTGGTTGTTTGAATATAAATTTATTATAAAAATCAGATTTAATTATTTTGTAATAAAGTTCTTTTAATTCAGAATAATTTAAATTACGAGAATGTATTAATTTATCAAATTTATAAACTTGGGTTTGAAAATCTTCAATAGTTGAAATATCTCTATAATTTGTATACAATAAATATTCATATTTTTTATATTCATATATTTTTTTATAAATAAAGTTTTTACTTATTTTTCCATCTAAATATTGCGCAAAAGAATCAAACAAATCAATTTTTTTATTAATATTCGTTTTTATTTCTTTTATAAAATCATCTAAATTTTTTTGTCTTATATCATCCCCATATAATGTTATTATGTTATTTTCAATATAATATTCATCTTTATCAAAATCTACTTTTCGAGAATAATGCGGTTCATCAAAATAACTATCAAAATAAATTAAATCAAAAATTTTATTTATATTTTCATCATTATAAGATTTCAATTGAACCCATGGAAATTTTTTTCCAATATTATCTTTACCCAAAGGCTTCAAAGCAGGCCATTCAACATCAAAATCTTCTGCATAATCCACTGTCCATCGTAAATCGTATATTTTTTTTGCATAATATATAGATTTTTCTTTGTCATAACAATTTTTAATAAGATTTTCTATATTTTTATATTGCTCTTGAAAAGGACCAAATACCTTTAAATTAAAATTTTTTATTATTGTTTTAATTGCTTTTAAATAGTTTTTATCTAGAAATTTTGTTTTTTTAATTAATTTTAATATAATATCTTGGATTAAATTTTTTTCTTGTTCAGATTTTATAATAACTTTATATTCTGGTGTTTTTACACATAAATCATAAATTATTGCATTAAAAAATTTTGTATTATTTTCATTTTTATCAATCATATCCTTTATTAATTGTAAAAAATCTAACATCCCCACTTTTTTCAAATTATCGGATTTTTTTCTTCCTAAAATCATTTTAATAAAATACATTATATCAAAATTTCTTGCATCTTTTGACAATAATGTTCTACGTAAAAATTTTATAGAATCTACCCAATCTAAATCTTTTGTTCCAAATTTCTTAATCAATTCTTTATCTATATATGTGTTATAAGGTTCTTTTTTATAAACATTTTCAACATCTTTTTGAAATTTTAACCATTCTTTATCTGATGCATCATTTTCTATTGATGGAAAACGCCCTTGTTCCATTGCTATGGTCTTTAATGTATAATTAACCACATCCATACGCGAATTATCAGAACCATGAACATCGGATAAATCATTTATAACATCTTTTAATGTAAATTCTGAATTATATGATCGTGTAAACCGTAATAATTCAGTTTGCATTACTGAAACATATTGCGGATTATATCCGCCGTTTACCATCATTTTTACACTATAGCTATCTGAACCTTGTTCTTGGATAGTATTATTATCACCACCAATTAAATCAGCCCATACAGAATGTCCTGCTTCGTGTCCCAAAACTGCGGCAAAAGTTTCATGTCTTTTTGCTTGGCGTATTAATCCCAAAGATACAGCTATAACCTTTTTTTTCTTTTTAATACCATCTTCTATAACTTCTATATCATCCCTTAATTTAAACGCATTTACTTCGTTTTCATCATACCCAGTAAAATAAAAATTATCCAAATTAATATCTGTATTACGAAATAATCTGCCAAACACTTCCCGTATTTTAGGCGAAATTACCTTATACATCTCACTATCTGGTCGATAAATACGAAATTGTTCAAATAAATATTCACTTTTTTCAGTAAGTTCTATTTTTGACATAAAAATCCTCTTTTTTCAGGAAAATTATACCATAAATTCATGTTTAAAATCTATTATTTTTATATACGCTTTTCATGATAACTAATTTAATAAAAATACCGGCAAATACCGGTATTTTTATTATTTTTTAATATTTTGTGCTATTAATATAACCAAAACTTATACTAAGCATATTTTATGTATTTAAAATTTTAATAATCAATATAAAAAAATTAATCAAAAATTAAATTTATACATTAAATAAGAAATGACAAATGTCACCATCTTGCATAATATATTCTTTACCAACCAGGCGCATTTTTCCAGCTTCTTTCACAGCAACTTCACCACCATATTCAATATAATCATTCGGAGAAATTATTTCAGCACGTATAAATCCGCGTTCAAAATCAGTATGAATTTTCCCAGCCGCCTGTGGTGCAGTCATACCTTTGGTTATTGTCCAAGCATGTGCTTCTTTTGGTCCCACAGTATAAAATGTTTGTAAACCCAATGTATCATAACCTGTGTGTATAACCTGATCCAAACCAGATTCGTTTAACCCCAGTTCATTTAAAAACATTTTTCTTTCGTCTACATCAACAATTTGTGCAATTTCCATTTCTATTTTAGAAGAAATTATCAACACAGGTGCTTTACCAGAAAATTTTTCACGCACCATATCTGAAAATTTATTTCCTTTGGCAGCCGCAGATTCTTCAACATTACAAACGTATATTACAGGCTTACTAGTTAATAAATTAAAAGGTTTTGCATCTATATCTATATCACGCGCAGGTATTGATTTTTCAAGCCCACTTTTTATAGTATTTGCGTCTGCTAATAATTTCGCAGCATTTTTATCTTGACCATGAACTTTTTTTTCTAATTTTTTTATCTGATTATCTAAACTTTCCATATCAGCTAACATTAATTCAGTTTCAATTGTTTCAATATCACTTAATGGGTCAATCTTACCATTAACATGAACAATATCATCATTTTCAAAACAACGAACAACATGAATAATTGCATCTGTTTCTAATATATTAGATAAAAATTTATTACCAAGCCCTTCGCCAGCGGATGCACCTTTGACAAGACCAGCTATATCAACAATTTCTAATTGCGTAGGAATAATACGTTCAGCCCCGGCAACGCGTGCTAAATTATGCAAAGTAGCATCTGGTACAACTACACGCCCAGTATTTGGTTCAATAGTACAAAACGGATAATTTTGCGCATCTGCAGCCGCACTTTGAGTTAACGCATTAAACAAGGTAGATTTTCCTACATTAGGAAGCCCCACTATTCCACAATTAAATCCCATATCTTTTCACCAATTAGTTGTTTTTTTTATTTTTTTTACTATTATATACTTAAATCACTAAGGATAAATATGTCATACCTTTGGCAAGAATTCAATATAAAAACATTTCCAGCGGAAACTTTAGTTTTTCGCGATGGTATCTTTTGTGAAGATTTATCTGAATATAAAAGTGTTAAATATATAAAAGAAAAAAATCTTATTTCTGTTCAAAAAATATCAAAATTACCGGTACATATTATATACATTGGTGAAATAGCCGGTAATATCGACATAAATATCGATATAAATGTTGAAAAAAGCCGGGTATTTATGACGATGAAAACTTTTAATAAAAAGCCGGCCTTTTTGAATATTTTTATCAAAAACACCGGGAAAAAAAGTTTTTTTAATGGCATAATTATTGATAAAAATTACGATAATTTAAAAATCCGGCAAATTGGTCAACATTTATCGGCAAATACCGGTATTTTCTTAAAAAATCGTATAGCAGCTTACAATAATTCAGAAACTATTCTAGAAGGTTATGCAGAAATAGAAAAAAATGCTAAAAATTGTGATTCTGATATATCATTTTCTGTTCTAGCGGATGAAAATGCTAAAATAACACTAAAACCATCACAATATATAAAATCAATACCTAACAGTGCATCTCATTCTGCATCATTATACAAACCATCAAATAATCAAATACAGTATCTTAAAACGTCTGGTTTGTCTGATATCGAAATTCAAAAAATTCTGGAAAATGCGTTCTTAGAAGAAGAATAACTAATATAAAAAAAACCGCAAAAATGCGGATTTTTTTTATTTTTTCTTGAAACCCTGTTTTGCCTTTAATTTAGGATTAGAAGGGTCAATCAATAAAACTTGTTTACCACGGCGAATTTGTTTAATATTACCGCGTTTTTTCCAAGCCTTTAAAGAACTTAAAAATTTCATGTCAAAATCCTTTTTACCGAACGATTATAAACCATATTTATAAAAAATCAAATATTTATTATATTTTTTTGTTATTTTTATTATACCTGTTTATTCTATTAAAAACGTTTTTAAACATAAAATTAACAGTTTTTCAACAAAAAAATCCTTATTTTTAGCCATTTTTTATTAAAATGTTGAATTTTTGTTTTTTATATAAACATGTTTAAAAAACGGTCTTTTTTTATATTTTAAACAATTTTTAATATTTTTACTTTTATACTTGTTGAAAAAAGTTGAAATTGTTATAATAAACATATCTGGAGAGAAAATTTGAAACAAACAGTCTTAAAAGCCTTAGCAAATCCGCCGCGCATATTTTATGTGCCTTATAATCTTGCTATTTTAAATTTTCTATTTTGGTTTTTAATATTTGTGTTTTCTATGGCTGTGTATTTAATCATAAGTGATATTCCTATGTGGTTGCCATTGGCTTTTTTGGGTGTTTTATTCATAACACATTCAATTTTAGGTTTTTTTTCAAGAAAAGACTCACAGATAGCACAAATGATATTATCTACTATGAAAATATTTAGTAAAAAAATACCAAGAAGGTTAATAGTATAAAAATGGAAAAAATATTTGATTATTTTGCTGGAAATAATAACGAAATGACTTTAACACTTGTCATAATAACTATGTCAGTTGTTTTAGCTTTTTTGGTTTTGTTAATGTATATACCAACATTAACAAGAAAGATTTTTCCAAGATTTGGTTATATGAAATATTCTGATTATTTACCTTTTAATACAGTATATAATGATAATACATTGTCTGTAAATGATGGCTCATTAGTCAGGGTTTATAAAATAACTGGTATTCAAACCAGTATGTTAGATGAAAAAAATACAGAAAAATTTCTTGATTTAAGGGCCAGTTTATTTAATCAAATTCAAGATCCTGATGTATATCTAAGGTTTTTTACAATTCGTGATTTTGCTGACGAAAAGACTAATTATGAATTTGACCAAGCAACTTTGCAAAAAATATATGATAAATGGAATAATCAAGGTTTAAAGATATATAACAATACATATTATGTAGTTATATCTGTTCACGGTCAAAATAATCATGAAAAATTAAATCAATGTTGTAATTATGTTGAATCTATATTATCTGCGTATAAGCCTATTTTATTAGAAAATAATAAAATTGATAATATGGCGACATTTTTTGGACGTATTTTATCACCTGTATCTAAACCTGTGATAAAAACATGTGATAATAATATATCACAAAATGTGACTGTGGATAGTGTAGAATTTAATAAAAATGGAATCATTGAATATAGTAGCGGTGATAAAACATATTATGCATCGGCTTTGTCTTTTAAATTTTCGCCAGATTACTTAGATGAAGAATTTTTTAATACTATATCCACAATTCAATGTGAAATGATATGTATGAATGCGTTCAGGGTTTTAAGGTCAAGCGACATAGATACATTAATGCGTCAACATAAATCAACTATTACAGACGAAACAGAAGAATCAACAATGGAACAAATTGTTGAAGCACAATCTTCTATGGATGAAAATAAAACTGGTGCTCAAACCTTAGTTGATTATTATCCTTTGTTTATTTTATTTGGTAAAAATATTGATGAATTAAACCAAAGTATTGCAGAATTTAAAAAAATATCTGCATCATTTGGTATATCACCAGTAGTTGAAAGATTTGCTTCAAAAGTATCATTTTTTGCACAATTACCGGGATTTGATGTATTTCCACGCAGTTTTAAAATGTTATCAAAAACAGCAGCTATAAGTATACCTTTATCAACAATGCCACGTGGTGTAGAAAATTGTGATTGGGGTCCGGGTCCTTTGGTTGTATTCCCAACTGCCCAAGGAACACCATATCAATTTCAATTTCATGTTTCTGATAAACCGGCTGCTGTGGGTCATACTTTGACTATTGGACCAACAGGCGGCGGAAAAACAACATTATTTTCATTTTTAATTTCTCAATCTCTAAGACATAAAAAATTAAAAGCCTTTTTCTTTGATAGAAACAGGGGTGCTGAAATATTTACATTGGCTATTGACGGTAAATATATCACGATGAATGGCAAAGAAAAAGAAGCAAATAAAAATACATTTTTAACACATTTAAATCCATTAAAAATGCCGGATAATGCTTCAAATCGTGCGTTTTTACGCAGATGGATGTCAATGATAACAGGATTAAATGATGTCTTATCTAGTGATGAAATCGCACGTGCTGTATCTGTGAATTTTGATTATTTATCTGATAAAGATAGATTATTAAAAAATCTTTATGAAAGTTGTTTTTCATCTGGTGGAAAAATGCGTGATGAATTAAAAAAATGGATAGACCCACTTCAATATGGGGATATATTTAATGAAGATGCAGATACACTTGATTTAAATTCGCGTCTTACAACTTTTGATTTTACTGAAATTTTACAAGATGAAATTTTAGCACCGGCAGTTATATCTTATATATTACATAGAATAAACACAGTGACAGTATCTGGTGGAAATCCTTCATTAATTATGATTGATGAAACGGCGCCTATGCTTGAAAATAAAATGTTCCGCGATAATTTTATAGCAGGGCTTCAAGAAGGTCGTAAAAACCGTCAGGCTTATATGGTTGCTTTCCAACGTGCAAATGTTCTTGATAAACTGGGTATAGGTGATGTTGTTCGTGGTCAGGCACAAACAGTATTATTCTTTAGAAATCCTGCTGCAGATGTGACTGATTATGAAAAATGGAATTTAAATCCATTAGAAATGGCATTTATCAAGGGACAGGCTTATCCGAATCTTAAACGTGCGGTTTTATTATCAAGACCCGTTAATAATGAATCTGTTATTTTAAATACAGAACTTGGTGGACTTGGTAATATGTTAAAATTATTTGAATCTGGACGTTCTTCTGTGTTATTAGCTGAAGATTTATATAAAACTTATGGAAATAAATTTGTTGAAGAATATTTAAAAAAGCAAGGGTAATTTATATTGTCCAAAATATTTAAATTTTTTTTAATTTGTTGTTATGTATTTATTCCTGTTTATGCTTTTGCAACAGATTGTTCAAAATATAAATATGATGTAGATATAAATGTAAATAATATAACTAAATATGAACCTGTTATACAATCGTCAAAAGAAAATATGATTGGTAAAATGGGTGAAATTCTTTATCAATTATCATATTCTTTGAAAATATTTATGATTCAAATACCTGTAAAAGACGGATATTGTGTTTCTTTGCGAAGCGTAGATATAGATATAAATGTCCCAGAATTTTTAATAAATATTGATAAAAGGTTAAAACCTGATACTTGTGCTTATAATATAGTTTTAAAACATGAACAAGACCATATGAATGTAAATAAAACTGTTATAAATTCTAATATAGATAGAATAAAACAGGCAGTAATAAATGCTGTTGATTCTATAAAGCCAGTATTTATATCGAAAATAGAAGATTCTGGTGATATACAAATAAATATACAAAACGAAATAGAAAACTATAAAGATGTCAAAGATATAAAGAAAAAAATAAAATCAGAAATGAATAACGCTAATGAAGAAATAGATACTCGTGGTGATAGTTTTGAAATGTGGAAATGTGAAGATTTTTATAATGAAATGAAAAAATATAGTGATAAAATAAGAATAGATTAGATATGAAAAAAATAATTTATTTATTTTTATCAATGTTTTTATGTATATATGCTGCAAAAGCATCAGATGATTGTTTGGATTATAAATTAAACCCAAAAATTACTATAACAACGCCGAACTGGGAAAAAAATGTAGTTCAACCATTAAAAAAAATGAATGTTTTGCACGGTAATGTAATAGCTACACTGGTAGATAAATTTGAAATAACTGGTGATATAACATCAATAGAAGATGGATTTTGTGTAGCGTTAAAAAATGTTGATGTTGTTATCGGTTATTCTGATTTTTTAGTTCAAATAGATATATCGCATAAGCAGAATACATGTTCTTATGATGCAATACTTCAACATGAAGATGAACACATCAAGGCTTATTTATCTGTTATAGATGATAATCAAGATTTATTAAATAAATCTATAAAATCAGCAGCTGATTCAATAGTCCCGATATTTGTTCATGATTCTAAAGATATAGAATCAGCAATTGATAAATTACACGAAGAACTGGAAAAACATCCAGATATAATTTTATTAAAACAACATATCAAAGCAGATGAAGAAATACGTAATAAATATGTTGATTTACACGATACAGGTGAAACATTAAAAAAATGTACAGAATAATCTCTGTATGGCTGTTTACAATGTATACAACTATTTCATATCTAATAATAATTCTAATTTAGAATTAGATTCTGTTAATTTTTTATCTATATCGTTTAATAATTCTTTATCATAATTTTCGCCGTTAAGAGCATTTTCTAGTAATTGTTTTTTATCATTTTCTAACTTTTTTATATATCTTTGTAATTTAAAAGAAATTATAAATTTTTCTGAATTTTCAACACTAAGTTCAGTTTTATTTGTATCTTCATCAAAAGATATATTCAAAGACATTAAAAAATCCATGTGTTTTTCGGCTAATTCTGGATATGTATGAACAATAGATTTTATTAGATTTACAGTCATTATATCAACATCTGGTATATCAATATCCGGTGTATATTTTTGTTGTTTCCATTTATGCCATTGGTTAAATTTACGATTGTTATATTCTTGATTTATTTCATTTTGAAATATTTTATCTTGAATTTTAGAAATACAATCTTTTAAATATTTTTCAGCCTGTGTACGACCACCAGGGGTATTTACCATATAACTTTTATTAACACTATCCCATAAAAAATCAATCAAAGGTATAGCATTATCTATAATTTTACGCATAGCAGATTCACCAGATGTCTTTAATACTTCATCTGGGTCTTTACCACCAGTCACAAAAGCAAATTTTACATCACTTGTTTCACGTAAAAAAGGTAAAACCATCGTACACGCCCGTACAGCAGCTTTTTGTCCAGCACTATCACCATCAAAACAAAATACAATATTTCGATTAGATTTACATAAAATCGCAATATGATCTTCAGTCAAAGCTGTACCAAGTGGTGCAACAGTTTCTGGGAAACCATGATTTTGCATTTGAATAGCATCTATTTGCCCTTCGACAACAATACTACGATTTGCGCGATGTATGGCATCTCGTGCAAAATTAAACCCAAATATAGTTTGTCTTTTATGGAATAATTCTGTGTCAGATGTATTTATATATTTAGGTTCAGACCCATCCAAAGAACGACCAGAAAAAGCAACAATTTGATTATGAGCGTTAAATATAGGAAACATTAATTTGTCCCGAAAAAAATCATAAGGTCCATAATCTCCGACACGTACCAAACCTGTGGCAGTTAATTTTTCTATTTTTGTATTATTAAAATAAGATGAAATCATATTACTCTTAGGTGCATAACCAATACGATATTTTTTTATCATTTCATCATTAAATCCGCGGTTTTTTATATATTCTAGTGCATGTTTACCAGCGTCTTGATATAATAAATCTTGATAAATTTTACATGCTTTGTCAGTAATTTTTATATAATTTTCTTCATCTTCTATTTGTTGTTGAGTTTTTTGTTTAATTTCAGGCATTTTTATTCCAGCCATATCAGCCAATTCTTTAATAGCTTCAACAAAATTTATGTTTTCAGATTTCATTGTAAAAGAAATAATATCGCCATGTTCACCACAACCAAAACAATGATAAAAACCTTTGTCTTCGTTAACAGAAAAAGAAGGTGTTTTTTCATTATGAAAAGGACAACAACCCCAATAATTTTGACCTTTCTTTTTAAGCGGTACACGGCGGGAAATAACGTCTACCAAAGATAATCTTTGTCTTAATTCGTCTGTAAAAGAATTATCATATTTGACCAATTACTTTTTCCTTTTTACAAATTTTTTTGGTGCAGATTTTTTATTATTTATTAAATCAATAGCTATTTCTAAATCAGGTTTTTCTTTGACAGAAACATTAACGCGATTAGATGATATATAAGGACCGTATCTGCCATCAGCATAATAATAAATAGCTTTATCTGTTTCCGGATTTTTACCCAATATAACAGGTTCTATTTTCTTTTTATCCCCACTTAATAATTCTTTTGCTATATCCAAAGTAATTGTATCAATACTATATTTCTTAGCGGATGCGTTTTTTATTCCGTCTGTCACATAAGGACCAAATTTACCAATTTTAAAAGATATATTTTCACCTAAATCTTTTTCTTTTACTTCATCATTTTGTGAATCATCAGGGTTCATATTGCTGGTTAATTTCATAGTATAATTACATTTCGGATAATTATTACAACCAACAAAAGCACCATTTTTAGACAATTTAATACCCAATTTTCCGCCACATTTTGGACATTTATCATTATTATCTTTGAATAAATGATAATGCATAAATTCATTTATTTTATCTATGATATCACTAGTAGTAATTCCTTTGACAGATTCAATTGTTTGATTTGTAGGTGTCCAAAAAGATTGTAAAGAAGACAATTTATCTTTGACCCCATTTGAAACATCATCCAAAGTATCTTCTGTTTTAGCGGTGAAATTAACATCAACTAAATCTTTAAAATAATTAGATAAATAAGAAATCAAAACCCATCCAGATGTTGTTGGATGAAAACGATGTTGTTTATCTTGTTCTACATATTTTCTATCTACTATGGTTGACATAATAGTTGCATATGTCGAAGGGCGCCCTATTCCTAATTCTTCTAATTTTTTAACCAAAGATGCTTCGGTAAATCTTGCTGGTGGTTGAGTAAAATGTTGTTCACTTTTAAAAGATTTAATTTCTATTTCATCATTTATACTAAGTGCCGGCAATTTTATATCATTATCTTCGTTTGAATCATCATTATCTTCGACATAAATTTTCATAAATCCATCAAAAGTACGCGTTGTCCCAACACAATGAAATACAGAATTTTTCACATCTATATCAACAGAAACAGAATCAAATTCAGCACTTGTCATTTGGCACGCAATGGTTCTTTTCCAAATCAAAGTATAAAGTTTTAATTCATCACCAGAAAGTTCATTTTTTGCATTTTCAAAATGCGTAGGACGAATTGCTTCGTGTGCTTCTTGAGCATTTTTAGATTTAGTCACATAAATATTAGGTTGTTTTGGTAAAAATTTATCACCATATTCTTTGGCTATGTATTCACGAATTTCTGAAATAGCTTCATTTGATAAATTAGTCGCATCAGTTCGCATATACGTAATAAATCCAGCTTCATACAATTTCTGCGCAGTAGCCATTGTTCGTTTAGATGAAAAATGTAATTTACGTGAAGCTTCTTGTTGTAATGTAGATGTTGTGAATGGCGCATAAGCGTGTCTTTGGATTTTTTTCTTTTCAATATTTGATACTTTGCCAATCGCCGGTGTTTTTAAAGAAGATAATATATCATCAACCATAGATTTATTTTCTATGGTCATTTTTTCAATCTTTTTACCATTATGTTTTATAAGATTCGCATCAAATTTACTTTTATTTTTTTCACAATTTGCAGTAATACTCCAATATTCTTTTGGATTAAAACTTTCTATTTCTTTTTCACGATCTACAACTAATTTTACAGCGACACTTTGAACGCGTCCGGCTGATTTTCCAAGGTTTCTTTTCCAAAGTAATGGTGAAATTCCAAAACCTATTAAATAATCAAGAATTCGGCGTACTAGATATGCATCAACCAAGTTATTATCAATTTCCCGTGGGTTTTTAAGAGCTTCCATAATAGCATTTTTTGTAATTTCATGAAAAGCAACGCGATAAACATTTTTATTTTTCAATACATCACGCGCATTTAAAATATCATTAATATGCCATGCGATTGCTTCCCCTTCGCGGTCAGGGTCGGATGCCAGATACACATTATCTGCTTTTTTTAATTCATCGATGATAAGTTTTATTTGTTTTTCTTTACCAGGCATAATTTGCCATTTTGGTTTAAAGTTGTGTTTTACATCAACACTTCCATTTTCAGGAACTAAATCACGAACATGGCCAACAGAAGCGACAACACGCCAACCATTTCCAAGGTATTTTTCAATAGTTTTTGCTTTTGATGGTGATTCTACGATTAATAAATTCATTTTTAAAACCCCCTGGATGATAATTGTTGGTCTTTATGGATATGGGCATTTTGACATAAACCAAATCCAAAAAGCAATGATATTAAACTACTTCCCCCGAAAGACATTAATGGCAAAGGAACACCAACCGTTGGTAATATTCCAAGAACCATAGAGATATTTATAAAGTAATAAATGAAAAAGTTCAACATAAAACCAAAACAAATTAATTGACCAAAACGATTTCTGCATGTTTTTGCCGCCCAAAACAGCATAATTACTATGAATGTATATATCATCAGCAACATAAAAGCACCAATAAATCCAAATTCTTCACCCAACATAGTGAATATAAAGTCAGTCTGTTTTTCAGGTAAAAAAGATTGTTGTGCTTGGGTCCCAGATAAATAGCCTTTACCCACTATGCCGCCAGACCCAAAAGCTATTTTGGCTTGATTAATCTGATAACCAGCACCTTTGGCATCCATTTCAGGATTTACAAATGTAATAAGTCTACTTCTTTGATAATCATGCAATCCGCCATACCAAATGATTGGTGCGGACAAAATACCTAATATCCCAGCAATTAAAAACCATTTTTTATTTGCACCAACAATAAAAAACATTCCAACTGTAATAAGCGCCAAAGATATGCCTGTTCCTAAATCTGGTTGAGCGCAAATTAGTATAAAAGGTACCAGCATCATAAATATTGGTATCAAATAATTTTTAAATTGTGATAATTCAACGCTATTTTGCCATGCAAAATAACGAGCCAAAGCTAAAACCAGTGCTATTTTTATAAATTCAGATGGTTGAATATTTATAAATCCCAATGACAACCATCGCTGTGCACCCATACCAACATCACCGAAAAATGTGACCATAATTATTAAAATTAAAACGATAGCATAAATAAAATAAGCCGATTTTATCCAAGTTTTAATATTAGAAAACGATACAAAAAAGAATATCGCCATTCCAAATATTATTTTAAACAATTGTGATATAGCAAAAGGTGTCCAAGACCCGCCACCAGCACTAAATAAAACAACAATTGAAAAAAATAAAATAATACACATAGGTACAAACAAGACCAACGAAAAACGAGATAATTTTTCGCTAAAATTCATCATGTTTGCATTAGATACGCGTGTTGTCACCATTTTATTTTAATAATTCCTTCATTACACTTGATACTGTTCTTGCTGCTGGTGAAGAACCACCGGCATGTTCTAAAATCACGCATACGGCGTATTTAGGCTTATCCGTAGGTGCATAACCAACAAACAAACCATGATTACGTAAATTCCATTGTAATTGTTCATTTGTTAACACACCACTTTCGCGTTCTTTTTTAGATATATTTCTGACCTGAGACGTTCCGGTTTTTCCACCCATTTTTTGACCGTTTACATTAATAGCACTGCCTGATGCGGTGCCACCTTTTTGAGTCACTTGTTCCAAACCTGTTAATACATGTCTTATATTTTTTTCTTGTAATCCAAGGTTTTTAAAATTAGGTTTTTTATCCGAATATATTAATCTAGGTTTTACTTCTTTATTAGATGCAACGCGTGCCATCATAACAGCCAATTGCAAACAATTAGTTAATATAAAACCTTGTCCTATGCCAGAAATAATAGTATCGCCATGAACCCATTTTGAACCAACATTTTTTTCTTTCCATCGTCTATCCGGTACAATACCAGGCATTTCATGAGCCAACACATCGTCCATATACTTTTGAGTTAACCCTAATTTTAAAGCCATATTTTTTATTGCGTCAATACCGATTTTTAACGCCAGTTGATAAAAATAAGTATCGCAAGAATGTTTCAAAGCGCCGTATAAATCAACAGTCCCGTGTCCTTTCTTTTCCCAACAATGATATTTATGATCCCCATATTCCCAGTATCCCGGGCAAAAGACTTTTTCGTTTGGGCTTATTGCACCACTTTCCAAAGCAGCCAAGGCAACTATGATTTTAAATGTAGAGCCTGGTGGATATAACCCTTCGATAGTTTTATTCATAAAAGGTTTTGCAACATCATCAAGCAACGAAGATATATATTCTTCACCGTCATCAGTTCTAAAATTATTTGCATCAAAACTAGGGGTAGAAGCCATTGCCAATATATTACCATTTTCTATATCCAAAGCGACACCACAACCAGCCCGATGCATAACCAAGGAATCATACAAAACTTTTTGAACGTTTTCACGAATAGTAGTTTTTATATCTTTGCCAATAACAGGTTGTATAAATTGTGATTTATCTTCACCTGTGATGCGCCCAACAGCATTAGTAATAAGTACTGTTTGTCCGGGTGTTCCAGCCATATCATCATTAAATCTTTTTTCTAATCCGTTTATCCCAGTAGTAAAAAATGGCGTATTAGGAACAGGTTTTTGAGGTGCGCCTACATAACCAAAAACTTGCGCCCCGGCTGGTCCCATTTCGTATACACGAGAAAAACCATTTCCTATGTAAATACCAGGTATATTTTTAGCTGATAATTTTGCAAGAATATCCCAATTTGAATTTTCTGTCACCAATACTGGTTGAAAAGGGGCTTGTTTTTTAATATTTTTCCATATTCTTTCAACAGTTTTTTTACGTAAATTTAAATCTTTTTCGACAATATTCACAGCTTCTTTTATATCTTCTGTTTCTTCTGGGATAATGTATATTCTGTATATAGGTGCATCGCGTGAAATGACTGTCCCGGATTCAGATAAAATATTACCGCGTTTGGGCATAATGTTTTGAATACGAAAAGAATTACTTTCGCTTTTACGTAAATAAGTTTTATATTCAAAAACCTGCATTTGCAACATTCGTAAAATCAAAGCAGAAGTCAATACAGCACCACCTGTTAAAAACAGCGCGCTACGTCTGTCAAAAGTACGTGTCACTTCTGTATCTATCATCGTTTCACCCAATCATCTATTGCTGTTATTGGTGTATATAAAACACTTAACCATACAAACAACCATATATTATTTATAAAATTTAGCCATGTTAATCCAGAAAATATTAACAGTAATATACCAATACCTATAAATAACATAAATATATATACCGCATTATTATTGGTGTGTTGCATATCTAAATAATTTTGAAAACCGTCAACAGCATAAAATAAACAATAAATACATGTCCACAGTAATGGTAAATCGCAACGATAATCTATTAAAAAACAAAAACACAAACCAAACAAAGTAAATCTATGAATGTGTCTGACAAAAGTATAATAAAATATAGGAATTAATGCTAATATTCCTGCGGGATTCCAAAAATACACAGATAGTCGCCATAAAAACAAAGTCATTAGAAATGGCAACCATTGTTTAAAAATTAAAACAGTTTTGTGCATTATTTATAAGAATCCTGATTGTCAAATATTAATACCATAACCCTAGATAAATGATTTGGTTTAATCACATCTATACTTTTTTCGTCTTTCATTTCGCCGATATATATACCAGATGGTAAAACACCGCTAATATTACTGGTAATAACCTTTAACCCTTTTCTACCAATAAATTGTGCATCATTAAAGAAACCGATATAAGCACCCGATTTACCATTTCCTTGTAAAAAACCAGAAATGTCAGAGCCTGTTATACGTACAGCAATTTTTGAATTAGTATCCGTTAATGCGCGAACGCGACAAAATTCAGAACCACAATCTGTTATAGTCCCAACAAGCCGATTATCAAAAGAAACAACAACCATGCCTTTGTTTAAACCAGATTTTTTGCCACGGTTAATCAAAAAAGTATGATGGTGAAACACAGAATCATCAAATTGAATGTCTGCAATAACTGTTTTGTACGGAGATGCTTTTCTTATATTAATTTCGTTTTCTAACTTTTTATTTTCCAAAATAGCAACATCACAATCATTTTTATTAGCCAAAGCAATATCTAATTTTTCACGCAATTCTTTGTTTTCACTATGTAAATTAGACATTTCTTTAACCCAATGCGCACCCTGCCCAATCGCACGAACCGGCCAAGTTATAACAGAACCAACCCCATGAGCAACCGGTAAAATTACATGAGCCATCCCGTTCATAATGGCATAATCAGGTTTAGCGACCATAATATATATGATAAATATAGGCAAAGCCGCTGCCGCCAAAGCTGATTTAATGATACGAGTAATTTTATAAGATAATTTGTCCTTGGTCATGCAAATTACTTTAAACGCAAAAAAATCAATATTCAATAAAAACTTGATTTTTCTTTTTTATATGTCACAATAAGTGCAACCGACATGGCAAGGCATTGCCACGAGGGTACAAATAAAAGGATTAAAAATGCCAAAAATGAAAACAAAATCGTACCTGAAAAAGCGTGCGTCTATGACTGCAAGCGGAAAAATCCGTGTTGCCAGAAACTCTCACCACAAATGTCTGTTGCATAAATCCAAACGTGCTAATAAAGCCGGGGCAAAGCCACAGTATTTGAACGATAACATGATGGGTCAGGCTAAAATCTTGGCTCCATATGGATTGAAATAAGGGGGCATATCATGGCAAGAGTAAAACGCGGAACAACCGTTAAACAAAAACATAATAAGATACTTGATAGGGCCAAAGGTTATTTGGGTCGTCATCATTCAACATATCGTGCTGCACGTGAAAAAACTGAAAAAGCAGGTCAATATGCATATCGCGATCGTCGCCAAAAGAAACGTGATTTTCGTTCACTTTGGATTGTTCGTATTAATGCAGCTGTCCGTGCTAATGGTTTGACATACAGTCAATTCATGAATGGTTTAAAGAAAGCTGGTATCAATTTGGACCGCAAAGTTTTGGCCCAAATGGCATACGATGCAGATAAAAACTTTGATAGTTTGATTGCAACAGCAAAACGATTTATTGCCGAATCTGTTAAATAACACTTTACGGCATTGGTTTATTTTGTCACAATTAAGACCGTAAAGTACGGTCTTAATTTTTTTGAAAAGCATACAAATGGGGAAAAAATGAAAGATAAAATTAAAAAAGTGTCATCTTTGGAAGAATTACAAACTTTGTATTCTGATACATTTGGTAAAAATGGCACTATGACGGCTAAATTAAAAAATATGGCAAATCTGTCTAATGAAGAACGCGCAGCTGTTAATACTGAAAACACAGAACTTCGTCAGTTATTCAAAGAAAAACAAAATGAATTAGAATTGGCTGCATTAAACGCTAAACTCGCAACAGAATACGCAGATGTCACATTAGATACAGAACCTAAAAATCGTGGAACAATACATCCTTTGACACAATCATTCAAGGAAGCTATAGCTATTTTTGAATCTATGGGATATACATTGATGACAGGGCCGGAAATTGAAGATGATTGGCATAATTTTACTGCGTTGAATATGCCGATATATCATCCTGCACGTGATATGCAAGATACATTCTTTTTGGAAAACGGTAATGTTATGCGTACACAAACGAGCGCTGTACAAATTCGTGCTATGGAGAAAATGGGCGCACCAATCAAGATGTTTGCTTTGGGTCAATGCTATCGCAGGGAACTAGATGCAACACATTCTGCGATGTTTGATCAACTTGAAGGTTTATATGTTGATAAAATTGAAAAAAATATAAATTTATCTGATTTGTTGGGAACTATGCGAACTTTTGCATCAAAGTTTTTTGGTAAAGAAGTTGATTTACGTATCCGTCCTTCTTACTTTCCATTTACAGAACCATCCATAGAAATCGATATGAAATGGGGTGATAAATGGATGGAATTATTGTGTGGTGGTATGGTTCATCCAAATGTTCTAAGAAATTGCGGCGTAAATCCAGATGAATACCAAGGTTTCGCCTTTGGGTTTGGTTGGGCTAGATTAGTAATGGTAAAATATGGTCTAGACGATATACGTGCATTTACTGATGGCGACATCAGATGGTTAAAAAATAGTGGTTTTTAATAAAAGGGGTAAAAAATGAAATGGTCTTATGAATGGTTAAAACAATATTTAAATACAGATTTAACCCCTGAACAAATCGCTGATAAATTAACATCTATTGGTTTAGAGGTTGAAGATTTAGAAATACCAGTATTACCAATCGCTGCAAAAATCGTTGAATGTGTCCCACATGAAAATAGCGATCATTTGCATGTATTAAAAGTTGATGATGGTTCGGGTAAATTACGTCAGGTTGTTTGTGGTGCACCAAATGCACGTGTTGGTTTGGTTTCTGCATTGGCTGTGCCTGGCTGTAAAATTGGCGATATGGTGATTCAGTCTGGTAAATTACGTGGTGTTTTATCAGATGGTATGATGTGCAGCGCTGCTGAAATGGGCATTGGCGAAGATGATTCTGGTATTATTGAATTAGATGAAAAGCACGAAAAAATTGGCGAACCAATTTCTGCATTGCGTGATACCGCTTCTGCGATTTTTGATACATCAATAACGCCAAACCGTCCAGATTATTTATCTTTGCGTGGAATTGCGCTGGATTTAAGTGCGGCAAAGGCTGGAAAATACATTGAACATAAAATCGATTTATTAAAAGATGTCAAAGGCGAAAGAAAGGTGAATTTGCTTGCGCCTGATGCATGTCCTACATACAGGTTTTGTGAAATTCATGGTATTAAAAACGCACCATCAGATAAAACAATACAAAATCGTTTACGTAGTGCGGGTATAAATCCGAAAAATGCCGCAGTAGATGCAACAAATTATATTTGTTATGATATGGCACAACCTATGCATTGTTTTGATGCAGATAAAATAGTTGGTGATATCACAGTTCGTATGGCTAAATCGGGTGAAAAGTTTACAGATTTATTTGGAAACGAACACGAATTAAATGAAAAAGATTTGGTAATTACTGATGAAGCTGGGATACTTGCTTTGGCGGGTGTTGTTGGCGGAGACAGGGCTTCCACAACAGATGAAACAAAAAATATTATTCTAGAATCGGCTTATTTTGATCCAGTTTTTGTACGTAAATCGTCTAAAAAAATTGGTTTATCAACAGATTCTTCATATAGATATGAACGTGGTATAAATCCAGATGGAACATTACGTGCATTATCTTTGTGTGCAAAAATAATAATGGATGCCTGTGGTGGAAAAATTGTTAATGTAAGCGTTGCTGGTCGTACGTCCTATACGCCGGAATCCGTGCGATATAACCCAAAACTGTTCGAACAAAAAACAGGTATTAAATTAGACGAAGAAACACAACGTAAAATTTTAATTGATTTGCATTATGATATTAAAAATACAAAAACAGATGATTGGTTGGTGACACCAATGCCGTCACGTGTTGATGTAGTGATTCCTGAAACTGTGGTGGCTGACATAGTTCGTATTTATGGTTATGACAAAGTTGGTTTAAATTATGTTCCAGAAAAAGTAGTACCAGCAGAACATAATAGTCTTGATATTCCATTAAAAGAAAAATTGGCTGGTCTTGGTCTAAATGAACATATATCTTTTGGTTTTGGTAATTCCAAAGTTGAAAGTTTAATATCAGACAAACCAATTATCAAAGTTGCAAATCCGATAATTGTTGATTTAGATACTGCAAGAAATAATCTGTTGGGGAATATGTTAATTGCGGTGTCTAACAATGAAAAACATGGTTTTACTGATTTGAATATGTTTGAATTGGGACCTGTTTTTGATGGCGCAAACCCTGGTGAACAACACGATAGTATATGTATACTGCGTACTGGTGAAACATCTCCACGTCATTGGCAAAAACGCAATCGCAATGTTGATGTGTTTGATGTTAAATCTGATATTGTGTCTTTATTAGGTTCTCAAAAATACACAATTGATACAAACAATGCGCCAAAATGGGCTCATCCATATCAGTACGGTAGAATTGTTCAGGGTAAACGTATTTTGGGTGAATTTGGTCAATTGCATCCAAATATTGCAAAGCAATTACATATAAAAACAAAAGTATTTGTCGCAATTGTTGATAATATTGAAAATTTACCAAAGAATCCTAAATACGCAAAAATCCCAATGACAGAATTTATGCCGATTACGCGTGACTTTGCGTTTGTTGTTGATTCTAATTTTGCAGCAGAAAAAATAGTGTCAACGGCTGTATCTGCGGATTCAAACATATCAAAAGCAATCATTTTTGATTCGTTTGATATGGGTGATGGCAAAAAATCAATTGCTTTTACAATAACAATTTATCCAGATCATAATATGGATGATAAAGAGTTATTAGAAATTCAAAATAAAGTAATAAAAGCAATCGAAAGTAAATGCAATGCAAAATTGCGCGCATAATTTTTAAAATTTTGTGTAAAAAAACACCGGCATTTACCGGTGTTTTTTAATAAAAAATTATTTAACAACAGTATTATGACTTAATATGATAAGAGATTCTATATCACGGTTCACTTCACATGCGTCGATAATTTCTTCTGCTTCTTTGCCATAAAAAACATATGGGGCAGATTTTTTAGAACACACATTGACACCACTACCTTTGACCAGTTTATTATGATGTTCTGTACCAGGAAGACCATAAGCAACAGCGTCTTTGAAACATTCTACATACCATTTATCATACGTGACTTCTACGCCATTAATATCATAATGATATCTCATAACAATGCTAACACCCACAGGTTTATAATTCATATTTTTAAAAATAAGACATTTAGCATCAGGTTTTTGTGCGAAGAATTCAACATATTCTTTGATTTTATCTCGTGTGCTGAACATTATAATCCTTCTTATTTTATTTTGGTTTTTTCTATAACAAAGTTTATTTTGATATAAAAATTCTTTTTGTCAATAATAAAATTAAAAAATCAATTGTATGCTTGATTTTTTAGAAAAAGCATAGTATAAATAAAGGCATGAACAAAAGAGCAATAATTATTATTAAATAACTGGCACTGCGCTTTGGCGTATGTCCAGGGCGCGTAGGGCGCCTTTTTTTAATGCAACAAAGGTAAAACACATGTTATACAAAAAAACAGAACCAAAAGTAAATTTTGCAGAATTAGAACACCAGGTCCTTGATTTCTGGCGTGAAGACGATACTTTCCATAAATCTTTGGAAAGAACAAAGATGGGTGAAGAATTTAATTTCTATGATGGTCCCCCATTTGCTAACGGATTGCCACATTGGGGACATTTGGGAGTGTCTACGATTAAAGATATGGTTTCACGTTTTCATACTATGAATGGAAAACACGTTGTTCGTGAACTTGGATGGGATTGTCATGGACTTCCTGCTGAGACAGCTGTTGAAAAACAAGAAGGAAGAACCGCTAAAAATATCGTTGCAGAAGATGGTATTGATGTGTTTTGCGATATGTGCCGCACAAGTGTGACAACATATTCTAATGAATGGTTGCGTTTTGTAGAACGTATAGGTCGTTGGGTTGATGGTGGTGATGATTTTGGTTATAGAACCATGGATAAAAACTATATGGAATCTGTGATTTGGGGTTTAAAGCAATTATATGACAAAGGTTTGCTTTATAAAGATTTCAAAGTTAATCCATTTGATTGGAAACTGGGTACAGTTTTATCAAATAGTGAAGCATCCAGCGAATACCAAGATGTTGTTGATGATACCGTAACGGTTTGGTTTGAACTTGAAAACGGTGACAGGGCTATTGCTTGGACAACAACACCATGGACTTTGCCTGCGAATTCTGCGCTGGCGGTAAATCCAAATATGGAATATGTGAGATTGCGTCACGAAGATGGTCATGTTTATGTTTTGGCAGAATCTCGCGTTAAAGCATACGATAAAATATTTGCAAATGCCGAAAATCTCGGGACTATCAAGGGTAGTGAATTGGTTGGATTACATTATAAACCAATATTTAATTATTATGAAAATAGTGACCGATTATTACATCAAATCATATCTGCTGATTATGTAAGTGACAGTGATGGTACCGGTATCGTTCATATTGCACCAGCATTCGGTGAAGAAGATTATTGGGCAGCTAAGGCAGTTGATTCAAAATTCCCAGTTATATTAAATGTTGATGATTATGGTAATTTTGATAAGACCGTGACTGATTGGGCTGGTGAAAACATATTTGAAGCAAATCCAAAAATAATAGATTGGTTGCGCGGACACGGTATTTTGGTTAAAAAAGACCAACATAAACACAGTTATCCGTTTGGACCACGAAGTAAAGAAAAATTAATATATCGTGCAACAGATGCATGGTATGTTGATGTTCCAAAAATTCGTGACCGCTTGATTGAAATAACGAAAACTCAAACAACGTGGACATCTGCTGGTAATCGTTTTATGGCGTGGATTGAAAATGCACGTGAATGGGGTATAACAAGAAATCGTTATTGGGGTGTTCCATTACCAATATGGGAAAAAGATGGACAATATAAAGTTTTTGGTTCAATCAAAGAAATGGAAGATTTCTTTGGTGTTAAAATAGATGACTTGCATCGTCCAACTTTGGATAAACTTACCAAAGACGGTTGGCATCGTATAACAGATGTTTTGGATTGTTGGTTTGAAAGTGGTTCTATGCCATTTGCACACTTGCATTATCCATTTGAAAATCAGGATAAATTTAAAAAGACTTTTCCTGCTAGTTATATTATCGAAGCAAATGAACAAACGCGTGGTTGGTTCTATGGTTTGATGGTTATGGCTGTCGCTTTATTTGATAAACCTGCCTTCCGTGTTGTATCTTGTAATGGCATAATTTGTGATGAAAATAAACGTAAATTTTCAAAATCTTTGAAAAATTATGTTGACCCAAGCGAACAACTTGAAACATACGGTGCAGATGCAATTCGTTTGTTTATCCAAGGCAGTAATTTTCTTAAAGCTGAACCCGTTGGTGTTGATAAAGAAGGCAAAGTCTTTAACGATACAATTAAAACAATTTTGACACCACTTTGGAATGCGTATCATTTCTTTACGCTTTACGCAAATGCGGGAAATATCACCGTAGACAAAGAACCAGACGGCGAAAATTTGTTGGATAAATATATCTTGGCTGAATTGAACGAATTGATAAAAACAACGACTAAATCTTTAAGTGATTATAAACCAGATATCGCAGTTAAAGAATTTGTTCGTTTCTTGGATATATTAAATAATTGGTATATCCGCCGTAATCGTGATAGATTCTGGGACGAAGACGAAAGTGCTTTTGAAACATTACATTATGTATTAGTAATGTTCTGTAAATGCCTTGCACCTTTTGCACCATTTATATCTGAATACATATTCAAAAATTTGACAGGTCTTGAATCTGTTCATCTTGAAGATTGGCCAATACCAACGAATACAGATGAAAAGATATTGCAAGATATGCGCCGTGTTCAAATGATTGTATCAACTGGAAAACAATTGCGTGAACAATATAAATTGCGTAATCGCTTGCCACTTAATGATGTCACTATCGCAGGTGTGAACATGGAAGAATATGCTGATATTATCAAAGATGAATTAAACGTCAAAGAAGTTAAATTTATCGAAAATATAAATTCTGTAGCTGATTCTTTTGTGTATTTAATCACACCAAAAATTGGTAGCCGCCTTGGTGGCGCATTAAAAGATATAATACCTGCGGTTAAACGCGGCGATTATACTTTGGATGGCGATAAATTAATTGTTGGTGAATACGCATTAAATGCTGACGAATTTGAAAATCGTTTAACTGTCAAAGAAGGTGTGACTGGAAGTGCTTTGCCAGATAACACAGCGGTTGTGGTATTAGATACAGAAATCAACGGTGAATTAATAGCCGAAGGTTTGGCAAATGATGCCCTGCGTTTCATCCAAGATTCCCGCAAAGCCGCAGGTTTAGATGTGTCTGACAGAATTAAAGTTGTCTTTACGGCAGATTCCGGACTGTTCAGGGCAATTGAAGCACACAAAAAACGCATTATGCATGATGCTTTGATTGTTGAAATGAATTTCGGAATGGCTGATAAATTCACAACAACAATTGAAGATTACAATTTTGCAATTGATATTGAAAAAGCGTAAAAAAGGGGCACATATGAATAAAAAAATAATATGGATTATATTAGCTGTCATATTGGCTTTGTTATTGATTTATAACAAATTCATAAGTATTAATTTTGTGTCAGATGCGGAGCATACAAACGTTTCGTCATATACAACATATTCAAATTGCGTTTATATTAATTCAGAAATCAAATGTAAATGTAATATTGTTTTGGGTGATGAAGAAGAACGATATGAATACAATAATACCTTGTCTGGCGATGATTGTGATATTTGTTCAAAATTGTGTAAAGATTACGCAGAATCTTTGGTGAAACAATAATGATAAGACCGGATATTTATTTTGAAAATGTTTGTCCGACATTGAATATGAATATCCGGTCAGAGTTATATTCTGTAAATGAATTTACTTTTGCTGTGGCGGTGATTTTATCTGCTCAGGCAACTGATAAGAAAGTAAATGAAGTGACACCTGCCCTTTTTAAAATTGCGCCGACACCTGATAAAATGTTGGAATTAGGTTTAGATGAACTTAAAAAGCATATACGGGTTATTTCTTTCTTTAATAACAAAGCGAATAATATCATAAAACTAGCCGCACAATTAAAAGATAAAACCAGCAATAACCTAGATTATAAATTCCCGCAAAAATATCATAATCGATGTGAATTAATGAAATTGGCTGGTGTTGGACAAAAAACTGCGAATGTTATTATGAACGTTTTGTGGAATGCGCCGAACATAGGAGTTGATACGCATGTTTTTAGACTTTCTCACAGATTTGGTTGGACGAACGAAGCTGATAATACGCCAGAAAAGGTGGAAGAAAAATTATTAAAGTTCATACCCAAAAAATATCATCCTATTGTAAATCATGTAATGGTTTTACATGGGCGTTATACCTGTAAAGCGCTTCGCCCAAACTGTGCAAATTGCCCGGTTCAAAAATGGTGTAATGCGAAAGATAAAAAAATGTAAAAAACACCCGCTGATTTTTCAGCGGGTTTTTTGGGTAGAGAGAAGAACATACCCAAAACTTACATACCGCCTGGTTCACAATCAAAGGTCACGCACGAACCATTACTCCACCGACACGCACAATTCATCCTACCTTTTTGACCACTTTTGTTACAGGTTTCTTGGTCCGTGACACTTGCACAACTTTCAACTAAATTATAACACATGGGACCCGTGAGCTTGAAACAACCGGGGGTTGAACGACATTCTAAACCAGTTAATAAAGAACAATCTGGTTGTGCCATTACTTTTATCGTCCATCCATCAAATATTAACCCTGGTGCGGGCGGTGTTGGTTCTGGTGGTAAAGTCATGGTTCCACCATATTCACAAGATTGTGCGTTGCTTGGAACCGTTAATTGCGTATCGCCATTATACCAAGTAAGAGAAACAGTATTCACCATTTCATATTGTGCAATAATTCGAACATCTATACTTGGAATCTCTATAACATCTCCTGGTTGATATACACCATATGGTTCAAAAACACCAACATCGTTTTCATACATTACCAACCAGCCAGAAAACACCTCGTCAGTTAGGTCACAATCAGCTAACACATTATCACCTTCTAATTCATACGGTTCAGACGCGAGTTGCCAGCCTATCGTAAAAGCATCGTCAACATTGTATGAAAATTCGTCACAATAGTATGCCATTCTAGCGTCACCTAGTATTAACAATGCCATTGCATCGTGGGTATAACCAACATATAACCCAATACACACAACCGTATATGCAAAAAATCTGGTTAATAAACGTCTCATACATCCCCCTTTTGCGTTAAAACAAATAACCGCCGAAAAATCAGGGCGGTTGGAGGCTAGAAACAATTTGAAGTTAAATTGCGCGCTTATTTTGCGTATGCATTATTCGCGTCCCTCCAACCAATTGGCTGGAGATTTTTAACGTCTATCCAAAGACGAACTTCAACTGGGTTTCTAGTCCCATCGGAAAAACTCTTCCCGACACGCGAATTTTATCACAAAACAATATTTAAAAAAAGAATATTTTTTATTCATACCTTAAACTGTCAATCGGATTTAATTTAGCAGCTTTTATAGCAGGCATTACCCCAGAAGACAACCCTACAACTACTGCGACCGTGACAGACAATATAACCGGCCAAATAGAAAAAGGAACATCATAGTGCAATATAAAACGACCGACACCTTGGGACAAACCTACGCCCAACACCAAACCTATCATAGAACCAATAAAAGATATCATTACTGATTCAGATAAAAATTGAATTATTATCACCCGTTCACGTGCACCAATGGCTTTTCGAACACCGATTTCACGTGTTCTTTCTGCTACGGATACCAACATCATATTCATAATTCCTATTGAACCAACTAATAATGATACTGCTGCAATCGCTATTAATAATAATTTCAAATATCCAGTCACAGTATCCATCGTTTCCATGATTTGTTTCATATCTGTAATTTGAAAATCGTCTTCATCACCATCTTTGATTCTGTGGCGTTGTCGCAAAAGAGAAGTCAATTGTTCTATTACAACATTGTTATCGGCGTCTGGGAATATTTTTAATGCTATCATTGTGACGGCATCGGGAAATTTTGAACCTTGTAATCTTTTTTTTAATGTAGTGACAGGTATTATAATCATATCGTCTTGAGAACCAAATGCCGAATCACCACGTGCTTTCATAACACCAATAATTACAAATGGCATATTTTGAATTCGTATAATTTCGCCAACAGGGTTTTCTGGTAATCCAAGCTCTGTCGCTGTATCAGGTCCGATAATGGCATAAGTTGCAGCATTTTTAACAGCTGTATCATCAAAAAATGTTCCGTATTCAACTTCGATATCTTGGATAGTTGAATAATCTGGATATGTTCCTAATATCATAGTAGCCCAATTTTTATTTCCATAAATAACCTGGGCATTACCCATTTGTGCTGGTGTTATTGCCATTATGTCCGGTAATCTTTTAATTTGTTCGGCATCTGTGATAGTCAAAGTTTGTCTGTTTCCTGTGCGAACACCACCGGTACGTGCAGCACCTGCGCGAATAACAATAGTATTCGTTCCAAGTGATGAAAACTGGTCAGTTATAGATTTTTGAACAGTTTCACCAACTGCAACCATTATAACTACTGCCATGACACCAATAATAATACCCAGAACAGTCAAAAACGACCGTAGTTTATTACCGCTTATAGATATCCAAGATTCTTTTAATATATCACCGAGTGTCATTTTTTGTGCTTTTTTTCTGATTCTAGTAATGTTGATTCATTTTTTGGAACAGGTCCATCATATGTGATGTGTCCGTCGTAAATATGTATTACACGTTTTGAAAATCTGGCGATTTCAAATTCGTGGGTAATCATGACAATAGTTATCCCCATATCATGATTTAATTTTTCAAAAAATTTTAATATCTCGTTCCCCATTTTAGAATCCAATGAACCAGTCGGTTCGTCTGCGAGAATTAATTTAGGATTACCTGCTAATGCGCGTGCTATTGCTACACGTTGTTTCATACCACCTGATAATTGCGTTGGAAAATAAGTTTCAAAATTTTCAAGATTAACTAACTTTAACATCTCGCGTGCACGTTCAATTCTGTCGTGCATAACCCACCCGCGATACATTAACGGCAACATAACATTGTCCAAAATAGTTCGTTTAGGTAATAAATTGAAATTTTGAAAAACAAACCCAATATGTTCATTTCTGACAGTTGCTAAATCATCAGCAGACATAGTAGTTATATCTTTGTTATATAATTCGTATGTGCCACTGGTTGCACTGTCCAATGCACCGATAATATTCATACATGTTGATTTGCCAGAACCACTTGGACCCATAATTGAAACAAATTCGCCGGATTTAATTGTAAAAGTTATATCAAATAAAACTTGTTGTATTCCGCCCACCGCTAAGGGAAAACTTTTACAAATTTTATTCATCACAATAATTGATTCTTGTTTTTTCATCACATTCTTGGTCCACGCATAGTTGATTTATTAGTTGTTCCTTGACCTTCAAATCCGATAACTAATTTATCGTTTTCTTTGATTCCATCAGATATAATTTGTGTATCTGTTGGTGTAGCAATTCCGCGTGTATACGGCACAAATAGTATATCTTTGCCGCGTTTAATTGCTAAATGTGTTTTTGGGGTTATATTGTCAGATACATCTGGTAAAATATTTTTATAAGTTCTGATTAACAGTCCTGAATTTTTTGTTTTCCATGTATCTTTTGCTTCTGCTACAACCACAGTCACAAAAGCAGTCATTCCAGGCATTAACTTTAAATCTGAATTATCAACATCAATTACAACAGTATAAACAACAACATTTGAAACTGTTGTGGGCGACAGTCTTATTTGTAGAACGTTTCCTTGGAAAGTTTGGTTTGGATATGCGTCTACTGTAAAAGTGACAGGTAAACCTTCTTTTATCATGCCAATATCTGCCTCTGATACAGCAGTTTCAATTTGCATTTTTGATAAATCTTCTGCTATTTCGAATAAATCAGGTGTTTGAAAAGATGCCGCGACAGTCTGTCCTTTGTCTACTTTTCGAGAAATCACAGTACCGTCAACGGGGGAAGTAATTGTTGCGTATCCTAAATTAGTGACAGCGCGTTCATAAGAATATTGAGCTTTGTTAACAGCCTGTTCTGCTTGTTCATAAGTTGTCTGAGATTTTTCCATTTCTGCGCGTGATATAAATCCGTCTGTGAATAAAGATTTATTTCGTTCAAATTCGCTTTTGGTGTATTTTAGTTCTGATTTTGCGGCATCTAATGATGCTTTGGCTTCGTCAACAGTTGATTTTAATACAGACGGTTCAATTGTTAACAATAAATCCCCTTTTTTAACGCGTGAATTATAATCAACAAAAATATTTTCTATGGTGCCTGAAACTTGTGAGCCTACATTAACAGTATTTACAGGTTGAATTTCCCCTGTTGCTGTCACTGTTTGAACGATATCGCCACGCACAATATCCACAGTCACATAATCTTTGTGTTTAGTTCTTGTTCCAAAATAAATCCAAATACCACCACCAATTAAAATTAAAATGATTAATAAAGACCACCACTTGTGGCGCCAAAACCAGCCAAAAAATCTTTTTACAAATGATTCTTTTTCATTTTCCATTATTCAGCATCCTTTAATCCGTTTTTTATATCACCAATAGCCAAAGCGACTGCGGCACGTTTGATAAATAAATCATATTTTGCTGAATTGTTTTGTTTGCGCGCATTGACTAATTCAGATTGTGTGGTTTGCCAATCTAGCATTGTTGCACGACCTACTTTGTACATACCAGACATCACGTGTTCACTTTCGGTTGCTGATTTTAATAATGTTTCAGATTGTTTTAAAACGGTTTTAGCTGTTTTATAATTTTGATACGCAGTAAACACATCCATCATCGCATTATTAGAAATACTTTGTTCATTATATTTAGTATTTTCATAATCTGCGTTTGCAGCACGTGCATTATAATAATTTAAAAAACCGGTAAATATAGGCATAGATACAGAAACACCAAACGAACCTTTTACTTTTGCTGACATATGTTCAAACATCCCACCAACTGTTTTATCAGTCACATCAACACCGCCTGTGACAGAAATAGATGGCAAACTTTTTAAAAACGCACTATTGCGCCGATGCCACGCAGCATTTGTTTGAGATTTTGATTTTAATAAATCGGGTCTTTTTTCTTGTGCTATTTTTATCAGGGCATCTAAGTTTTCGCTTTCTGCATCAGAACCAAAAATTGCCGGCATATCTTTTATTTTTATATCTTGATTGGCTGGGAAAGACAATAAATTTAAAAGGTTTCCTTTGGTGATTTCACGATTGTTTTTTGCACGTTCCAGTGATAATTGTGATGAAGCCAATGTAGTATCAGCCTGGTATACATCTGCTTTGGCAACCGCGCCGGATTTGTATTTTTTATCTGCTGTGTCTTTTGCAGTTTGTGCCACAGTCAGCGCAGATTGTGCAGATATAACATCGGCATCTGTGTTTAATAACGCATAGTATGCACCAATAACAGAATATACATAATTTTGAACAGTTTCATCATAATCGAAACCTGCTGCACGGTATGTAGCAAGGCTTTGTGCTAAATCAGATTCTCGTTTGCCAAAGTCAAAAATTAAATATGATGCAGACAAAGATGCTGTATAATCCCAATCATCATGCTCTGTGTGTGAACGATTTGCGCCGGCATGCCCGGATACGGATGGTAAATAATTTGAATATACAGAATTTTTTGTATAATGACTTGATTGCAAAGATGCGTATGCAGCCGCGGTTTGCGGATTTCGACAAAGTCCCATATTCACCACTTCGACCAAAGTCATTTCTTTGTCTGGCAAATGGTGGATTGTGGCACAATTTTCTGTAGCAAAAGCGCATACGGGCAAAAATACCGAAAAAATAGTATAAATTTTCATAAAAATCTCTCGTTTTTAATAACAGAATAACTGTTTTTGCGCTTAAAAAATATCGGAACAAATTCATTTAACAAAAGCTTCATTTTTATGTTGAAATTTGATTATTTTTTGCCTAAGATAGTCCTGCGTGAAGGCCAGGTGGCAGAGTGGTTATGCAGAGGACTGCAAATCCTTGGATGCCGGTTCGATTCCGACCCTGGCCTCCAATTAGAAAAATGATAAATCAAATAACTCTTACCAATTTTAGAAATCATATTTGTTCCAGAATTACAATTGATGGCGCAAAGAATGTTATTATTACAGGCTTAAATGGGGCTGGCAAAACCGCCATTTTGGAAGCATTGTCATTGCTTTCTGGTGAACGCGGATTACGTGGTGCAGATATTCAAACGCTGGCACGATTTGATGGTGATGGTGGTTTTTCTGTATTTGCTACCACAGATGATGATAGTGATGTTTGTGTTTTTTTTAATAATGGCGATTCAAATCGTCATGCTAAAATAGACAATGAAAATGTGGCATTATCAGAATTGGCAAAAATATCACGTATTATATGGTTAACCCCCAAAGAAGATAGAATTTTTGTTGAATCTGCATCAGAACGCAGAACATTTTTTGACCATCTAGTAGCAAGTTTTGAACCGTCACATATTGGTCGAATATCTCGTCTTAATAAATTGATGTCTGAAAGAGCCGGCGCAATCAAAAATAACGCGGATAAACATTGGTTAGATGCAATAGATAAGCAAATTGCCGCAACATCAATTTCTGTGTCCGCAGGTCGTATAAGATATGCAGGTGAAATAAATTACTTTTTTGAAAATGGGGCTGTTTCTGTAAATGGTATGATTGAAAAATTAATTCTTGAAAATACTGTGACGATGGCAGAAAACAAATATTTTGAATACTTGCAGGCAAATCGCGAATTGTTGGGTGATAAAATGGTAATTGATGGTCCCCACAAATCAGATTTTGGTGTGTTTAATAAAAAATTAAATCTGCCGGCTTATATAACATCAACAGGGCAACAAAAATCTATATTGATTGATTTGATATTGGCTCATGCAAAATTGGTCCATATAAAAACTGGGTCAAAGCCTTTGATTTTATTAGATGAAGCTGCGGCTCATTTGGATGAAAATGCACGTATAAAATTATTTGAAGACCTTAATGAATCTGATGCCCAGGTTTGGGCCACAGGGTTGGATATAAACATATTTAAAAATATTCCGAATGCCTTATTTGTCACTTGCAAAGACGGAGAAATAAGTAATATAGTTAAAGCGGAGAAATAACGATGTCAAAGATAAATTATAAACAACTATTAGATGTTGCATTAAAATCCGTGGTCAAAGAAGCTTTGATACATGCACAATTTAACGGTTTGGGTGATGATGCCAGCTTTTTCATAACATTTAAAACACGTGACCCAGGCGTTGTGTTGCCTGATTTTTTAAGAATTAGATATCCAGATTTGATGACAATAGTTTTACAGTATTCGTATAATAATTTAAATGTGTCTGATAAAGAATTTGGGGTTCAGTTAACATTTGATGGAAGACCATTTTTTATCAGGGTTCCATTTTCTGCTTTGGTTGAATTCAAAGATCCATCTGTTGATTTTATGTTGTCTTTTCAACCAAACCAGCCATCAAATACTGTAAAAAAAGATGAAAATATAGAATTGCCGTTGGAAGAAAAACCAGGTACTGTCCCAGATGATAAACGTGTCGTTTCGATGGACGAATTTAGAAAGAAAAAGAATATATAAAAATACTTGGGTTTTTTATCATATCAACATAGTTATATTCATTGTGTTATGGTTTACACATTGGGGGTGAATATGTATACCTATTTGCTGGTTTATGGTGTAATGATAATAAAGCTGATTATGGCAATTGTTGCTGCAGTTATTTTTATGCACATTTTCGGTTCAACCAGCAACCTTAAACAAATGACCCCATTGTCAGTCATAATAAACTTTCTTTTAAGTGCTATTTTGTCCGGTTTTATTTTGAATAAAAGTATTAATATATTGGATTTTATAGTTGTTGTTTTAATATATGGCGCATTGATAACATTATTAAATTTATGGTCGTTTTATACAAATCTCGGGCGACGTATATTTGTTGGAACACCCCAAGTAATCATTCAAGATGGTCAATTAGATACTGAAAAAATGCAAAAATTAAAAATGTCTGCACGCGATTTAGCATCTGTTCTAAGACAGCATAAAATACATTCGCTAAGCGAAGTAGAAATGGCACAAATCGAACCAAGTGGTGAAATGACCATAGTTAAAAAAGGTGATAAAAGTTATTCAATAGTTTTGGTGGATAACGGCATAATTGATACATCTGCGTTGCAAAAAATCCATCGCAGCGAAAGATGGTTGCGCCGTGAATTACGCGCTAAAAAAATAAGAAACATAGATGATATATTTATCGCCCAATGGTATCGTGGCAAATTATATGTTGTGAAAAAGAACATAGAGCCGAAATAATTAAAATATTGATAAATGTAATTTGGAAAAATTTATTCACATGATTACATACAACAATTAATGGTGCCGGTTATAGGACTTGAACCTACGACCCCCTCATTACGAATGAGATGCTCTACCAGCTGAGCTAAACCGGCATATGCAGGAATCTTAATATATATTTTTACTTATTTCCACATTTAATTTTGCGTAATACTACCATTATTCCTGCTGGTGTCATGCCAGGAATACGAGATAATGCAGCGATATTTTCTGGTCGCACTTTGGTTAATTTTTCAATCAGTTCATTGGTTAATCCGGGCATAGATTTATAATCAAAATTGGATGGTATTTTTAATTCGCTATCTTTTTTATAATTTGCGATTTCGCGTTCATTTCTTGAAATATAGCCAGCATAAAACTTATCATTCTCAATTGCTACTTTTTCACGCAATTTTTTTAATTTTTTATGTGTATCGGAATTTACCAAGCCCAGTTTTTCAGCCTGTTCGCCAAGACGAAGCACGGCATTATCGGCACGCAAATTCAATCTATATTCCGCGCGCGAAGTAAACATACGATACGGTTCATCCACGCCCAATGTTGTAATATCATCAATTAAAACACCAATCATAGAATTTGTTCTATCAAGATTAAGTGTTTCCAAATTCAACGCGTACGCAGCGGCGTTTGCACCTGCAACCAAACCTTGGGCGGCGGCTTCTTCATAACCGCTTGTCCCGTTAATTTGACCTGCGAAAAATAGTCCAGGAATGTCTTTAGATTCCAACGTAGATTTTAATGTGCGTGCATCAATCGCATCGTATTCAATCGCATATCCGTATCGCGCAATACGGGCATTTTCCAAACCCGGTATAGTGCGTATCCATTTATCTTGAATATCAGCACCAAAAGATGTTGAAATGCCATTTGGATAAATCAAATCGCTATTCCAACCTTCGGGTTCCAAAAATACATGATGTGTTTTATGTTCTGGAAACCGCATAACTTTATCTTCTAATGATGGACAATAACGTGGTCCAAGCCCAGTAATATCACCATTATACATAGGGGCTTTTTTAATATTTTTACGAATTATCTCGTGAGTTTTTTCATTAGTATGTGTTATAAAACATTTTGTATCGTATTTGTTTTCCTTATCACCGATTGCAAACCAATCATGCGGATTGTCGCCCGGTTGTTCTTCGCATACGCTGAAATCTATACTATCGCGATATATACGCGCAGGTGTTCCGGTTTTTAACCTTAACAATTCAAAGCCGTTGTCTTTTAAAATTTTGGAAATATGAGTATCGTTTTCTTGATATTCACCATTATCCATTAAACGACCAGATTGAATTTTTTCATTTCCCCTCGTCACCAAACCACCCAAAAAAGTCCCAGTAGTTAAAACGATGGATACGGCACGATACGTGCCATTGACAGTTTTGTTCTTTAAATCTAAATCAGTCACAGATTCAAAAATAACAGTTAAATTTTTTGTGCCCTTTAAAATTTTCATAACAGATTCATGATAAAAATCTCTGTCTATTTGTGCGCGCAAAGCCTGGGTAGCAGCGCCATGCGTGGCGTTAAGGGTTCGCCAATGAATACCCGAAGAATCCGCTGCATTTGGCATAACACCACCGAATACAGCCATTTCGGCAACCATTTGCGATTTTCCTGGTCCACCGATGGATGGATTACAAGACATCGCACCTATATCACTTTCGCGCATGGTTAATAACAATGTTTTTGCGCCACGACGTGCAGCGGCTGTTGCAGCTTCAACACCCGCGTGTCCACCACCAATAACAATCACATCATAGTTTTTCATTTTTCTAGAATCGTCCCATACCACCATTGATATGAATAGTTTGTCCGTTAATATATGATGCTTCATCACTTGCCAAAAATACACAAGCATTTGCAATATCCACAGGTTCACCAAAACGACCAGCCGGAATTTGTTCAAGATATTTCTTTTTCAATTCTTCTGGCAAAACATCTGTCATAGGTGTTTTTATAAAGCCCGGAGCAATCGCATTTGCCGTGATTCCACGCGAAGCAACTTCTGCGGCAATAGATTTTGTCATCGCAATAATTGCGCCCTTAGATGCGGCATAATTTGTTTGACCTGCACCACCAACAACGCCAACAATGGAAGCCATATTTATAATGCGACCACCTCTTTGTTTCATCATAGGCATTAAACACGCACGACAAAGTTTAAAAGTTGCGCGCAAGTTCGTATTCAAAACATTGTCAAATTGTTCATCAGTCATACGCATCATCAAAGTATCTGCTGTAATACCGGCATTATTAATCAAAACATCAATACGCCCTGCTTTTTCAATGGTGTCGGTAATCAATTTTTCTGCTGCGCCTTCTTGTGATAAATCAGCCGCGATTTTTATATAAGAATCATCAAACCCAGCAAGTTTTTCCGTGCTGCGTCCAGTCACAACAACCTTTGCACCTGCTTCTTTCATCTGTTGTGCGATTGCGCCACCAATACCGCCTGTGGCACCTGTGATTAAAACAACTTTGTCTGTTAAATCGAACATGATTATCCCTTTTGTGTTGAATTTATTTCTTTTAAATATTTGTTAATTATATGTTGTGTTTTAGTATGTTGATTGTGTGGTATAACCAATGTAATTTTATTAAAAGGCATTTTAACATTAGTGTGCAAAATATTCGCTAAATTTATCGCTGCTTTTGATGCATCATCTATGCCAATACCTTTTGCTACATCAAATTGTATATACTGTTGTGGATATACATAATAAACATAGGTGCCTATAAATCTACCCAGTTCATCGTGATAAACATAATCATTCTTTCCCAACATATTTATATCTCTAATTTTTCTGTCCCTATTTTATCGGTTGTGCGCGATATTAAACCCGACAGCACATTCCCGGGTCCAATTTCAATCGCCTTTGTAATGCCCAGGTTTACCATTTCCAAAACACTTTCACGCCAACGAACACCATGTGTTAATTGATAAATAAGCGCTTCTTTGATTTCATCTGGATTTTCAATAACAGTACAAGTTTTATTAGAAATCCATTTTGATTTTGGTGTTTCAATTTTAACTTTTTCAAATTCATGGCGCATAATTTCGACTGATTTTTCTTGGGCGCGACAATGAACAGGTGCGGAAAGTGCCAATGGCATAACGCGTCTTGCACCCAATTCTTTTAATTTTGCCGTTGCCATTTCTACTGGTTCTTTAAGGCCTGAAATAACAACCTGACCCGGACAGTTATCGTTCGCCATATCGCAATCAGATTCTGCACAAACAGTACGTACTGTGTCGGCATCCAAACCCAAAACCACAGATGTTAAACCCATACCAACGGGAACAGATTCTTGCATCGCATTTCCGCGTGCGCGCAAAAGGCGCGCAGTATCTGCCAAACTAATCGCGCCAGCAACACAAAGTGCGGTATATTCACCCAAACTGTGTCCAGCGACAAATTCTGGAATTGGTAATCCACTTGCCCGAAACATAGCAATTGATGTTGCCATAATCGCAGGTTGAACATTTTTTGTTAAAGTTAATTCTTCCATTGGTCCATTGAAAATTATATTTGATAATTTTTCATTCAATGCTTCATCAACTTCGTCAAACACAGCACGCGCAGCAGAGTTGTTTTTATAAAGTTCTGCGCCCATACCAACAATTTGAGCACCTTGACCAGGAAAAACATAAATAGTCGACATTTTTGACCTTTTTATTCGTTTGGTAAAATTATAGAAAATTAAACAAAAAAAGCAAATTTATTATTTGCGCAAAGAAAATTCGCAACCACAGTAATTTTGGCGATAAAATTCAAGTTCACGGTTAATTTCTTGACGCAATTGTTCGTTCCATTTAATTGGCAAATATTTTATATCTTCGCAAGACTCGTTCCCCGCACAGTCAACTTGGTTTTGGTCTTTGTGACGCGACACACCGAACACACTCGCAATCGCGTTAAAGCCGTGTTTTTTGGCGTATTCGCGTGCCCAGCAAAAACGATAAGCAAAACATTTACTGCAACGCGCGCCACGTTCTGGTTCGTTTTCCAGACCACAAACAGCCTTTCTCCAATCATCGTGATTATAATCACCAATTACATATTTTACACCCAATTTTTCACAGTATTTTATTTGTTCGTTTAATCTTTTTTGATATTCTTCTATGGGAAAAATATTAGGATTAAAAAACATAACTATAAATTCATCTATGCCTGGAATTTCGCCGTATACGAGTTGTTTAATAGCACCGCATGAACATGGTGCACAACAAGACATTAAAATAAGTTTGGTTTTATCTGTCATGGCTTATTTCAAACAATTTTCTTAAAACAACAGGTGCACGTTTTGTTGCATTTGGCCAAATTTGTTGCAGTTTTTTATCAACAACAATATCTATGTCATTCAATGGACGCCAAATAATAGTAGGTTTATCTTGGCCAGATGGAAATAACCTTGCTTCCACAATAGCGGGCGCATTTTTAAAATCAGAACCATATCTTAATTTATCAAAATCATAGGTTGTGCCAAATTTCTTTTCTAACCATTTTTCAATATCAAATGGTGTCCAAAATTTATCAATGACTTTAAAGTAGCTTGTATGTGTTTCGTTATAGATACTTTTTGTTCCGTTCATTAAATTATCAACACGAAAAACATTGATTTCGTAAAAGTTTTTATCACCATTACGCGCGGTCTTTTCGACATCAGTATTTGCCACAAATGCTTTGATGTCAGATAACGATTTAACATCTTGTCGTTTATACCAAAAATCTTCACCAGGATGCATAAAATACATTTCCGTAGCCCAATGAAGTTCTTTATTCAAAGCCATTTTTATTTATCCTCTTTTTCAGCCAATTCTATTCTGTTAAATAAATTTTCTGGGACAACAAATTTTTCGTTCGTTTTGATACGATGTTCGTATTTTGTTGGCCAAGATAAATCATGTTTATTTTCAAATATATTTTGCATTTTTTCTGCGGCGTCTGGAATAAAAGGCGCTGATATACGTGCAAACAAATCTATCATTTGAAAACATTCATTTAACGCACGTGCAGCCCCATTTGTGTCACCGTTTTTAACCAATGCCCAAGGTTCTTTGACGGTCATATATTCATTAGCAATCGCCCACAAAGAACGTAGTGCAAATACAGAATCTCTGAATTCACATTTTTCCATCGCATTTGTTAAATCAGATAGTTTTTCGTCTATTCTGTTTGCCAAATCTTCATCAATGCCATCACCGTTTGGGACGATGTCGCCGAAATTTTTCGCGGACAGTTTGCAAACACGTGATACGAAATTACCAAGCATACCATTTAAATCTTTATTTACCACATCAGCAAAACGTGCCATTGTAAAATCTGTATCATCAGTTTCTGGTGCAGAAGACATTAAAGCGTATCTCCAACAATCACTGGGTGCTATATTTAATGCTTCGTCCAAAAATATTCCGTTTCCTGTTGATTTTGCGACTTTGCCACCTTCAAAATTTAAAAAATTAACAGCCTTTAATAAATCTACTGTTTTCCAGTTATCGTGCATTGCTAATTCTTGTTCTGGGAAAAACACAGAATGGAATTTAACGTTGTCTTTACCCATAAATTGTGCATAAAAACAATCTGGGTTTTTCCACCAAGACTCCCAATCTTTATTTGCTGCCTGGGAAATGGACACATATCCCCAAGGTGCATCAAACCAAACATAAAAAACCTTGTTTTCATATCCAGGCTTATTCACAGGTATTCCCCACGACAAATCGCGTGTAATGGATGTATCGTGTAATCCTTCGTTTGCCCAACCCATAGCGATAGCAGAGGCAGTTTTTGACCATTTTGGTGCATGTTCTAATAACCATTTACGCCATTCATCTTGCATTTTTGATGCCAGGAAAAACAGGTTTTTTGTTGGTCTCATTTCGATATTTGTTGAACCAGAAATTGTAGAGTGCGGATTTTTTAATTCTGTTGCTTCGTATGTGGCACTGCAATTATCACATTGGTCACCGCGCGCCTTTTCATAACCACATTTTGGGCAAGTCCCTTCGAGTTGTCTGTCTGCCAAAAACATATTATCATCTACAGAAAATGGTTGAACAGTTTCACGTTCTTCAATTAAACCTTGGTTTTCAAGACGAATAAATAAATCTTGAACTAATTTTTCCTGTAATTCAGTATGTGTGCGACCATATAAATCAAAAGACAATTTAAAATCAGATACAGCACGCAAATGTTTTTCATAGTATTTATCAGTATATTCTTTGATGGGGATATTTTCTTTTGCTGCACCAACAATAGCAGGTGTTCCATGTTCGTCTGCGCCACAAACATAAAGCACATCACGACCCATCGCGCGACAGAATCTGGCGTATACATCGCTTGGCAAATAACAACCAATTAAATGACCGATATGTAATTCACCGTTTATATATGGTAATGCAGAAGTGATTAAATATTTTTTTCCCATGTGTCTATTCCTTTGATTTTAAAATAAATGCGCCGTCACGGGCGCATGAATTTGTTCCCGCAATATTTTGATAAAGATTATTTGTACATTCGCATTTATCTAACTTTTACTTATTGGTGTCTTTTGTCCGCCTTCGCTATTTTTAATCGCGTTTTATGAATACTAGTACATATTTGACCTTTTTCCGCTGAACACACAGCTACGGCGAGACACTCGATTTTCTTAATTGTGCGCGCAGCGCGCAATAACGAAAATCAGTGGTGGGTGGTATTGGGCTCGAACCAACGACCTCCACGATGTCAACGTGACGCTCTAGCCAACTGAGCTAACCACCCAAAGCCACTGAATTATAACATCTAAATTCTAGAATGCAAATAAAATCGCTTTTTTTTGCTTTGGTGGCTTTTAGATATAATTTGCTATAGCATCCCCTTTTCACCTACAGTATACTCTAGAGCATGCTCCAAATATGCTCCTAAATGGTGTTTTAGTAGTGTTTATTGGCAAATTTATCTATTCTAATTCGTTTTCCCCATGAATTTACAACAATAACATCTTCACCACTATGAAAAACATCACGAGGTTTGTGGAATTCGAGTCTTCGACCACCAATTTGTTTGACTATTACATCATCGTCTTTCCAACGGTATCTCAAATTGCTTTTTGTTTGCATGTTTAAACCTCTTACTATGATCATTAGAACTAAATTTGGTGCAGATTTTTACCATAAAAGGAATAAAAACACACATTTTAGAGTATAAATATTGTGTAAACACTGTTTTCGTGTTATAATTGCTACATGTTTTATGATGTACAACCGATTCAGAATAAAGAAGACTATAAAAGAATGTTGACTCTTGTAGGTCAGCTTTCGAATCTTTTTTCTGAGAGCGATTGTCCTTATTTATCTTACAGGGCTCATGAAAATATATTTTGTAGATTTTTGGGAGCAGAGAATTTAGCCAGATCTGATTGTTCTGCTGATGCCAAGAAAGATAAAGTTGGTGTTGGTTTGAAAACGTGGATGGGTAACAATGATCAGAAGGTTGCAGAATTTGGGCGTTTGAAGAATAGTTATGCTAGTCTTTCTGGAATTGAATTAGTAAAGAAAATAGCTGAATACAGGAATGAACGCATCAGAATTACAAAGAGGTTACATGGATTAGATTCTATGATATACCATGTTGTAAAACGTGTTCCCGGAGCTATGCAAATTCTTGAGGGTGTGTTTGACGAGATAAATATAGAAAACATCACATTATTATCAAACACTGGGAACGATAACAACACATACTTTACTGATGGAAAACACAAATATCATTTTAGCACATCAAAAAACACTCTGTATATGATATTTGATTTTCTTGAACAGTTGGATTCTTTTGAGGTAAAAATATTAGAAAATCCTTATGAATGGTTGTCGAAAGCTACAGATAAAAAAACTATTTCCAAAGACATCAAGAAAGTTGTCAAAGCTATACAAGAGGAATCAGCAAGAAAACCCCAATTATGTTTGAGATTATATTCGGTAAAGAAGGGTGAAAGGTTTGTTGCTGAGAAGAGTGGTTTAAATCAGTGGAACGCATCAGGAAGAGCAAGGAATCCTAATGAGTTATATATACCATACCCTAAGGAAGACAGAGACAGAATTCCTAATTTCTTTCCACCAAGAGACACACCTTTTACACTACATTTGCCAGATGGTACAGCTATTTCTGCTAAAGTGTGCCAAGCAGACAACAAGGCTATAATGAGTAATCCTAACAGTTTATTGGGCAAATGGCTTTTGCGAGATGTGTTTGAATTGCCAGATAATACTTTAGTAACATATCAAATGTTAGAAAGGTTTGGTATAGATAGTGTGATTTTCACTAGAAATGCAGAATTAGATTATTCCGTAGAATTTTCAGAATTGGGCACTTATGAACGTTTTTATGAGATTGAAGACTAAAAGAGTTTTTGGTTTTTTTATTTTATTTTTTTTTGTTTTATTTTATTGCGGCGTGCCGCAATTTATGATAGAGTAAAATATGGTTACAGACACAGGAGTTTAAATATGTATACAATAGCATCGTTTTTTGCCGGTGTTGGTGGCATAGACTTAGGTTTTGAACAAACTAATAAATGCAAAACAATCTATGCTAATGAGTTTGATAGTTATGCAAGTGAGACGTTTGAAAAAAATTTTCCCGATGTCAAAGTTGATCAACGAGATATACATGATGTGCCTGAAAAAGATATACCAAATGTTGATATTTTTATAGGCGGTTTTCCATGTCAGGCATTTTCTATAGCCGGCTACAGACGTGGCTTTGAGGACGAGAAAGGTAGAGGAAATTTGTTTTTTGAGCTTGTTCGTATGATGAAGGCAAAAAAACCTCGTGTTGCGTTGTTTGAAAATGTAAAAAATTTAGTTAGCCACGACAAAGGGAATACGTTTCGTGTGATTTGTAATGAGTTGGAAAAATTGGGTTATTATTATACATATCATGTTTTGAATGCCATGGATTATGGGAATATGGCTCAAAACAGGGAACGTATATATATAGTAGCATTCAAAAATAAGAAAGATTTTATAAAATTCAAATGGGCGAAGACGGTACCTCTAACAACAACAGTAAAAGATATTATAGATTTTACTAAGAAGGTAGACGATAGATTTTATTATACAAAGGGAAAATACAAGGGTGATATATATGAAAGGCTTGTTGAAGCTACAAAAGGTGACGATCCTAAAAATCCGGCAATATACCAATGGCGTAGAAAATATGTTAGAAAAAACAAAAGTGGAGTGGTGCCAACTCTAACAGCTAATCAAGGTGAAGGTGGTCATAATGTTTGTATTGTAAAAACAAAATATGGTTTGAGAAAAATGACCCCTCAAGAATGCTTTAATACCCAAGGCTTTCCAAAAACGTTTTTGTTACCAAAGCAAAGCGATGCACGTTTATATAAGCAGGCTGGCAATTCTGTTTGTGTACCGGTTATACACAATATAGCAGAAAACATAGTAACAGCTTTGTCTGACGGCGAAGATAGCTAGAGCTCTTAGTGCGTAGCTGAGATTGTGTAATTATTGCAGGCACAACAAAAACTTGAAAAATGTAAGTAACGTGGTATATTTAATGTGAGTACTCGTAAGTGTGCTTGTGACATTAGATAGCGGAACGGGTTTGATCACCCAAGTACTAGTCTAGATAGTGTCCCAACCGAATGGTTGGGATGCCTTGTGCTATACAATAGGTCTTACCGACTAAAAGCCTTGGGGTTCTGTACTTGAATTGATCAACATCCCAACCGCCTAATAAAGCGGTTGTTTTTTATGTTGAAAGCTACTGGATGTTTTTTGTTTTTGATTCTTATATTTGAATTGGTTGCATGTAATCAAAATGCTATACAACCAATTCAAGAAAACCATAATGATATAAAGATATTTTTTACTCCCGGCACAGAATGTGAAAATAATATTATTGAAAGAATAAACCAATCAAAAAAAGTGGACATAGCTGTTTATTCAATTACAAACCCTGCTATTACAAAGGCTATTATTTCTGCATATAAACATGGGGTAAATGTAAGAATTGTGACAGATAAAACACAAGCATCAGGAAAAAAATCATTAGTCTCTCAAATACGTGCTGCCGGAATACCTGTTTTGACTAATAAAAAACACAAGATAGAACATAATAAGTTTGCTGTTTTTGACGATGTACATGTTGTTTCTGGATCTTATAACTGGACAACAAACGCAACCAACTATAACAGTGAAAATTGCCTATTCTTTGATCAACCAGACATGGAATATTCTAAAAGATTTGAGTATCTATGGAAGGTTTATAGTGAATAGCCTAGTAGTATATTTTAAATCCATCGTCTGTACCCAACTCTTCTATCACATTTTGTATTCTTTTTATTGTTATTTGATCTACTGTTTGAAATCCTGCTTTGCCTTCTATGGATTTTGGATCAACTTTTTCTGGTATCTGAGAGACGATAAAGTTGAAATTTGTACCTTCTTGTTTGTTTTTTAGCAAGCAGGCATGACTAACTACAGATGCTCCACCATACATCTCAAATATCACCCCGGATCGTTGCCCAATAAGATCCAAAAGCATAGTTATAAGTTTTACCGGTTTTTTTGATCCACTAAATGATATATGACCTTCATTTTGTAGTGTTGATTTAGTGTCTGAAACATCCCATATATCACCTAAAATAACAGAATTTTTCAAGGATCCATCTTCTTGTTTTATAAGGCTATCGCTAAAACGCAAATATAAGGCGTTTTTAGAGCCTTTTTCTAGTAACTTGCCCTTGTACTCGAATATAGGGTCTAAATCGTCTCTATGGGCATAAAAAACGCTTTTATAAGCATTTGATTTGGGGTAAACAGCTTTGTATAGGTCTTTTGCTATAGTATTGTACATATAATGTTTGAATTCTGGCTCTATTTTGATCATTTTTTCTATGTTTTTAGATAATAGTTCCATGTTGTGCTTTTTGAATAAGTTTATTATATGAGGTTGCTGTTTCAGGTGGTCAATCAAATATATTTTTTCGTGCACTCCAAAAGTCGAATTTGGTTTTTTGATAAGATGCTTAAAGGAGTTTTGCCAGTAAGTACTAGATGGAGTGTATAAACGTTGCAGGTGATTTACTTTTGATTTGTCTTTTGCATATACTAATAAATAGGATTTTAGTCCGGGTAATCTGTATTGAGTCCTAGATACAATAATAGATGCAGGGGTGCTTGTTTTTATGACGATGTTGTTTATAAAGTTTTCTCTACCGTATACAGAATCCATAAGCACTTTTACATACGCCATTTCGTGCTCACTTACAGATAGAGCAACAAGTCCGTCTGGTTGAAGAAGTTTTTTTACTAATTCAAGGCGAGGAAAAAGGTGCTCTAAAAGCTGGCACGTTCCGTCAAATGAAGAATTATATGCTAATACAGCTCTGTTTGATGGCATGTTAAAGGGTATGTCCCCGTATGCAAGTAACAGTTTTCCTGAGTATTCTGGTAAGAGCCATTTACAAGCATCTATATTATCTTTCACTAGAACAAGATTTTTAGATTTTTCATTATTTGGTAAGGAGTTGAAAGATTTGTTTGGGTGAAATTTGACTTTTGTTGGAGTGTTTGTTAGTTTTTCTGCCCTTTCTCTTCCATTAAAGTATAGAAATAGTCCGTTTTTGTTTTGTGTTTGTGTGGTGTTGTTTTTAAAGTCTTCTAGCGATCCAATTATTCCTTCGTATCTATACAGTTGCCCCCATTTTTTACCATTTTCAACTTTGCTTATAATTCCGGTGTTGCAGAGAAGTTTGAGTGTGTTGGTGATGGTTGGTCTTGGGATTTTTGTTTGTTTGCATAAAGTTGTGATGTCGAGTTGAGGGGTTTTGCAAAAAGTATCAAATATGGCTAATGCTGTGTTTTTTGATCTACCAATGTTTTCTATTTTTGCTCGATCTGTAGATATAATTTCTGTATTGAATGTATTTATTGTTTTTCTGATGGTTTGTTTTTTTATCATGGTACGCTCTCTCTTGAATCATTATTTTTTATAGCAGAAAATAATGAATAATGCCAATCTAAAAAAAATAACAAAGTATACATTTTTATCATAATTTTGAGTTCTAATATACATACAAAAAAGGATCTATACTAATGCTAACAAAACCAGAATTCACACAAGAAAAACTATTGACGGTTACAGAGGCAGCTAATATTTTGAATTTAAAACCTTCTACCTTATACCGTATCAAACAAAATGAAAGGTCTCCCAAAAAGGTCAAAGTTTGTGGCAGGCTTTATTTTACTCTTTCTTCTATAAACAACATAATGGGCTAATCTCTTTTCTAATATCTTTCTCAATTTGTTTATGGGGTTTGGTAAGAGTAATTCGCCACGTTGTTTGAGCCATAAAGCAAAGATAATGACGGTTTTCAGTTGCTTTATATCAAAATAATTCACTTTATGTGGGTTGAATCTCTCTTTGCCAAACCAAGTCTTCATTGTAAACAGCTCACTACCTTCGTTGATATGTGGATCTTCGTTGTCTTTTAATTCTTTGACAAGGTAAGCACAAATTCCCTCTTTATCATAAACACATCTCAAATCAAAAACGGTCTTATAAAACTTATATTTATCAACGATTTTACTAATTGCATCACATAATCTGTAGCCAATATATTCGTCATGATCTGTACTTTTGAAGAGAATATGAACATGCCACCAAAAATCATTCTTACCATGTTCCATTACACCAACACATTGTAAAGCGTTTCTAGTCCAATGATTTTTTTGTTCTATGGCAAGAGTTTGAATTTCTTTGAATAATTTTTTATAAGATTTTTTAGCGTCTTCTCTGTTTCTTGTTCTTCTAAAACCGGATTGGGTGCATCTGGGTAGTTTGATTGTCAAAAGATAAGAATAGTCTTCTTGCATTAGTTGTTTTTGCCAATATTTCCTAGAGTCTTGATATTCAGTTTGGTGATTCCTATAAAAACCATTCAATTCTTCATTTATCTCATTTGTAAATTTAGACATGATTTCCTCTAGCGTTCTAAACCTTCTTCTTATTTTCAATCCACGTTCTTCCACATAAAACGTTCTTCTTTTTATTGTTTTACTTAGTTGGGAATGTTGAACATCTAAATTAGAAAATAAATCATAACCATTCATTTATTACCTTCTTGGTTTACTTTGTTTAATGAATGATCAACACACCTTTTGTTTTGGGTGCTAATCAGTTTGAATCAAAAAGCCCGGATTTATAAGGGTTGAAGCGTAATCCAATCCAACAGGAGCGATTTGATTTATTTCCTAGAACTGTTTTTTTTCATAAAGTTGTAAAATTTTTCATTCTTTGTGATTTTTTTGAGGAACGATTCGTAAAAAAAGACAAATTCGATACAAAAATAGGTGTTTTTTCTGGCAGGAGGCAAGTGTATACACTTTGTGTATAAAAAATACTTGACATCGGTACACAAAAAGTGTATACTGTAGCTGTAACAAAAACAAAAGAGGTGTTTTGATGGAAAAATATAGAACAAAGTTTGGTACATGGATCTCTGTATTTTGTGCCAGACATGGATTAAACATCGCAAGGGCTGCTTATGAATTGGGGTTGGCTCCTACTACATTGGCATCTATTGTAGCTGGAAGACATCCTTTACCGGTGTTCTTGCGTGAAAATATCATAGCGACTTTCGGAAGATATTTGTCCGGAACAGATATTGCCGAAATGGATCAAAGCATTGTTGATACAGAGGCAGGAGCTGTGATTGTGTCAAGGAACTATAAAAAATACGTCAGTGCACAAACAGTGAATGACAAAGAATGGTGTCTAAAACTGATGGATGTAATGGCTAAAGCGACCAATAAAATGAACAAGGAGGAATCTGAAGAAATTTATGCTCGTTTGCAAGAGATTGCTGAACGCCCTGCACCAGTATCTATAGAATTAGACAAAGATATAGATATTGAAACGCTGAGACAAGATATTCGCAGACGGTATAAAGACCCTGTAAAAACAGAACAAATTGTAGAAAAAATAAAAGAACTGAGACAATAAAAAATAAAGTGGGTGAACAAGCTGCAACCTGCTCACCCTAACAAACACCAAACGAGTTGGATGTCTGCCACAAAGTCATTTTAGCTCGTTTGGATCAAAAATCAAGAACCAAAGGTGACTAAAATGAGCAAACAAGAAAATATTACACAAACATTAGTAAATAAAATCGTATACAACATCGAAAAAGGCAACACGTCTGAATTATGTGATGTGTGGGATTCTAAGACATCAGGTTTTGGTATACGAGTTGGCAAAACCAATGCATCTTTTATTTTCAAATATAGAAATAAGGCAAACAAAGCCCAAACAAAAACATTTGGTAAAATAACCGAAATGTCTGTTGCTGAGGCTAGAAATCTATTGGACGCATTTAAACCAACAATAAAATCTGATCTTGCAACAATTCAGAAAACTAATAAGAAATATACGGTGAAAGATTTATGTGAAAAATATCTTGCGGAACACCAAACTCGTGCAACAACGAAAAAACAAGACGAAAGCAGGATTGAAAGACACGTCTTGCCAACACTTGGCAACATACCATTACATTTATTGACAGCTAAAGATATTATGAATGCACAAACGGCTATTGCAAACGGTGATAAAAAAATAATTATAGCAGGACATAAAAACCCAAATAATCCACATTCATATATCAAAGTATCTGGCGGTCAAGGTGCTGCTAAAAGGGTTATGGAAATGCTGAAAACAATTTTGAATTTTGCAGAAGACGAAGAGTTGATTGAAAAAAATCCTATGAATTCTCGTAAATTCAAAAAAATCAAATACGATAAAAAAGAAACAGCGTATCTCGAAAACAACAATTATGAAAATCTTGGTTATTTGTTGAAAAAGCATGAACAGCAATCAAAGAAAAGCAATCAAAGTGTGTTGTTTATAAAATTATTGGCTTTGACGGGCTGTCGTAAAGGTGAATTATTAGGTCTTACTTGGAATCGAGTAGATTTTACCAACCAATATTTTGTGTTTGCTAAAACAAAAACTACAGGGGAACAAAAACGATATTTTGGATCTGCAGCAAAAAGATTATTGTTAGATATGCACCAAAAAGCTACATCCAACTACTTGTTCCCTAGTATTACAAAAACAGGTACACATAGAAAAGATTGTTTGAGAGCTTTAAAGCAGATTTGTAAAACAGCACAAGAAAACAAAAGTCAATTTGATGCAATACAAAAACTAACCCTACATGGTCTTAGACATTCATTTTCAACAATGTGTAACACCCTCTCTTTTCCCGATGTAATTAGAGAAGGACTTATGGGGCACAAGAATGGTGGTGTACAATATATTTATACACACAATACACATAACACAATGATTGAACATGCAGATAAAGTATCAGAAAGTATCAACACGTTGTTAGATACGGGATGTAAAAAAGCAGAATTGGAAAACAACAACTAAAGAGGTAAAAAAATGAAATTTATAACAGAAAGAGAATTAGCTAAATTTTTATCGAATGAATATGGTTTGCCAACATCGAAAAAATCATTAGAAAAATTACGTGCAAAAGGTAAAGCACCAAATTTTAGAGTTTGGGGTGGAAAAATTGTATATGAAAAGCAAGATGTACAGACATGGCTCAACAATCAAATGGCGATTTGTTACAAGTACACAATGCCAAAATATAGCATATAAAAAAAGCAAAATGCTCCCAATATGCTCCAAAATGATAAAAACCACAAAACTAACACAAACACTAGAGAATCAAAAAACCCCGGAAATCCGGGGTAAATCTTTTTGTTGGGGGGCTAAAATCTTCATAACGAATTTCACGATGTCAACGTGACGCTCTAGCCAACTGAGCTAACCACCCAAAGCCACTGAATTATAACATCTAAATTCTAGAATGCAAATAAAATCGCTTTTTTTTGCTTTGGTGGCTTTTAGATATAATTTGCTATAGCATCCCCTTTTCACCTACAGTATACTCTAGAGCATGCTCCAAATATGCTCCTAAATGGTGTTTTAGTAGTGTTTATTGGCAAATTTATCTATTCTAATTCGTTTTCCCCATGAATTTACAACAATAACATCTTCACCACTATGAAAAACATCACGAGGTTTGTGGAATTCGAGTCTTCGACCACCAATTTGTTTGACTATTACATCATCGTCTTTCCAACGGTATCTCAAATTGCTTTTTGTTTGCATGTTTAAACCTCTTACTATGATCATTAGAACTAAATTTGGTGCAGATTTTTACCATAAAAGGAATAAAAACACACATTTTAGAGTATAAATATTGTGTAAACACTGTTTTCGTGTTATAATTGCTACATGTTTTATGATGTACAACCGATTCAGAATAAAGAAGACTATAAAAGAATGTTGACTCTTGTAGGTCAGCTTTCGAATCTTTTTTCTGAGAGCGATTGTCCTTATTTATCTTACAGGGCTCATGAAAATATATTTTGTAGATTTTTGGGAGCAGAGAATTTAGCCAGATCTGATTGTTCTGCTGATGCCAAGAAAGATAAAGTTGGTGTTGGTTTGAAAACGTGGATGGGTAACAATGATCAGAAGGTTGCAGAATTTGGGCGTTTGAAGAATAGTTATGCTAGTCTTTCTGGAATTGAATTAGTAAAGAAAATAGCTGAATACAGGAATGAACGCATCAGAATTACAAAGAGGTTACATGGATTAGATTCTATGATATACCATGTTGTAAAACGTGTTCCCGGAGCTATGCAAATTCTTGAGGGTGTGTTTGACGAGATAAATATAGAAAACATCACATTATTATCAAACACTGGGAACGATAACAACACATACTTTACTGATGGAAAACACAAATATCATTTTAGCACATCAAAAAACACTCTGTATATGATATTTGATTTTCTTGAACAGTTGGATTCTTTTGAGGTAAAAATATTAGAAAATCCTTATGAATGGTTGTCGAAAGCTACAGATAAAAAAACTATTTCCAAAGACATCAAGAAAGTTGTCAAAGCTATACAAGAGGAATCAGCAAGAAAACCCCAATTATGTTTGAGATTATATTCGGTAAAGAAGGGTGAAAGGTTTGTTGCTGAGAAGAGTGGTTTAAATCAGTGGAACGCATCAGGAAGAGCAAGGAATCCTAATGAGTTATATATACCATACCCTAAGGAAGACAGAGACAGAATTCCTAATTTCTTTCCACCAAGAGACACACCTTTTACACTACATTTGCCAGATGGTACAGCTATTTCTGCTAAAGTGTGCCAAGCAGACAACAAGGCTATAATGAGTAATCCTAACAGTTTATTGGGCAAATGGCTTTTGCGAGATGTGTTTGAATTGCCAGATAATACTTTAGTAACATATCAAATGTTAGAAAGGTTTGGTATAGATAGTGTGATTTTCACTAGAAATGCAGAATTAGATTATTCCGTAGAATTTTCAGAATTGGGCACTTATGAACGTTTTTATGAGATTGAAGACTAAAAGAGTTTTTGGTTTTTTTATTTTATTTTTTTTTGTTTTATTTTATTGCGGCGTGCCGCAATTTATGATAGAGTAAAATATGGTTACAGACACAGGAGTTTAAATATGTATACAATAGCATCGTTTTTTGCCGGTGTTGGTGGCATAGACTTAGGTTTTGAACAAACTAATAAATGCAAAACAATCTATGCTAATGAGTTTGATAGTTATGCAAGTGAGACGTTTGAAAAAAATTTTCCCGATGTCAAAGTTGATCAACGAGATATACATGATGTGCCTGAAAAAGATATACCAAATGTTGATATTTTTATAGGCGGTTTTCCATGTCAGGCATTTTCTATAGCCGGCTACAGACGTGGCTTTGAGGACGAGAAAGGTAGAGGAAATTTGTTTTTTGAGCTTGTTCGTATGATGAAGGCAAAAAAACCTCGTGTTGCGTTGTTTGAAAATGTAAAAAATTTAGTTAGCCACGACAAAGGGAATACGTTTCGTGTGATTTGTAATGAGTTGGAAAAATTGGGTTATTATTATACATATCATGTTTTGAATGCCATGGATTATGGGAATATGGCTCAAAACAGGGAACGTATATATATAGTAGCATTCAAAAATAAGAAAGATTTTATAAAATTCAAATGGGCGAAGACGGTACCTCTAACAACAACAGTAAAAGATATTATAGATTTTACTAAGAAGGTAGACGATAGATTTTATTATACAAAGGGAAAATACAAGGGTGATATATATGAAAGGCTTGTTGAAGCTACAAAAGGTGACGATCCTAAAAATCCGGCAATATACCAATGGCGTAGAAAATATGTTAGAAAAAACAAAAGTGGAGTGGTGCCAACTCTAACAGCTAATCAAGGTGAAGGTGGTCATAATGTTTGTATTGTAAAAACAAAATATGGTTTGAGAAAAATGACCCCTCAAGAATGCTTTAATACCCAAGGCTTTCCAAAAACGTTTTTGTTACCAAAGCAAAGCGATGCACGTTTATATAAGCAGGCTGGCAATTCTGTTTGTGTACCGGTTATACACAATATAGCAGAAAACATAGTAACAGCTTTGTCTGACGGCGAAGATAGCTAGAGCTCTTAGTGCGTAGCTGAGATTGTGTAATTATTGCAGGCACAACAAAAACTTGAAAAATGTAAGTAACGTGGTATATTTAATGTGAGTACTCGTAAGTGTGCTTGTGACATTAGATAGCGGAACGGGTTTGATCACCCAAGTACTAGTCTAGATAGTGTCCCAACCGAATGGTTGGGATGCCTTGTGCTATACAATAGGTCTTACCGACTAAAAGCCTTGGGGTTCTGTACTTGAATTGATCAACATCCCAACCGCCTAATAAAGCGGTTGTTTTTTATGTTGAAAGCTACTGGATGTTTTTTGTTTTTGATTCTTATATTTGAATTGGTTGCATGTAATCAAAATGCTATACAACCAATTCAAGAAAACCATAATGATATAAAGATATTTTTTACTCCCGGCACAGAATGTGAAAATAATATTATTGAAAGAATAAACCAATCAAAAAAAGTGGACATAGCTGTTTATTCAATTACAAACCCTGCTATTACAAAGGCTATTATTTCTGCATATAAACATGGGGTAAATGTAAGAATTGTGACAGATAAAACACAAGCATCAGGAAAAAAATCATTAGTCTCTCAAATACGTGCTGCCGGAATACCTGTTTTGACTAATAAAAAACACAAGATAGAACATAATAAGTTTGCTGTTTTTGACGATGTACATGTTGTTTCTGGATCTTATAACTGGACAACAAACGCAACCAACTATAACAGTGAAAATTGCCTATTCTTTGATCAACCAGACATGGAATATTCTAAAAGATTTGAGTATCTATGGAAGGTTTATAGTGAATAGCCTAGTAGTATATTTTAAATCCATCGTCTGTACCCAACTCTTCTATCACATTTTGTATTCTTTTTATTGTTATTTGATCTACTGTTTGAAATCCTGCTTTGCCTTCTATGGATTTTGGATCAACTTTTTCTGGTATCTGAGAGACGATAAAGTTGAAATTTGTACCTTCTTGTTTGTTTTTTAGCAAGCAGGCATGACTAACTACAGATGCTCCACCATACATCTCAAATATCACCCCGGATCGTTGCCCAATAAGATCCAAAAGCATAGTTATAAGTTTTACCGGTTTTTTTGATCCACTAAATGATATATGACCTTCATTTTGTAGTGTTGATTTAGTGTCTGAAACATCCCATATATCACCTAAAATAACAGAATTTTTCAAGGATCCATCTTCTTGTTTTATAAGGCTATCGCTAAAACGCAAATATAAGGCGTTTTTAGAGCCTTTTTCTAGTAACTTGCCCTTGTACTCGAATATAGGGTCTAAATCGTCTCTATGGGCATAAAAAACGCTTTTATAAGCATTTGATTTGGGGTAAACAGCTTTGTATAGGTCTTTTGCTATAGTATTGTACATATAATGTTTGAATTCTGGCTCTATTTTGATCATTTTTTCTATGTTTTTAGATAATAGTTCCATGTTGTGCTTTTTGAATAAGTTTATTATATGAGGTTGCTGTTTCAGGTGGTCAATCAAATATATTTTTTCGTGCACTCCAAAAGTCGAATTTGGTTTTTTGATAAGATGCTTAAAGGAGTTTTGCCAGTAAGTACTAGATGGAGTGTATAAACGTTGCAGGTGATTTACTTTTGATTTGTCTTTTGCATATACTAATAAATAGGATTTTAGTCCGGGTAATCTGTATTGAGTCCTAGATACAATAATAGATGCAGGGGTGCTTGTTTTTATGACGATGTTGTTTATAAAGTTTTCTCTACCGTATACAGAATCCATAAGCACTTTTACATACGCCATTTCGTGCTCACTTACAGATAGAGCAACAAGTCCGTCTGGTTGAAGAAGTTTTTTTACTAATTCAAGGCGAGGAAAAAGGTGCTCTAAAAGCTGGCACGTTCCGTCAAATGAAGAATTATATGCTAATACAGCTCTGTTTGATGGCATGTTAAAGGGTATGTCCCCGTATGCAAGTAACAGTTTTCCTGAGTATTCTGGTAAGAGCCATTTACAAGCATCTATATTATCTTTCACTAGAACAAGATTTTTAGATTTTTCATTATTTGGTAAGGAGTTGAAAGATTTGTTTGGGTGAAATTTGACTTTTGTTGGAGTGTTTGTTAGTTTTTCTGCCCTTTCTCTTCCATTAAAGTATAGAAATAGTCCGTTTTTGTTTTGTGTTTGTGTGGTGTTGTTTTTAAAGTCTTCTAGCGATCCAATTATTCCTTCGTATCTATACAGTTGCCCCCATTTTTTACCATTTTCAACTTTGCTTATAATTCCGGTGTTGCAGAGAAGTTTGAGTGTGTTGGTGATGGTTGGTCTTGGGATTTTTGTTTGTTTGCATAAAGTTGTGATGTCGAGTTGAGGGGTTTTGCAAAAAGTATCAAATATGGCTAATGCTGTGTTTTTTGATCTACCAATGTTTTCTATTTTTGCTCGATCTGTAGATATAATTTCTGTATTGAATGTATTTATTGTTTTTCTGATGGTTTGTTTTTTTATCATGGTACGCTCTCTCTTGAATCATTATTTTTTATAGCAGAAAATAATGAATAATGCCAATCTAAAAAAAATAACAAAGTATACATTTTTATCATAATTTTGAGTTCTAATATACATACAAAAAAGGATCTATACTAATGCTAACAAAACCAGAATTCACACAAGAAAAACTATTGACGGTTACAGAGGCAGCTAATATTTTGAATTTAAAACCTTCTACCTTATACCGTATCAAACAAAATGAAAGGTCTCCCAAAAAGGTCAAAGTTTGTGGCAGGCTTTATTTTACTCTTTCTTCTATAAACAACATAATGGGCTAATCTCTTTTCTAATATCTTTCTCAATTTGTTTATGGGGTTTGGTAAGAGTAATTCGCCACGTTGTTTGAGCCATAAAGCAAAGATAATGACGGTTTTCAGTTGCTTTATATCAAAATAATTCACTTTATGTGGGTTGAATCTCTCTTTGCCAAACCAAGTCTTCATTGTAAACAGCTCACTACCTTCGTTGATATGTGGATCTTCGTTGTCTTTTAATTCTTTGACAAGGTAAGCACAAATTCCCTCTTTATCATAAACACATCTCAAATCAAAAACGGTCTTATAAAACTTATATTTATCAACGATTTTACTAATTGCATCACATAATCTGTAGCCAATATATTCGTCATGATCTGTACTTTTGAAGAGAATATGAACATGCCACCAAAAATCATTCTTACCATGTTCCATTACACCAACACATTGTAAAGCGTTTCTAGTCCAATGATTTTTTTGTTCTATGGCAAGAGTTTGAATTTCTTTGAATAATTTTTTATAAGATTTTTTAGCGTCTTCTCTGTTTCTTGTTCTTCTAAAACCGGATTGGGTGCATCTGGGTAGTTTGATTGTCAAAAGATAAGAATAGTCTTCTTGCATTAGTTGTTTTTGCCAATATTTCCTAGAGTCTTGATATTCAGTTTGGTGATTCCTATAAAAACCATTCAATTCTTCATTTATCTCATTTGTAAATTTAGACATGATTTCCTCTAGCGTTCTAAACCTTCTTCTTATTTTCAATCCACGTTCTTCCACATAAAACGTTCTTCTTTTTATTGTTTTACTTAGTTGGGAATGTTGAACATCTAAATTAGAAAATAAATCATAACCATTCATTTATTACCTTCTTGGTTTACTTTGTTTAATGAATGATCAACACACCTTTTGTTTTGGGTGCTAATCAGTTTGAATCAAAAAGCCCGGATTTATAAGGGTTGAAGCGTAATCCAATCCAACAGGAGCGATTTGATTTATTTCCTAGAACTGTTTTTTTTCATAAAGTTGTAAAATTTTTCATTCTTTGTGATTTTTTTGAGGAACGATTCGTAAAAAAAGACAAATTCGATACAAAAATAGGTGTTTTTTCTGGCAGGAGGCAAGTGTATACACTTTGTGTATAAAAAATACTTGACATCGGTACACAAAAAGTGTATACTGTAGCTGTAACAAAAACAAAAGAGGTGTTTTGATGGAAAAATATAGAACAAAGTTTGGTACATGGATCTCTGTATTTTGTGCCAGACATGGATTAAACATCGCAAGGGCTGCTTATGAATTGGGGTTGGCTCCTACTACATTGGCATCTATTGTAGCTGGAAGACATCCTTTACCGGTGTTCTTGCGTGAAAATATCATAGCGACTTTCGGAAGATATTTGTCCGGAACAGATATTGCCGAAATGGATCAAAGCATTGTTGATACAGAGGCAGGAGCTGTGATTGTGTCAAGGAACTATAAAAAATACGTCAGTGCACAAACAGTGAATGACAAAGAATGGTGTCTAAAACTGATGGATGTAATGGCTAAAGCGACCAATAAAATGAACAAGGAGGAATCTGAAGAAATTTATGCTCGTTTGCAAGAGATTGCTGAACGCCCTGCACCAGTATCTATAGAATTAGACAAAGATATAGATATTGAAACGCTGAGACAAGATATTCGCAGACGGTATAAAGACCCTGTAAAAACAGAACAAATTGTAGAAAAAATAAAAGAACTGAGACAATAAAAAATAAAGTGGGTGAACAAGCTGCAACCTGCTCACCCTAACAAACACCAAACGAGTTGGATGTCTGCCACAAAGTCATTTTAGCTCGTTTGGATCAAAAATCAAGAACCAAAGGTGACTAAAATGAGCAAACAAGAAAATATTACACAAACATTAGTAAATAAAATCGTATACAACATCGAAAAAGGCAACACGTCTGAATTATGTGATGTGTGGGATTCTAAGACATCAGGTTTTGGTATACGAGTTGGCAAAACCAATGCATCTTTTATTTTCAAATATAGAAATAAGGCAAACAAAGCCCAAACAAAAACATTTGGTAAAATAACCGAAATGTCTGTTGCTGAGGCTAGAAATCTATTGGACGCATTTAAACCAACAATAAAATCTGATCTTGCAACAATTCAGAAAACTAATAAGAAATATACGGTGAAAGATTTATGTGAAAAATATCTTGCGGAACACCAAACTCGTGCAACAACGAAAAAACAAGACGAAAGCAGGATTGAAAGACACGTCTTGCCAACACTTGGCAACATACCATTACATTTATTGACAGCTAAAGATATTATGAATGCACAAACGGCTATTGCAAACGGTGATAAAAAAATAATTATAGCAGGACATAAAAACCCAAATAATCCACATTCATATATCAAAGTATCTGGCGGTCAAGGTGCTGCTAAAAGGGTTATGGAAATGCTGAAAACAATTTTGAATTTTGCAGAAGACGAAGAGTTGATTGAAAAAAATCCTATGAATTCTCGTAAATTCAAAAAAATCAAATACGATAAAAAAGAAACAGCGTATCTCGAAAACAACAATTATGAAAATCTTGGTTATTTGTTGAAAAAGCATGAACAGCAATCAAAGAAAAGCAATCAAAGTGTGTTGTTTATAAAATTATTGGCTTTGACGGGCTGTCGTAAAGGTGAATTATTAGGTCTTACTTGGAATCGAGTAGATTTTACCAACCAATATTTTGTGTTTGCTAAAACAAAAACTACAGGGGAACAAAAACGATATTTTGGATCTGCAGCAAAAAGATTATTGTTAGATATGCACCAAAAAGCTACATCCAACTACTTGTTCCCTAGTATTACAAAAACAGGTACACATAGAAAAGATTGTTTGAGAGCTTTAAAGCAGATTTGTAAAACAGCACAAGAAAACAAAAGTCAATTTGATGCAATACAAAAACTAACCCTACATGGTCTTAGACATTCATTTTCAACAATGTGTAACACCCTCTCTTTTCCCGATGTAATTAGAGAAGGACTTATGGGGCACAAGAATGGTGGTGTACAATATATTTATACACACAATACACATAACACAATGATTGAACATGCAGATAAAGTATCAGAAAGTATCAACACGTTGTTAGATACGGGATGTAAAAAAGCAGAATTGGAAAACAACAACTAAAGAGGTAAAAAAATGAAATTTATAACAGAAAGAGAATTAGCTAAATTTTTATCGAATGAATATGGTTTGCCAACATCGAAAAAATCATTAGAAAAATTACGTGCAAAAGGTAAAGCACCAAATTTTAGAGTTTGGGGTGGAAAAATTGTATATGAAAAGCAAGATGTACAGACATGGCTCAACAATCAAATGGCGATTTGTTACAAGTACACAATGCCAAAATATAGCATATAAAAAAAGCAAAATGCTCCCAATATGCTCCAAAATGATAAAAACCACAAAACTAACACAAACACTAGAGAATCAAAAAACCCCGGAAATCCGGGGTAAATCTTTTTGTTGGGGGGCTAAAATCTTCATAACGAATTTCACGATGTCAACGTGACGCTCTAGCCAACTGAGCTAACCACCCAAAGCGAAAGTATTATAACAACTTATTTTGGATTTGCAAATAAAAAACCAGAATTATTAGTTTTTATCTTGATGATTTTTTTAAAGTTTGCTAGACTTGTCTTGTCAGGAAGAGTTTTTCTGATGGGGTGTCGAAACCCGTTTAAGAGCGTCAAAACGTTCCTATTGTTTTGATGAAAAATCTCCAACCAAAATGGTTGGAGGGCTGTCGAATAATATCGTTTATGATAAAATAAGACGCACAATTCTCTTAAATTGTTTCGAACCTCCAACCGCCTGTAATTCATCAGGCGTTTTTAATATAAACAAAGGATAAAACAATGAAAAAATTTTTTATGACAAGTTCTTGTGTGGCTTTGGCTTTGACAAGTTTTTCTGCGTATGCCGCAGATATTAAACCTTTTATCGGTGTTAATGCATCTCTTAGTGGCGTTGCTTATTCTGATGATGTAAAAACAGCAACTGATGATTTAGGTGTTAAATTGCCAGAATCTTTTTTCGGTGTTGGGGCGGAAGCTGGTTTAAAAATCGAAACGGATAGAGTTTATAGTGCGGGGTTTACATTCGCATATGATTATGCTGTTGATTCAGAAGCAGATATTGATGCTATCGCGGATGATTATGTGTCTTCTGTAGAATTGGGTTTTTCGGCTTGGAGTTTAACATTTGATAACTATCTTCGCGTTTCTGGTGCTGCGAAACATCGTCAAGATATTGTTTTGGGGGTTGGTTTTGGGAATGCAAAAGAAAGATTTAAAATGGATGCCACGTATTTAGGAGAATCATACGGTTTATATGATATAGATGAATCTGATGATGGTAATGTTGTTGTTTTCAAAGTCGGGTATATTTATAATGTGGGTGAACATGCGGATTTAGTTTTAAATGGGCGTTTTTTTGTGCCGACAGATTCCGAAACAGATGTAGATGTTTTGTTTAATATGAGTGCTGGAGTAAGAGTTGTATTCTGATAAAAAAAAGCCGGCGATTTTATCGCGGCTTTGCTGTTGCAAAGACGGATGCCGGCTTTTTCTTAAATTTTTTATTTTAATACATTGTTTGCAAAATATGTTTACTTTTATCAATATTAGATAACATTTTGCCGCTGCCCAATGCAACGCAAGCCATTGGATTATCAACCAAAAATGCCGGTAATCCAGTTGCCGCACGTATCGCAGCGTCTAACCCGCGAAGCAAAGAACCCCCACCGGTCATTGCAATACCCAAATCTGCAATATCAGCAGATAATTCAGGCGGCGTTGATTCCAATGCCAAATGAACAGTCTGAATAATTTTTGCAACAGTTTGTGATAATGCCACCGCAATCTGAGATTCTGTGATTAATGTTTCACGTGGTGTGCCACTAACCAAATCACGACCCTTAATTTTCATGGTTAATTCATTAGCCTTATCCTTTGGCATTATAGCGGTGCCGATTTTCTTTTTAATTTCTTCTGCGGTATTTTCACCGATAAGCAAACTTTTGTTTCTGCGAACATATTCGATAATATCTTCGTCCATTTGGTCGCCCGCAGTTCTTACAGCGTTTGAATATACTATTCCACCCAAAGACATAACAGCCACTTCGGTTGTGCCACCGCCAATATCCAAAACCATAGAACCCAATGGTTTGTCAACCGGCAACCCAGCACCAATAGCCGCAGCCGTAGATTCTTCGACAATATAAACCTTTCGCGCGCCAGCCGCATCAGCCGCCTCTTGAATAGCACGGCGTTCCACCTGAGTCGCACAAGATGGAACACATATAATTATAAGTGGTGCAGCCAATGGATTTTTCTGATGAACCTTGCGGATGAAATATTTAATCATTTCTTCCGCAACTTCAAAGTCAGCAATAACGCCATCACGCAAAGGACGAACAGCCGTAATTGTCCCAGGTGTACGACCAAACATTTGTTTAGCTTCTGCACCCACAGCCAATATTTCTTTGCGCCCTAATAATTTATTTTCGGCAACCGCCACCACAGAAGGTTCATTAAGAACAACACCACGATCTTTGACATAAATCAAGGTGTTCGCCGTCCCCAAATCAATAGCCATATCTGCAGAAAAAAACTTTAATAACCAATTATACATGTGCCTTTCTCTTGTCTTATTCGTTCGCATTATAAAACAGGCGCAAAAAAAATCAAGTGCACATAAGATAAATTTTGCTTTTTTGTTTGCTTTTCTTTATATTCTGGTAATATTAGCCTTATGAAAAGAAAAACTATACGTAATCACAAAGATTTTTATGTGTCACCAGATGGTTTTACGGTGTCGTCTGATTGCTTTATGATAAAGGCCAAGTCTGCAAAAATAGATGGTGATGCTAGATATGGTTTGATTGCATCAAAACGAACCTTTAAATTGGCGGTGCAACGCAATCGCGCCAAAAGATTGATACGTGATTGGATTGCTGCAAATGAAGATTTAATGTTGCCAGAATTAGATTATGTTTTCATTTTGCGTAATTCTATATTGTCAATCAATCGTGATTTGGGGCGCAAAAAAATGTCAATTGCGTTGAAAAAAGTGTCAAAGCAATATAACAATGCAAAACAATCATAATGATTTTTTTTCAAAGTGCGGATGCAGGTTGGTACGGCTATATCAAATATGTATATCACCGTTTATTGGTGGTCGTGCAGCATGCAGATTTACTCCAACTTGCAGCGAATATACAAAGCAAGCAATCGAAAAATATGGTCTTTTTCATGGGGTGTGGTTGGGTATGAAACGTATATCTCGGTGCAGACCTGGCGGTGGGTATGGATACGACCCTGTTCCTTGACATAGGAAATCAATGTGGTAAAATTATAGTAATAAGTATGTTATTAAAAAGGATTTATAATTATGGCATCTTTTCGTTCAACAGTTGAGAATATGTCCAAATTAATGGATGAAATGGGCATAACTGAATTAGATTTGGAACGTCAACTGTTATTAGGTTTATATCGTAAACATATTCATTTATCTAAACAACAAACTGTGGCGGCCCCATCGGCAACTTTTGTTCCGCAGTCTAAGACAAATGGTGAAGACAAAATATCTGGTCATGCGTTAAAGTCACCAATGGTTGGTGTGCTGTATTTGGCACCAGAACCTGGCGCAAAACCTTTTGTAAAGGTTGGTGCATCGGTCAAGGCTGGGGATACTGTCGCATTGGTTGAAGCAATGAAAACTTTTAATCCGATAAAATCAGATATTGATGGTGTTGTTAAAGAAATATTGGTGGCAGACGGTGCGGCTGTTGAATTTGATACACCAATTGTTGTAATAGAACAGGTTTCAAATGACGCAGATTAAGAAAGTTTTAATCGCCAATCGTGGCGAAATAGCACTGCGTATTATTCGTGCTTGTCGTGATATGGGTATAAGAACTGTCGCGGTATATTCTACTGCGGACAGAGAAGCGATGCATGTTAAATTGGCTGATGAATCGGTATGTATCGGACCCGCACAAAGCGCAGAATCCTATTTAAATGAATCTGCGATATTAACGGCGGCATTGTTAACTAATGCAGATGCAATTCATCCGGGTTATGGATTTTTGTCTGAACGTGCGGACTTTGTGGATAAAGTTGAACAGCATGGGTTGATATGGATTGGCCCCAGTGCTGATATGATTCGTAAAATGGGCGACAAAGTTAATGCTAAAAAAACAGCAATTAAATGCGGTTTGCCGGTTGTTCCTGGGTCTGACGGCGCAATAAAAACAATCGAAGACGCAACTATTTGGGCTGATAAAATCGGATATCCTGTAATGATAAAGGCTGCTGCGGGTGGTGGTGGCCGTGGCATGCGCGCAATAAACAATGCTAATGAATTACGCGAAGCTTTCCCGCTTGTAAAAGCCGAATCAAAAACTGCTTTTGGTGATGACACTCTTTATATGGAAAAATTGTTATTACATCCGCGTCATATTGAATTCCAGGTTTTGGGTGATAAGCACGGTAATGTGGTGATTTTCGGTGAACGTGATTGTTCTTTGCAAAGAAAAAATCAAAAAGTTATGGAAGAATGTCCGGCTGCAATTTTAACACAAAAGCAACGCGATGATATGATTGAAATTTGCAAAACTGCCGCAAAAAAGATGAAATATACAAATGCTGGAACTTTTGAATTTATGTTCGAAGACGGCAAATTTTATTTCTTGGAAATGAATACGCGGTTGCAGGTGGAACATCCTGTGACAGAAATGGTTTACGGCATAGATTTGGTGCGCGAACAAATACGTATAGCGGCTGGTGAAAAATTGGGCTATACACAATCTAATCTGGTTGCACATGGACATGCGATTGAATTTCGTGTTAATGCCGAAGATCCAGAAACTTTTATCCCAAACCCAGGCAAAATAACATTATATGCGCCGGCGGGTGGATTGGGGGTTCGTGTGGATTCCGCCGTATACAGTGGATATACAATACCGCCAACATACGATTCAATGATTGCTAAATTGGTTGTGCATGCTCAATCAAGACCTGCTTGCATTATGCGTGCCCAGCGTGCGCTGGATGAATTCGTAATCGAAGGCATCAAAACAACCATACCATTGCAAAAGAAATTATTGGAAAACAGCGATGTTCGCCAATTAAAAACAGATAATCATTGGTTGGAAAAATTCTTGGAATCTGAAAAGAAAAAAGAAGAAATAAAATCAGAAACAATCGAAGATAAAGAATAAAAAACACCGGCATTTGCCGGTGTTTTTGTATTATTTACGCAGACCTAATTTTTTAATCAAATCTTCGTATTCAGAAACATCATTCTTTTTGATATAAGCCAACAATTTTTTGCGGCGATTAACCATCAACAACAATCCACGTTTAGAATGTTCATCTTTGTGATTGTTTTTCATGTGTTCTGTTAAATTGCGGATACGTTCTGTTAAAATTGCAACCTGAGATGCAGCAGAACCACCATTGTCGCGTTCACTTGTTTTGAACGCAGCGACCAATTCGCTTTTCTTTTGTTTAGTCACGGACATTGTTAATCCTTATTGTTTTAAAGTGTTCGTTTTGGATGCAAAGTCTTGTCTTTTATGCGCCCTATTCCGACGAAAGTTTTATCGCAATAAACCCGCACAAAACCGTCGCTTGCATCGACTTTGATAAAGCCACCATTTTTATATAATTTGGTATCTTTATCGTCCAAATTGATTACCGGAATGTCCCCCAGCGCACAATCTGATGCCATCAAATATTTCATGACAGCGGTATTATTATTAACTAGATTTTCCAAAAAATCAAGTTTTACAGCGTTTTTTATATCAAACCCATTTGTTTTAATTCTGCGGATATAAGTTGTAGTTGCAATTGCACCGCACAATTTTGCAATATCACGGACAATTGAACGAACATAAGTCCCGCGTGAACACACCACGCGAAAATTATATTCTTTATCATTTTTACCAGTATATTCTAATTCATAAATAGTTATTTTGCGTGGTTGCAAATCAATTTCTTTCCCATCACGTGCCAATTCATAAGCGCGTTTTCCGTTTACGTGAATTGCGGAAAATATCGGCGGAATTTGTTCTGTTGTTTTAGATATCTGTTCGCATGCTTTTTTTATATTTTCTTCATCAGGAATAATATCGTTGGTTTCAATAGTTTTTCCGGTTATATCCAAAGAATCTGTTTCTGTTCCAAATTTTAATCCGAACAAATATTCTTTTTTGTTTTCGTTTTCTTCCTCAATAAAAGGAATCATCTTTGTTGCATTTCCAATTGCTATGGGTAAAACACCACTAGCCATAGGATCCAGCGTTCCGATGTGTCCGAATTTTTTGTTTCCGAATATCTTAGCAACGCGCCAGCCAGCTTTTCTGCTGTATACGCCACTTTCTTTGTCTAAGATTATAATTCCATCCATATCTATCCAAATAATGATAATTGTGATTTGTTTTTTGGTTCTTCAACAACAGGTTTTACAGACGGTTTTTCTTTTTTTATCTGAATCGTTTGAGTTTCTGTATTACCAGATTCAAGATTTGATAAAACCTGTTCCGCCCTAGCAACAATTTTTTCAGGCATGCCAGCCATTTTTGCAACTGCGATACCATATGAACGATTTGCAACACCTGGTATAATCTTATGCAAAAACACTATGTCATTATTATGTTCGCGAACATCAATTGTTAAACATGAAACATTATCCAGATTTTCATCAGTTACCAATCTGGTTAATTCGTGATAATGTGTCGCAAAAAGTGTGCGTGGCGCCAATGTGTTCAAATATTCTAATACAGCCTGGGCAATAGCCATACCATCAAAAGTTGACGTCCCCCGCCCTATTTCATCAAAAATGATAAAAGATTTTTTGGTTGCGCGATTCAGTATATTTGAAGTTTCAACCATTTCAACCATAAATGTAGATTGACCTGCGGCTAAATTATCTGAAGCCCCAACGCGAGAAAATAATTGATCACATATCCCAATCGTAGCTTTTGTTGCTGGCACAAACGAACCAAGATGAGCAAGGACGACCAAAATAGCGTTCTGACGCAAATATGTTGATTTACCAGCCATATTAGGTCCAGTTAACAATGCAATTGGACTTTCGTTCAAATTACAATCGTTTTTAACAAAATTTCCACCATTATGACGAAGAACAAATTCTATAACCGGATGTCGACCACCAACAATGTCAAATTTATTATCTTCTGTGATATTTGGACGAACCCAAGAGTATAAATCTGCACATTCTGCCAAAGACAACCAAACATCAACATCCGCGATTAAATCGGCAGTATTCATTAAATCTGTAGACACATCGCGAATTTTTTCTATGAATTTTTCAATGATTTCGTTTTCTATTGCGCTGGCTTTTTCCGAAGCACTTCGAATATCATTATCTAAATCAATCAATCGTGATGTTGTAAATCGCATATTGCCAGCCATTGTTTGACGGTGTATAAAACCAGATTCTGGCGCCATTAAAACATCTGCGCGTGCAGAAGGAACCTCTATAAAATAACCCAATATATTATTATATTTAATTTTCAAAGTGTTAACATTTGTTTGATTTATATACTGAGCCTGTAATTCAGCAATAGTTTCAATCGCACCATTTGATAAATTTCGCATGTTATCCAAAGATAAATCAAATCCAGTTTTTATAACATTGCCATCCCTGAAAAAAGTGGGTAAATCTTCATTCAGCGCGCGTTGCAATTCATTAGTAAGTGCATCATGAGTATTTATATCTGCAAATTTTTCCGATAAACCAATATCTAATTTTTTGCCAAAATTTTTTGCAGAATCTAACATAGATAAAAATTCAGAAACATTACGTAAATCACGTGGAGTTCCGCGACCCGACAATAAACGCGATATTGCACGATTCACATCGGGTATCCGTGTTAAAACAGATGTAATTTCTGCCATCAAAGAATGATTAGATAACAAATGACCAATATGTGATTGACGTGATAAAATTACGTCTTTATCGCCCGGTAAAGTACGTAAATAAGAACGCAATTTTCGTGCACCTGATGCTGTTTTTGTTTTATCAATTACATCTAATAAACATGTTCCGCCATCATTAAGCGAAGAATCTATTTCTAAACTTTTCCAAGTTGATGAATCTATGATTAATTGTCGACCTGATTTAAATGCGTACGGTGCGCGGAAAGATATATTTGCACCACGTTGAGTATTAAATAAATATCCCGCCAATAATCGTATTGCTGAAACATCTGTTTGATTATCTGATGGCGCATTTCCGCCGAATACATGTGAAACAATTACGTTTATATCAGAACGTAAATATAATTTTTCATATACTGGCGTAGTTTTATATATTTCACGTAAATTTTTAATTATTTGGTGTTCCGCATTTTGTTCTGGATAGATAATTTCAGCAGGATTTATACGAATCATATCATCAACAATACAGTCTGATTGCCCGATAAAAAATTCACCCGTAGAAATATCACAACCAGCCAAATCAAATTTAGCATTACCAATCGGAACAATAGAAATTAAAAAATTAGAATTTTTTGGTGTTAATAAATTATCATCTGTCAAAGTTCCAGGCGTTAAAACACGTACAACTTTGCGTTCAATGAATTTGTGCCCGCGTTGTTTTGCCTGTTGCGGTGTTTCCATTTGTTCAACCAGTGCCACTTTGAATCCGGATTTTACCAATCTTCCGAAATAGTTATCTGCTGCATGCCACGGAATCCCACACATAGGAACATCTACGCCAAAACCATCTGTTCCACGATGTGTTAAAACCAGACTTAAAGCTTCGCTTACAGTTTTTGCATCTTCAAAAAAAGCCTCATAAAAATCGCCCAAACGAAAAAGCAAAAGCGCATCTGGGTTTTCAGATTTCATATCAACATATTGTTGCATAACTGGCGAAAGTTTATTTTTTTCAGCCATTTTTATTCACCGGTATTAGCTATTTTCAACGTTTCAATTTTTAATTCTGCTTCTTTTAATAACTGTTCACAATATGCTTTTAATTTAATTCCTTGTTCATACGCAGCAACAGAATCAGCCAAAGGCATTTCCCCGCTTTCCATTTTTTTTACCAATTCAGTTAATTGTTTGTACGCATCTTCAAAAGAAAGTTTATTTGTATCCATCAAAATATCCTTTTGTTTTTAACAAAATCAAGATACAGCATAAAATCATTTTTTGCAACAAATAAACTTTGTATATGTATAAAAAAACCGCCCTTTTGGGCGGAATTTTATTTTGCTGGGGCAATTATAATTGATTTAGTTCTTTCATCGGGTTTCGATTTGGATTCCAGCGTTCCACGTTCGCCGACCAATTCAACAATATGAGCAAATAATTGTGGAATTGCATCACGACCACGTGCCAGAACTTTTTTTGCACCCTTGGTCATAATAGCGATTTTTACTTTGTTGCCTTCGTCCAAGAATTCAAAAACTTTTTTCATTTTGATGTTTAAATCGTTTTCTTCGATAAAAGGTTTAACCCAAACTTCTTTTAATTCTATGGTTTTTTGTTTTTTACGTGCTTCGCTAGCGCGTTTTTTCTGTTCGTATTTATATTTGCCATAATCCATAATTTTGACCAATACAGGCGTAGCTTGTGCGTTTATTTCTACCAAATCTAAATTTGCATCAAAAGCCATATTTAATGCATCGCTTGTATTCATGACACCGAGATTTTGACCATCCTGACTAATTACTTGGACAGTTTTTGCAAATATCTTTTCGTTTATACGTGGGCCCATATCACGAGCCTTGTTATTTGTATTATTCGTTTTAATAGTAATGCTCCTTTAATAACTACAGGCGCATTATTAAATATTTTTAAGAGTTTTTCAACAATTTTTGAACATTTTGCAAAGCAACCCATACATCTTTTTTTGCGCTTGGTTTCAAAATCAAATAATTTGGGTGATACATAGGTACAACTATACTTCCGTTATCGCTGATGATTTCGCTTCCGTGGACATCACTAAGGTTGCTTTTAGTGATTTCTGTTGTAGCCATTGTTCCAAAAGTAATAATTACGCGTGGCGACAACATTTCTATTATTTTATTAACAAAAGGCAAAGATAAATCTAATTCTTCACGAGATGGGCTGCGACCACCAGGTGTTCGCCAAAATAGCAATGGTATAATAGAAACGTTTTTGCGCGACATACCTATGGCAGATAACATTTTATCTGTCATTTCACCGGCGTTCCCAGATAAAATTTGTCCTGATAAATCATCGTCTGTACTTGGCAAATCAGTAATGATTAATAAACCATTTGGCTCAGTTGCTATATTTGGTAAAACAACATTTGTCGCCCCATTTCGCAAAGGATGATTAAATTCACCAATCATACGAATCAGAGAATTTATATCAGTTGGTCGCAAAACCATGGATTTTACAGTATCTAAATTTATTGGTGCAGAAGGTGGAATAATGGATGGCTTTTCTGAACCGGGCCGATTCGTTTGAAAAGTTTGTTGAACAGGCGGACGTTTATAATCGTGCTTTACCGGCGTTTCTGTCAGTTCCCAACGCACCCCAGCCATATTCAAATCTTGTAAAGCATGTATTTCCATGTTTTTTCCTTGATTTTTAAATAATCTTATTATACAATATACCCTGAGCAACAAAAACTCAAGGGAGTATTTTCATGAAAATAGTAAACTTTGCTTTGTTAGCTGGTGTTGCTGGAATGCTTGCTGCTTGCGGCGGTTCCAGTGTTGTTGAACCAACTGATTTGAATGATCAACGTGTTTTCTTTGCTTTTAATTCAGCAGAAATTTCTGACGAAGCAGAAAACAATTTGTTGGGTCAATCTTTGTATTTGAAAAATCACGAAGACACAAAAATCCAAATAGCTGGTAATTGTGACGAACGTGGTTCCACAGAATACAACTTGGCTTTGGGTGCACGTCGTGCAAACGCTGCCAAAAGAGTGTTGGTTAATGATGGTATAGATGCATCTCGTATCTCTACAATCTCTTACGGTAAAGAACGTCCATTGGTCAAAGGTACTGGTGAAGACGTTTGGAAATATAACCGTAACGCAACAACAACAGTTAAATAATAACTTTGTTATTCAAAAAACACCGGCAAATGCCGGTGTTTTTTTATAAAAATACATTGTTTTAATTTTTTGTTTTTGGTAAAATATTTTTGATTAGAAAAGCAGGTAATAACATGATTCTTTTGTTGTATTTTTTATATGTATTGGTTGCGATAGTTTTTGTTTTAGATTGTTATTTAATATTGAAATTTATTGAATTTGTCTATTGTGCGCATGTTCTTAAACAACCACCTATGGCAGCAAGTGTTAAAGATTTAAGAAAAACTGTTGTCAAAGAAATAAATAAATATTATAAAAACGCTAAAAATATTTGTGATTTTGGTTCTGGATTTGGTGGCTTGGCGCGTTATATTTCTAAAAATACTGGGGCAAATGTATATGGTCTGGAAAATATGCCGTTCAGCGTGTTTATATCAAAATTGTCTGATTATTTTTGCAAGACAACTAATAAAACAATTTGGTGTAATGGTTTTGATTACATGGATAAAACCAAGACAAAATTTGATGTTATTGTTGCCTATCTTGGACCTGATTTAACACCGCATTTATTAAAGTATAAAAATAAAATGCGTGTATTGATATCTTTAGATTTTAAAATCAAAGGTTTAAAACCAACCCGTATAACAAAGGTTGGTTCTGGCGCAACGATTTATTGGGGTAAATTATATCCGCACAGGTTATACGTATATGAATTTAAATAAAAAAACACCGGCATTTACCGGTGTTTTCTAATATTTTTATTTGGATAATTTATTTATCAAATCTTCCATTTGAATGCGATTCGAAAAAGATATTATAAATTGCCCTGCTCCACCCTTTTTTTCGCGTAATTTAACATCTGAATCTAATTTTGATGATAATTTAGATTCTATTTTTGCTACATACGCCTTATCCAATGTATTCTTATTAAAAGACCGGCTGTTTTGTGAACGAGTTGTATTTTTTACACGTTTTTGTGTTTCTGCTACGGACAATTTGTTGTTTATAATATCGTGAGCCATTTGTTCTGGGTTATCAGAAACTGCGATTGTGCGTGCATGAGATGCTGATATTTTACCTTCTTTGATTAAATTTTTGACAGATTCAGGCAAAGAAACAATACGCATAAGGTTTCTGATATAACTTTCTGATTTTCCGATTAATCTTGAAACGTCTTGCAAAGAATATTGACATTTTTCCATCAAATTCTTATAACCTTCGGCTTCTTCGACTGGATTAAGATTTTCGCGTTGCACGTTTTCAATCAAAGCAATTTCCATTGCATTTTTGTCGTCCAATGTTTTTACCAGCGCAGGAATTTCGCTTAAACCAGCTAATTGAGCAGCACGAAAACGTCTTTCGCCAGCAACAATTTCGTACAAATAAGGCTTGTTTTTAACACTACGCAAAATGATAGGGACTAAAACCCCCTGCTCTTTAATGGATTTTGCCAGTTCTTGTAATTCTTCTTCATTAAAAGTTTTGCGTGGCTGATCAGGATTAGGACTTATTTGTGCCAAAGGGATAGGTTTTACGACAACGCGTTCCGTGCCAGTTAATACAGAAATATCTGGGATTTGTCCCATTTCTTCATTTAATTCTGCCAAACCTTTGCCTAAAAATTTAGATGCCATATTATATCCTTTTTTCTAATGCGTTCACAACTTCGGTGGCTACGCGTAAATAAGCCTGGGCGCCAGAAGATTTAAAATCATAGAATAGGGCAGGTTTTCCATGACTTGGCGCTTCTGAGATACGAACGTTGCGTGGAACAACAGTTTTAAATACTTTGTCCCCAAATGTTTTTCTAACATCCTCTTCCACAGCGCGAGTTAAACCCAATTTTTTGTCGTACATTGTTAAAACCATACCCAATATATCTAATTTTGGATTCCATTTTTGTTGAATTGCTTTGATTGTAGACAGCAAATGTTGTACACCTTCTAATGCAAAAAATTCACATTGTAATGGAATTATAACATAATCTGAAGCCGTTAAAGCGTTTATAGTTATCATACCCAAATTTGGCGGACAATCTATTAGTATATAATCATAATTATTTTTTACAGAATCCAAAGCATCGCGCAAACGATATTCGCGTTTGTCTAAATCCAGCATATCTAATTCCGCGCCAGCTAATTTAGCAGAAGCCGGCAATAAATGCATATTTGGTACAGCCGTAGTTAAAATGTTTTCAGCAACCGTTGCAGTGCCCATTAAAACACCATATACGCTTTGTTTGTGGGATGCACGAACAAAACCTAAACCTGTACCTGCGTTGCCCTGGGAATCTAAATCTATTAACAAAACGCGTTTTTTTATTGCAGCCAAAGATGTAGCGATATTTATCGCGGTCGTTGTTTTTCCTACACCACCTTTTTGATTTGCAAAAGATATTATTTTTGTCATTTATTCGCCTTTCTTGATAGAAAACAGCATATAAAATAGAAAAAAATTAGTCAATACAAATATTAAAATCGTGTAAAAACAATAAGTTATATGTTATTTCATATGAAATATTGGATTATTTTAAGTTATAGATATATGCGATATAACCATCGCCTGTTTCAGATTTGTATAATTTATAATCAAACTTATAACCGGCTTTTGCGATTAGAATTTCGCTATCAATTTCCCGGCCTTTTAATAGAAAAAGCCGGCATTTTGTTTTGTGTGTATAATCAAAAATTTTTATTAATGGTGCAAATGCCCGTGCGGTGAATACAAAATCCCCGGCCTTTACCGGTGTTTTCGATAAAAAATTTTCAATCCTGTCATTAATAATTGTCAGATTTGGTAAATCTAGTTTTTCTTTTAATTCAGACAAAAATTTTGTTTTTTTGCCAATCGATTCGATACATGTCACATTCCAACCCAAAATTGCCAAAACAACGCCAGGAAAACCAGCACCGCTACCCAAATCAATAATGTTTACATCTTTTGGGATATATTTAGCCAATTGAGCGCTGTCGTTTATGTGTCTTTGGCGTATGTTTGTTAAGGTGCTAGGGGCCACCAAGTTCATTTTGGTTGACCATTCTTTGAGTAATTTTTCGTATTCAATAAATTTTTCTTCTATTTTCATAATATTTATTCTAACATATCTGATTATGAAAGAAACGAAAAAATTTTATGTTGGTGTGTTTTTGGCAATCGCGATTGTCTGTTGCTTTTGTTTTGTTGGCTATAAAATGCTTAACAACAGGGCGTATGAATCTGCATCAGACAATATTGTCACGGATACTGATTTTGGTTATTTTCTTGCTGCACAGCATGCGCTGTATGTTAATGATTTTGATAATGCAGAAAAAATGGTTAATTCAATTAAAACTGATAACAAAACCATAGCCAAAGTTCAAAGTTTAACAGATTTTTTTAATGGTAAAATGCCAAAAAGCGCAAAAACTTTTAAAGATTCAAAAGATTTGGTTAACAGATTAATTTACGATGCGTATCTAATTCAACAAGATGATTGGAAATCGGTATATGCCAGACATGAAAAGGAAACAAGTATGCTGGCTGCGCCATTGCGCATATTTTCTGGTGTAAAGCAGGGCAAAACGAAAGAAATTACAAAGTTCATAGATTCTTTAAAAGTTAGCGATTCTTGGAAATCTTTTGTGCGTGGTCAAATCGCTGTGTTGAACAATGATATTGACAAGGCTGCCAAAGAATTTGCTAATGTGCATCCAGATTTTATGAATGTTAATGATTATCTGTATTTGATGTCTTTCTATAAAGAAAATGGTATGACTAAAGATATGGAAATATTGCGCAATGATTTTTTGGCTAAACCTGGCGGAATGTACATAGTTAATTATCCTGATATTCCAGATTGGTCAAATTATGCTGGGTATAAAAATAATTTAGTTTTTTCGATGATACAAAATGTTTCTCATACTCAGGTTATGCTTTATACAGACTTGTCTTTGATGTTTTTAAGATTTGCGCAAATTATATCTAGTGATGCGAATTTAGATGCAGTAAATTATTATCTGGGACAATATTATTTTTATAATTCAGGCGATTATAAAACATGTTTTAATAGCATTAAAAAATCAAGTCCATTATATCTGTTTGGCAAATTAAACATCGCTGAACGAGATAATGATTTTAAAACGATAAAAAAGATTGTGCGTGACAATCCTTTGTTTATGCCAGCGGTTCAAAAAATCGTTCGTGAAAGCATAAAAAATGGCTATAAGCATGATGCGTTAAAGGTTGTAAATCGTGCATTAAAACAAAAGGGTTTGCCTGACGAAGCCAGGGCATATTTTTTAAAGCAGCGCGCATATATTTATCTGATGTTTAGTGACGGAAAGCGTGCACAGAAAGATTTGTATACTATAAAATCTATGACAGATAATATGACACCAGATATTATGGCATTACAGGCACACGCATGGCTTTTGCAAAATCGCAATTTAGAAGAAGCGTATAATTATTCTATGTTGCTGATAAAAAATAATACCTCGGATATGCATGCGTGGGACATGGTGGCACAGATTGTTGCAAAGAAAGAAAGTTTAGAAAACGGTTTAGAACTGATGGAATCTGTCAGCAGAACTGCTGGAAATACATCTTCGCTATTTGAACATTTGGGTGATTTATATAAGCAGCAAGGCGACAAAGAAAAGGCATTGCGTGCATATCAACAGGCACTAGATTTATCTGAAGATGCTTTGATAGTTGTGCCGTTTGTTCAGAAAAAAATAAGGAATTTAAAATGAAAATAGGTGTTTTTGGTGCTGGTGCATGGGGCACAGCCTTGGCTTATACGTGCGCAAAATCTGATAATGATGTTATACATTGGGGGTACGGTGGTATCTTTGATGGTTTACCTGATTTGCAAAAACCAGAAAATGTATCAAGAACAGATAAAATATCTGATTTAAGTGGTTGTGAATATTGGTTAATTGTCACGCCTGCGGCTTTTTTTAGGGAAACTGTGCGAAAAATGCGTGATGTTTATAATGGTCAACCGATTTTGATTTGTACCAAGGGGATGGAAGCGGAATCGGGTGAATTTATGTCTGAAATTTTAAATACAGAAATCCCAGAATGTAAAGATTTTGGTATATTGTCAGGACCGCAATTTGCACGCGAAGTCGCAAGCGGTGTCCCAACAGGCTCTACATTGGCAGGTAATAAAAAGGTTAGGGCAGGTGGACACAAGGCTTTATCTACGCTTTATTTGCAAGACTGTGAAGATGTAATTGGAACACAACTTTGCGGTGTCGGTAAAAACGCAGTATCTTTAATTTCTGGATTTTTAACTATTAAATCAGGTGGTGAAAATGAACGTGCATTAGTTTTTACTCGTGCTTGGGATGAAATCGCAGAATTAGGTGTAAAAATGGGCGCAGAATGTGGAACATTTCTTGGGCTTTGCGGTATAGGTGATTTGTTTTTGTCTGCCACATCACCAACCAGTCGTAATTTTTCAGCGGGTGAATTAATCGCACGTGGTGAACAATATACCGGCACAGTCGAAGGGATATTCGCCCTGCGCGGTTTGATTAGACGCGCAGAAAAACTGGGTGTAAAAACCCCAATATTATGTGAAATGAAAGAAAAAATGGGGTTGTAATAATTTCTTGTTTATTACTGAATCGCTGGTCCCGCAACAAATGTTCCGCCACCAGCATTTGTAAAAAATGTTTGACTAACAGTATCATACATTCCCAAAACATTATCAGAATTGCGCTTTGCTGGAATCATATTACGAACTGGTGAACCGTTGTCTGACAATGTAAAATAATAAATTCTGATTCTAGTATTGCTTGAACCTGTTGTTGTGCCACGATTCCAAAAGAATAAATAACACGAACGTTGTCCTTGATAAGATGTATACCATCCAGTTGTATATGCAGTACCATTGATTGTCACCGTATTTTTATTCATTGTGACAGTATAATCTGTTTTTGGACTAAACGCTGGTCCTGGTCGTACTAACGCACTGCTGGTATTTGAAGTTGGATATACAACATCAAAAAGACTCTCGTAATTAATTTTGTAATAAAACAATGCGATTTCCCCGCCATTCCAAGCACTTCCATTACCTGCCCCGAATATTGCACGATTTCCATTATCGCTTTGAACATTGAATTTTACTGATATATTTGAATTTGCATTTAATGTCACACCAGTATCTATGTACGCGTAATCGGTGTTTTCTAGATATTCTAAATATGTATATTCTTCTTTTATCGTCCAGCCATCGAATATATAACCTTGGGCGGGCGGTGTTGGTTCTGGTGGCAAAGTCAAAGTTCCACCATATTCACAAGATTGTGCATCATTTGGTACTGACAATTGTGTATTACCATTATACCAACTAAGCGGAACTGTTGTAGCAAACAACGATGTACAAAAAATACTAGCCACGGATAATGTCCAAAATAATTTCATGTTATTTGCCCCCTTTGCCTTTAACAAATAACCGCCGAAAATCAGGCGGTTGGAGGTTCGAAACAATTCAACTGAAATTGTGTGCTTATTTTATCGTAAACGATATTATTCACATCCCTCCAACCATGCTTGGTTGGAGATTTTTAACGTCAATCCCTTGACGCAGTTGAAAGGGTTTCGACACCCCATCAGAAAAACTCTTTCTGACAAATTGATTGTTTCAAAAATTATAATTTAAAACAAGGAAAAAATATTTAAAAAAATCCTAATAAAAACCGGCTTTTTTGTTGCAAATAAATAAATATATTTTATAATTCGCAAAGATGTCGCGAAGAAGGAATTGTTCTTTCTTGTATTTTTGAACGGAATACAAAAACGAATAATTTTTCTTCGCATAGAATAATAACTAATTAAAAAATGGAGAAAAATATATGTTTGGTATATTTAAAAAATCAAAAGACGAAGAACATGTTTTAAACAATCCTGTTGCGGTTGAATTTCAATACGGTGGTGAAACAGTTCGTTTGGAAACAGGTCGTTATGCGAAACAGGCAACTGGTGCAGTAATGGCTACAATGGGTGGCACAATGGTTTTGGCAACTGTGTGCGCTGAAAAAACAGCAGTCGAAGGGCAAGATTTCTTTCCTTTGACCGTAGATTATCAGGAAAAATACGCATCTGCTGGTCGTATTCCAGGTTCCCGCGATAGACGCGAAGGAAAATCTAGCGTAAATGAAACTTTGACAGCGCGCCTTATTGACAGACCTATACGTCCGCTTTTCCCAGAAACATTTAAGAACAAAGTTCAAATTATTGCCCAGGTTTTTTCTTATGATAAAAAGAATCAGCCTGATATTTTGGCAATGATTGCGTCATCTGCGGCATTGGCAATATCTGGTGTTCCTTTCCAAGGGCCAATTGGTGCTGCGCGTGTTGGATACAAAGACGGGCAATATGTTTTAAATCCTTCTAAGAAAGAAGTTGAAGATTCTCAAATGGATTTGGTTGTTGCTGCGACCAAAGACGGTGTTTTGATGGTAGAATCTGAAATCGGTGAATTGGATGAAAAAACAACTTTGGGTGCTGTGAAGTTTGGTTTTGATGAACAACAAACTGTTATCAAAGCAATTAACGAATTCGTTGAAAAGGCTGGTAAAGAACGTTGGGAAATTCCAACTAACAGCGAAGAATATGTTGTTATGGAAAAAGATTTCGAACAATTCGCAAACGAAATCACAGATGCTTTGTTGATTAAGGAAAAATTGGTTCGCCTTGATACATTGGCTGAAATTCATGCAAAAGCAAAAGCACGTATTCCAGAATTGTTCCCAGAAACCACAACGGCTACATCTACATTGGAATCATGGGCTGATGAAATAGTTGAAAATATTACTGCACGTATTATGCGTGGAAATATTTTGGCTGGAAAACCTCGTATAGACGGTCGTGATACAAAGACAGTTCGTCCAATTGAAATTGAATTGGGTGTATTGCCACGCGCACACGGTTCTGCATTGTTTACACGTGGTGAAACTCAGGCTTTGGTTTCATTGACTTTGGGTGGTGGCAAAGATGCGTTGCCAATCGAAGCTTTGGACGGTGACAGCGAACGTGATTTCATTTTGAATTATAATTTCCCAGGTTATTCAGTCGGCGAAGCCAAAGGTTTAAAAGCCCCAGGTCGTCGTGAACTTGGCCATGGTAATTTGGCATGGCGTGCTGTGCATCCAATGGTCCCAACTCGTGAAGAATTTGATTATGTAATTCGCGTATGTTCTGACATTTTGGAATCTAATGGTTCTTCATCTATGGCGACAACATGTGGCGCTACATTGGCGATGATGGACGGTGGCGTTCCTATGAAAAGACCGGTTGCAGGTATCGCAATGGGATTGATTAAAGAAGGTGATGATTACGCAATCTTGACTGATATTTTGGGTGACGAAGATCACTTGGGCGACATGGATTTCAAAGTGACAGGAACAAACAAAGGTATCACAGCTTTGCAGATGGATATTAAAATCACATCAATCACTTTTGAAATTATGGAACATGCGCTGGCCCAGGCTAAAGATGGTCGTATGCATATTTTGGGTAAAATTGAAAAAGCGATTAAGGCACCAAGAAAATCTGTGTCTGAATATGCGCCACAAAGTTATGCTATGAAAATCAATCCTGATAAAGTTCGCGAAGTAATCGGCAAAGGTGGTTCGGTTATTCAGGCTTTGACACGTGATACAAATACTCAAATCGAATTAGAAGACGATGGCAGTATTAAAATTATGGCTGTATCCAAAGAAGATGCAGATGCTGCAATCGCACGTATCAAAGAAATAGTTGCAGAACCAGAAGTTGGCGAAATCTATGAAGGTGTCGTTTCTGGTGTTAAAGATTTTGGTTTGTTTGTAAAGATTTTGAAAAATTTTGAATCTATGGTTCATATTTCTGAAATCACAGGTGAAAGATTAAACAAAATCGAAGATGCTAAAATCAAAGAAGGCGATAAAGTTTTTGTAAGATATTTGGGCACAGATAAACGCGGTAAAACACGTATGTCTATGGTTGGTATCGATCAAAAAACTGGTAAAGAAACGAAATAAAAATTCTCTCGGGCGGGGGGATAACTCGCCCGAGATTTTTTCAAAAGGATAAAATTATGGATATGGAAGCTTTGATGGCGCAAGCCCAAGATTTGCAATCAAAAATATCATCTGCCCAAGATTCTCTTGGCAATATGCATGTCAAAGGGATTGCAGAAAACGGTGCTGTGGTTGTTGATATGACCGGAAAATATGATATAGTTTCTGTGAATATCAATCCAAATGCTTTGTCTTTTGGTGCGGAAAAATTGTCTAAATTGGTTTTTGATGCGTATAAAGATGCAAAAGAAAAAGCCGATGTTTTAATAGATAAAACAATGTCTGCAATTACTGGTGGATTGACAGACTGACGCAAATTACGTTTAGTTAAGTTAAAAATAAAACCGGGGTAAAACCCGGTTTGAATCTTTGGTGGACGTTAAGAGACTTGAACTCCTGACCCTCTGCGTGTAAAGCAGATGCTCTAGCCAACTGAGCTAAACGTCCAAAGCGATACACATAATACCTTAATTTTTTAATTTGTCCAGAAAAAACTGCATTTCAATTTGAAATACGGTCAAAAATATGATACAATTCGGGTAAGAATAGGGGGGTGTCTGTGAAAAAGTATATTTTTCCCATATTGATGATATTTGCATTTTTATGTGAAGCTGATGCAGCGGTAAAGATTAAAAATTCCACAGAAACGCGTTATGAAGAACAATATTATGAAACTTCTGGGGACGCGGAAGATGCTGGTGATATCGCTACGTTGGAAAACGATATTCGTATATTAGACGAAGAAATTGCAAAGTGTAAAAAGCAAAAGAAAGGCTGGATAGCTGCAACCGTTATCGGTGCTGCTGGAACGGTGGCTACGGGTGTTGCCGCCGGTGTTCAGGGTGTAAAGCTTCGTGATAAAAAAGACGATTATAGGGAACAAGCCACAGAATTGGGCAAATTAGACAGACAAAAAGCAGAACTGGATAAACAGATAAAAGCAGAAGAGGCGAAGAAAAAATGAGAAAATATTTTCTGATTGGATTATTGGTTTCTTTGATGCCGAATATTTGTTTGGCATACGGTCCACGTTATACACAATTGGTGCGTGAAAAAGAACGCAAAATGGCTGAATTGGAAAAATGTATGGGTTCGACCAAGGGATTAAAGATAGCGGGCGTATCCACGTTGGGATTGACTGCCGCCGGGGTTGCGGGCAATATCGCAGAAGCCAGCGCGATAAAAAGTTATGATAAAAAGATAGATAAAGCCAAAGACGATATTAAAAAGGCACAAAAAGCCGTAGATGAAAAAGATGCCGAATTAAATAATTTAAAACAACAAAATCAGCAACCTAATCAAAACCAACAAGGTAATGCACAAGCATCAAGCGCGAATAATCCATCCAACAGCGAATGTCCAGAATTTGCAAATACACCAAATGTGGTAAAGACAGAAAAGAAAGAAGATAAATGCGTAATTACCGAATGTGCCGAAAATTTTAAACCCGCCGAAAACGGACAAATTTGCGTGCCAGCGAAAGATTGTGGTCCAATAAAATTATTGTACGGTGATTATTGTGTAGATTTTTGTCCAGATGGTACAAAAGAATATATGCGCGTTTGTCAAGATGAAGAAACAGCAAAACATAATTTAGAATTTGATAAAAAAGTTAAAGAATGTCTTAAACACGGCGCTGCTGGTTATTCAGAAGGAAAAGGTTGTTTGTGTCAAAATGAGAACACACATCAATGGGATGAAAACAAAAAACAATGTGTCGAAAAAACAGACGAGTCTGAAAATAAAAAATCTGAAGAGTGTCATAATAAAGTTGCTCATGAATTTATAAATGGTATACCAAGCAAATATGATACCTTATACCAAAATAATTTATCTGCATTGCGAAACCGTACTGCTGATGCGGATGGAACTATAGATTTTGTTTGTACTTGTAACAAAACAGCAGTATGTGAAAAAGGGAAAAACTGGTCAGAATGTAAATATGCTTATGATGTTTTACCAGATATCGCAAGACATTACACAAAAATGCATGCCTTAAATGAAGAATGTGGTGAAACAAATGACGACACTATGCAATATTTGAAAATTAAGCCAACAACAGAACAAACAAAGAAAGACCAAAAAGACTGTATAAAGGAAGTTGCGCAAAGTTTTAAAAATGAGATACCTGATGGGTACAAAACCCATTATAACGAACTTTTGGGACAGTTAAAAAGTCAAACAGCAGAAGAAGCTGGTTTTGTAAATCCTGTGATGAATGGTATAACAATAACTTGTAAAAAAGGTCAAAAGTTTGAAAAATGTGAAAATGGTAAAGATGGTTTGGCAGCTATAGCGAAAGACTATACCATGAATTATGCAAAAAATGATAAATGTGGAACAAATCATCCAACAGTTCCAACACTTACAATTCATCCAACAAAAGAAAGTGAAAAATCAAATCGTCCAGAAAAAGCGGAAGACGATATAGATTGTAAAAAAAATGTAGAATATTACGCCAAGCAGAAATGGTATTTTGATGTAAATTCGAGTGAGATTGGCAACGAGTATGAATTAGCGGTTAGAAACGATATTGATGTTTATAATAAGTACAAAGCAAAGGTGCAAGAAATATACGAAAAAGAAAAGACGGAATTTGATAAACATATAATACAAGAAGGTGAAACGAAACAATGCGATGCTTATAGTGTATCGTATAAAAAATGTCCAGATAAAACATATGAAGCATGTGATAAGAATTATTATATTTGTAGTTTAGCATTGGTGGCGGACGCCATACAAAAACAAGTAGGACCACAGTATATAAACGAAATGGTAGAAGTAATATGTAAAAATAAATAAAACCGGCATTTGCCGGTTTTAATTTTTTCTGTGACGGTTAGAGACGAGAACGAAGGAGTTCAACAATTATCTTTTCTTTTGCCAAGCGTTTGCACGGCGGACATAACCTTTGGCAAGTTCGGTATCAAACAATGCTTTTTCGCTGAACATGGTTTGTGATTTTAATTTTCCTTCGGCGTCTATCCAGATATCGCGATGTTCAGGGACAACAGCGTTTATTTTGTTCAAATTTTCAATAACGTTATCTGGGGACATTCCACCACTGTATCCCATTGGGTGAGTTTCGTAAATTGGTTTTTGCCACGCCTTTGGTGCGATGCCATTTCCGCCGCTGGCATCAAAAAGCAAAGAAAATTTTGCACCGGTATTATGCATTTTTTCTATTGCTGATTTCGTGTTATCATTATATTGAAAAATAAATTCATGGTGCGGGAAATCGTGTATAATCTTAGCCAGCCCGTCTGTATCTATATTTGTGGCTGTTATTTTTGGCATATTTAATTGAATACGTTTGATAAGTGGTTTATTATGAGATTTTTCAAGTTTTATCCAATCTAGGACAATATTTGGAATTTTAGCCCCAGCACAAATATCATTTGCCCATTCTTGATTAATATGGATTGCTAAACTGATACGGCTGCCTTGGTTAACCGCATATAATAAATCATTAAACCAAACATTTCGTGGCATACCTTCACTCATTTTCGAAGGGTGGCATTGAACAGCGACTTCTGCATGGGGCAAATGCGCCAAATCTATGATAGACTTTATTGAATTGTGTTCACGTGGGTCAGAACAAGTTATATATCTTAATTTCATAATATTTACCCTTTTTTAGCATTTTTTAATCTTAATTGTCCACATGCAGAACCTATATCTGCGCCACGTTCACGTCTTATTCGTGTATGTATCCCATTTTTTATCAAAATATCTTGGAATCGATGCACTGCGTTTCCAGAAATTGATGCGAAATCACGTTCGTCTACGCTGTTCCATGGAATAAGGTTTACCATAACATTATGTCCATGTAATAATTCTACCAATTTTTCAGCATGTTCGTTATTCGCGTTATAAAGCGTCACAGAATCGTTTTTATCTTTTTTACCCAGCAATATATATTCAATCATTAATTGGCGATTGTGCGTGTCTGAAAATGCGAAAGCAGCATCCAATACTTCGCCTAATTTATATTTATTATTTATCGGCATGATAGATGAACGTAATTCATCTGTTGGTGCGTGCAAAGATATCGCCAAATTTATCGGGCGACCCCATTCGTTTAATTTTTTAATACCAGGCACTATGCCACACGTAGAAACAGTTATTCTGCGCCAAGATATGTTTAATTCGCTGTTTGCACGTTCCAAAAATCCAATCACGTTTTCTGTGTTTTGCAATGGTTCGCCCGTCCCCATAACGACTATGTGAGAAACATCGTCATTATTTGGATCGCCGTTCGGATGAATATCGCGGGTTTTATCACCACGTAATTCCCAAGCTGCCACCAAAAGTTGCGCATACATTTCATTCACAGTCAGATTGCGTTTAAGCCCCAATAATGTCGAAGCACAAAATTTACAACCCATTGCACAACCGGCCTGGCTTGATACACAAACGCTATTTCCATACGTGGTTCGCATCAAAACACATTCTATTTGTTCGCCATCATTTAATTCCAGCAAAAATTTAGTTGTTTGATTATCAGAACTTTCTAATTTTTTTACAACCTTTAATGGCAAAGTTTCAGCAGTTTCGTTTAATTTTTCCCTTAATTCAGCAGGCAAATTTTTCATCACACTAAAATCAGGCGCACCACGATTAAGCCATTCGCGAATTTGTTTCGCACGGAAACGTGGCAATCCTGCATCAGTCACAAATTTTTCCAGTTCTGAATCTGTTAAATTAAACAATATAGTTTTCATAATTTATACCTGTCATCGTTTATGATAATTACAGCCTTTCTGCGTAATTGTTTTAATTGCTGGTCAGCAATCGAAGAAGCTTTTTTAAATTCTGCATTTTGTTTTATTATGTTATCCAGATTTTTATATTCTTTGCCTTTCTTTTCGCTGCACACCAAAACAACAGAACTGTTTTCAACTTTTGACCAAGTTAAAAGCGGTAATCCAGAAATTCTTTCGCGTATCTCTGGCGCTAATTCATAGTGCATAGCAGTAATTTTTTGCGGATATCCACCTAAATCTTCAACCATTTTTTCAGCTGCGTCACAGCTTTTGGGTTTTGTTAATTTTTGTGCAATTTCGGATGGAATATCAGTTAATCTTATCATTGTAATTTCGATTGGTAAACCATGTTCGCGGGCTATGGCAGATTTTTCTTCGGCTATGTCAGATGTTGACACTTCAATTGTAGGAATGATTGTTCGGCTGGTGATAACTTGCCATGCTATATCAGAACGAACAGCTAAACGCGCCATAGAACGCATAGTTGGACTTAATTCACCCAAATTCATACGCTTTAATTCTTTGTCAGCATCAGCATCTGTAGGCTTTACATTAAACTTTGCCGCATAATCTAATTTAACATAATCATCAATGATGTTTTGAAAAGCTTGTTTGCGGTTTGTTGTGGAAACTTTACCTTGGCGCGCCATTAATTCTGTGCGTGCAGTTATATCCGAATCTGTTATTGGATTACCATTTACTGTGCCAACCACAGTTGCACTATTTGCACATTCAATACTAAAAAATAATATTGTGAAAATACTAAATATTTTTTTCATTGTCCTTTCCTTTTAATAATGTTTGCCATCAATACTCATACCGAATTTAAAACTGTAAGTAGTATTTCCGACATAGTCACTTTTGATAGTGTTATCACGATAATATTCCAAAGAAAAATGATAACACGGATGTTCGTAAAAAATACCACCACCATGCCCATGAACAATGTGTTCATACGCATTGTAAATCACAGATTCACGCGCAAATATACGTCTGGTTAGTTTTAATCCAACGCCTGCAGAAATTTCGTGAGTATTTTGATCGTCAGCAGAAAAAACATCAATAGGCTGAGTGTCCCAAATATGCCCGACTGTTAAATAATATCCGTCTTTACCAACATAAAGCGAATTTTCAATATGGCTTAATGATGCATCTTCCCGGTCAAAACGAAAGCGACTGGATATTTGAAAATATTTCCTTGAATAAGCAACACGCCCAACATAATCTGAAAAACCGTTTCTAAATCCGTTTTCATTAAAATCTTTATCAGCAGATTCGGTATTAAAATCGTATGTCTGACCCAAAAATATTTCAATGTTGTTATTATCGTTAAACGCAGCCCATCTTGCACCATAATCAATAAAATTGCCGTTTTCCCAAACGTCCAGACCAGCAAATCTATTGTCTGAAAATAATGTCGTATCCGATAAAAATCGACCAGCAGAATCATTGTTAACAGAAAACACAGCATCTTTGCTGGAATGTTCCATAATTGTTAAACGTGCGCGCGGTTCAATGATATAAGTCCAATCATTTTTCACGCTGTATAACGGCAGTCCCCATTCTAAATAACCGTTTGGTAAAAACCTGGACTTTATCCCAGAATAAGATTCTACTATTTGATTATCATCATACACAGGTGTTTTGTTAAAATTATAAATATCATAACGAGTAGCCACGCTGGCAGTAAAACGATTTCCACCCCATAATGTCCAAGGGGAAATTATGCGTGTTTCACCAATAACACGTTGACTGTCTGAATTATGCCCGGATACGCCCAATATATCACCAGAAATACTTAAATAAGTTTCTTTGAAAAATGGGTCTGTTTGATATGTCCCACGAATATTAGGCAATATGTTTCCAGAAATCGAATGTTGATTACCTGCGGCTTGACGTAATTCTTGGAATATGTGCGCATCCGCAACAGCATAACTGGTTTGACCGAATAATTCTACCTTAGCACCAGAATCTAAGTACGGTTGATTATCGTAAAAACCATATTTCTGCAAATATGTTTTATCAGATGTTCTGGCAACATAAATCGATGCGCGAGCATTTTCGCCCAATTCTATTTTATCATTGTTATAAAGATGCCAACGATTTTCACCTTCGGTGTTATGCGTAAAAGAACCATTTGTTCTGAATTCTGAATGAGTCAGATTTAAACGATGTTCCAATTGAAATAATGGGTTTTCTTTGGTTAAATAAGAAACCGTTGTTGTCATATCGTGGGTTTCAGAAAAATTAATATAAAATGGAACGTTGATTTGTAATCCCATTTCATTAGTAGAATTAAAACTGGGGTTTAAAAATCCCGTTTTATATTTAACAGACGGATCTGGCATCTCATAATACGGCAACCATAAAATAGGAAAAGTATCATTATAAATCCAAAACGATGCGTTATGAAAATATAGCATCTTTTCTTCTGAATCATGAATTATTTTATAACTGAAAATTTCCCACGCGTTTCCATAATCATCGCATCCATCACAAGCGGTAAATTCTGCGTGTTTTGCAATGGTTTCATTGCCTTCTCGCGTTATTTCTTCGGCGCGAATATATACATGACTGCCCAACCATAATTCAATATTTTCAGCAGCAACACTATCATGGTCTTTGGACATGGTAAGGCTGTTTAATTTTACGCGTTGCCCAGAAGAGTTTGTCATTTCAGTATTGCCAGACGCTTTCATTTCTTCTGTTTTTATATCGTATTCAATTACGTCAGATTTTATTGTTTTTGGTTCATCCATTTTAACACCTAATGCAAAGGCACTAGATGTAAACAAATATGCTGATAAAAATGATACAAAATATCTCATTTCTTTAACAACAAACCAATTAAACCGAATAAAACAACAAAGACACCCCCCGCAACAAGACCCACGTCAGTCAAACTTGATACCATATTGGATGCAGACATGTATAATGACATAATCAAAGCCATTGATAATACAGACATTGCCGGCGCAAAACTAGCGCGTCTGCGCAATAACGATGTTTTTAACAATATTAATGTGCAAACAATAGCCAATATTAAATTCATAAATGGATTGATTAATCTGGTGCATATTTCTACCAAAGTTAATTTATGATGTCTGGCATTTTCTTGTGAAAAAACAGATTCTAGTAATGTATATGTTGGAACACGACGTACGCGAAAAGTCATATCAGAATCATTTTCAACCAAATTTAAATCCATGTCTAAACTATCAAAAGTTCCAGTCGTAAAACCATTTTTTCCAAACATCTGCAAAGAACCGTTGTTCGTCACAATAGAAAGTCCGTGAATAGTAGATACCAATTTACCACGTTCTGCAAATACCAGCATTTGGTTTTTTTCTTCACGCATATCAGATATCATTAATTGATTTAAATCATTTCCTGATACATTGTCTACATAAACAACCAAACCATTTGCCAGCTTTGTAAACGCGCCTTCTTGTAATTTTAAATGTGCCAATCCATAACGCAAATTCCATTGAGTGCTGTAAAACATGGATTGACTGGCTGGCACAATCCAAATGTTTAATACCAGGTGCAATGCTGTTAAAATAGCCGCAAATTTAATAGCAGGTTTTGCGATTTGCCATGGAGATAAGCCAGAAGCTGCCATAACTGTCACTTCATTTTCTGAAATCATTTTATTATAAACAAAAATCGTAGTGATAAATGTCACAAAAGGAACAATGATAGACATTATAAATGGAATCATCAGAGAAGTCAGATATACAAAACTGGAAAAATCAACACCATAAGTCAGTAAAAATTTCATCATGGTCATAATCTGCATCATCCATGCAACCCCGACAAGGATTAACAATAACATGATGAAGATACCCAGCAATTGATTCCTAAAATATTTATTAATTATTTTCATAAGAACAAGTATAAAGCCCAAAACTATAACCGTCAAGCAACAATACATTAGATGACGAGAGTATTGTAAAATTATAATTTTTTTCTTGCTTTTTAACGATTCGGGCATAATAATAGAGCGTGTTCTTAAAAAAGTTTTTAAGGGCGGGGTTAAAAAACCCCGCTCTTTCAATAAAAGGCAATGTAAATTAAGGAGAAAGTAAATGTCTTTTGAATCTATGCCACGTCAGGATTTATTGCTAGCCATTGATTCTTTGGCGCAAGAAAAAATGATAGACAGGGAAACTGTTATTGAATCTTTAGAAGCTGCGATTGCTAAAATTGCGAAACATAAATACGGTGAAGAATTTAATATTGTTGCACAAATAGACCGTAAAAATGGCGCAATACATGTAAAACGTTTGTTCGAAGTTATTGAATCCCCTGAATCTAAGGGTGATGAATATGATGCAAACACTATGTTGACTGTTAATCAAGCAAAAAAGTATTCAAAAAATCCAGTCGTTGGTGAAATGGTTGAAGATATGTTGCCAGAACCTGAATTTGGTCGTATGGCTTTTCAAACAGCTCGTCAAATCATGTCTGCAAGGGTCAGGGATGCAGAAAAAGGCAGACAATACGAAGAATTCAAAGAAAACATCGGTGATATTGTTAACGGTGTTGTTAAACGTATTGAATTTGGTAGTGTTTTTGTTGATATTAACGGCAAAGCCGAAGGTTATATTAAAAATACTGAATTAATCCCAGGCGAAAGATTGGCTGTTGGTGACCGTGTTCGCGCATTGATTATGGACGTTGTTCGTTCTAATTCTGGGCCACAAATCTTTTTAACAAGAACACATCCTATGTTTATGGAAAAATTGTTTACCCAAGAAGTTCCAGAAATATACGAAGGTATTATTAAAATTAAATCTGTATCTCGTGCGCCTGGTTCTCATGCTAAAATAGCTGTTGAAACCCAAGACCCATCTATTGATGCAGTTGGTATGACAGTTGGTATCAAAGGAACACGTATTCAACCTGTGATAAATGAATGTCATGGTGAAAAAATCGACGTTATTTTGTATTCCGAAGACCCAGCAGTATTTATCGTCAATGCTATGCAACCTGCGAAAGTTGCAAAAATTATTGTTGATGAAGATACTCATACAGCGGCTGTTGTTGTCACCGAAGATCAACAATCTTTGGCAATAGGTCGTCGTGGTCAAAATGTTCGTTTGGCTTCTCAGTTAACTGGTTGGAATATTGATGTTATGAGTGAAGCCGAAGAACAAGAACGTCGTGCAAAAGAATTCAAAGAAAAAACAGAATTGTTTACAACTGCGCTGGACGTTGATGAAACAATTGCTCAATTGTTGATAACAGAAGGTTTCAGAACTATCGAAGAAATTGCTTATGTTGAACAAAAAGAATTAGAATCTATCGAAGGGTTTAATCCTGAATTGGCAACAGAATTGCAAAATCGTGCAAAGGCATATCTTGCAAAGATAGAACAAGATTATTTTGATAATGGACATAAAATTGGTATGAGTGATGATTTGTTAAAATTTGATTTTATCAAACGTCCAATTATCATGAAACTAGGCGAAGCAGATATTAAATCTTTATCTGATTTAGCAGATTTGGCTTCTGATGAATTAGTTGAAATTTTGGGCGAAGATAATATGTCACCACGTTTAGCAGAACGTGTAATTATGAAAGCACGTGAATTGGCATATGGTATCGTTCCAGAAGAAGCGGAATAAGTTAACTTAACCAAAGGTTAAAATATGGCAACATTAACACTGGGAAAATCAGTAACGATTGGTGCAGTACAAAGCAAAAAAGGTGATGCTGTTTTTGTAGAACGTCGTCGCCGTATTGTTGCACCTGGCAGCAAAGAATTACGAGAAGAACCTAAAAAGGTTGAAACTGTGCGCAGCGTCGCAGATGAAAAATTGCGTGCTGTGTTGGCTGCTGCTAAGGCCAGAGAAGAAGAACGTAAAAAACGTGAAGCAGAAGAGGAAGCAGCGCGTCTTGCACGCGAAGCGGAAATTGAACGCGAAAATCGTGAATACGAAGCAGTTAAAGAACAACTGGCTCAACGTGAAACCAGCACAGAACAACAACCTGTTGAAGAAATTGTTAATACTGTGCCACGTGAAAATACTCACGAATCTAAAAAGAATAATGTTGCTTTTCAAAATCATAATAATCGCCGTGATAATGATGAAGAAGATACGCGTTTTGGCAAACAAAATCGCTTTAAAAAAGATTTCAAAAAGGGCGGAAAAATTTCTATCCACGATATTGTAATTGGTGGCGGCGAAGATGACGATGATGATGAAATCGGATTGCGTGGTGCTAACCGCAGACGTAGCGAAGCTTCATTAAAACGTTTTCGTGAAAAAGCACGTGCTGTGTTTACTGCACCACAAAAAGTTGAACATGTTGTCACATTGGGTGATACCATAACAGTTAAAGATTTGGCGGCTGCGATGGCAGAAAAGGTTGGTAATGTTATTAAAAAATTGATGGAAATGGGTATGATGGCATCACAAAACCAATCTATTGACGCAGATACAGCTGAATTAATCGCAACTGAATTTGGTGCTACGGTTAAACGTGTGGTTGTAAAACCTTATGCTGATATTTTGGAAGCACAACCAAACCCAGAAAGATTACAACCACGTTGTCCTGTTGTGACTGTTGTTGGACACGTTGATCATGGTAAAACTTCGTTGTTAGATGCTTTTCGTAATGCGAATGTTGTTGCTGGCGAAGCAGGCGGAATCACACAGCATATATCTTCTTATGAAGTTAAAACTAAATCTGGTGCTGTGATTACTTTCTTAGATACGCCGGGTCACGAAACATTTACAGCAATGCGTGCACGTGGTGCGCAAATCGCGGACATAGTTGTTTTAGTGGTTGCGGCTAATGATTCTATAATGCCACAAACAATCGAAGCAATTAATCACATTCGTGCGGCTAAGGTTCCGTTTATAGTTGCAATTAATAAATGTGATTTACCCGAAGCTGACCCGCAACGTGTAAAAACTGATTTATTGCAACAAGAAGTCCAAGTTGAAGAAATGGGTGGTGATGTTCAATGCGTTGAAATATCTGCTAAAACAAAAATGGGATTGGATAAATTAGAAGAAGCAATTCTTTTACAAGCTGAAATTATGGATTTAAAAGCTGACCCAGAAATGTTGGCATCTGCCTATGTTGTCGAAGCAAAAATGGAAAAAGGTTTGGGTGCTGTCGCAACTGTTTTGATAAGACAAGGAACATTGTCTGTTGGTGATGTTTTTGTTGTTGGTGAAACTTTTGGACGTGTGCGTGGGCTTATTAATTCTGCTGGCGTTCGTGTTAAATCAGTTAAACCAGGTCAACCAGCAATGGTTTTAGGATTGGAATCTGTGCCAAGTGCGGGTGATGAATTGCATGTTATGGAAACCGAAGCGCAAACACGTGAAGTCGCTGCTTACCGTGTGCAAAAGGCAAAGGATAAAGCAAACGCAGTTAAACGTTCAACACTTGAAGAATTGTTTGCTAAACGTGATGAAACAAAGAAATTAACTTTGCCAATTATTTTGCGTGCGGACGTACAGGGTTCTGTCGAAGCAATTTCTGATATGTTGCATGGATTTAATTCTGAAAAGGCTGGCGTAGAATTGTTGTCTGCTGGCGTAGGTCAAATTACCGAAGGTGACATCAGATTAGCCACAGCATCAGGTGCGGTTATAATCGCGTTTAATGTACGTGCTGATTCTGCTGTGCGCGATATGGCGCGTAATAATGGTGTTGATATCAGATATCACAGTGTTGTTTATCGTATCACAGACGAAATCAAAGAAATTTTGTCTGGTAAATTGGCACCAGAACACAAAGAAAACTTTATCGGATATGCAGACGTTATTGCTTTGTTTACTGTTGGCAAAGGCACCAAGGTTGCGGGCTGTCGCGTTAGCGAAGGCACAATTAAAAAATCTGCTTTCGTGCGTTTGTTGCGCAACAATGTTGTGATATATGACGGTAAAATCGGTGAACTGCGCCGCGAAAAGAACGAAGTTAGTGAAGTGTCAAATGGTGTAGAATTTGGTATGAGTTTTGACAAATACAACGACCTTAAAGAAGGTGACCGTGTTGAATGTTATGAAGTTCAAGAAGTCAAAGCCGAATTGTAAAATACATAATATGTAAAAGGATGACAAATGAAATACATTTTGCAATTAAAGACAGCTGTGGATATGTTAAAGTTGTTGAAAAAATCTATCACCAGCAAAATTATCTGTGATGATAAAATAAGTTATCGTCTTTGTGATAAAGAATATAAAATATCTTGTATTGTTCAATGTGAAGCTACGAAGAACAAAACAATTTACAGTTTCTTAACAAAACAAGATGATAAACTGTTAAATGTAAATATGAATCAAAATTTAAATAGGTTTTTATATAACAAGGTTGCTCAAACGCATGAGCTTAACAGTAGAAAATTATCAACACAAAGATAAAGATAATAACTATAAAAAAACACCGCCAATTTTGGCGGTATTTTTTTAGTGCTTTATTTTTATAAACCTTTTGGGGTTGCCATTTTAATTGATGAAATTTTCTTGTTCAATGCTTTGACAACTTCGTCTGTGATATCCAATCCGTTTATATTTGTCCCAACACGAGCCATACGACCGTCAATCACCAAATCTAAATTTTTCTTTGCGATTATGCCTTCGATAAGTGGGTCCAAATGTTTTTTCTGTATCGTTGACAATGCTTCTTGATAAGAAGCTTCGATTGCTTGTGCGCTTTCAGACAAATCACGTTGGAATTGATTTACGCGACGTTGATATTCAACAACACGACGTTGCAAAGCTTCCTGAGATAATACGTCTTGAGATTTTTCAATATCAGCTTTTTCTTTTTCTATCGCTTTTTGTTCTTTTTCCAGTTTAGATTTTAATTTGCTTTCAAAAGAAGCGCGTTGTTTGTGCAAATCTTCCAACACAGTTGCTTCTGTTTGGATTTTATCCATACTGATTACAGCGACGCGCAAATCTGCAGCGGTGACCGCTGTTTCAGATACTTCTTTTAATGCGGTTGCAGTATCTACGCCCTTTTTAAGACCGGAAATTGCAAATATTCCAGCCACAGCCACAACCACTACAGCCGTAGCAATAATGCCCATTTTTGAATATTTTTTTAACATTGGATTTAATTCTTTGGTTTGAGTCATTTTTTCTTCCTTTTAGTTATTAGTTAATTATTAACTGCTTAAGAATATAGCAAGATTTCCACAAAAAATCAATGATTATCTGGCTGGGCTTAATCTTATTTCTATGCGGCGATTCATTAATCGACCCATGTCATCTTGGGCTGCAATCGGGCGCGCTGAACCACGACCAACTATGAACATGCGTGATGTAGAAACATCGTGTTGTGCCAGATATACGCCGACACGTTCAGCCATATCTAATGATAATGCACCTGCGGCACTTTTATCTTTCATAGAATCTGTGTATCCCGCAATTTCCATAAATGTCGCGTTATATTTATTTAATATTTTTGAAATGATTTTTAATGTGTCTGCACCATCTGATGAAATATCTGCGATATCATCCCGCATAATTGCACCACGTACCAAAATTATAACAACATCAGTTCCGGCGCGTTGGACAGATAACCCGGGTTTGCGTAATGCATCATACAATTCATATTCTAATCCAGACATATATTTTACAAGCACCGTATTATCGATATTATTTTTATCACCATATTGCATCTTTTCGGATAATTCACCTGATGCGGTGACTATTTTTCCACCATGTCCCATGTATATAGGTAATTTTGCGGTTTTGGCAGTTTCTGTCATATCCATAAAAGATGCACCATACAAATATTGATTCCATGTATTACGAGCAGGACTGTGGTATTGCAAACATCCTGATAATAAAATTGATAAAGCAACAAAAATTATTTTATTCATTTTCATATTTTATTGCGCAAAGAACGATATCATATTGTCGCCAGATTTCATACAATACGAAGAATCTGAAGAATCATAACCGTTCACATTTATACGTGTTGCCCAATTAAATTTTTTTGTTGTAAAATATGCACATTCTGAAAAAGACAATCCTACTAAATTAATCGAAAATTCTGTGCCTTCAAAATTACTTGTCACAGACCAATCTTCACCACCAGCTGGTGCCCGATTATCATTAATCACGCCTGCTTCAATTAAATAGTCGACAGATACAGGCGTATATCCAGAATATTCCAACAAAGTTTTTGTTTTTTGTGCAATGTCTTTTAATTCTTCACTGGCAATTAAACGCTTTTGTTTTTCATTAGTGGTATGATAAATACTGTACGTTGCAGATATCATTAAAGCACCGATTGCCAAAACACCGATAATTTCTATTAAAGAACGTCCTGATTGCTCTCTCATTTTTATCCCTTTTATTTAGATATATTTACAATTTCTGCATCTTTGAATAAATCCATTGCGCTGGCAACCATAGGGTCTGCCGCAATTTCAGATTTATTGTGTTCAGATATAGTTTGTTGATGTGGTGTTTCATCTACGCGTTCCAGAACCCAATCATTGCCAGTATTATCTTTTAACCATAATGCTAATTTTTGAGTAAAATTTTTATCATTTTGTCTATCAAAATATTTTATTTTATTGTTGCCAAATTCAATTATTTCAAGATTAGAACTGAAATAAGAATACAACAATAATTCGCGCGCTTTCTGTAATTCTTCAACCAACATTTCTGCAGAAGTTATGTTTAAAAATTTTGGTTTTTCAACCACAGGAGCCTCTGGTTGTTTTACAGGTGTTTTTTCGGGCTGTTGTTTTAATAGTTCTGGAATAGATGGCATGTCTGCAATGTGCATCAAACGTATAACCAGCATATCAAAACATTGTTTTTGATTACCAGATGCCTGTAATTCAGGTACAGCTGCAACCATAACTTGCCATATTCTTGATAATGTATTCAAAGAAATTGTTTCGTCTATCTTTTTTATAGTTTCGCGTTGATCCGCAGTATATGGTGAAGATACAACATCTTGTAATCTTAAAGATTGGTGCATACGTGTTGCCCAATGAGTCCATTCCATCATATCATTTAACAACATCGTTAAATCTGCGCCATTAGAATAAATTTCGTCTAATTTATTCAAAGCGGCACTTACATCACCAGATAAAACAACCTTCATAAAATTAACAACTGTACCCCTGTCTGTTCGTTTAAGCATATCCAATACAGCGCCTTCGTCAACGTGACCACCTGTTTGCGCGATTGCTTGGTCAAGCAAAGACAATCCATCGCGGACAGAACCATCTGCCGCACGTGCCAACAATTCGTTGGCTTCAGCAGATAATTCGATTTTTTCTTGTTCTGCAACCCATGCAAAATGTTTTTTCAAAGTTTCAACAGGAACGCGAGCCAAATCAAACCGTTGGCAACGTGATAAAATAGTGACAGGAACCTTTCTTATTTCTGTTGTAGCCAAAATAAATATAACATGTGCAGGAGGTTCTTCCAGGGTTTTCAGCAACGCGTTAAATGCGCTGGGCGATAGCATGTGAACTTCGTCAATAATATATACTTTGTATCGTGCGTTTGTGGGACGATAAAGTGCTGCATCTAATATTTCACGCATATTATCAACGCCAGTATGCGAAGCCGCATCGATTTCCATAACGTCAATATGTTGACCCGCCGCAATAGCCCGACAATTTTCACATTCACCACATGGCTTTGATGTTGCCTTATCGGACGATAAACAATTCAAAGCTTTTGCCAAAATACGCGCGGTACTGGTTTTTCCAGTTCCGCGAATACCAGTAAAAATATAAGCGTGTGCAATACGCCCAGTATTAATGGCAGTTGTTAAAGTTTTGACCAAAACATCTTGACCAATAAGAGTTTCGAAATTTTGGCTGCGATATTTGCGTGCTAAAACGGTATAATTATTTTCCATGATGCTTCCTTATGTCAGAAAGCATAGCAAATAAATATATGATTTCAATTAAAAAACGCAGTTAAATTATTTTAAATTTGTGATGAAATCAGGAAATCCCATTTCTTCATCTTCGCCAGAATCATTTGTTTCGCCCGCATCAGTTGAATCTGTTGTTTCAGCGATTTCTTCGGGAACCACAGTTTTATCTTTGGGATCGCGCTGAGAATCAATTTTCATTTGTTCTTCGTTTGCGATACGACAATAGTGTTCAGCCGCCTGCAATAAACGTTCACGTTCAACTTCATCGCTAGTTTGACGAGCCTGGTCAATATATTGTTTTCTTTTCTGACGCCATTTATGACAGCGTTGAATCATCTGTCCCACAGGGGTTTGATTTTTTTTATTAGCCATTTTGTTTCTTTTGTTAAAGGAAATATTCTTTCTCTAAGCAGTAATTTTTATTACCACCTAACGTTTCAACAGTAGATATGTTATAACATCTTAAAACTGATTGCAATAATTTTTTTCAATTGCTATGCTTAACGACATAAGGGGGGATTTTTTGCAAAATCAACGGGGTAATTTTCTATTGCAGGCTTTGTTGGCGTTGACTTTGGTCTTTGCTTTTATGCCGTTTTTTGCTAATAAATTGTCTTCGCGTGATACTGCGGCACAAATGTATACGGCAACAGAACAAATTGAAACTGCGTATAACGCAGCGCGTATATATTTACGCGAAGAAAAAGACAATCTGCCATATAAAAAGCAAGAATTATCAGAAAGCGCTTTTGTAGATGTATTAGAAAGTTATGGTTTGCCACTCGGTTTTGTCCCAGAAACCAGTTTTAAGCAAAAGATATCTTTGGTCATAGATAAAAACCAAGATGGCATAAGGGGATATATTAAAATAGATGGTGGAAAATTATCAAAAATACAAATCGCAGAAATGGCACGAAGAATTGGTTTTTACGCCGTGGCTAATAGTTCTGGCATAGAAGTTAATATTCCGATTGATACGATGTATTCTGATATTGTGTCAAAAAAGGAAACTGATGAAAATATTGGTTTCTTGGCAGAATTAGACATGAATGGAAACTCTATAGACAAAGCCGGTGTTTTGTTTGCGCGTAATGGCAATTTTGAAACGGCTCAGTTTAATACATTGGTGCTTTATGGGGTAGAATCAAATCGTAAAGAAAAAAATAAAATATCTGACATATATGCAAACAGGACTGTTTTTCAAAGTGCGGATGGTGGCGCAGCATTATCTATGGCCAAGGGCGAATTAAATGTTAGTGATTTATCTTTGCGTACAATTTCTAAATTTGGTGTGGCGGGCGGTTTTGAATCTAATTCTGCCGCGGTTTATGATTTTTCAATGGCAGAAGGCAAAGCTGGATTTGTTGGTCCATCTGATTGGCAAGTACACGGTTCTGTACGTTCTGATAATTTTAGCTTTGTGGTGGATAGGTTAGATATAGGTTCTTATTTTGATGCTTCTCGTGGTCAAGATGTTTATATTGATTCAGACACTTTGTCGTACAATACAAAAATGGGTGTCGAAGTAAACAATATCTATGCTGCCAACATATCTTTACGTGATCAAACATCGTATGGTTTATTAAACGGTCAAAGTGGCGCGCTATTAATAGATATTCGTCCGGCTGGAACATCTGTTTTGCCAGATGTTCTTATAGATACAATAAATAATGATTCTTTTGATATTATTGCGAATGCAAAAGATATGGATGGTAAAACTGTATCTTGTCGAGATATTATCTCAGGATTAAATGTTGAATATAATAATAAATCTTTGGTGCAAAATATTGTTTGTCAGTATGTTTTTTGGCAAAGATTAGAAGCGAGGATAGATATAAAACAATGTATGGTAAATGGTAGAAATGACTGTCTATAAAAAACATTTTAATCGTGCAAGCTTGCTCGCACAACGCGGGGCTTCGATGACAGAAGTAATTCTGGCAGTAGCTGTCGTTATCGTTGTGTCGCCTTTTTTATACAATCAAATTATAGATATGGTGCATGAATCTACAGATATAGCGATGGCGAATCAAATTGTTAATTTACGTGGTGGAATTATAAATTTTTTACGCATAAACCAAACAGAATGGGCAGATACGGTCGAAATAAAAATGACTGAAGAGCAAATTAAAGAAATCGCCCCATTTGCTCACAGTGGGTTTATTGATAAATACAAAGTAAATGGTGCATCGATTACAGATGTGTATCTGGCTTTTGATATAGATGCGCCAGATTATAGAATTGCCAGTATTGCTAAACAAATTGGTGAAGATGCTGCGGTGGTTCGCGAAGACGGAATTGCTTATTCACAAAGTTGGGCTGTGTCTGCCCCAGAAGATTTTTATGTCGGCGATTTGATTTATAGAATTTCTCGTGATTTTGAAGGTGCAGACAGAACGCGATTTTTACATCGTGGAACGATGGGCGAAGATGGTTTAAATCAAATGCAACGTGATTTACATTTAAACAATTATAACATATTTAATGTAAGTACCATTGATGCAGTATCTGCCAAAATCATAGACGTTGATGCAGTATTTCTGGATTCAGATGTTATCGATGCAAATAGTGTATATTTTTCTTCTGGTGCGAATATGAATTCTGCAAATATTGCTGTTAATTCGATGCGTGTGACTGGCGATACGAACGGTTTTAAGATGATAAGTGCAGATAAATTAAATGGTGATAAATACACTACAAATGGACGTATTGTGGCAGACAGAGCAACTGTTGGAAAATCAATAAATGTATCTGGTAATTTGATTTTAAAATCTTCTGGGGCGCAGACTATTAATGGTTTTGGTGGAATATCCATGAATAAACTTTTGACACCTTATATATCGGCTACGGATATGGCATTTTTTGAAAATTTTGGTGTGACAGTATCGGGCGAATTACTGTTGGCTGGCGAAGCACCTTTGAAAATAGGTTCTTGGTATTTTCCTTCGACAACGCCACCATCTTTTTCAAAGTTTATATTGACGCGTGCGACAATACCATCTGTGCCGGATGCATCTGAGTTTAAAGCAATCATACAAAAAAATTGGCAGAATAAGTAATGATAAAAAAACGTACTTTTCTTTATCGAAATATGCAACATGGCGGGATGCTGGTTGAATTGATGATGACAATAGCATTGGCTGCGATAATAATTCCTTTTGTTTTCAGATATCAGCAAACCGCAGTTGTTCGTGCAAGAAATGTTGCAATAGCAAAACAAATGGAAAATGTGCAAAGTGTTTTGGAAAGATATATTATTGAAAACAAAACAGAATTAATGAAGCCGACTGGTAAAAATATATCGCGTGTAAAAATATCTGATTTGGTTAATTATGGATTGCCTGAATATATTGCCACAGATTACAAAGACGATTACCAATTGCGTGTATTAAAAACAGCAGATAAAAATAATAAATCTGTATTGCAAGGAATTGTAATTTTATCCAACAGCGAAATTACCCCGCTTCGTACACGCGAAATAGTAAATCTTGGTGGTGGACAAATAGGTTTTACAGAAAACGGCATAACACATGGTGGTTTTGGTGCTTTTCGTACAAATACATCTGAATTTGGTATCAAAGATGCCAAAGGCTTGATTGGAACGACTGCGACTACACGTGGTAATACAGAATATTTATGGCGACTGCCATCAGAAAACGAAAGTGATGCGACAATGTTATCGCCTTTGAATATTGATGGACATGATATAACCAAAGTAAATTTTTTTGATGCCAGCAAAGCGCAATTTGAAGAAAGATTAAAAGTCAGTAAAATTGCGACAGATTCATTAATGTTTTCTAATCGTGCAACCATAGATGCGATTTTTGCTACTAATACAGCGGTAGTAAATGGGGCTTTTACATCGGATTCGCGTAATTTAAATGTGGGTGGAACATTGGCTTTGGCAGATTCAGCAAAATTTTCTACATTTTATACAAATGATTTGTACGTGAACACATTAACGTTAAGTGGGTTTAGTATATCATCAACATCTGGCAAATCTTCAACTTTGCAAATTATTGGCGATATGGATTTAATTTTGGGTCGTATAACTGCGGCATATGTTTCTGTTGGATATACAGGTTCTGTGACACCGCAATTAACAGTCACTAATAAAATTCAAGACCCAAAAGATTCATCTTATTACTGGGATATCGGGAATAAAAAAGCACGTTTTTCAGATGTGAATTTCCCTGATTTGTCGCGAATGGCATCTCAGATAGTAAGGCTAGAATCTGTATCTGGCACGGTTGCAACGACTGTATTTGGTGGGGTTGCGGCAAATATCAATGCTACGGTTGGGGATTATATTAATGCTATAAATACTATGCAGGAACAAATTCGTGCTAAATATCAAATGTTGAATTTAAAATAATTTGTGGTATAAGAAAAATCAAAGGACAAACAGATGAAGATAACTTGTGGTTTTTGTAAAACAGAATATACATTAGACAAATTGCCAAACACATCGGTAAGATGCGCTGTGTGCGGACATGTTTGGACTCCGCGTGTGCCGTTTAAACAGAATGCTACGATAAAGTTTATTGCGGCGATATGTGCTTTTATTGCAGCGTGTATATTTTGTGCTGTTGCGCTTTTGAATTTTTCAAATCATAAAAATACAAGCCCATTAATCACTACCATAGATGAAAAAAATATCCATATGGTGACAGATGCAAATGGGGCTAAGCGTATATTTGTTTCTGGTGACATTACAAACACCACAGATGATATTTATGGTTTACCGAACATAGTAATTTTGTCATATGATTCAAACGATAATGTATTATCGCGTCAGGCTTTTGTTCCACCATCTACTTTGTTGGAACCGAAAACGACTGTCACGTTTAATTACATGTTATCAGTAGACCCAACGCATGTAAAAAGATTGTCTGTGGAATTAAAGGAATCAAAATGAAAAAGTTATTAGCACTATTTTTATCTTTGGTTTGTTTTTCTGCTGTTGCAGATGATGTCACACCACCAGCCCCGGTACAACCACGGGTAAGTTTGTTTTCCACCAGTGTTGATTGGGCAGCTGTCACAGGATTACCTTGGCAACAATATCGTGGTGAAATAAGCGGGACCAGCAAGTTGTTGGTCAAAGAAGGTCTGGTATTATATTACCTTGATGCATTTCCGTGTTATGGCGAAGCAGATAGTGTTCGCGTATGGTTATCGCCCAATGGAAAGATGAGTGGACATTTGCGACTTGTTTGTGTCCATGCACCAGAAACAGTATCTTTTGCGTATCGTAATGCTGCCGAAGAAGCTTTGGATGCGCGGACTTTTGGAATTTTGACTTGTCCGGTATCAGGAAAACGCAATTTTAAAATAGATATTTCCAAATGTATACGTGGTAAAAATTGGACGGAATATAGGTAATGTCAGAAGTTCGTGATTTTGTTGTAGATTCTGAAAATGTCGGTATTCGCATTGATAAGTTTTTGGCGAATCAAATGCCTGAATTTTCGCGTAGTGAAATTCAAAAGTTTACTATAAAACGCGCCGATGGAACGTTGGTAAAAATATCAGATAAAACAAAGATGTACGAAGAATTTTCTGTTGAAATTCCAGACAAAAAAACTGATATAGCATACGATAACATTTCCAATGATTTTGATTTAGACATTTTATTCGAAGACGATGATATAATCGTGATTGATAAACCGCGTGGTGTGGTTATGTACCCAAGTGCTGGGAATAAAACAGGGACATTGGTTCAAAATTTGTTGTCTTATACGCATCTGTCTGCGCTGGGTGGACAAACAAGACCAGGCGTGGTTCACAGATTGGATAAAGATACCAGCGGGGTTATGGTTTTTGCGAAAAGTGATGCTGCATATCGTGGATTGGTAAAAATGTTTTCTACGCATGATTTGACACGGAAATATATTGCTTTTGTTTGGGGTGTTCCTACATGGGCTGGCGCAGAAATTACTGGCAATATTGCGCGTTCATCGCGCAACAGACAAAAAATGAGTCTGGTAAAATCTGGGGGCAAGCCAGCACATACAATCGTGAATGTTATGGATGTTTGGACAAAGCCGGGTATATCGCTTTTTCGTTGTACATTGATGACCGGACGAACTCATCAAATTCGTGTTCATTTGTCATCGCATGGCTTTCCAGTTTTATGTGACCCGCTTTACGGACGTGAAAAATCACATATTGGTTCGGTCAAAGACCCACAAATTCTAGAATTTTTGAAAAATCATGATGGGCAGATGCTGCATGCTGAGGTTTTAGAATTTGTTCATCCGACAACAGGCGAAAAGATGCACTTTAAATCACGCATGCCGATTGACATGATGGAATTGAAAGAAATTCTTGATAACGAATAAAAATCGTATTTTTATATTATTTTTCGCTTTCTTTATTTTGAAATCTATGATAAAATAAACATAAAGAAAAATGGAGAAAGGGGATGAAACATATTGTCAAAACCGTTAGTTTATTGTCAATTCTTGCCGTAATTCCGGGTGCTATGGCGGCTACGTCACGTATTGGTGTGTCGAATAAAACTTCGCCACGCTTGCCATCGATTGCTGGTTATTTGATATCTGGAACGACCACATCGACAGCAACATCGACATCGTCGTCAACGGCATCGTATTACGATAATTCTGAATGTATTGAAAAATATACGGACTGTATAAAGGCTGATGATGCTTGTGGCGGCGATTTCCAAGAATGTACAACAAATGTTTTGTTCCACGGACAAATGGCTAAGTGCTTAAATGTTTTGTATCAATGCCAATCCAGCGGTATCAACGCATTGTTCGGAACAACATCTATCGCAAATTTATCAGAAGTGCAATCAACGAACAGCGAAGATGAAATCACACGTTATACATACCCGATGGATGGTTCTGTATTGGGACAATTGATTATTGGTGCTGGGATTACAAATAAATTAACGACTGAACAATGTGTAAAACGTTATACAAATTGTTTGCAACGTGATGATGTTTGTGGCGCTGATTTTGAATTGTGTACAGATAAAAAACCATTTAAAAAGCAGGCTTTACTTTGTGATTCAACTTTGCAACGTTGCCAAAGCGAAGGCAAAAACCAATTGTTTGGTTCTGTTGCAAATGCAAACACTTTGAATCCAGGCAATGATTCCAGATTGGGAATTATGATTAAAGAAGGTGGGGACAAGGCTGCATTAAATGCTGTTAAAACTTGTCACAAGGTTGTAGATACATGTATTTATAACGCATGTGTGAAAAATCCATGGCGTTGTGTCGAAGGGATAAATTTAAGCAAGATTTATCTGGCTGATGTTGTTGGTGGCGGTACAATGATGGAAAATGACGTTATAAATGCTAACGATTCTCAAAATGATGCATCAACCATTCGCAGAATGTTAAAGGCCCAGTGTCTAAGTACGATTGGTGCAAACAAATATTGTCATATGACATATCGTTTGACTTCAACTGTCAGCGATAGAGATTTGGTAGATGTTGATAATCAAGAAGATGTTTTTTCACAAGCATACAGCGATCGTAAAGCTGCTATTTTGCCACGTGTCCAAGAAGCTTTGAAAAAATTTGATACAAACGCAAAGAACAGCTGTTTGGAAACAATTAAATCTTGCGCAATGCGTTCTTGTGGTGGGGGATTGGGTTCAGTTTGCTATAAACAGGCAAAATCGTCTAATGCATCGTGTGTGAATGGTAATAATGGTGACACGCTTGTATTGGGCAATGTTTTAGGAGGGGGAATTGTAAGTACAAACCCAATTTCCGCATTTAACAAAAGTTTGAGTTTTAGTACTAGTACTGCTAATAACCCTGTTCATGTAAATGGTGATGCCACATATAATGATATTTATGCTGGATGTGAAGCAATTGTGAATGCAGATGCAAATTGTCAATATGCTGCCGCATCAGATACCGATGCTGGTTATGAATATGCCTTTACTGGTGATGATGCATCTACATTTAATCTATTGTTCCCAAGATGTAATGCTGGCGCAGATAAAATTGGCGCGGTCGGAACATTAAATTCAATATTGGCAACATCTTATAATGATGCCGCAATTGAAAAGATGAAAAAGCAATGTCAAACAGTTGCGCTTTCTTGTGTGAAATCTATGTGCGGTAAAGATTATGTAAATTGTTATCGTAACAGAACAGATATCATTTCCGGTTCTTATAACACGGGCACAAGTTTGGATAAAAGCATGAATAAAATGGGTGGTGTTTTGGATTATAACATTGTCCAAGGATTGTGCATGAATACAGTTAAAAATTCATCTGTATGCGAAGAACACTTAAAGATTGCAACTGCAAATGTTCGTTATAATCAAGATACGAATACTTGGGGTGGTGCCAATGGTCAATACGATTCTGTCCGTGAAGCATGGCGTGATGCTAATACAACAGAAGCTAAAATGAATTATGAAGAAAATGTTCCAACCGGTATGTGTACATCGATGACGAAAGTGGCCGATTTGGATGTTGATTGTGATGCGCGTGGTGAAGATTATTGTGATACTACGGACGAAGATGGATGTGTATATGATCAAAAAGTCACAATGGGTGTCACAGAATATAAATTGACAAACGGTGCAAAATCTTTGTTCCAACAATTGTTGGCTGATGTGGAAAAAGAAGCCCAGGCAAAATATAATGCCAAATTGACCAAAGAACAAAATGTATGCTTGTCCAACAATAATGGTGGCATTATGGGCAGTACTGATAATGGTTCTACATTTATGTGGGTAAAATTAAGAGGTACCAAAGTTCCAAAGGCGTACCAAAGTAAAGGTTTAACTGCAAATCAATTTACTGCTTCTAATGATTTGTATGGTTCTTTCTGTCGTGCAAGAATTACTGTAATGTCTGACGATAAAGATATCCAAGATATGTTAACCAGGGAAGGTGGCGCGTCAGTTGCATACTTTGCGGTTGGTGATTCATTTACCTGTGGTTCTTGGATAAGCAACAAAACTTTGGAAGCCATTTCCAGAAAGGTTGGACAACGTGAACTTTGCAAACAGGGTTATGGTACATGGGATTCTAAAAAAGGCGAATGTAATGGTAGTCAGTTGTCTGTCAAAGAAAAATTGTCTTATGCATGGGGAACTGTTGCACCAGCTGTAGCAGGGTTGGGAATCGGTATTGGTTTAACTGAATCTGGATTGCTTGGTGGTACAAATGGAAAAGCAGCGGGCAAAAACAATAAAGAATTTTCTGCTTATAAAAATGCGTGCATAAACAGCGCCAGTGCTGCTATAACTGAAGCTGGTAAGACAGAGCCGAACACGACCCAAGCAAAAACATATCTGGAGCAAGCAAAAACATATTGTGGAAAGTTGCAAGCAAACATAAAAGATAGTGAAGAAGCTAGTGGTACATACAAAGGCGGTGCAATCGGTATTACTTGTGATCAGTCGTTCACCGATACTGATGCAGCCAGTATCAAAGCCGCTGCTGAATCTGTGAAGGCAAGCTGTAACAGTGCAGAATATTTGGCGGTTAATAAAAAAGGTGAAATTAAAGATAACAATAATAATGTAGTCAGATCGCTTGTTCCAATCGCTACTACTTTGGGTGCGGGTGCTTTGGGTGCTGGTATTACTGCTTCTGTTATCAAACAAAAGAAAGAAAATATCCAGAACGAAGCCGCACAACAATGGCTGGACGAAATCGGTGAACATATCCAATGTTATCTGGGGACAGATGAATTGGGTACATACGGCGACGTTGTAAGCATCGAATTGGATTAATCCAGAATCAAAATAAAAAAGGTTGCAGAAATGCAACCTTTTTTTAAACCCTCTCCCGCCTTTGGCGTACTTCCCCATGCTGTGGGAGAACTTAGTCCGCAACACCTGAGAGCAGGTTCTCCCACAATGTGGGGAGTGCGGCGCAGCCGGAGGGGGTTTAAAAACATTTTGCTTTTTATATTCTTTGTATTTATAATTCCTTTATCAAAAAAGGAATTGCACATGATTAAAAATTTGTTTCGCAAGATTTTCGGACCGCGTGGTAAAAAAACTACTGCTGGAGAATTGGCTAAAAAATTTGGCTTGGAATTAAAGGGCAATGCCAAAGAAGTTGTTAGTGGTGTTGCACCTATTGCTGATGCTAAATCTGGGCAATTGGCGTTTTATTCCACAGAACGCAATTCTAATGCTTTTAAAATTTTGCCAATCGAAGTATTGGAAAAAACAAAAGCTTCGGTTATTTTATTACAACGCGAACAAATTAAACATGCGCCTGCTGGGGCAACACTACTTATAACAGATTCCCCGCGTGGAAATATCGTAAAAATATTGGGCGAAATTTATGCTGAAAAACCACGCTTTGGTGTGTCTTATTTTGCAACAATTGAACGTGGGGTATTCTTTCGTAAAAAACGCACAGTATATGTCGGACAATATGCAACCATAGAAAAAGGTGCTGTGATAGAAGAAGGTGTTAAAATTTATCCGGGTGCTTTCATCGGTCGTAATGTGATTTTAGGTGCTAATACTATCGTGCAAACTGGTGCACACATAGAAAACGCTACAATCGGTTCAGATTGCGTGATAAATGCTAATGCTGTGATTGGTAAGGACGGATTCGGTTATACGCGTCAGAACGGCAAAAATGTGTTTATTCCACATACTGGACGTGTTGTGTTGGGAAAACGTGTTTCTGTTGGTTCTAATACTTGTATCGACCGTGGTGCTATGACAGATACTGTTGTTGGAGACGGAACAAAGATTGATAATTTATGCCAGATTGCACACGGTGTGGTTATTGGTAAAGAATGTTTTTTGGCTTCTGGTGTAGGAATTGCGGGTGGTTCTGTGGTTGGCGATCGTGCTTTGTTGGGTGGGCATGTCGGAATATCTAATGGTTTGCGTATTGGTGATGATGCGGAAATTGGCGCAAACAGCGGTGTATTTCGTAATATTCCAAATGGTGAAAAATGGATGGGAATGCCTGCTGGACCTGGTATAGAATTCCTTCGTCATTATGCGTGGGTAAAAAAGCAAGTATCAAATAAATAATATTTTATTTTGGACATGCACTAAGCAAGCCCATAGTATTATGCACTTCGTCATTTATATATACTGTGATATCGCGTTGCATATCGTCTTTGTAAGTATAAATAAATGGTCTGTCTTCAAACATGGGTGCGCGCTGATACACATCACGGAACGGTTGCAATAATGTTTCAAACCATTGGCGGTTTTTACATAAACACGCATTGCGAACCTCAATAGCCATTTGACCAGTCACGCCATTAGAATAAGAACTTTGAAATTCGTCATTATTCATAACCATACAACGCTGTCCAATTGCAAAATAATTCGCATCGTCCTTTAAGAATTGATAAACGGCGGCATCGTCTGCACCATTTAAACGCATTTTGTACATGATGCCTTCGCTGCAACATGCATTTGATGCACGCATTAAAATCTTATATCTTTCCAACAATGGTGCCATAGCTTCGTCGTTCGCATAAATATCATAGTTGGAATATATAGCATACAATATATCATCAATACGAACACTGGCAAGATGTGGTGCACGTGGCATTAAAGCAGTTTTATGGACGGGCTTTCTGTACCATATCGCACATTCTTCTTCGGTTTCAAATGGACAGTTGTAATCGTATGTGCAAGTTTCTTCAACGCATGTGTCGTATTCTTCTGGCCAATATATTTCGGTTTGAACTGGTTCATATACATCGTTTTCATCAATGATTTGTTCGATGACTATGGGTTGTAAATCACAATCTTCGCCGACACATTCAGATGCGTTAGCGTAATTTACACCAAACGCAGCAGCCAATATGACTAAAAAAGAAATTTTATTTTTCATAATCACTATTTTATCATAAAAAAAGCCTTTATTAAATAAAAATTTTTGTGTTGTATTAAATTTTTAAAATTTTTATACTGTGAATGTATTCTTAATCAAAGAAAGGAAACCTATATGAAAAAAATCTCTATTTTGTCTGTTGTCACAGCGTTAACATTGCCTGCTTTTGCAGAAGAACAAATGCCTGTTGTCGAAGAAACTGCTTCTCAAGAAGTTGTTGCTCAATATGAACAGCAATTTGAACAGCCTGTGGCAAAAACTGAAAAGACTTCAAATCCAAAGATTAAATTTCCACACGGATTACAATTGGGTGTTGGTGTTTCACCAACTTCTGGTTTAAATGGTTTTATTGGATATAATAATAAAAAGTTTGATTCTTTTTGGGCTAAACGATTCGGTATCCGTTTTGATTTCGCAACTATGTCCCCAATTAAAAGTAAACTGAATAAGAAAATAAATGACGAAATCGGTGATGATGGTTTTGAAATCGAAGATTCTTTGAAGATAGATAATTTTAAATTAGATGCTAAACATTATGGTGCTATGATTGATTTTTATCCGTTTGGGGATACTTGGTTCCTTGGTGGATGGCGTTTGTCTGGTGGTTATTTTACTGGCAAAATGGATTTGGATGCTGATATCCACGGCACATATAATGGTGGCAAGATAGAATTTGAATTGGATGGTAAAAAATATTCTTATGACGGCAGCGAAATGCACGGTAAAGCCATGGTAGATTGGAAATATAGCGGTCCTTATGCTGGTACAGGTTTTGATTTGGGATTGTTCTGGGGCTTTAAAATCTACTTTGATGCTGGCGTTGTCTTTACAGACAGAACTGCAAAAATTGATTTGGATATCCCACTTGATGGCTTGAAAGATGCGCTGGGCACATCCGTTGTCGAAGGTAGTGCGGAATACAACCAATTTATCAAAGATAAAAATAAAGTGTTGGAAGATGCTCGTAAAGAATTAAAAGATTATCCATACTATCCATTGGTAAAACTTGGATTTATGTACAGATTCTAAAAAACACCGCCCCTTTTGGGGCGGTTTTGCGTCCTAAACAAGTCGATTCGGATGAACGAATCGCTAAAATCCGAATCGTTCAGACGATTTTGATGCTTTTTTTTGGGGGTAAAAAATTTTTTATGAAAAAAATTATCAAGTATAAAATCCCAGAAATCTGCGGTTTTTATGTTTCTTTAAAAAATCTTTAAATTATTTTTGAAAAAAAACTTGACTTTTCTGAACTTCAAACCCATAATATGCGGGCTTTCAAGTTGGCCCTCTGCGAATAAGGAAATGTCAACCCCTGAAATTTAGCGAAATAAATCGCAACATTGTTAATAAAAGCAGCTCATCAAAATGATTTTTGATAATTCAAAAATCTGTTCAAGAAGAGATATGCAGACAGTTGAATTTGGAATATCCAAACTTTGACTAAGTCAAATGTGCATATCCTAGACAGGTAGTAGGTTATATATAACCTCGTTAAAAACTTGTCTTGCGAATATATAATATGTAAAGACGAACTGATTAAAGTCAGCTTTGTTAAATGCACAGGACTTAAATTACAAGTTTTTTTTAGAACTTGAGAGTTTGATCCTGGCTCAGAACGAACGCTGGCGGCAGGTCTTAGGCATGCAAGTCGAACGGATGACAGAGAGCTTGCTCTCTGAAGTCAGTGGCGCACGAGTGAGTAACGCGTGGGAAACTGCCCTTCACTGGGGAATAACGTTTGGAAACGAACGCTAATACCGCATACGCCCGCAAGGGGAAAGATTTATCGGTGATGGATGTGCCCGCGTTGGATTAGCTTGTTGGTGGGGTAATGGCCTACCAAGGCAATGATCCATAGCTGGTCTGAGAGGACGATCAGCCACGCTGGAACTGAGACACGGTCCAGACTCCTACGGGAGGCAGCAGCTAAGAATATTGGGCAATGGAGGAAACTCTGACCCAGCCATGCCGCGTGAATGAAGAAGGCCTTCGGGTTGTAAAGTTCTTTTAGTCATGAAGATGATGACAGTAGTGACAGAAAAAGCACCGGCTAACTTCGTGCCAGCAGCCGCGGTAATACGAAGGGTGCAAGCGTTGTTCGGATTTACTGGGCGTAAAGCGTCCGTAGGTGGTTTGTTAAGTCAGGGGTGAAATCCCAGGGCCCAACCCTGGAACTGCCTTTGATACTGGCAAGCTGGAGCGCGATAGAGGAAGATGGAATATCTGGTGTAGGGGTGAAATCCGTAGATATCAGATAGAACACCAATGGCGAAGGCAGTCTTCTGGATCGTCGCTGACACTGAGGGACGAAAGCGTGGGTAGCAAACAGAATTAGATACTCTGGTAGTCCACGCCCTAAACGATGCATGCTTGTTGTTGGTTTCCTTCGGGGGATCAGTGACGGAGTTAACACGTTAAGCATGCCGCCTGGGGACTACGATCGCAAGATTAAAACTTAAAGGAATTGACGGGGACCCGCACAAGCAGTGGAGTATGTTGTTTAATTCGATGCTACGCGAGAAACCTTACCGACCCTTGACATCTTGGTCGCGACTTCCAGAGATGGTTGTCTTCAATTCGGTTGGACCAAAGACAGATGCTGCATGGCTGTCGTCAGCTCGTGTCGTGAGATGTTAGGTTAAGTCCTGCAACGAGCGCAACCCACGCCCTATGTTGCCAGCGGGTAATGCCGGGAACTCTTAGGGGACTGCCCGCGTCAAGCGGGAGGAAGGTGTGGATGACGTCAAGTCATCATGGTTCTTACGGGTCGGGCTACAAACGTACTACAATGGCGGTAACAATGGGTCGCAATGTCGCAAGGCAAAGCCAATCCTTAAAAACCGTCTCAGTTCAGATTGCCCTCTGCAACTCGAGGACATGAAGTTGGAATTGCTAGTAATCGTTGATCAGAATGCAACGGTGAATACGTTCCCGGGTCTTGTACACACCGCCTGTCAAACCATGAGAGTCGATTTCACCCAAAGTCGGTAGTTTAACGCAAGAGGGCGCCGCCTACGGTGGGATTGGTGATTGGGGTTAAGTCATAACAAGGTAGCAGTACCGGAAGGTGCGGCTGGATCACCTCCTTTATAGAGAAAACCACTTACACGAAAGTGGTCACCCAAATACGACTGTCTGAATATCTCTTTTTGATGATTCTGGTATCAGCAGAACTAATGGCTTGAAATCAGAATAAATTATGGGTCAGTAGTTCAGTTGGTTAGAATGTCGCTCTGATACAGCGAAGGTCGAAGATTCGAGTTCTTCCTGACCCACCAAAAATTCAAGCGAAGCGTTGAATTTTTGAGTGTCGCGCCGTAGCTTTAGCGAAGGCGGACGGCAAGCACAGAATTTAAAGATGAGGTTAGAATCAAAAATGAGATTTCATTTTTGATTCCAAATATTCCAAGAATATCCAATGGAATCTGCTTTTATAGCAATATATTGTTAATCGGTTTTTATGTCGCAAATTGAACGAAAGTTTGATTTGTTGAACATCGTAATCTCAAAATATTCTTTCTGAAGAGTAATCACGAAAGTGATAATTCAATTAAGAAAGCAAGAATCAACTAAAGCTTAAAAAACTCATTTCAAGTTTCTTTTAGATTTATCTTGAAGACATTCTCTTCAAGCATAAGATAAAAAGTAACAAAGGGTGTTTAGTGGATGCCTTGGCAATCAGAGGCGATGAAGGACGTGAAAGACTGCGATAAGTCCGGGTGAGGCGTCAATATCCTTTGACCCCGGAATTTCCGAATGGGGAAACCCAATACCTTGTGTATTATCTTTGACTGAATACATAGGTCAAAGAAGCAAACGCGGAGAAGTGAAACATCTCAGTACCCGCAGGAAAAGAAAGCAATAGCGATTCCCTTAGTAGTGGCGAGCGAAACGGGACCAGCCCAGTGACCGAGATTTTAGATAGCAAAATGTGGTGGAAAACACAGCAATAATAGGTGATAGCCCTGTATGCGAAATCTAGTTTTTTGGTTCAAGAGTAGAGCCGGACACGTGAAATCCGGTTTGAATACGGGGGGACCTTCCCCCAAGGCTAAATACTCCTGATTGACCGATAGTGAACAAGTACCGTGAGGGAAAGGTGAAAAGAACCCCGAAGGGGGAGTGAAATAGACACTGAAACTGAATACCTACAAGCTGTCAGAGCCGGTTTTCCGGTGATGGCGTACCTTTTGTATAATGAGCCAACGAGTTATTATTGCATGCAAGCCTAAGTCGTTAGATGTAAGCGTAGGGAAACCAAGTCTGAATAGGGCGAATTCAGTATGCAGTAATAGACCCGAAGCGGGGTGATCTAGGTATGGGCAGGTTGAAGGCGGCGTAACAGTCGCTGGAGGACCGAACGCACCAATATGGCAACATTGGGCGATGACCTGTGTCTAGGGGTGAAAAGCCAATCGAACCCCGTTATAGCTGGTTCTCCGCGAAAACTATAGAGGTAGTGTCTTGTGTGTTCCTTGTTGGGGGTAAAGCACTGAAATGGCTAGGGGGAGTAAAATCTTACCAACCCATATCAAACTCTGAATACCAGCAAGTCATAGCACAGGAAACAGTCCATCGGTGCTAAGGTCGGTGGACGAGAGGGCAACAGCCCAGACCGCCAAATAAGGTCCCAAAATAATGATTAAGTGGGAAAGTGAGTCGAGATTCCAAAACAACCAGGATGTTGGCTTGGAAGCAGCCATCGTTTAAAGAAAGCGTAATAGCTCACTGGTCTATTAGAGTTTCGGCAACGAAAATGTAACGGGGCTAAAATCATTTACCGAATTTGCGGGTGGCACGTAAGTGTCGCGGTAGCGGAGCATTCTGTAAGCCTGTGAAGCTGAAGGCGTGAGCCACGGTGGAGGTATCAGAAGCGCGAATGTTGGCATGAGTAGCAGCTAATCAAGGTGAGAAACCTTGACGCCGTAAGAGCAAGGGTTCCTATCCAATGTTAATCAGGGTAGGGTGAGTCGACCCCTAAGGCGAGGCCGAAAGGCGTAGTCGATGGGAACACGGTTAATATTCCGTGACCTGTGCGAGGTGACGAATTCCGTAAATTGTGTAGTCTTATTGGATTGACTGTGCAGTGAAGGAGTTCCAGGAAATAGCCCGCACGTATAGATCGTACCCAGAACCAACACAGGTGCTCGAGTCGAGTAGACTAAGGCGGTTGAGAGAACTATGTTGAAGGAACTAGGCAAAATGCATCCGTAACTTCGGAATAAGGATGACCTGTTTCAAGGCAACTTTAATCAGGTGACACAAACCAGGTGGGGGCGACTGTTTACTTAAAACCCAGGTCTCTGCTAAATCGTATAAGATGATGTATAGGGACTGACGCCTGCCCAGTGCTGGAAGGTTAAGCAGAGGTGTGCAAGCATTGATGTGAAGCCCCAGTAAACGGCGGCCGTAACTCTAACGGTCCTAAGGTAGCGAAATTCCTTGTCGGGTAAGTTCCGACCCGCATGAATGGCGTAACGATCTCCACACTGTCTCCAACATAGACTCAGCGAAATTGAATTCTCGGTGAAAATGCCGGGTACCCGCAGCTAGACGGAAAGACCCTATGAAGCTTTACTGCAGTTTCGTACTGGCACTAGGACTCATTTGCGTAGGATAGGTGGGACGCTTTGAAGGGCGGATCTTGGTTCGCCTGGAGCGGTTGGTGAAATACCACCCTTGTGTGTTTTAGTGTCTAACCCGCGTTCTTGAACCAGGGCGGGGGACAGTGCGTGATGGGCAGTTTGACTGGGGTGGTCGCCTCCCAAAGTGTACCGGAGGCGCGCGAAGGTTTGCTCAGGCTGGTCGGAAATCAGCCGGTGAGTGCAATGGCAAAAGCAAGCCTGACTGCAAGGGGGACACCCCGAGCAGAGACGAAAGTCGGTCATAGTGACCCGGTGGCTCCGCATGGAAGGGCCATCGCACACGGATAAAAGCTACTCTAGGGATAACAGGCTGATGCTACCCAAGCGTCCATAGCGACGGTAGTGTTTGGCACCTCGATGTCGACTCATCGCATCCTGGGGCTGGAGCAGGTCCCAAGGGTATGGCTGTTCGCCATTTAAAGCGGTACGTGAGTTGGGTTAATAACGTCGTGAGACAGTTAGGTCCCTATCTACTGTGGGCGTTGGATATTTGAGCGAACTTGACCTTAGTACGAGAGGACCGGGTCGAACGAACCTCTGGTGTACCTGTTGTCGCGCCAGCGGCACCGCAGGGTAGCTATGTTCGGAACAGATAACCGCTGAAAGCATCTAAGCGGGAAGCTGGTCGCAAGATAAGATATCCCCATGAGTTCAGTTCTAGACTAGGACATTGATAGGATGGCGGTGTAAGTCCTGTGAGGGATTTAGCTTACCATTACTAATCGAACCATTGACTTTTTATCTTATCGTTTGATTTTTTCAAACGATATGCTTGAAGAGAGTGTTAAAGATTCTTGACATTAGAAATTTTTAGATTATTATATGTTCGCTGGATTTAATTCTGGTGATTATAGAGCGGACGTCACCCTCTGTTCCATTCCGAACCAGACAGGGAAAAGCCGTATCGCCGATGGTACTTTGACTTAAGTCACGGAAGAGTAGGTCGTCGCCAGAATTAAATCCAGATTGATATAAAAACCGAAATTTAACCGCCCGTGTGGCGGTTTTTTGTTGCGATTCCTGACAAAATTTATTATAATCTTTAATGTTAAAAGGTGAGAGAAATGCGTAAATTTATTGCTGTTTTTATGTGTTTGTTGCCCGGACTTGCTTTTGCAGAAATTGATATTTCTGGGTGTGAAAAAATTGGCTATAAACGCGGTACTTGGGAAGTATATATGTGTGAAAATTTACGGTTTGAATGTCCTAAAAATGAGCCTGATTGTGATTATTTGCCAGATGTTTCAACACCAGATGGTTGTCGGGCGTTTGTAGATGAACAAAACAAACAAGATGAAGAAAACCAGATTGTTTTGAAATGTGTGGCTGATGAAAATATTATTTCGCATAAGACACAAAAAAGATTTTACAGTTATCCGGCTAACTATGGGTCATTATTTGCTTTCACAGATGGAACTAGTATGAATCTTACAGAATTGTTAAACGATAATAATAACATATATGTTTTCATTGATAAGGGAAACAAGTTTGAACCATACCTTTATCTGGATTCTTTTGATGGTTCTGAATATAATTTTAATGAATTTGAATAAGATTTAACCGCCCGTGTGGCGGTTTTTTTTGTTGTATATTGTAAAAATATGTTCTATGCTGAAACTGTGAGAGAGATAACACAAAAGGTTTATCTATGTCTGACGAAAACAAATTACCAGTAAAAAGCACAGCACGAAAAATGTTTGAAGGTACACTTGGTGTCGCATTGATTACTTGTTTTGTTTATTTATGTATTCGCGACTATAAAGCTTGGTATAAATATTATGAATATTATTTACCAAGAATAGAAAAAGAATTAGAAAAACACAAAGCAGTAAAAGAATTTGAAAAAGCAAATTCACATAAAACTAAATTTCAGCATGATACTATACAATATGTTGGTGCTAAATAACAAAACTGTTTATAAAAAATAATTTAAATAATATAATAGATAATAAATGTGGCACAAACACAAGGATGCTTTTTTGAAAAAAATTAATAGAGATAATTTGCTGATTGCTATTTATGTGTTTCTGGTGGTGGCTAGTGCTGGCGCCGTTCGTATCGCAACGTCTGGCAAATCTGATTTTTTATCAAAAAATGAAAAAAATAAACCAGAAATAAACAAAGAATACGTCAAAAAAGATTCCGATGGATACAAAGCATATCTGGACAGTTTTTATGTTGAACAAAACAAATCTGATTCTGTGTTTTATGTTGATAAACAGGCTAAATTAGATGCGTTGGATAATTGTTATAGTGAAGCATTTTCCAAGTATACGAACAAAGTAAACATTCTTACAGATTCTATATTTAAATATATGAATTTTGAAGAAACAGCAAGAACGAATTCTGATAGTGTCTTGCTTAGAAAAAGTATTGAAAAACAAGATTACTTTTTTAAACAATGGGATAAAAGCAGAGATAAATATTGGAAAAAATTTGAAAAATATCAAAAACGCGAAGATTCTATTATGGCGACATCACCAATACATAAAGGGCCATTAAGTAAAGAAGCATGGTTGGTAAGTCGTGGTGTTCGCGGTAAATAAAAAACGCCATTGTGGCGTTTTTTAATTGTCTTTTTGATAAATATGTTTTACGCTTTGTGTATGAGAGAGAACAGATAAAAGGATTGATTATGATAGAAAAACGTTCTTTCCCTGATAATTGGTCAAAAGCAGTTCCCCGTCAAACAGTTCTGGAAATCATCAAATATTTATTGCTGCATTACAAAGATTATGACATCAAGCAATTTGGCGAAGATAATATCAGTATTGATAAAGTTAATTTTTATAAAATATCAGATGAAAATATCAAAGCTTATTTTATGTATAATTGTTGGTTTTTCTCTATGCGCGATAGTCAGGTTTATAATCAATTAGAAGAATTATCACGTCTTTGCAAAAATGAAATCGCAAAACGTAATAATCATATTGGCAGATAAAGGACCAAAATAATGTCAAAAACGCAAACATCAAAACAGGAAATCCCAAAAGATTGGCTAAAGATTACAGATGAAGAAGCCATCAAACGTCTTAACTATTTATTAATACATTACAAAGAATATAATATCGAAAAACAAGGCGATAGCATAATAATAGATGGTATGTCTATTTCACTACGTGTTATACCCACTTTGGGCACATATTTTGCAATAGGATACCCAGTAGGGGTTTATTGGCCAAGTTCCCCAGCATATCAATTAATTGAATGGTTGTATAATCTTTGCAAAACCGAAGCAGAAAAACGTGAACAGCAAGCAAAAATCAAAGCAGAAAAAGCAGATAGAAAAGGAACAATAATAAACATTGTTGGTTGTTGTTTTACTGTCATTGTTTTAGTGGCAGGAACTTATGCAATCGTGAAATTGGTAAATATGGGAAAGCAAGAGCGTGCTAAACAAATTAAAATCGAAAACGAAATAAAAAACTACGAAAAAACTTTGCCGTATTATAACGAATATCTTCAGACTAAACAGCAAATTCAAAATTATCGCGATAGCCTGAAAAATGAGAATACACAAAGGAATTAACAATGTCAAAAACGCAAACATCAAAACACGAATCACAAAAAATCCAAAAACAAGACAAAACAGAACGAATAATTAAGGTTGCTTGTATTTGTGTAACGATTATCGCTGTTGTAATTGGGGCTTATGAAATCAAGAAAGAAGCAAAGATAAATGAGCAAGAGCGTGCTAAACAAATTAAAATCGAAAACGAAATAAAAAAATACGAAAAAACTTTGCCGTATTATAATGAATATCTTCAGACTAAACAGCAAATTCAAAATTATCGCGATAGCCTGGAAAATGAGAATACACAAAGGAGTTAACAATGTCAAAAACGCAAACACCAAAACACGAATTCCCAAAAGATTGGTCAAAAATTACTGATGCAGAAGTTGTTTCAGAATTAATATATTTAATTGAACATATCCAAGAATATAAAATACAACAAATCGATAAAGAGACAATAGTTATTGATGATGTGATTAAAATGATTAAAAATCCAACATATTGTTACATAGGTAATATGGTAAAATTTGGTTTCCTAGGTTCAGCACATCAGGTAATTTCTGGTAGTGCAGCGTTCTGTCTTTTTAATGGTTTGTTTGACAAATGTGAACAACAAATCAATCATGAAAAAAAACAACAAAAGAAGGGACAACAAGCAGAAAAGCGCGACAAGATCGCACGAATTGGCGTTGCCGTGTTTATTACAGGGATTTTTATGGCTGGCACGTGGTTTATTGCAGGCCAAATACATAATGTTGAAAAAATGTTAGATGATAAGGCTGACCGGATTAACAAAACAGAAAAACGAATTGAACAAAAAATTAAAGAACTTGAAATGATAAAAACTGCGAATACCAAAGATTCTGTTCAAAATATTTATCAATAGGATTAAAAATGTCAAAAACGCAAACACCAAAACACGAATTCCCAAAAGATTGGTCAAAACTTTCCGAAGAAGAAATTGTTTCACATTTGAAATATTTATTAGATCATATCCAAGAATATGAAATACAACAAGTTGATAAAAATAAAATTATTGTTGGTAATATCATCAGGATATTTGACGTTAACAATGGTGCATTTCATGGTCTGGAAGATAAGTATATAACTTACTTGCCACGTAATAGTTATGCTTTTTATTTATTAGATAGTTTATATAATAAATGTGAACAACAGATAAACACAAAGGATAAAAAAATGAACAATAAAAAGACAGTATCTTCTGTACGTATGTATATAAGACGTGATAAACTGGGTGATATTTATTGTGTAGATTATAAGTATGAAAATGATGATGAAACATACAAGCGTGAATTTAAACATAATATGGATTCTGCTAATTATTTTCTTAAAGAACTTTATGAAAATGTAAGTGCTAATTTTACCCACTATAATCATACGATGTTTAAATATAACGGAAAGTTAACTACGGCATATTTCTTTAATGCATCAAATAACGATGCTAGTTATGGATATGTTAGTTGCTTTACATCGTATATAGGCAAAGAAGGTATGAAGGCATTAAAAAATGCTTATAAAAATATGTTTGGTAAACGTTTGAAACCAAGCGGGGCGATTATTAAACAAGAAGCAAAAACTATTCTTGTTGCATTGGCTGTTTCTGTTGCCGTTACGTCACCTTTTGGTCTTGTTGTATATAATTTAAACAAACAACAAAAAGATTTAGATAATGTGAAGAACAAAAGCGAACAATACGAAAAACAACTGGAACAAAAAATTTTACAATACGAAGCAACAATAGATAGTTTGAAAAACACCCAAAAGGAATAAAAATGTCAAAAACACCACAACATGTTTTTCCGACAAATTGGGTGAATATTACAAATGAAGAAGTTGTTATTCATTTGGAATATTTGTTAGAACATGTGAAAGAATATCAAATAGTATCAAATAGCCCAGAATGTATAGAAATTGCGGGTATCAAATTTGATAGACATTGTGATGGAACTAAATACGGCAGATATTTGTATCCTTTTCCGTGTTTTTATATAAATCATCAAAAGATTTGCAGCGATGGAAATAATGATGGCACATATAAATTGTGCAGAAAAATATTTGATGTTTGCCAACAAGAATTATTAAAACAAAAATAAAAAACGCCATTGTGGCGTTTTTTATTTAGTTCCTTGGTCTTGGATGAGTCGCACTATATATTAATGTATCAACATGTTCCAAAGATTTTCTAATTGCTTTTTCTTGTTCTTGTTGTTGTTTTAAATTTGATTGTTCAGCACTTAAATCGCCCGGTTCTTCATATTCACTTAATTCTTCAATACGATATTCTGTTTCCAATATTTCATCAGCCTTGGCAGCAAGTTCTTTTTCTAAACGCTTTTTGTCTTTTCTATATTCAGACAATTTTTCTCTGTCGCCAACAATTTTTGTTTTGATAAAATTTTCAGCTTCTTCGTATTCAGACATAAATAATACGTCGTTTAATTTGGTTTGCATTTCATCAAAATTAGTTATCTTAATCGGTCTGATTAATTTAGAAATTGATTCGCCATTTCTTTCGTTTATATCTATTTGTTCGTGCCTTGCTATTACAACTTTTGCAATCGTATCACGATATTTTGCATGTTTAAAATCATCAAGATTTTGCATAGCAATCAGCTTGATACTTCTTCTTAAAAAATCTAGCATTATATATGCTTCGTTTGGTATAGGGTTGCCGTTCGCTTCTGATGGATATACGGTTGTAATCATCAGAGAAGTATCTTTTAGAAAACCATTTTTCCAAAAATTTATATCATATCTGTGTGCTTTGCGTAAAAATCTGGATAAATATGCTTGGATTCCAGATAATGTTTCAAAACCATCATTTGCTAAATCTAATCTTGTGTCTATAAAACCATCCAATGAATTTTTACCATCAAAAACAAAAGGTGATTTATATCCAAAGCGTATTGGGTTATAAGACATTTCATGCCAAAGCGCATTACAAATATCATCAACAGAAAGAACACCTATATTTAATTTTTGTGGGGCGTTTTGATAAGATTCATTTAATTCGCGTGGTGACCAGTTTCCAAAATATTTACGTGTGGCATCAAATTTGACGATTTCTCTGATAAGTTTTTCTTCACGATTGGAAAAAGGCTTGGTTTGTTTGGGTTGTTTTTTATTGTTTTTTGGTTTTTTGGCCCACGTCATTTTGAATCCTTTTTTTCTTTACTTCTAATATAATACATTTTGTTCTTTTGTCAATCTGTAATAGAAAATAAAATATATTTCTATATTCCCAGAAAATATTTAGCACATTGACCGATTGCAAAAGCGATTATTGATACGCTGGTGCATATAATTAGCATTTCGTAAAAGTGTTTGTAAAAAAGGTTTCGTCTGTAAAAAACAAAGTTAAACAAGTAAATTATAAGTATAGCTATAATAAAAACTGAAATAAGAGCCATAATTCTATTGTAAAATATAAAAAAAGGCAAAATTAATAAAGCACAAGTTGTCATATATGCGCTGGCAGTATAAATGGCTGCGCGTATCGCGTTTACGCGGTTTACGGCTTTGACAGCCAGATAATTCGCGGCACCCATGGATAAAGACGCGGTAATAGACGAAATTATACACGAAATCACGATAATATTTGTGTTTGCAAAAGCAACGTAAAGCCCTGCAATCATACCTGTCAAAGACACAATCGCATCATGCATACCCAAAATAATCGCAGATTTAGAATCAAATTTTTGTTGCATAACAATTAAAATATCACAGCCTCGATATTTTTACCGTAGGCAAAAAAGCATTTTTTTAGTTGACAATGTAATTTTTTGTGCAACAATAGACCCGTAAACTAAATAAACAAACAACTCAATCGCATGGTTTTTCCTTGCATATTTATAAATATGTTTTATGATAAACTTGCGAGAGAGAACAAACGAAAAGGCTAAATAAATGAAAAAATTTGTTCTTTTTTCTTTGATTGCAGCATTGTTTGCTAATGTTGCAGTGGCAGATATGTATCGTGAAACAGTTAATGATTGTGATGAAGCTGAAATGCGTGCTGCTTTGGATCGTGCTACACGTGACAATCGCGCAGTTATCACAATTGTAGAATGTGACAATGGTATCGTTCGCACAACTACTCAACCAAGAAAAGTTGCTGCTAAACCAGCGGTTAATGCTTGCGGTTGTGTCGCATGTGGTTGTGATACCCAAGAAGAAGTCGTAAAACGTGAATATTTTGTTCGTGAAACAGTTCAACAATATAAACCAGTTGTTCAATATGTTCCAGCTGGCACATATACACGTGTAAAACCAACTTGCACAACAGGTTGTTAATTTAAAACAGGATTTATCTATGGTTCCATCCGGAGATTATTTTGACAGCGAACAAGGACCAGGTTGCGGTACAGTAGTGGCAACATTTTTGCTGGGTACGGTACTTTTGTTTGTCACTTGTTTCGGGATGAGTGCTTTGGGTAGACATAACGACAAAGTCAAAGCTATTCAGAAACAAGAAGTTAAGTATCAACAAAGGACTATGGATACTATAACTGTTAAAACTAGATAAAAGACATCACTATTTAGTGATGTTTTTTATTATAATCAAAGGGGTAAAATATGTACGGACCAGAAGATAATGTAGATATAGATTTTAATAATAGTAATGTAAGAAAATCTGTTTGGACAGCAGCGGCAGTTATGATAGGGGCTTCGGCTGTTGTTATAGCTGGAATTTTTATTAAAAATAAAATAACAGCTGGTTCACAAAACAATAATACAGAACAAATTACAAATATTGATACTTTGCGAAACCACAGTATTGATACTGTTAATATAAAACAAAGATAAAAACATCACTATTTAGTGATGTTTTTTATTATAATCAAAGGGGTAAAATATGTCGCTTTATGAATACAATATTCTTAAAAAACGAATAGAAAAAATCGGTGAAGAATTATATGATAAAAAAACTGAATTTAACAGGTCTTCGCTTCCCATTGGGCAGGGTACATGTTTAAACGAATATACAACAAGTCTACCATCGTATAGTGAGTGGGAATCTAGTATAGAAATAAATCGTTCTGTGAAATGTCCAGAAATGTTGCGTGCTGGCGGATGTACCAAGACTGATTGTCCAGGATATAAAAACTATAAAGAATACATTGATATTCAAAGAAGGTTTGATTATGAGATTGCAAAATTGGATAATTTTCCATTTTGGTTTCGCATAAATCCACCAAAAGTAAAATAAAAAACAATAGCCAAAGGAGTAAATAATGTCCGATTTAGAAAATATGGATCCAGATTTTACAGATGACAGAAGTTGTAAAGAAAAATTAAAAGATCTTCTTTTTTGCAGCTTAATAGCAGGTGTTGCGATTATAGTGGTTGTTGGTAGTAGCTTATTGATAGAAGAAGCTTATTACGCAATAAAAAATCATACAGTCAAACATACTGAACAACCGCAAAATCAGACTAATTCAATAGATACGATAAAAATAAAAAATTATTCTGATACTGTAAAACAAATAAAAACAATTCAAAGATAAAAAAACGAGAAACAGCATGAACATAGCAAAAATAATGAAAGAATACAGACTTCAAAAAAATCGCGTTCATTTAACACGTGGCGTTTTGCAAATAATGTCAGATCGAATAGTTTGGTCAAGATATCTCGAGCCTGGCGAATCTTATACAAAAACGAATAATATGTGTATTTACTGTTTTGTTTCTTCACAAACAATCGGTGAACATCTATGTACTTACAAGCGTTTTGAATATTGCCCACATTTTGAACAAAAAGATGGTTGTAAAAAAACAGATTGCCCAGGATATAAAAACTATGTCAATTATTGCGAAGCACTAGATGACAATGAAGTTGAAGAAGAAAAATTAAATTCATATCCGTTATGGGTCAGATTTTTAGGACTTTTTCAAAGAAACAAATAATATCGTTTGATTAAGATAATATTTGTGTAATAATCCCCATTATAAAATATAGGGATGAAGTAATGTTTGCATTGCCTTTTTATATTTCGAATCTTATGGCGTGCTTTGTTAAAGTGCAAAGTCAAAGACACGCATTGCGTGGACGTGTTAACAGTTTTTTATACACACCAGTAATGTCACGATTTATCAGAAAAACTTTTGGTGAAAAAACAAAAACTGTAAAATTTGTGCGTCAACATACACCCAGCCGTTTTGTCTGTGTTGTCAATGATAAATATTTTGTAAAAATATTCAAAAAAAATATGGGAAAACGTTTAAAGAATTTTGAATTTTTGGTGAATTATGTTGCTGATTTTATTGATGTTAAAATTCCAAAAGTTTATGCATCCAATAATAAACACATGTATGTCACAAAATTTATAAAAGGGCGCAGTATTTATGATTTTGATAAAGAATTTGTATTAAAACATGAAAAAAAATTATTAAATCAGGTTGATAAAATAATTTCTGATTTACAATCAATCGATGTTCATAAAATACCAAACGCAGAACGTTTTTGTGTTGCGCTGGAAGCTACATCTAAAAAAGCAATGCCAGAATCATTGACGGATGATAGTGTTTTGGCACATTGTGATATGAACGTCAGAAATTTTTTGTTTGATAAAGATTTTAATATCTGTGGGCTTATAGATTTTGACAGTTTGTGCATAACCAATGACCATGGCAAAGATAAACAAATCTTTATGAAATATTGGAATCGATACAAAGAAGCAAAATAAAATCAAACCCCGCTGGAATGAATCAGCGGGGTTTTTGCAACGCCCCGAACCACGGTAGTGGGACATTGTTGGTCTACAACTCAGGTCACCGTCGATATCAATCTTTGGGCCTGCCGTGTAAGTAGACATTTGTATTATGTTTTATTTTGATTGTTTTTGCCACAGGTACGTATTCTTAAAATGCTAGAATCTATACCCAATTGCCAGACCTGCGAAATTGAATCCTTCGTTAACGGCGGTAAAATTACCATTGGAAAAATGCATAGTAAATATTTCAAAATGCCAATTGTCCGCGAAGTTTTTTCCGATAAAAACTTTTTCTTCAAAGACCAGACGGCTTTCGACCCATCTGTCCATGCTGTCACGCATAAAAGGACCGATACCAATACCCATATACCATCCGTCATATTGCAACAAAGCGCTGTCGATAGAAATGCCGATGCCTAAAAAACTTAGGCCAGAACTAGATTTATATGCGAAATTGCTTCCGATGTTAAGATTTAATCTGGAATCCAATCTAAAAAATTTCATAGGTTGACTGTATTGTGCCATTATAAAAGTTTGTGGATTAAAATCCCAAATGCCGGGCTGAACCAGTTTTAACAAAGAACCGGAACCGGTGCCTTGGGCAGCATAAAGTGTCAAAGAATTAATTTTATCACCGAAAAATACATTGTTTTCTGCATATGCTGATTCAAGACATAAAAACAGCGCTGCAATAGAAATAACTTTTTTCATGATAATTCCTTTTTTTTGTGATTATAATATTTTTATTTTTTCTGTCTAATGAAATGTCAAAGATTTTATGCCTTTTGATTAATTTTTGTTGTTTACAGAATCTGTTAAACATGTTATAATTTATATTAAGTAAGGAAGTATTACGCGCGAATTGCCCAGATTTGTGGGCTTTTGTGTGTGATAAGACATAGGAGATTTTCATGACATTTCGTATAAATGCCAATTCTTGTAAAAATGCAATGGGGACTGTATTTTTATTAGCAGCTGCATTTTTTGTCTGTTCAACATTGGTTTCGATGCGTTCGGTATTTGCTGATCCGATTGTTGATACGGGTGCCGCGATGCAAAAATCTGGTCGTACATCACCACGTGCAACGGCGAATAATCGTGCTAATGTGGCGCGTACAACGACATCACGTGCAACTTCGGCAAAGGCTACACGTTCCACAACATCAAGAAGCACGACAAATCGCACAACATCTGCAACGACTAATCGTGCGGTTGCTTCTCGTGGAATTGCATCAAAGCGTGGAACGAATACGGTCAATCGTAATGTCGTATCTAGAAATAATACAACAACTAATCGTACGACAAACAATCGTGCTGTTCGTGCAAGAACAACGGCGACACCATCCCGTGTTAGTGCAACGGGAACGGTTATGTCTGCTGGTTCTCGCGCAGGAAGCACTACATATTCATATTTGGCCAGCAAATTATACACAGGTTCATATTCAAACATCATTGATTCGACAACAGGTTTGATTTCTGCTGATGCTTATGCGAATTGTATGGAAAGTTATTACACATGTATGGATGAAATCTGCACCGCAAGAAGCGATACTAAGGGACGCTGTTCATGCGCTGGTCGTGCAACGAATTTTCTTGAAGCCGAAGAACAATTAGAAGCGGCAAACGAAGAATTAATCAGATTGTCTGGTCAATTGTCTTTGTTGATTTCAACCAAGGGCAAAGGCGATGATTTGGCTTCTGCATTTTCATTGACTGATGCAGAAAAGGTTATGAATTGCGTATCATACAAAGAAGCAACAGATAAAACAAAATGGTGCGAAGAACATCCAACGTTTAATGCAGACGGTTCAACGGCGGCATGTGCAATGCCATCTTATTGCACCAGTTCTGGCAACAGTTTTGGTTTTGATATTAAAAACATAGATGGTTCATCGTCTGATATATTGGCTCAATTACAGGCATGGGCGGATGCAAAAGATTTGGCGAAACAATATACATCCGAAGATAATACAACTTTGACATCAAATATTAATCGTCTTACTACTGTGATTAACAATTTGTCTTATATAACAACTACGACTGATACCACGACGATTGATACAATGGCTAATAAATGGGGGTATAAGTTGTTTGAATATGCCCATAATAATGTTTGTGGACGTGTTTTGGATTCTTGCTTTAACGGAATTTACGAAGCATGCGGACAACCTGTATCGGTACGTGATTCAGACGGTAAAACACATAACAAATGTGCAAATGGTGCAACTTCGTCTTGTCCATTTAATTACAACAGCTATATTTCCGTAGAAACATCCGGGGATAAGGCTGGTGATGTAAAATTGAATGAACGCGGTTCTGGAACTACGACAAGTGCATCTTCTGCATCATGTTTTGGTTATACCACGGCATCTGTATCAACCACAGGAACAAGATCGGTGACAACATCATCATCTGATCCATATTATGCGTTGCGTGGACCTGTTGCGGATGCACGTCGTTCAATTATGCAGAAATATTTGTTGGATGCGAATGCGGCATGCGATACTTATGGTGCTGCGTTGAAACAAACTGCACAGAATATAAATTATCAAAAGATTGCTGCGGAACAGGCTTTGCAGGCTAAACGTCTTGAATTCAAACAAGAAGCAGAATCAACCACTTTGGCTGAAGCTACTACCGCTGCGACAAACTTTGATGAATGTTTATCTGAATTGATTGATTGCTATGAAACACAATCAGATAATACAACATCTGGCGGTGCAAAATGGACCGAAGCACGTGTTAAAACATACTGTGCCCAAATATCTCAGGTTCCACATTGCTATGAAACGATGATTTGTAATCCATCAACGGCACAATTCCATGCTGTAATTGAATTACCAGACAGCACGAATTGCTTTAACAGCCAAGATTATACCAAAAACACATGTAGAAACATCGTGACAATCAGTGAAATCTTGTACGGTGCATCTTCATGGTATAATAACATAGACCCTGAAAAATACGGCAGTTCTACCGATATGCGTGAACAATGCTTACGCGATGCAGGTGTCACAAGTATCCGTACATGGAAACGTGAAACATCACAGTATACAGAATGCACATTGGCTGAATTGGCTGCCAAAGATGCAAACGCAAGATCTGGATACAAAGAAAATGATTCCAGCACTTGCAATTATATCACACAATGCAACAGTGGATATATTTTAAGCAATAATGAATGCGTTGCCCAAACCACAGATTGTACATCTGAAATCGTTGGCGCTGCATCTGCAATACGTACATTAAGCAACGGAACATGGACTGCATGCACATTAAAATCATGTCAGGAAAACTACACACAATCTGGCAATACATGCGTTGCAGATACAGTAAATTGTTCAATGGCTGTTTTGAATGCTAATAACGCAACGGCTGGCACACAAACATGGAATGGTTCTTCATGGTCGTCATGTGTGTTCAGTGCATGTGCATCTGGATATGAATTATCTGGCAACACATGTGTTGAAATAGAAACAGAACCAGAATCAGAAACAGAAGAACCATAATAAAAAATTGGTTAAAATTATAACACCCGCTAAGTCGGGTGTTTTTTATTGCTTTAAATTATCTAAAACAGGTTAATAAAAATCACAGTATCAATTTTATTCCACTTTACAGAATTTATTTTTTATGATAGAATTAAACCCAAGAGAGATGAAGTCGTTATCACGCATCTTAACAGTATTTTTATGTTGCATACCCGCGTTCAGCGCGGTGTCTGCGCCTGTTGCGACAACTGCGGGCAATAATTTGACTGCGTATCATCCGAATACAGCCAATAATAATCAATGGGCAACGATGACCAATGGTCGCTATGATAGCAAGGGGACAACGACGGCAAAGGTTGACTTTGGCAATTGCAATGCGGTTGTTTTGCGCTGTGCCCAGCCTAAATGTGGCAAAGGTGGCTGTACAGACGGCGAAGTTGCTGCAAAAATCGTGGACGGATGTGTAAAATCTAACGAAGTTTGCAAAAAATACGGCGATGATTTGGTGAACTTTATGACGGCACAGTTGGTGGCATCATCGAATTCAAAGTTGCGGGAACAAGAATTGGCTGTGGAACAGGCACGTGCCCAGGCAGAAGCCCAGGCTGCTGCTGCGAATGCGCAATCTGAACAGTTATCCCAGATGCAAGATCAAATGGCGCAAATGCAACAGCAAATGATGCAACAGCAACAACAATCTGCCCAACAATTACAGGAAGCTTTGGCACAACAACAGGCGCAATCTCAACAGGCGCTTGATGAAATGAAAACTGCGGCGACAGACGCTGCGAAACAAACCGAAGCAGGCGTTTCTGCATATCAACAAGAAGCGATAAATCGTGGTGTTTCAGAAGAAACATTGATGCGTCAAACAATAACCGGTCAAATAATGACAAAGGTTCAAGATGCCGAAACATCGATTAAAAAGATGAAAGAGGTTTTACAAACATCGTTCAAATATGCGGGCTGTGACACACGTGGCAACAATTGTTCTGGGCCAAAGCGCATAAAGAAATGGCGTGAATTGGCGGTGGAATTTTTGGAACCGTATGACGAAGCGGTTGATAACATCTATGATGCGTTGATGACTGCGCAAATGGTGGGTGTAGATTTATCCCAGATTTATATGATGTTGAATGATTCATGTAATGCCTGGGGACAATATATGTGTCCATCTGGTACGGTTGTATACCCAGAAAGTGATAATACGACAGAAATGCCACAGGTATGCAGTCCCGAAGCTAGTGATGAATATCACGAATGTGCATACAAATGTAGACAAGACAACGAGATTAAGCAATATTTTAGTGCTGTACCACAGTACAACGAAAGCAAATTGAAAACATGTTTATCAGATTGTAGAAAATTATATAGGGGTTGCAGAAAATGTCGTTTGTTAAAGGTTTTGACAGATGGTGCAGAGGTTTATGAAGGTTGGATTAACGCCGAAGAAACATCTGATGACCAAAGAATGATTATTTCATGTGCATCTGGTGTTTTGGATTCTACAAAATTATTTACGCGCAGAACCCATCTTAAAAAAGGCGCAGGTCTGATAGACATTGATAAAATGGATATTTGGTTGAATCAGGTTGAACCAGACAAAAAATGGAAAGAGAAGTCTAGCGATGAAAAATACCAAGAACCAAATCAATATTGTGCCGCGTCAAAAAATGAGCCTACAAAAAAAACCGATTTGCAAAAGGCTGTATTAAGCAAAGTTGTTAATGAAAAAAACTTGTGTGTTGATAAACCTGATGAAGAAAGATATAATGCTGATTGTCCGTTTGTGTCACAAACTTATGCGATATGCGACACTCATCAGTATAATTTTGGTTTGCCGGCCAATTCAGAACATGAATTAGATTCCGAAGAAAAAAGCGGTATCAAAGAAATAATCGGACTTAAAACGACTGTAATCTCGCAACAGATGTATAAACAATACGAATACCTTAATGCGACAATGCGCAGATTAAAGACCCAGTTGGAAAAGTCTGTGTTGTTGGCTAATTTAGAAGCAGCGGGTGCCAAGAAAGAAGATGGGGCCGGTTCGGCTTCTGGCTCGTCCAGTGATGACAGACGTGTTAAATTGCCTGGTGCTGAAAATTGCTATAATTCAACAACGCCAAAGACCAGATTGGCATGCTTGCAACAAAATATTAATTTGATACGTTCAAATCTGGATACAAACAAAACCAACGCCCGTAAACAATTGGTAGAAACTGTCAAAGTGGCAAATTTGGTGGGGTTCAATGAAACAAAACTCGGTAAAGATGATGTAGGTGTCAAGAGATGTCAAGATAACAAGTTTAACAATAAACCAGGTATGCAAGAATGCCTAGATGCTTTGAATGTATGGGTTTCTCAGCAGTTGTATGATATGGAACAAGACGAAAGCCGGTCAAAAATTTACTTTACAAAATAACATTGTTCGTTCAGATTTTATCCCCCTTTGGGGGAGTACACCATACCATAATTCTCCCCCTTGGGGGAGTACACCAAAGGTGGGAGGGGGGGTGACCCCCTTCGTCCGCTTACGCGTCCACTTCCCCTGTGGGGCAGAATTTTACACCACGACTGATTCTCCCCCTTTGGGGGAGTTCGCGTAGCAGGAGGGGGGTGTTCTCCCCTTTGGGGGGAGTACGCACCACCCTATAATTCTCCCCCTTGGGGGGAGGGGACCACGAAGTGGTGAGGGGGGTAAAAAAACATTGATTTTCAAATATTTTTCTCATATGTTATGGTTATGCATAAATATAATAATCACCTTACAAATCTTGCGCGTGCAAACCGTAAAGCCGGCAATTTATCTGAAGCATTACTTTGGAATGAATTAAAACAAAATAAAATGGGTGTAAGTTTTACCAAGCAAAAACCGATTGGAAATTATATTGCTGATTTTTATTGCGCTGAAAAGAATATGGTTATTGAAATAGACGGTTGGTCACACGATGATAAATACGAATACGACAAAGAACGAGACGAATATATGAAATCGCTTGGAATACACGTATTACGAATTTCGGATATAGATGTAAAACGTGATATGAATAATATCTTAGTTTGGATAAAACATAATATTGACAATATATAATTCTCCCCCTTTTTGGGGAGTACACCACCCTATAATTCTCCCCCTTGGGGGGAGGGGACCCGCAGGGTGAGGGGGGTGACCCCCTTCGTCCGCTTACGCGTCCACTTCCCCTGTGGGGCAGAATTTTACACCACGACTAATTCTCCCCTTTGGGGGGGTACACACCACCCTATAATTCTCCCCCTTTTGGGGGAGTACACCAAAGGTGGGAGGGGGGTGACCCCCTTCGTCCGCTTACGCGTCCACTTCCCCTGTGGGGCAGAATTTTACACTACACCATAATTCTCCCCTTTTGGGGGAGTTCGCACCACCCTATAATTCTCCCCCTTTGGGGGAGTTCGCGTAGCAGGAGGGGGGTATTTTTCCTCGATACACAATAATAAAAATCAATAAAAACTCATATTAACCAATTCCGTTTTTATGATTTTTCTAAATGTGTATTCTCGTATTCGCCATGCGTGTCTTGTGGGGTGATACCCCACGAAAACTTCGTTTTCTAACGGCACTTGTGCCGTTGCCACTCTGGCGCAAACCGTGACGATTTCGCTACGTTTCACTTGCAAAATCTACTTGTTTTCTCCCCCTTGGGGGGAGGGGACCACGAAGTGGTGAGGGGGGTATAAACGAATCGACAGAATAAAAAAACACCCCATGAAACCCGCGGAAAAGTGGGAAAAATGAAAAAAGTTAAAAAAATTAAAAAAAATATGCATTTTTTCTATTGACCTGCGAATCGCTTTTTTGATAAAATGAAAACATAACCTGGAAAGAGGTTAGATCTAACTTTAAACAAACAAAAAAGGAAGGAAACAATGAAAAAACTATTCTTAACATCGGGGATCATCGCATGCATGGCTTGCCCAGCATTCGCTGAAGGAACCGGGTTCCAGCCAACTGGCAACCCTCCGGCAGTACCAGCTGGTTCTGTAAGTGGTGCGTGCGTTGAAGATTATTTGGGCGCAACATCAGGTAACGTTCAGTTGGTTGCACGTTGGACTGCTGATGGTCATTCTTTGACATTGGATAATAGTACTGGCTCTGGTTTGAGTGCTGATGGCACTTTGTATACAATTTATGATGCAGGTGCGTTCCTTACAAGTGTAGCTAGAAATGAGTATGCTAGCGATCCAACAACTTATGCAGGAAATTTGATGAGCTCGAGTGCTAACAATATAACACCTATACCAACGGGTGCATTAGTAACTGTTACATATAATGAAAATGCTCCGCAAGACCCAACCAATAGTAACACGCGGTATTCATTAGGTGATAACGTAGCAACAGATACATCAGAAAACAGAACGTTTACTGGTTATTACGATGCTGTTGGTAACGATGGTAAGGCTACTGCACAATCAGTTCAATATGTTTTGAATACAGGTTATATAAAAACCGAAGGTACCAATAATGCTAAGAGTTTGACGGATGATAATGAAACTTGGTATGCTGGGTGGACTTGTACAAATCAAACAGTGGCCCCTGCTTTATCTAATATCACCGGTTATGATTTTGCTGGATGGGAAGATGATTCGGGTGCACCTATCAGTGGTACTATATGCCAATATAATGATGTAACATATACTGCAGCATGGACACCACATAGATGGACGATTACTTATGATTGTTCTAATGCACGTGCTACAGATAATGGTCAACAGATGGGTGGAAATGAAGTTAGTGCCCAAACTAATATAGCTTATGACAGCACGATTACTCTTGCAACGAATACTTGTTCGTGGACTGGTTATCAGTTCCAAGGGTGGAGATGTGAAAAGAATTTGACAACTGCGGCAGATTATTCTGGAGATACTGCTAATTACACCAATGGTCAATCAGGTGTTATTTTCCATGTGGATAATAATGTCACGTGTCATGCAGTATGGCAAGAAAATACAATCACCTTGCACTGGGATTCCGACGACGCAACTGCTGTTACAACGGCTGGTTCGAGTTCTTGTCAATACGACGGAGGTCTTACAGTTCCTGTTGCAACAAAGACAGGTTACACATTGCAAGGATGGGATGTTGTTACTTATACAGCACCAGGCGACGACTCTGCAAACACAGTTACACCAGCACGACCATAATCCTTTCGGATTATGTACAAACAAAAAACAGCCAAGCAATTGGCTGTTTTTTTTACCGCTTTCCAATCCTTTTTTTGTTTTAACAACCCAACGGGTTGTGCGTTCTTAGTCTAGCTTGTCATTGCGAAGGAGCAAAAGCGACTGTGGCAATCCAGGTGTATCAATGTGTTTGGCTTTGCCAAACAACTTTGTTATAAAGACCTGGATCCTCACGGTCGCGTTGCTCCCTCAGGATGACACAAGGCTTCTGCCTTGTGTGAATTCCTCCCCCGCCTTGCAGGCCCACCCCCTCCAAAGGGGGAAAACAAGTAGATTTTGCAAGTGAAACGCAGCAAAAACGTCACGGTTTGCGCGCAGCCGGCGCTTTGTGTCGAGCGAGCGAATACGAGAATACACAATTAGAAAAATTTTCAAAAATTGAAGTTTACGAAATTTTTGTAATTTTTATTATTGCGTATCGAGGAAAAGAATATTTATGAACCCTCCCCCGGTGCTTCGCACCACCCCCTCCAAAGGGGTCAACCTCCCCCGCCTTGCAGGCCCTCCCCCTCCAAAGGGGGAAAACAAGTAGATTTTGCAAGTGAAACGCAGCAAAAACGTCACGGTTTGCGCGCAGCCGGCGCTTTGTGTCGAGCGAGCGAATACGAGAATACACAATTAGAAAAATTTTCAAAAATTGAAGTTTACGAAATTTTTGTAATTTTTATTATTGCGTATCGAGGAAAAGAATATTTATAAACCCTCCCCCGGTGCTTCGCACCACCCCCTCCAAAGGGGGAATTAGGGTTGCGACTCCTGAGACCAGATTCTCCCCCAAAGGGGAGAATTAATCACTGTTTTTTATTGATTTTTTTTGATAAATGTGTCATAATTCCTGCCAGAAAAAATATGATTTACAATTTTGTTGAATGGTTCTTTTTATGACGACACAAATAAAAGATTCTGGTTTGCAATTTCATCCGCGTAAACGTGAAATACTTATATGCGATTTCAAAGGTAATATTGTCCCAGAAATTGTAAAAAAAAGACCTGTCGTTGTTTTGCGTGATCCCTTGCCGTATCGTAGTAATCTAGCAATCGTTGTGCCGCTTAGTTCAACTCCGCCAAAATATGATGTACCTTATTGTGTTCTTTTATCACAAAATTATTTATCGCAAGATGATAAACCTATGTATGCTAAGTGTGATTTGGCTTGTTCTGTGGCTCTGAAAAGACTTGATAGAATCAAAGTAGGTAAACGTAAATATGTATGCCCAAGAATGAATGAAGATGATTTCGCAAATGTTGTGCGCGGTGTTGGATGGGCTTTTGGGTTTGCTGCTTGACAAGTTTGTTAATTTTATTATATAATAAAAGTGTATCCAGGAAACTGGCTTGCAAGACCTAATTCTTTAAGGAATAAGGCAGCCCTCGGTAAATGGCGATAACAAGCTTACCGGGGGCTCATTTTTTTGCAGAATGAACTGGTTGCGCGTGGAACTGGCGAGATACTTGACATCTTTGATGACACACTCTACAATAAGTTTAACAAGGAATCAAAATAAATGAAAAAAGAATATTATGAACTTTCTGCGAAAATAACACGACTTGCTAATCGTGGTGCGCACCTTGCACAAGAAAGGGCACGTCGTGCTGGGGTGCCAGTGGTTTATGCGTATGGTGGCAAACTACATAAAATTGTTTTGAAATAAAAATGTTTTGAATAATCACACTGCCTCGGCAGTGTTTTTTTTACCGCTTTCCAATTCTTTTTTTGTTTTAACAACCCAACGGGTTGTGCGTTCTTAGTCTTGCTTGTCATTGCGAAGGAGCAAAAGACTAAGAGTGAAAAACAACCCAACGGGTTGTGTCATTCCGAGCGAAGCGTGGGAATCTAGGTAAATCAAAAAGTAGTTTTCCTTATTATAAAAAAGATGAAAAACATAATTCACCTGGATGCTCACGCTCGTTAACACTCGCTCAGCATGACATAGTGTGGGTTTTATTTACCCGAAGTCGCGCCGTAGCCTTGGCGAAGGCGGATGGATGCTCACGCTCGTTAACACTCGCTCAGCATGACATAGTGTGGGTTTTATTTACCCAAAGTCGCGCCGTAGCCTTGGCGAAGGCGGATGGATCCTCACGCGAACTGCGTTCGCTCAGGATGACATAGTGTGGGTTTTATTCACCCAAAGTCGCGCCGTAGCCTTGGCAAAGGCGGATGGATGCTCACGCTCGTTAACACTCGCTCAGCATGACAAAAGACTATGAACACGATAAATATTCTTTTTTTTGTGGCTTTTTTATGCTATAATATTTCAGAAGAGATGAAAAAGTTTTTGGCTTTATTTTTCTTGGGTGTTTGCTATACCGCGACTGCGGCGGGGGCTGGTATATCACGCGCAATCCCTACAAAAGCCAGCAATACTGAAAATTCTGCCGAAACATCAACTGTGAAAAATCGTTCCTCCAGAAATGAAAATCGTGTTGTATCCCGTAATAATTCAAATGAAAAAAATACAACAGCAAATTCAACCAAGGCTTCACGTTCCGTGTCTAACCGCGGTAAAAGTAATGTCAGGGCTACGTTAAGTGATGCTGTGAATACTGTCGGACGAAACCACAGAACCGAAGCCGCCAGCATAAACAGTAATCCTGCGTTGCGCCGTGCTGGTATAGTTTTACGTGCTTCGACTGCCGAAGTTGGTGGTCGTGCAACCATCGGAAATACTGGTGTTCAGACTGGTTCTAATATCGATGAACAGGTGCGTGGTGTTAAATCGCGTGCTTCCATTTTCGGCAATACTACAAAACAAAAAACTGTGACGGCTGAATCTTTGGCAAATGCCAAAGATATCATGGAAAAAACCAGCGATTTAAATAATGCTTGCCAAACGCAATATAACGAATGTATGGATCAATTTTGCGCTGTGGTCGATGCTAATCAAAAAAGATGTTCGTGTTCTGCGAATTTGGCCAGATATGCTAAGGCTCAAGAAGCCGTCGAAAACGCAAATACGGAATTAAATGATGTTGCACAACAAATTCGTTATGTCGGTTTGTCTGCTGATGAAATTCATGCGATTATGTCCGCTACTGAAGCCGAACTGGAAATGAGCAAGACCAAAGACAACACCAAAACGCGTTCTATATTGGATGATATCGCTGATATGATCAAAGATCCATCTGCTTCGATTGATTTGACTGGGTCGTCTACGACTGATTCTTTGTTAAATATGGATATAGATTTTTCTGCGGATAATTCTGATTTGTTTAGTTTGGATTTGTTCGCATCTTCTTCAAATGATATATCCGCTAAACGTGGAACTGCGCTTTATAACGAAGCAAAAAAACGTTGTAAAACTGTTCTGAACCGCTGCAAAGAAGCTGGCGGAACCGAAGACCAAATTTCTGGCAATTATGATTTGGCGATTGCAAAAGATTGTATCGCTTATGAACAAGGTTTGGAAAAATTAAACCAGACACTTAAAAACAATGTGCGCAGCGCGAATTTAATGTTGCAAAAAGCACGTCTTGCCGTTCTTCAAAATAAAAACGAATATGATGCCAAAGAATGTATAGGCGCTTTGGAAAAATGTATGCTGGACGATATGGTTTGTGGCGAAGATTATGTGAAATGTCTGGACCCAACTAAACGTTATATCGATGAAAATGGAAGTGTCGTTTTGGGACGTAATTTGCCTGCGATAACTGAAATGATGCAGAATTATAACAACACGTCCATTACTACAGATTTTATCAAAAATTCATCTGGTGATACAAGTTGTCCGAATTATGATGGTGCTTGCATAGTTAATTATTTGATGAAAAAAATCGGCACAGGACAATCAGTCAAAGACGGTGGATTGTGCAGACCTGTGCTGGATAAATGCCAATATTATACTTATGATAACACCACCAAAACACCACAATACAAACCGTATAACGAAGTTGTTGTGAACTATATCCAACGCGCGATGGTGAATATCAAGGCGGCACAATCCAGAATAATTTCTGATTATGCGTCAACTTGTATGGCTGATGTGGAAAATTGCTATAACCAACAGAATACCCAGATAAGTTCGTGGACTACATACGCTTCGGTTGATAATATTTATCGGGTGATGACTGGTGCTTGTTATAATGTTGCGCTGACTTGTGGTTATGCTGTGTTTGCGTATGATACAGAAGTTGGGGACGAAATTAATGAATTGACGGATTTGGAACAAAAAAATGTGTTGATAAAACATATTTCCCAAATGTTCTATCAGTCTTTGCTTTGCCCAGAAAATTCCGAATTCGGTAATTTAAAAGCCGCCGACTTACCAGAAGAAGAAGACAACTATGTCAATGATAGATGTGTCTGCAAAACTGGATATTTTGTTTATGGTTCTGGTTGTGTCGCAACTTGCCCATCTGGAACGTATAGTTTTAATCATAAATGCGTATATTCTTGCCCAGATGATATGTATGTAAATGGTAATGCTTGTGTCGATGCATGCCCAAATGATATGTACATGAATGGTAATAATTGTGTCAGTTCATGTCCATCTGATATGTATGTAAACGATGATACTTGTGTCAGCTCATGTCCGTCCGGTATGGTTATAAGTGATAACAACTGTTTAACCTCTTGCCCAGTTGGGTCTACTGAAAATTCGACTACGCACGTGTGTGAATAATATTTTTAATCGCTTAACAATTTTTCCATAAATTTATCGTGGCTTTCCAAATCTTCCGCTGGTATTTCAAATTTGCGATATGGAAAATCTCCACCGATTTTAGGGGTTTTTAAAAAAGCCGCGTGTTGTTCTTTGATTAATTCATGAACATCTATCGCGGGTGCTGTGTTTTCCAATTCCAGATACACGCGTGCCAAAATTTCAGCGTCTATAAGTGCGCCATGCGCATCTGCACGTGCAGTCAAAGATACCCCAAACCATTTCGCCAATGCGTCCAAAGTATAAGCCTTTGGCCCATAAACACGATTGCGCGCAATAACAATCGAATCCAGCATTTGTGAACGGGGAATTGGTTTTAATTTTAACCTTTCCAATTCATAATTGATAAACGGAAAGTCAAAATCCAGCCCGTTATGTGCCACAATCTGAGAATCACCGATGAATTCCAAAAACTTTGGCGCAACAACAGACATTTTTGGTTTGTCTTCCAAAAAAGCATTGGAAATTTTATGAACCATATATGTTTCAGGTGGGATTATTTTCCCTTCGGGATTAATGTATTCATGAAAAGTGTTTTCAGTCAATTTGCCATCAACCAATTCCACAGCACCAATTTCAATACACCGGTCACCCCGCATATATTCAAATCCTGTGGTTTCAATATCAAAACAAATTATCCGCGACATACCTTTTCCATTTTTATCGAACAAAATGATTGTATAGAAAACTTTTATAAATTACAATATGGAAAATTGAAAAAATGCCTTTGGATTATATGGAAAATTTAAATGCAGAACAAAAATTGGCTGTCACGACTGTTGACGGTCCGCTTTTGGTGCTGTCTGGGGCAGGAACAGGCAAAACGCGTGTGCTGACATCCAGAATTGCGCATATTTTGTCTAATGGATTTGCCAGACCGTGGGAAATATTGGCATTGACGTTCACAAATAAAGCTGCCAATGAAATGCGATTTCGTGTCGCGCAATACGGGGATATATCGCATTTGTGTGCTGATTTATGGATGGGAACTTTTCATTCTATGTGCTTGCGTATATTGCGTGCAAATTATGCAGCGGCTGGTTTGCAACGTGATTTTTTGATTTATGGCGAAGATGATCAAAAGGCTGTTCTTAAACGAGTTATAACAAATCTGGGGCTGGATACCAAAGAATTTAACCCATCCGATTGGGTTGATAAAATATCTGGTATCAAAGATAAAGGGGCATTTGATTTTGCTAACATGAATCTGTCGGCGGTATCTCAGAAAATATTATGTGCATATAACGAAGAATTAGCCCGCCTGAACGCGATTGATTTTGGTGATATAATCTTGTTCGTTTTAAAATTATTCAGCGTGCACGATGAAATTTTGCATAAATATCAGTATCAATTTAAATACATCATGGTCGATGAATTCCAAGATACCAATGCTTCGCAAATGAATTTGTTAAAAATGCTGACAAAAGACAAAGAAAATCCAAATATTTGTTGCGTGGGTGATGATGACCAATCTATTTATTCGTGGCGTGGTGCAGAAATTAAAAACATTCTGGAATTTGAAAAAACTTATCCTGGGTCAAAGATAATTCGATTGGAAACTAATTATCGCAGTACTGGTAATATTTTGGGCGCAGCCAATTCCGTGATAAAAAATAATATGGGACGTTTGGGTAAAGATTTGCGGACTGCGCCTGGTGTTGAAAATGGTGAACCAGTATATGTGTTTCAATTACCAAGTGATTGGGGCGAAGCGCACTTTGTCACAGATATCATTATGAAAAATGCGAATAATAATTTTTCTGATTTTGCTGTGTTAATTCGCGCTGGGTCTTTGTCCAGAACTTTTGAAGAAGAATTTACGGCACGTGGGGTGCCTTATAAACTGGTCGGTGCAACAAAGTTTTATGACAGGGCAGAAATACGAGATGCGATTGCATACATAAGATTGTTGGTTTATCCATTCGATGATATTTCTTTTGAACGTATTATATCTAAGCCAAGTCGTAATATAGGTCCGGCGGCGATTAATAAATTACGCGAAAGTGGAAAACATTTAATGGATGCGTTGCGTATCACAAAATTGTCTGCAAAACAACAAAGTACAACTGATGAATTTTTGTCTGCATTTGATTTTGATTGGCAAAATACCACGCCAAAAGATGCTGTGCAGCAATTATTGGAACGTGTTGGTTATTTGAAAATGTGGCGTGAATCCAAAGATGCTGACAGCGAAGAAAGATTAAATCATATTCGTGAATTGATAAATGGTGTTGTGTCAAAATATGATACTTTGCCGGCATTTTTGGAACATGCTGCGTTAATGATGACGGATGATAACGATAATGAATCAGATGATAAAAATGTCGTATCTATTATGACGATACATGCCGCCAAAGGTTTGGAATTTAATACTGTATTTTTACCAGCATGGGAAGCGGGTATTTTCCCAAATGAAAAAGCAACCCAAGATGGCGATTTAGAAGAAGAACGCAGATTGGCTTATGTCGCGATTACACGTGCACGTGTTCGTGTTATTATAACTTATGCGATGGTTCGAACTGTATTTGGTCAAAGATTATATCAAAACAAATCACGATTTATTGATGAAATAGATAAAAGTTTTGTAAATAACAACAGCTGTTATACAGATAAAAAAGATTATTCTAAAAAAACAGAAACACGCGTATCACAAAGAATAGAATCTGTTGTTGGAAAAATGGTTGTACACAGCGAAATGGGTACAGGTGTTGTTATCGCAGAAAACGAAAATATTTTGACGGTGGCTTTTAAAACGCGTGGAATAAAAAATGTTGCACGTGATTTTGTAAAATTTGTTTAAATTATTTTTTAATCCAATCTTTAAATATTTTTCCAGCAATACCTTTTGCATCGCCCCAAAGAGTTTTTGCATCACCTTGTATTTTTTCACCAAATGAATTATTGATACTGCCACCGACAGTTTTTGCCAATTCTTCTGCTTTGCCAGCCAGATATAATATCAGAGATGCGCATAATATATTAACCATCGCTGTTCGTGTTGAATAATCTGGATCGCCCCCAGTTGGCATAAGATAATTTAATAACGAAGAACATATTGCGATTATTATTGCCAAAGATATAAAATAAATAGCAGCGTTTATAAATACAGATAATACACCAGATAATTTCTTTGTATTAAATATAGATAAAAATCCATTTAATATTTTTCCAACATAACCCTTTTCTGCGTTGGGTGGCAAAGCTTCTGCCAAAGCAGTAAAAGGCAACATTAACAAAGTTAAAAATAAATCTGTCACAACACCCAAAGTCATAAAGGCATATTTGAAAATACATTTTATAAATATAAAAACACAAATACCACCCATGAATATAGCCGTTGCACTGTGGCCAAATCCCCAAATGAACCATTTAAAAGCTGTTCCTGTGGCATCATAAAAATACACAGAAAGATGGCTTGGTAAACACATAATGTTCGCGGATGCTTTTGCATCCAATAATAATTTAACATGTTCATTATTGGCGACAAGAGTTGTGCCATTTTGGCTAACATAGTTTTGAATCGCTGTGCATGTATCAGAAATTCTTACACCTTGGGTATCTGCGACAGCATCCAATATAAAATCTGAAAATCTAGAACCCAAAGCCAGTACAGGACTAATTATATCTGCAAACAGTTTTTCTGTGCCGTAATCCAATACAACAAGCCAAATAATAACAACAATACCTTGTTTAAATATATAAAACAATTCTTCTTTATACGGCAATCCACGCTTAATCATCCTGTATGCTTCCATCATTACCCAAAAAGCATACATTATTAACAAAAATATAATTGTAAATCTGACCAATGATAAATGCAGCACATAATCCATGGATGATAACGCTTTCATAAGCATTAGACCGATTCTAACTTCGATAGGCACAAAATCTGAAGAATGTAAATTAGCCGTGAATTTTTGTTGAAATTCGGTTGCTTCGGATTTCATATTTTCAACAACTGTATCAATGTTTTCTTGATTAATTAATTCCCCAAACTTATCCACTTGAGCCCTTGGGGTATTGCCCGTATATACCGCTGAAGTATCGATTTCATCAGCATAAGTTGATGTGCACAAAGCACCGATGCATAAGATGCAAATTAAGAAACGAGATAAAAATTTTAAAATCCGCATGTTGTTATCCTTGTTTCCATTTGTCACGAATTGCATTAAATGCTTTGCCTGGCAAATTATAAGCTGCTTTGCCTGTATCTTTTACCCATTGACCGTAATTAAATTTATCTTCGCCCACTTTGTTATAGTTAAGAAGTTTATCGACTTCTGGTGATATAACCCAGAAATATAAAAAGAATACACCAATCATGAAAAGCAAGAAATCTAAGCCATTTTCCATAAAATCAAATGCGTGTCTGTATTGACTTTCTACATCTCGTTTCTGAGCCATAAAGCATTGTTTAAATGTATCTTTATCAAGCTCACCATCAACCAAAGATACCTGTTCACATTTGGTGAACGCTTGCATTACAGACATTGTTTGTGCATCCGAATTTGATGGTGTTATTTTACCTAACAAAGGTGGCATTATTGATGTAAAGCCATCCGATGGATTTGGATAAAACGCATCAGCAGAAAAATAAACTACAGCGTAAACCAAAGTGATTTTTAAACTGATTTTTAATACAGAAACAGCAGCATTTACCAATATTTCAATTGCATTACCCATCGCTGTTTTCGCCAATCCCCAAACCTGTTCAAATGCGACAGCAGCGATTAAAAGTGGCATAAAAATAACCACAAAAACTAATTTGAAAACTACATTTAAAACTTGGAATACTAAATCAAAGCCTATGATTAAAAATAATATAACCAAACCCAATCCAGCCAACCAAGTAAACACACCGCCGCCAAGACCCAACCATGAATAATTCATCAAAGCAAATCCACCACCTGCGCCAGCCAGCATAACTGTATTAAGATTGTCCATCATACATATAAACGGTTGAAGTACGGTTGATAAAATGTTGCTGTTTGCTGTTGCTACATCAATTGTGCATTCAGCACCACTTATTACATCTGTTGCTGCCATCGACAATAATGACCCCACATACATCACAGGTGTCACAATCAGATTAGTTGTTATTTTTAATACGGATGTTCCAGACCAATTAATTGCGCCAATCAATGCGCCTGCTATCATAACACGAACGCCTGTTTTCCAAACCTTTTCAAACCATTTGTTAAAGTCTAGTTTTGGTTCTGCATTAGTTAAATCTTTGACATCTTTTGATGCGGCTTGTTCATGAAGATATTTTATTGTGTGTACCACCATAAATATCCCGAAGCCCAATGCCATTAATATCCACAAATGTTGAACCAATCCTACCCAAAGTGTTTCAGTTGCATTACCCATAATGTCAAACAATTCTTGGATATAATAACACAAGAAACAACCATTTTTACCAGCTACACCGCCGTGTGAAGAAATTTGTTTCATGAAATTATCAACGCTGGTATAAGATAATGATGCGCCACCAATAGAATAACTTAAATACCAAATACCGACACCCAATGCTGCCAAAGCAATCACAAATTTTATACCTTTTTCAATAAGCCATTTTTTGAACATTGGTTGTTTTCTTTCCTTTTTATGGTTTCGCGGTTGTTGTCCCAGTTGTTGCTGCTTTTGTTGCCGAACCCGCCGCATCAGCGCCTGGGTTAACAATATTTTTTGCAATTTCTTTTACTTTATTACCAGCCATGCTGGTTAATTGCCATGCACTTTCGCCCGCTTCGTTTGAGGCTGCTTCGTTTTTAGAAACACCGAAAGCAGATAAAATCTGTGCAGATACTTCTGGAACTTTATCAGAGATATAATTAATCACATATACCAAAACTATTGCGCCAGCCAAAGTTATTTCCATCGCACTTGAATTATCTAAATCAAATTCAAATAATTGTTTAATAAATGAATCAGACGAATTCGAAATGGCTTCCATATTTACACCATTTTCTTTTAAAAATCCGCTGATAATCATCATGATAATAGTATATGTTAATATTGCTGCTGCAATGGATACAATAGCATTAACCAGTTTTTTAATTTGACCAGAACCTAAATCCCCACCCAGTTTTTTCATCCATTCAGGCGCATTTTTTGCATCTTTGAATATGAAAAATACGATTGACAGCGGGAAAAAGAAAGCAAACATTGCCATAGCAACAATAACATCCATAAAACAGAATGAATATTTAATGAACAGTTTACCAAAATTATAAGTTAAAAATATTCCTATGAAGAATATAAAAATATGCCGAAATAGCATAGCAGTCCCCCTGAACGGATCAGGATTTCTAAGAAAATCCATAAAAGAAAAAGATTTGTCTAAAATGGCTATGCCGAATTTAAGGTATACTTGGAAATTAGATACGCTGGTTTCCAAAATTTTCAATATTGTATCACGTAAATCAGATGTGAAAAAGCTATAACTTTGTAAAGTAGCAGCATGGGTATAAGGTGGCAGTACGTAATCATCAGGTAATATCGCTTTCGAAAAATTATATGTTATTTCTGCAACTGGTTCAAATATAACCATGGATATAAGACGAGGTATCATCAATCCAGCTGTTAACAATGATAATGCAAGCAAAGATTTTATAAGAACAGGTTTAACACTTTCTTGGAAAAGTGGATCTTTGCCACCTTGTTTTATGTTTTGCCATACAGCATTGACAATGTAAAAACTTAACAATATAACAAATGTTATAACAGCAAAGAAAGTTAATTGTTGATATACTTTGCCAGCACAATTAGATATGATGGCAAACAGCGCGTCAAACAAAGGACAAGTCCAACACTTATCAGCAGTATCAATCAAAGTATTTGCAAAGTCTTGCATGTTAGTGTCCCAAAATACCCTTTATTTTATCTTTTGCTTGCCACAAAGTTTTGACTGTGTTTGGCGTTGATTTTACCTTCCCCCAGGCAGTTTTCATATCCGAAGTCACATTGTTGTACAAATCGTGTTTAGTACCTTTTGTATACATATCTAATCTTTCGCGTGTTGTATTGAAAATGCTTTGCATCAAGAAAAATGTCAATATGGATGATATGCATAATATTATGTTGCCCCCGAAATTTCCCCCCGCGTTTGTTGCAAAATTAGTGGATGCCATACCACCTGTGGCAGCGCTGAATGCAGATGAAGACCAATTAAACAAAGCACGAACCACGGCAACATTTATGCACAGTATAAATGCACATGCTATCATAGTTATAATCAATTTTTTTAATGCATCAATTATTTGACCGAATGCGGCTGTTAAATTAAGCCATCCTGAATCTTTTTCTGGTTTCTTTGCAACCCATGTTAATACACAAAATGGATACATAATCAAAGATAAACAAAAATCAAAAATAGCCTGGATAATCAATAATGCCATAAATAAATTTGACGATACAAATGCACTAACCAACAATCCGCCCGTAAGAAGATTTAAAAAAGCTTCGCCACCATGTGGGATGATTGTCATTGTGCCACGAACACCTTGCTTTAACTTTTTAAGTCCATATTTTATAACACGATTATTTTCATGAGAAATTACATGCACAGGTCTGACCAGAAAATCACAACCACGTTTGGTTAACCATTTTTTATCGGCAATTGATGCGGGGCAGGTTGGAACACTTGATTCATCTACGCCGACATTGGCTATTTTTAAAACTTGTTCTGTGTATACAGAGCCAAATTCTAAAAATGGGTCAATAATCCATTCTGTCACATATGTTGGTTTTATTTGTAATAAAATAAGACATGCGATAATAGCACGCAAACATGGTTTGCCAATGTTTTCAGCAATAGACCAACCAGATGCTTCGTTTGACCACATTTCGCCACCACCAGAAAAACCAAAAAATCCAAGCCAATCTTTTGGTAAATACATCTTTGCCAGATATAAACCGATGTGAAAACCCAAATAAAGATATATTAATACGTAAATTAATCCTGTGCCTTTGCCAACGAAAAAATCATACAAAGAAGTTGCGATTGTCATCATAGATTCCAAAACCAAAGGAACAAAATGTGAAAGGTTAAAAGAATCTTCCAAAGAAAGTGCAGCCGCAGGTTGAACAAAAAGCATGCAAAAAACAACCGTACCAAATAGCCATTTGGTTTGCCTGAAAGCCCGGAAAACAGACGGTTTTTTTATGTACATTCTCTTTTTCTAATTTTTCTTTATTGAATTATATCACATTTATAATAATTTATGGTATAATTAAAATCATGAAATGGTTAAAAAAATTTTGGATTGGTTTTGTTGCTGCCATGCCACTGTCGGCATGGGGTCTTAATCCAGTGATTTTGGGTGGCTTGATGGGACTGGCTGGTTTAATGGGGGTTTCTGTTTGGCGAAGTGTTGCCCCTGTTAATATGCAAGAAGCTTTTACTTTCTTTTCTTCGTGTTGGACATGCCAAATATTTTCAGACATTATGTTAACTATGTCCAATATATTGCCGGGTATATATAAATCTTTGGGATATGTTATTATTCCCATGGCTGCTTCATTATTGGCGGTATTTATGGCATGGCGTTTGTTTTCTGGTTTTTTAAATAACAAATTAGAAGAAGCATCAAAAATTACGGGTAATTTTGGAACTTATGCTGTCAGATTAACTTTGTTGATAGGTTTGTTGTTGATGCCATTACCACGATTAATGACAAATGTTTTTATAGAACCAGCTTTGAATTTGGGAACATCCCTAGATTACATTGTGTCTGATAATGATGAATATTTAAAGTGTATGGTGGCAACAGCGGTGGCAGACCCTGTGTCTGGCAGCAAGAATGTCGCGGAATATGGTGCTTTTTCACCCAGTTTAAGACATCAATTGGCATGTGAAATCGCAAATGTTCATCAGGTGACTGGGCTGGGATTTACTGTGGGTTGGACATTTTTAAATATGGCTTTTAATCGTGAATATATGTACAGTATTGCAGAACATATCCCGATTTTTCCAAATGTTGGGATGGCGCTGGTTGGTGGGTTAGTGTTATTCATATATTTGTGTGCGCTTTTACCAATACCTTTGTACTTTTTGGAAATATTTATAAAACTGTCTATGGATTTGATAATGTTGCCGTTAATGTTAATGTCTTGGATGTTTGATGATGATAACTTTGCAATATTCCCAAAAGGTGGTCAAACGATTCGAAAAATGATAGAAGATGTAATTCAAGCAATTGTGGGAATTGCTTTGACAATCGTGTGTTTGTCTTTTTCGGTATTGTTCATAAATGCCGCTTTCCGCAATTGGTCTGGGGCGAATATTTTACAACAAGCTATAACAAATGGCGATTCGAAAGCGTTCATAGATGCGTTGATGATGAGTAACGATAGCTTAATCACAATAATTCTGATGGGTGTATTCATAGCGATGTTTATGACGCTGATTCCGCAGTTAACCAATATGTTATTCAAGATTCAGATATCAGATAAGTATTATCAAACAGCAAAAAAAGATTTGGATACTGCATGGAAAAACGTGAAAAAGTGGGGCTCAGCATTAAAAAAATAAAAAATCAAGTGCTTTATTTAACAAAGTGCTCTTTTTTATTTAATCCGAATCTGATATAATTCATAGCGATGAGTAAGTTTCCGATTCTTTATTGGCCATACAAAACAAATGGTAATGCAGATTACCAGTTGGCTCGCAAAGTTATAAACACAGCAACAGGCTTGATGCCTGATGTTATTAGTGATGATTTAGATTTGACCGCTATTTTCAAAGAAAACGAAAATGCGGTCGTTTATTATCCTGTATTTTGCGAATCGTGTGGTTGGTGGGGGGAATTATTGGGTGCAAATGCCGTAATTGTGGAAAAACAGATTATTTCCCCGGAATGTCAATTAATGGTTGTTGTTGCCGAATCGCATGCTAAATCCCATGGAAGTCAACATTTATTGGCTGCTGAAATCAGACCTGCTAGCGGTTTTTTCAAGAAAATGAATTCTTCTATTGCAACTGTGACTGATATGTTGGCAACGGATGCAGGAACTATTTTGGCTTTGTTTTCTGGAAAAAATCAAAATCAGTTTATAAATATTATCGAATCGACAGGTAATTCATATCTTGGCTGCATTGGACAATATTAATCCCAAAAAACAATAACTTTATCTTGATTTTATGAAAAAAGCAGGTATAATCTTCGGGCTATTACATGTAATTTAAAAACAAAGGACATTAAGATGAAAAAAGGAATTCATCCAGAATATCACGAAATTAACGTCACAACTACTGACGGTAAAACTGTAAAAATGTATTCTTCTGTAAAGAAAGATTTGGTTTTGTCTACGGACAATTTGAACCACCCAGCATGGACCGGTCAACGTAATAACGAAGGTGTAAAGGGTAAACGTTCAGAAGCTTTCAAAAGCAAATTTGCTGGCTTTAAATTTTAATATCTTTATTTGTTGGGGGGCACAGATATGGATTTGCTGATAAAAGGTTCAACAGAATTAAACAAAATGTTTGCAGCATTACAAAATACTGCGACTGGTTTACGTCACGATTTTGGCGAAGTTGAAAATTTACAGCAATCATTGAAAAGTGCTCGTGATTTTGTGGCTAAGGCAGCAGCCAGAATCGAAGAAAGCATTTTATCCGATTTACAATTGGTTCGCCCAAGTGCTGGTTTGTTGACTCCAGATGTGTCAAAGGCTGGTGACGGTCGCGATGAATTTGTGTTGGCTCTTTCTGGTGCGGCGAATTTTGTTCGTGGAAACGCTCATTTTGCAATATCTTTGGCTTTGCGTAATAACGGTGAAACCAAAATTGCTTTGGTGTATTCCCCAATAGACGAAAGATTGTATTATGCTGAATTGGGACGGGGTGCATATGTGTTTTCCGCATATCATTCTGAAAAAATACGTGTTTCTAATCTGGTTGAGCCAGCAGATTTGACAATTGGTTATAACACAAATGGTATTCGTCCAATAATTGCGGGTGTTGCACGTGAAACAGGTTGTCCTGCATTAGATTTGGCATGGGTTGCGGCTGGAAAATTGGATGCGTTTGTTTCGGACCCTATTGATTACGCTGAAATTGCTGCGGGTGAATTATTAATTCGCGAAGCTGGCGGAAAATTATTCGAAAACGGTGGTGATATAATCGCCACGAATGGTAAGGTAGAATTATAAATAAGAAAGACCGACAGTTGTCGGTTTTTTTAAATATGTAAAACCATTGCTTGCAAAGTTTAAATATTTAACATAAAATTAAATTTATGAAATATAAAAAATATCTGAAAATATTTATTAATTTTATTTTCTGGTGCATCGTTGCGGGCATTGCTGGTTTGGCGGCTTTGATTCTGATTTATGGGCATGATTTACCTGATTACAAGAATTTGGCAACTTATACACCACCTGTGGCAACACGTTTATATGCAAGTGACGGTTCTTTGTTAATCGAATATGCCGAAGAAAGACGCGTGTTTATTGATTTTGAAGATATGCCGCCACAATTGGTAAACGCCTTTATCGCTGCTGAAGATCAAAATTTTTGGACTCACCCAGGGATTGATGTCCAAGGTATCGTTCGTGCCAGTTTCAACAATGGTATGAAAATGTTGGGTTTTGATACAAAATTTACTGGTGCATCTACAATAACTCAACAGGTTGCAAAAAATTTCTTTTTATCTTCGGACAGAACAATTTCTAGAAAGGTCAAAGAAGCCATCCTCGCTTTGCGGCTTGAACGCAGTTTTTCCAAAAAACATATAATGACATTATATCTTAATGAAATCTTTTTGGGTGCGCGTGCTTATGGTGTTGGATCCGCTGCATTGATGTATTTTAATAAGCCTGTGAAAGATTTAAGTTTGGCTGAATGTGCATTTTTGGCATCTCTGCCAAAGGCACCAAACGACAGAAACCGCGCCGTGGAACGCAGAAATTATGTTTTAAAACGTATGGTAAGTGATGGTTATATTACAAAAGAAGAAGCCACCATCGCTGCCAATGAACCTTTGAATATTAATTCTGGTTTTACTGCGCAAATGGAACCAGAATTTCAATATTTTGCAGAAGACGTAAGACGCAATTTGTTGGAAAAGATTGGACGTGAAACATTGTATAATCAGGGGCTTTATATAAAAACCACGATTATTCCTGAATATCAACGTGCTGCCACCGCTGCTTTGAATAAAGAATTGGATGCATATAATAGCGGGAAATCTGCCAAAGAACCAAAATTACAAGGGGCGATTATCGCGATGAATCCACATACTGGACGTATTGTTGCAATGTCTGGTGGTCGTTCTTTCAGGGAAAGTTCTTTTAATCGTGCAACCCAGGCATATCGTCAAATTGGTTCTACTATAAAACCATTTGTGTATTTGGCTGCGCTGGAAAAAGGATACAGCCCAGAAAGTTTAATTTTAGATGCTCCGATTGTTGGATGGCGTGAAAATAATAAAGAATGGCGACCGGAAAATTACGATAGAAAGTTTTTGGGTAATATCCCTTTGCGTTTTGCATTGGAAACTTCACGTAATGTCCCAGCAGTCCGTTTAATAGAACAAATTGGGGTTCGTGATGCTATTGATGCTGCTCAACGATTTGGTGTTTATCCAAAAGATTTAAAGTCTATGAATGAATCGTTGGCTTTGGGAAGTGGGGAAACAACTTTGCAAAAATTGGTGTTGGGTTATTCTGCGTTCGTTAATGGTGGACATGCGATTGAACCAAAAATGATAGATTATATCGAAGACAGATATGGTAATGTTATCGGCGGACAAAAACATCAACAAATTGAATGGAATTCGTCTTTGTTGCCACCTGATTCATCTGAAAAGTCAGAACCTTTGTCTGATGCGCAAAGTTTGTATCAGTTGGTATCTATTTTACAAGGTGTCGTTGAACGCGGAACTGGTAAACAGGCTCGTGTTGAAGGTCATACAATTGCCGGCAAAACAGGAACAACGAATGATGTCAAAGATGTTTGGTTTGTTGGTTTTTCCAAAAATTTAATAGCTGGTGTTTATTTGGGATATGATACCCCAAAATCTTTGGGCAAAGGGGCTGGTTCTCATATGGCAGCACGTGTTTTTGCTGATTTTATGCGTGTTGCGTTGAAAAATGAAAGTAATCAACCGTTTCCTGTGCCAGATGGGTTAAGTTTTGTTCGGGTAAATAGAAATACTGGTGTTGCCGCTTCTCAAGATCCAAATGGCGTTATTATAAATGAAGTTTTCAAGCCTGGTCAAACACCAAATCAAATTCAAAATGTCGAAACCGTGACTGAAAAACCAGTTGTTGGTGGAATATTTTAAAAATATATGTTTATATTCGTTTTTTTATGATAAAATAGTCGCATAAAGAAAGGAGTTTTTATGCTGACAGATTTTTTACTTGGACGTGGTTTTAATTTTTTTGCCAGTGGTTGGACACAGTTTTCTGCTGCGTTTGGAATGGCATTTATGATAATGATTGTTTTTGGTCGTGGTTTTGTCAGATTGATGCATAAAATCCAAGGCAAAGGGCAACCTATAAGTGAAAATGTTCCTGTTGAACACCTTAAAAAAGCCGGCACTCCATCGATGGGTGGAATATTAATTTTGATTTCTATATTTGTTGCATCACTTTTGTTTATGCCGATGCATAATTCAACAGGTTGGATTGCTTTGTCTTCGTTGTTGATGTTTGGCGCAATTGGTTTTGCTGATGATTATAAAAAGATAAGCAGCCAATCAAAAAAAGCATCAAATGGTTTGTCACCGTCAATGCGTTTGTTATTAGAAGCTGTTTGTGTTGCAGTTCTGGCATATTTTATTAATAGAACAATGCCAGGTTATGTTCCAAAGTTGTCTATTGTTTTGGGTTCCAGTATTGAATGGGCTTTGAATACGTGGAACATTGGATATTTGTTTGGTATTCCTTTGACTTGTGGTTTTTTGTATTATATTTTTGCATATTTTGTAATATGCGGTTCTGCAAATGCTACAAATATCACAGATGGTTTAGATGGGATGTTGGCGAAATTATATATGCCAGTTTTAATAGTTTTGGTTGTGGCGCTTTACGGCGCAACCAGAACAGGTTTTATGGATGCAGTATTATTTTTGCCAGAAACAAGCGCACTTTATGGTGTTCTGGGCGCGGTATTTGGTGCAGTACTTGGATTTTTATGGTTTAATGCTAAACCAGCATCTATGTTTATGGGCGATGTCGGTTCGTTGGCGTTGGGTGGTTTTATGGGAACTGTTGCGATGTTGCTTAAATCAGAAATTATCATGGGTGTCGCAGCAGGTATGATGGTTTTAATTTTATTATCTTCTTTTATACAAACAATGTTTTTCAAAATCACAAAGAAAATAACTGGTTCGGGTCGGCGTATCTTTTTGCGTGCGCCATTACACCATCATTTTGAAGAACTTGGTTGGTGCGAATCAAAAATCGTAGACAGATTTTTTGTGATATCTATTCTGTTTTCTGGTTTGGCTTTGATTTTGTTAAAATTTGCATAAAGTGGGTATAAAAATGTTAAGAATCACGCGTGGCGAAGAAAGTAGATTAACAAGCTGGTATTTCGAAATAGACCGCGGTTTGTTGGGATTGATTTTATTGTTAATAGTAATCGGTGCATTAACAATGATTACTGCGGGTTCTGCAGAAGCTGCCAAAATGGGGCAACCATGGTTCTTTTTTATTAAAAAAGCATTTCCTGCATACGTGTTGGGTTTGTTTTGTTTGTTTGGGTGCAGTATGTTAAGCAAGCAAAGTATTATCAAAATATCGATTGGTTGTTTGGTTTTGGGGATTATAGGTTTGCTTATTACATTGGCGCATCCTGTTGTTGTAAAGGGTAGTGCGCGTTGGGCTCATATTGGCGGTTTTGGTTTTATGCCAGCAGACGTATTAAAACCAGCTTTGATAATTTTAACGGCTTGGTTTTTGAATAAAATGCGAAACTTGTACGGTAGTGATATCTTTCTTAACAAAGAAGCATGGCGTGCCAAATGGATAAGTTGGTGGCCATACGTTGTTATATTTTGTTTGTGTTTGCTGGTATTTTTTAAACACCCAGATATTGGTAATATGATTCTTTATTTTTGTGTTTTTGGTGTAATGTTATTTGTTGCTGGATTACCATGGAAACTTATGCCGTTATTTGGTGGCGCATTGGCATTATTGGGTACAGTTGCTATTTTAACCAAAGCACACGTTCGTGAACGTTTTTATCATATATTTGATGTAGACAGATGGTCTCAGGCTTGGTATTCAATTAATTCCATTAAACATGGTGGTCTGTTGGGCAGCGGTTCAGATGCTTATGTCAAAGATGTTTTGCCTGAATCAACAAATGACTTTGTGTATTCTGCCATAGCAGAAGATTGGGGCGCAGTAGGCTGTATTGCTTTGGTATTGCTGTTGTTGTTAGTGTTGAATAAATTGATTAAGCACGCAATACATGCTCGTGAAGATTTTGTTGTTTACGCCATTGCTGGTACAGCGGCTTTGTTTGGCGGACAAATTTGTTTTAATTTGATGACGGCTTTGCATTTGGTAATAAGCAAAGGAATGACTTTGCCGTTTATATCGTATGGTGGTGTATCTTTCGTCACTTTCTGTGTAGTATTTGGTATGATGCTAGCATTAATTCGTGAAGATACATGGAATAAATAATTGGGGGTAGATTGATGAAAATATGGATAGCAACAGGTGGTACAGGTGGACATGTTTTTCCAGCATTAAGTGTCGCAACAGAATTGGCAAAACGTGGACATAAAATAACAATTTCTTGTGATGGGCGTGTGACCAAGATGGTCCGTGAAGGCAAGCCGAACAATGCGCGTATGGCTTTTGTTTGGGCTTCGGGCGTTGGTGCTAAATCGAAAATAAAACAAATGATTGCGCTGTCAAAGATAGGTATATCTGCGGTTGCATTGATTTTGCGTTTTATGATTTTCAGACCACAACGTTTGGTTGCTTTTGGTGGATACGCTTCTGTTCCAGCAGTATTTGCTGCGCACGTATGGAAAATACCAACATATTTGCATGAACAAAATGCGGCGATTGGGCGCGCTAATAAATTTGCTTTGCGCTGGGTGAAAACTTTGATGACCAGTTTTGAAACAGTTAATGATTTACCGAAACAAAGCAAAGTTCATGTTGTTTACACAGGTTTGCCAGTCCGTGATGATTTTATCAAAAATGCGAATTCACCATTAAAACATGAAAACAAAATTTTGGTGACAGGTGGTTCACTCGGTGCACAAATTTTGGATGAAATAGTTCCAATGGCTGTAAAAGAAATGAAGAACAAGAAAATATTTATAACCCATCAAACACGTCCAGAAAATGTGGAAAAATTGCAAAGGTTTTACGCAGAACACAAAATTCACGCAAACGTGTTGTCGTTTATTCGAGATATGTCGTCTGCGATTGTCGATGCAGATTTAGTAATCGGGCGCAGCGGTGCCAGCACAGTAGTAGAACTTGAAACTATCGGTCGTCCTGCGATATTGGTTCCATTAAATATCAATCCAGACCAAGCGGCGAATGCAGCGGCTTTTGAAAAGTTGGGTGGTGGTTTTGCGGTGGCTCAGGATAAATTTTCGTCTAAATGGTTATCATCGACAATGGATGAATTGTTTGAAAATCCAGCACGATTGGACAAGATGGCAAAAAAAGCATACGTTGAAAATCTAGCGGTGAAAAAAATCGCAGATACCGTGATAAAATAAATTTCAATCTGTTTTTAACCCCTCATCCCGTCCGTCACCGTAGCCGAATGGGGTTAGTTCTCTCCTTGGAACCCGCACCGCACTATAATTCCCCCTTTGGAGGGGGAGAGCCTGCAAGGCGGGGGAGGGGGGCCGCAGGGTGAGGGAGGTTAACAAGACGCAAAAAATTATTTTTCCAAAACGATTTAAAAAACACTTTACATAAACATTTAATTCATACTAACATTAAGACATCAGGAGAGTATTCTTGCTGGGTGTCGAAGCCCATTTGATGTTCGTCTTAATCTAGACGTAAAAAGCGTATATTGTTTTTTTGATTAAAGGAAGGGCATCAAATGAGACATTTTCTGACCAGATTTTTCACATGTATGATTGTGTGTGTGGGATTGTTGTTTGGCATATTTGATTTGGCGCAAGCTGCTACATATTCATTTACTATCACAACGACCAATCTATCAGCTGGTGATTCGGTTACTTTTTCTATTGGGGCTGCAGGTACTTTTTATATAGATTGTGGTAATGGTAGTGCAAATAGCGGAACAATTACAAAACAAGATGCTAGCAACGGTAATTATTTTTGTAATTATCCTTCTAGAGGTGGGGTAAAAACTATAAGAATTGGCGGAACTGCAACAGCTTATAATTCTTCGTATTCTGTGGGTGCGATAAAATTTACATCTCCCCAACTTATGGCGTCAATTTCAGGTAACTTATCTACAATATTTCCATATCTTGGAGCAGATTTGACACAAAGCCCCCGTTTTTATCAAACATTTTTAAATTTTTCTAATTTAACATCAATTCCAGATACATTATTTAGTGGATATACGAATGGGGGAGCATATATGTTCTCCAATACATTTTCTCGTTGTACAGGCTTAACATCAATACCAGAAAATTTATTTTCATTTGGTAATAACAATGTTTCAGGACAAGATTATATGTTTTATAGTACATTTAATGGTTGTACGGGTTTAACATCAATACCTGCTGGGTTGTTTTCGCACGTTACAACTAGTGCACCAGGCATGTTTAGTTATACTTTTGCGTATGATTCTGGATTGACGTCGATACCAGAAAATTTATTTTCATTTGGTAATAACAATGTTTCAGGACAAGATCAGATGTTTCGAAGTACGTTTGAACAGTGTACCGGTTTGGTATCAATACCTTCCGGATTGTTTTCGCGCATTACGACATCTGGGGGGAGGATGTTTGACAGTACATTTATGAATTGTACTGGGTTAACATCATTACCGGCAAATTTATTTTCAAATTTGACAACCTTTGCTGGTTCCATGTTTCGATATGCGTTTCGTTATTGTACGGGATTAACAGGGTATATCCCTCCATCAATGTTTTCTGGGTTAATTGCGAATGGTGTGTCCGCATCTAACATGTTTCAAAATACGTTTGACGGTAGTGGTTTGACGACCAGTTGTGCTACTTATAACAAATCTCAATATATAACTGGATATGAATCTCGGTGGAATAGCAAGGTTTCGTGCGGAACAGAATATACTGTCACGTATGCATGTGGTGATGGAATTGGAACCGCACCAACAACAAATACCAGCGCGATATTTGATGGTTTGTTTACCCCAGCGGCAAATACTTGTACAGGACTATCTGGATATGGAAGTTTTGCTGGTTGGGCGGTAAGTGGCACCAATGATGTAAAACCTGCTGGAACAGCGTTTACATGGAATTATAACGAAAACAAAACATTTACTGCCCAATGGACTGCAAATACAGTACCACTTAGTTGGTACAATGGCGATACGCAATTAACGGTTCCAAGCAATGCACAATCTTGTGAATATGGTGGAACCATGACTTTACCGTCAACACCAATAGCTCCAGAAACAGGTCTGGCATTTGATGGTTGGACGATAAAAGTTATTGAATGATACGGCAAAATATAAAAATAAAAACACTTTCATTTTTTGCTTGATTGGGTTTTTAGATTTGTTCTATCATGTCGTTGAAGGAAGGAAAGAATATGCAACGTTTCTCGTTCTTTTTATTATGCATGATATGCGCAAATGTCGCGAATTCTGCGTATTTGCCGGTTGTCGATGTTTCACATGGAACTGTTTCTGCACGTGCTGCTTTTGGTGAAGAAATCGCACCAGTTATAAAACAAGAAACGAAAAACGTTGCCTCTGTTCCGCAAAAGGTTGAAAAAAAAGTTGTCGCACGCAGCGCAAAAAAATCTGTTGCTAATAATAATGTGACAAATGGTGATGTGTTGCGTCCAAATCGTCCACGTTCTGATTTGTGGGCGCGAAGCGGTGATACACCTTTGCGTATGCCACGCATGGATGAAATTGCTGTTCTGGATTCCGATGCTGTTTTACCCGAAGAAACTTTGGAAACCAAACCGGTAAGGGTTGCTCAAAGAAACGTTCGTGATGATTCTAACCGTGTCACACGTGACGAAGCTTTGAATGAATTAAAACAGTTGCGTGCTGAAATCGCCAGATTGTCCGCATTACAACAACAAAATATCGCGCGTGCGCGTCCGGTGGCGGTGCGAACACCAATTGCTGGGGAAAGCGATGTAAAGCCTGTTGAAAAAACAAATGGTATAAACGTTCGTCGCGAAGTTGTTCCGTCTGAAACAGAAAAAAATATTGCGGCACGTGTCACAACTGCAACTTTGGCAGAACCAAAATTTTCTTCTGTAAAAGACATGACTAAGATGTCACCAAATGAATTAAAAAAGGCTTTCAAAAAAACATATTTGTCTGAAAATAAACATTTATCAACTTATGAAGCAGAAGCTACCAATAATGGATTTGATACAATCAGTGATATGACGTCTTTTGCCGAAGGGTTCAGCGCTGCACGTAATCTTTCTGAAATGGATGGCGGTGTGCGCCCATTGGAAGTAAAGGTATCTTTCTTAAACGGTGATTCTGGATTGTCCCGTGAAAATTACAGATTGTTAAGTGAAACTGCTTCTATTGTTGTGAACGATCCCAGACGCGCTATTCAGGTCGCAATCCCAGAAGCCGCAACGTATAGCAAAGATTCACGTAAATTGGCTGCACGTCGTTTGGCTATTGTAGAACAGGTTTTACGCGATACTGGTATCGCAGAACAAAGAATTGTTCCTGTGCTGTCTCAACGTGATGATGATGTTTTTGTCTTGCGTATAATTTCCAGTGATGTTTTTGAATCTTTGACTCAACAAAAACGCAATATGTTTGGTGATGATGTGTCAAAGAAAACATACAAAAGTATGGCGTGGTAAATTTAATCAAATCTTTTTTGAATTTTATATATCCTCCGTCTTGTAGCATTTGCGGTGAATTGGTAGAATCTCATGGTAATATTTGTTCAAAATGTTGGATGAAATTTAATTGGATATCTAATCCGAAATGTTATAAATGTGGATATCCTTTTCCAGCTGATTTAGATTTGGGACCAAAGCCAATGTGTCCGCATTGTGCAAGTGGTGAATGTGGTTTAGATTTTATTCGTTCGTCTTGTGTTTATGATGATTTTTCTAAAAATATTATGTTGCCATTTAAACATGCAAATCAATTAAAATATCAAACATTAATGTCGCGCAGTATGATAAATTGTCTGCGTGATTTAAATCTGGACGTTGATGTCGTTATACCTGTTCCGTTGGCTTATAGACGTTTATTTAAACGCGGATATAACCAAGCAACTTTGCTGGCGCGCCCAATCGCAAAACATTTTAATGCTGTTTTGGATGTAGATTCTATTACGCGAAAATATAAATCTGATATGGGACATAAAACTTCAAAACAAAGACAAGAAAATGTTCGTGGCGTTTTCAAAATTAAAAATATTGATAATTTACGTGGTAAAAAAATCTTGCTGGTTGATGACGTTATGACAAGTGGTGCTACATTTTATGAATTGAACCGTGTTTTGCGGCGTGCGAAGGTTTCTGCCGTATACGCGGTTTCGTTTTGTCGTGTAGTGCATGCGATTTAATGTTTAACCGAACACAAAGATTGCTGTAAAAAATTAGCCATTTCTAATTCACTTTTGTTCATCGTTTGAGCTGTTTCTTGCAAGTCAATTTTTTCGCGTATCGCATTTAATATGTCCAGCATATCTTTTTGTTCAGGTGTTAATGGTCTTTCATTTGTTTCATCCCATTTTACAGATAATATATTGTTTTTATTCACAGCAATACTGTAATGATTTGTTGCCCAACCATTCACAACAGATAATACTTCATTACCCATTTTATCAAAAACAGTATATATATCGCCTGTGCTTATTTTCTTTGTGATGATTATGTTGTTATGAATAATTTCCTTGATAAGCATTTTTATAACTTTGTTCATATTTTCCCCCAGTTTTTACATAAAAAATAATATGCTTTTCAGGTGAGTTTTTCACTAGGAATCTTTTGTTGTGTGCATACTTGATTTTGTGTTTTTTATCGTGTAAAATCTGATTTGCGTAAAAACGAGGCAAACATGAATATAGATTTAGGCAAAAATATCGATACACGTGAATTAGAAACCAAAATACAAAAGTTTTGGGATGAAAATGATTTTTGGACAAATGATGTAAACAGTAATAAGAAATCATTTTGTGTTATGATGCCACCACCAAACGTGACTGGTAATTTGCATATGGGACACGCGTTAGATAACGTGTTGACTGATATTATATGCCGTTATAAACGCATGGCGGGTTTCGATGTTTTGTGGCAACCTGGTACAGACCATGCTGCTATTGCAACGCAATTATTAATAGAACGTGATTTGTCTAAACGTGGAATAAATCCGCATGCTTTGACTTTGGATGAAAAATTAGATTACGCATGGAAATGGAAAGAAGAATACGGCGGTCAAATATTAAAGCAATTACACGTATTGGGCGCAACACCAGTTTGGAAACGTGAAAGATTCACTATGGATAAGGGATTATCTGAAAACGTGACACGCATGTTTGTTAAAATGTATAACGAAGGTTTAATCTATCGTGCAAAACGCATGGTGAATTGGTGTCCGAAACAACAAACTACGGTTTCAGATTTGGAAATTGAAACACGTGAAGAACATGGAAAGTTTTATTATTTTAATTATCCACTCGTTGACGGTGGGTTTATTGAAATTGCGACTACGCGTCCTGAAACATTATTTGGGGATAAAGCAATCGCGATTCATCCTGAAAATGCGAAATTAAAACATTTGATTGGAAAGCGTGCAATTATTCCATTAACTAATATTGAAATTCCAATTATTGCAGACGAACATGCTGATCCTGAAAAGGGAACAGGCGCTGTGAAAATTACACCTGCGCACGATTTTGACGATTATGAAGTTGGACTTCGTCATAACTTGGAACCATTGTGTATTTTAACGCCAGATGCAAAATTGAATAACGCACCAGAGGTACCGGAAAAATATCGTGGCATGGATAGATATGTTGCGCGCAAGGCGATTATTGAAGATATCGAAGCCGCAGGTTTGATGACGAAAATTGATGACAAAGTTATACCTACACCATATTCAGAACGTGGTGGTGTCCCGGTTGAACCAATGATAACAACGCAATGGTTTGTAGACGCTGAAAAATTGGCAATTCCTGCAATCAAAGCGGTGGAAGAAGGCAAAGTTAAATTTATGCCGGAACACAGATATAATTTGTTTATGGCATGGATGAAAAATATTCGTCCTTGGACAATTTCTCGTCAGTTATGGTGGGGACATCGTATACCTGCATGGTATGACGAATCTGGCAATGTATATGTTGCAGAAACCGAAGAAGAAGCCGTTAAACAATCTGGGGGTAAAAAATTAACCCAGGACACAGACACACTTGATACATGGTATTCATCGGGTCAATGGCCATTTGCTACATTGGGTTGGCCAGAAATTACACCAGAATTTAAAAAGTATTATCCAACAGATTATTTGTGCACAGGATTTGATTTAATCTTTTTCTGGGTTGCAAGAATGATAATGATGTCGCTTTATGTGACTGGTCAGGTTCCATTTAAAACAGTTTATTTGCACGGAATGGTTGTTGATAAACATGGTAAAAAAATGTCCAAGAGTAAGGGTAATGGTACCGACCCAATGGAAGCGATTGATAAATTTGGTGTTGATGCCGTGCGCTATTGGGTTGCGACTGCGCCGATTGGAACAAATTTGCCTTATATCGAAGACGAAGTTAAACGTGGTTCTAAACTTTTGACTAAGTTGTGGAATGCGTCTAAATATGTATTGATGAATTTGACAGATTTTGATCCAAAAACAGCCAAAGAAATTCCAGTAAGCGAAAGATTTATTGAAGACAGATGGGTATTAAGTGAATTGAACAAGGCGATAAATGAAACGCGCAAAAATTTGGATAAATATTTCAATTATAACGCGCGCAGCGCAATAGATACATTTTTCTGGGATATCTTCTGCGACCAGTATCTAGAATTTATCAAAGACAGATTTTGGAGTCCTGAAAAATATTCGTCAGAATCAAAACTTTCTGCACAATGGACATTATATACAGTATTGCGTAATATAATTGGTCTTTATGCGCCGTTTGTTCCGTTTATTACAGAAGAATTATGGCAAAAGATTTATAAAGATTTTGAAGGTGGCGAAACATTGCATTTGACAGAATATCCCACAGTTCATGATGAATACGATACAGATGTTGAAACGATGAACGTTGCGCTGGAAATTTTGAAAACGGTTCGTGGCCTTCGCACAGAGCGTAAGGTTGGCAACGGTGCAAAACTGGAAACTTTGACGATTCCAGAAGATACGCCAGAAATTTTACATGGACTGATAAAATCTGCTGCACGTGCTAATAAAATAATTTTGGGCAAAGAAATTGATTTTGTTATTGCGCAAAATAATGTATAATATGGTTATACATAGTACAAGGAGGGCGTAATGATAACAAAATTAGTCAAAGAAAGAAAATTAAAAACATATCAATGTGATAGATATGGCTTTTTGCGCCCTGTATCTTTGATGAATAAATTACAAGGATTGGCGAGTACGCATGCTGAAATGTTGGGTGCAGGTCGTGACTATTGTGCATCACATAACATCGCATGGGTTATGACGCATATGTTTGCGGATATTGTAGATATGCCACGTGCCGAAGAAACATTGGTACATTCTACTTGGCCATCTGTCACCAGCGCGGTTCGCAGCGAACGTGATTTTGAAATCAAAGATGCGAATGGAAAATTAAAAGTTCGCGCAATGTCTCAATGGGTTTTGATAGATTTGCACACGCGTAAGCCGGTAAGGATTTCGGAATATTTTCCAGAATGGACTGGATTGCCAGAACGCATATGGGAACGTGAATTTGACAAGGGTAAAGATTTTATTCCGACCAAGACATGTGTAATGGCATGTCGTTTTGATGACATTGATGTTAATCAGCATATAAATAACGCAGTTTATACGACATGGGCTACGGAAAGTGTGGGCTTTGAATACCGCAACGGACACAAATTGCGTGGCATAGATTTATATTTTGAACGTGAAATATTGCCGAACAGCTCTACTGTTCGTATAGAGGTTGGCTTTGATGGCAACACCACGCACCATAAAATTATGACTGGTGCGATTGAACATGCAAAAATAGTTTGCTATTGGTCCGACAGATAAAATCAGCAAAAATTTAATACCCCAACGGGTTGTGCCTGCACCACGAAGTTTTAACGAAGGGGTGTCATCCTGAGCGAACGCAGCCATCCTCCTTCGCCAAGGCTACGGCGCGACTTCGGGTAAATAAAACACACACTGTGTCATGCTGAGCGAGTATTAACGAGCGTGAGCATCCAGGTAAATTATGTTTTTCATCTTTTTTATAATAAGGAAAACTACATATACACCTGGATTGCCACAGTCGCTTTCGCTCCTTCGCAATGACAAGCAAGACTAAGAACATAAAGCGGACGCTTCGATCGGGATAACAAAACGTAAAAAATTATTTTTCAAAAACGATTCAAAAAACACTTTACATAAATACTTAATTTTTACTAACATTGAAACATCGGGATAAAATTCTCGGTAAATTGTTGGGATTGTTGGCATAAATAAAGCCCGTAATTCCGGCAAAAATTCGCTGTAAAAACCTGGATGGGGGGACGATGAGCAAAGGATTTTTTTCTGCTTTGTTGGCATTTACTTTGATTGCAACACCTGTTTTTGCAGCAGATGAATATACTGCTTCGTATGTCTGTCCATATGGTGGTACACCGCCAGCGACTGAAACTGTTGCGTATGGTGATAACTATACCGTTGCGCAAAATACTTGTACTGTCCCAACAGGGTATCGTTTTAAATATTGGAAATTAGATGAAGCAAAATATCCAGGTGAAACATTTACTTGGACATATACAAAGGATCAAAAATTTTATGCAGCTATTGAGAATGATTATACCATCACGTATGATTGCGGTAACGGGACAGGTTCTGGCACAAAAAAATATACTGCGGTATATAATGATTCTTTTACTCCTTCGTATAGTGGGTGTAAAGTTCCGTCTGGTTATTATCTTTCTGGTTGGGCGGTAAGTGGAACAAATGATGTGAAACCAAACAGAACTGCGTTTACATGGTTGTATACCGAAGATAAGACATTAACCGCACAATATTCAAATACAACAACAATTACATATTCTTGTGGCAAGGTCGGGGGGACACCTCCTGCATCAACTACGGCAACATATGGTCAAGATTATACTTTGGCGAATTATACTTGTAATACGCCTGCGGGGCAACAATGTTATTGGTTAGAAACAGGCGATGGTAAAACATACAAGCCAGGTGAAACATTTACATGGAATATTTCGTCAATAAATGTGACATTAGAAGCATATTGTGAAGCGGCTAAGTATACTATTAACTATGTTTATGGTGAAAACTCTGGCAGTGAATCTGTGGCGTATGGCGAAACATACAAACCAAAAGAATGTAAAGTAGTTGGTTATACTTGTTCTGATTGGGCGGTAAGTGGCACAAATGATACCAGGATTGCTGGAACATCATATACATGGGATTATACAGAAGATAAAACGTTTACTGCGACACTTACGCCGGTCACATATGCAGTTTCATATGATTGTGATAAAGGCACGGGAACACCGCCATCAAACACTACTGCAACTTATGATGCATCATTTACACCTGCGGCGAATACATGTACGCCACCATCTGGGACGGTATTTTTGGGTTGGCATGATGGCAAATACATAAGACCGGCAGGAACTGCGTTTATATGGCAATATCCAAGTAAGCATGCATTCAAAGCTGTATACGACACTGCTATTTCATATACAATTACTTATTCTTGTGGTAGTGGTTCTGGTTATGCGCCTAGTGTTAGAAACTATATAAAATCTGGTGATACTGTGGATCCATCTGATATTGGTGGATGTAAAGCACCAACAGGATACACTTTTGATGGTTGGGATGTAAGCGGAACAAACGAAATTCAACGTCCAAAGACATCATTTACATGGAATTATAATGAAAATAAAACATTTACTGCACGATATACACCAATCGTGACAACTGTTAAATATGATTGTGGTGAATTCGAAGGCACCCCACCAACCGCCACTACTGCTACATACGGTACATTATTTACGTTACCGTCAAATACTTGCACACCAAAAAAGGGATATCAATTTGCGGGATGGGCGATGAATGGTGAATCTTCTGATATAAGATCGGCTGGGGCATCATTCACATGGGAATACGAAAGCACAGAATTTAAAATTGGTGCCGTTTATGAACCTGTGACATATACCGTTTCATATTCTTGTAATGGTGGTTCTGGTGATGCGCCGTCAAACGACAGCATTCAATATGGTAAAAAATTTACCGCTGCGATGAACAGTTGTACAAAATATGGGTATGAATTTAAATCTTGGGCAATAAGCGGGACAGATAGATATGTAAAAGAAGGTGGCGCAATTGACCCTTGGGAATATACTGAAAATAAAACACTTAGTGCAGATTGGGTCAGATTAGAATCAACTGTCACATACAAATGTGGTGATGGAACCGGTAATCCGCCATCTGGAACAAGTGTTTATTACGGTAATTCATTTACCCCGGCGGTAAGTGATTGTACTGTGCCATCTGGATATACTTTTTATGGTTGGATGGTCAGCGACACGAATGATGTAGTATTTTCTGGAACATCATTCACATGGGAATATATGGGTAATAAAACTTTGACTGCTGTTTATACTTTACCACCATATACAGTCACATATTCTTGCGGTGAAGGTGGTTCTGGCACGCCACCGTCCAGCACTACTGCTTTATACAACGTTCCGTTTACCCCAGCGGCAAATACTTGCAGTCCAGCAACTGGTTTTTATTTCACTGAATGGCTGGTTAGTGGAACAACTGACACCAAACCTGCAGAAACTGCATTTATTTGGAAATATAATGAAAATAAAACATTTAGCGCCAAATATGACAAGATTAGATATACTGTTTCGTATTCTTGTGGCGAAGGAACCGGCACACCACCAGCAGATGGAACCGCGACATATGGTGACCGTTTTAATATAGCAACCGACGCTATATGTGCAGCACCTGCGGGTTATATGGATGGTATCGACAAATGGTTAATAAGTGGAACAAATGTCACTGCATCTCCTGGTACCGCTATTGACCCATGGAATTATACAGAAAACAAAACACTTATCGCGACATACAAACCAAAAAAATTCGAAGCTAAATATTCTTGTGGAATCGGGACCAGTACCACACCGCCTAATACAGATACTGTGATATTTGGCAGTGTATATACCCCAGCAACACCAACAGATGGTTGCGGTGTCCCCGACGGATATACAGCCTTTGCGGGTTGGAGTGTCAAGATAGATGATACTACGACAGAGATAAGACCTGCTGGCACACAATTTACATGGAATTATACCGATAATGAATTATTTACTGCAACATTTACACCAAAGAAATTTACTGTGAAATATTCTTGTGGCGAAGGAACCGGTACTGCGCCAGCAAATGCTGATGCCTATTATAATACACCATTTACACCAGCGGCAAATACTTGCGTTCCAAAAACGGGATATGAATTCGAAGGATGGCTAGTTGATGACGCTGCTGCTTCTATAAGACCTGCTGGGGTTGCATTTACTTATACGTACAGAGATAACATTAAACTTACAGCAAAATATAAACCAAGCACATACAATGTCACGTATTCTTGTGGACCGGGGGCTGGTACACCACCAACGGCAACCACCGCAACATATGGTCAAAGCTTTACCACTGCGGCAAATACATGCACTGCGCCAACAGTTGGATATGATACTACTTTCCGTGGATGGACAATCAGTGGAACTGGCGGTGTAGCAGGTGCAGGTACTGGTAGTAATGCTGTAAAACACGCAGCAGGTTCTACATTTACATGGGAATACACCGAAGACAAAGTACTTACCGCAACTTGGGATGCAAAAACATACAAAGTAAAATATGAATGTGACGGAAGTACCGGGACACCACCAGCCATAGCAATTGCAACTTATGATGCGGAATTTACCCCGGCGACAAGTACTTGCACCCCACCAGCAGGACATGTATTTAAAAATTGGGTAAATGGTTATGATCAAAGTGATACTAGATTGGCCGGTGTTCCATTTGTATGGAAATATACCAGCGATCAAACATTCAAAACACAATATCGTGTGCTGTTATCCAGCGAAGGACTTTGCAGTTATGATTATTTGGAAACTTATGGACCATCTGCTGAATTAGAAGGCGATTGGACACCAAACGATATAACTTTGCATTGGTATAATGATAACAGCGAAATAAACGTGACAAATACTAATGCCGCCAGCTGTACTTATGATGGATTGGTTGTCCCAGCAACCACACCAACCAAAACAGGATATACTTTCGGCGGTTGGCAATTGCAAAATTGCTGGAATAATTATACTTGTGGTATGAATTCCGGTATGGTGGGTACCGCCCCAACATGGGATGCACAACATGTAAGATGGAAACCTTTGAATGGCAACAGCGGTCTTACCATGCAAAGAGTGTTTGGTACCGAAAACAGTAGTGATTTGAATAACGGCGAATTGGCAATTTCTTTTGACCATGGAACAGTCAAAGCAGTTGTTTCATGTAATGCTACCGTACCAGATGCATGGAGTGTCGTAGCACAAGGTATTTCCCAAGGCACCATGTCCGACGCAGAGGCAATAGGTGTTTTAACTGCGTGCAGTTATGAAAACGATGTGACAAGACCAACTAATACATTTACCAGCGGTGCCACAGGAAGTACTTGTTGGGTAAAAATGACCAGTTATACACCAACTGGTGGTTCACAATGTAATATGTCTTCTGCTAAATGGGCATTGGTGTCCAATGGTTACGATAGTACAGAGTCATGTGCAAAAGAATGTGCGCCTTTTGCGGCAAAACTTATTTCAAACTATTCTTCATATCGTCGTGCTTTATTTGGTTCGGGAACCAGCGGTAATTAATAGATGATTTTACTCTGTTCTATGCTTTAAATTCTCCCCTTGGGGGGAGTACGTCACGGCACCGCTTGCGGTGACGGACGGGAGGGAGGTAGATCTCCTCCTGAGGAGGAGTCCCCGCAGGGGGAGGTGGTCTTTGATACACAAATAAAAAAAATCGCCAAACGGCGATTTTTTAATTTCTTTTAACCATCGCAACTAATTCACGGCGGATACAGCCAAACGTTTACGGCCACATGCACGGCGACGATTTAATACGTCGCGTCCGCTTTTAGTTGCCATTTTTTCACGAAAGCCATGTGTTTTTACACGACGTGTCTTAGATGGTTGATATGTTCTTTTAGTTGCCATTGTTTATCCTTTTGCTGAACCTATTTAATCATACGTTTTATCAAAATGCAACTATTTTTTATTTGCTTTTGCTTTTTTGAATAATGCCGATGTGTTCCAAAGCTTCTAAAAATAAATACCACAGGAAAATCACGCCCATCAGTTGCCAAAATGGTAAAAATACATGCGATAGTTTCATTTTTATTACGCCTTTGGTTGTTCTTTGTATATTTGTATTATAATACGCAATGTTATTTTGTCAATGTATTTATTGTATATTTTTTTTTGATGTTTTTTTGCTTTATTTCTTGACCAAAGCGGTAATTTTTTGCTAGTCTTTGATTGTTGAAATTTAAGGGAAAAAGTAATGTCTGAAATAAATGAATTAAATAACGAAATTAATGAAATTCGTGTACCTACATCTCCAATCGAACATGAAATGCGGACATCGTTTTTGGATTATGCTATGTCCGTTATTGTGGACCGTGCTTTGCCTGATGTAAGGGATGGATGTAAACCTGTGCATCGTCGTATTTTATACGTGATGAATGATGTTGCACCTGCAACAAAATCAACTGTGAAATCTGCGCGTATCGTTGGTGACGTGATGGGACGTTATCACCCACATGGTGATTCTTCTATTTACGAAGCTATGGCGCGTATGGCACAAGATTTTTCAATGGGTGAAATGCTGGTTCAGGGTCAGGGTAACTTTGGTTCGCGTGATGGTGATAAACCTGCTGCTATGCGTTATACAGAGGCACGTCTTTCAAAACTCGGTGCATCGTTGATGGAAGATTTGGATAAAGATACTGTTGATTGGCAACCTAACTTTGATGGAACTTTGCAAGAACCAATTGTTTTGCCAACTAAGTTTCCAAATTTCTTGGTTAATGGTGGTTCTGGTATTGCTGTGGGTATGGCGACTAATGTTCCAACTTATAATTTGGGCGAAGTTTGCAACGGTATTTTGGCGATATTGGATAACAAAGATATTACTGATGAAGAATTGTTTTCAATTATACCTGGACCAGATTTCCCAACAGGTGGAATTATCATGGGACATGCTGGTGCGTACAAGGCTCATTCAACAGGACGTGGTTCTATAATCGTTCGTTCTAAAACTCATTTTGAAACTGTGCATGATCGTCAGGCAATTATTGTTGATGAATTGCCGTATCAGGTTAATAAATCTCAATTGATTATTAAAATTGCTGAATTGGTCAAAGATAAAAAAATCGAAGGTATCACAGATATTCGTGATGAATCTTCCAAAGAAGGTTTGCGTGTGGTTATCGAACTTAAACGCGATGTTATGCCCGAAGTTATCTTGAATCATTTATTCCAAGATACTGAAATGCAATCTAATTTTCCTGTGAATATGATGGCATTGAATCGTGGTCGTCCAATGTTGTTTACTGTGCGCACGGTTTTGGATGCTTTCATCGAATTCCGTGAAGAAGTTATTCGCAGACGGACTATATTTGATTTGAACAAAGCACGCAATCGTGCTCATACATTACTTGGGTTATCTGTGGCTTGTGGTAATTTGGACGAAGTAATTAAATTGATTAAAGAATCTGCAAATCCAGACGAAGCAAAATCTGCTTTGTTATCTCGTGGGTGGGCTGCATCTGATATCGAATCTTATATCAATTTGATTGATGATCCAAATACTGAATACAAAGACGGTATGTTTTATATGAGCGAAGATCAAGCAAAGGCGATTCTTGAATTGCAATTGCACAGATTAACAGGACTTGAACGTGATAAGATTCATAATGATTTGACTGAATTAGGTGCTGTGATTAAAGATTTGTTGGCAATATTAAGTAGTCATGAACGCATAGTTCAAATCATTCGCGAAGAAACAGCGGCTGTGCGTGACAATTGGTCTCAACCAAGACGCAGCGAAATTTCTGATGCTGAAATCGATATCGATATCGAAGATTTGATTGCACGTGAAGATATGGTTGTGACAGTTTCTAATACAGGCTATATCAAACGTGTTGCACTTGATACTTACCGTGCACAAAAACGTGGTGGAAAGGGCAGAAATGCCATGACTACCAAAGAAGACGATTATGTTGTAAATGTGTTTGTCGCAAATACTCATACGCCGTTGTTGTTCTTTTCATCCAAAGGTTTGTGCTATAAATTGAAAACTTATAAATTACCAGAAGCAACCGCTGCGGGTAAGGGTCGTCCGCTGGTAAATTTATTACCATTAACCGAAGGCGAAACAATAACTGCGATTTTGCCAGTTCCCGAAGAAGATGTAAAACGCGTTGCTGAATCAGGCAAAGAACATTTCTTGATGTTCGCAACTGCGTCTGGTACTGTGCGCAGAAATCGTATGTCTGATTTTGATTCAATTCGCGCAAATGGAAAAATTGCTATGAAACTGGACGAAGGCGATTCTTTGATTTCTGTATTGCCTTGCAACGAAGATCAAGATGTATTTTTGTCTACATATCGTGGACGTTGCATAAGATTTGCTGTTCCAGAAATTCGTATATTCGCAGGACGTAATTCAACCGGTGTTCGCGGATTGTCTTTACAAAAAGGCGATTATATCATCGGTATGGCAATGTTGAATCATGGCGAATCTGATTCTGTGGTGCGTGCTGCGTATGTAAAGCAAAGCCGCGCTTTGCGCCGTGCTGCGACTGGTATCGAAGAAGAAAGTGATGAAGAAGAAGAAAATACAACTTTGGTATTAAGTGATGAACAAATGGCAAAGATGGCATTAACAGAAGAATTCATTTTAACGGTTTCTGAAAATGGATTCGGTAAACGTACTTCTTCTTATGAATATCGCCTTACCCATCGTGGCGGTAATGGATTTACCAATATTAAATTGGGTGGTAAAAATACAGCTGTTGCTGGTTCTTTCCCTGTGAATGATAACCAAGATATTATGATGGTGACTAACGGTGGTAAGATTATTAGAACACCTGTTCGTGATGTTCGTATCGCTGGTCGTTCTACTGCTGGCGTGACATTGTTCAGAACTGCCGAAGGTGAAAAGGTTGTGTCTGCAATCGCAATTGACCACGAAGAAGAAAACGAAACTGAAAGCACAGAAACAACGACAGAAGTTGCCGTTGAAAGTAATGCTGAATAAAAGGTATGGCAGGTATGTCAGATAAAAACGAATATTTTATTCCGATTAACGAAGTCGCAAAACGTTTGGATGTACCTGCTTATACTTTGCGTTATTGGGAAAAACAATTTCCATCTGCTGTGCGCCCTGTGACTGGTGCCGGTAATCGCCGGTATTATCGCAATGAAACAGTTGAAAAATTGGAAACAATAAAATCATTGCTTTATGACAAAGGAATGACGATTGCCGGTGTAAAAAAGATTCTGCATAACGGCACATTTAAAAACGAAATAAATGATGTGAAAAAGCCGGTAAAGACCGGGAAAAAAGATGTGGAAATATCACCTTTGGATATGGGGGATATAGATGCTGCGATTAAATTGTTAAAACAGGCAAAAATGTTCCTTGATTAAAAAAAGTTAAAAAATACCGGCAAATGCCGGTATTTTTTTGATTTTTTACGGTATAAAAATTAACGAAAAAGCCGGTATTTTTTGATTGTTATGGATTAATCTCGTTCGTTTGATTTTTGTAATATCGCAGAATTTGATAACATGTTTTCGGCATTTTTGATAACTTCATCCATTATTTTTATCAGTTTATTTTCTTTATCTTTTCTTATGTTTTCATCAACTTTTTCTTTTTGCTGTTTTAATAATTCTTTTCTTTGCTTTGCAACGGTGTCTCTCTCTGTTTGAGACATATTTTCAGTATATTGTGGAAAACGGGCTTTTCTACCAATAAAAGGCATATGTTCTGCTAATAAGAAAGGTGCATCTGCTTGTTTAAGATATTTTAAAACATTATTATTACCATTTGCTTTTGCAATACAAAAACAAGATCCCAATTTATAAATATGTGATAATAGTGGCGAATTTTTATAAATATCTGGATTTGCTACACCCATAATTTGTGCCGCCATTTCAATATTATAGTTTTTTGCTAAATCATTATAATTCCTATTAACAATATCAAAAGGGTCTGTTATTTTGTTCTGTCGATCTTGTTCAACCAACATAACAGCATATTGAAAAAGATTCATGCTGGAAAATTGTGGGTCACCACACAAATCAATTTGATGAAATAATTCATGATATAAAAATCGTTCCTGATTATGCCAAGTAGTATCGTTATGATTGTATTTACCAATAGCAGCCGAACTGTTAATAACAACAATAGGGTATTCCAGGGTATTGTTGTGTATGTATTTGTGCGCGTATCCGCCATATTGTTCACCAGACTCTGATCTATCTTCTATTACCACAGCGCCGCGTAATTGATTAAAATAACGATACATAGCAAAAGCCGTTGGATTTTTACGTAAATTTTTATAATCATCTTCAAATACTAGTATTCCACGAATTGTATCTCCCCATAAATTTTCTGGAAAATCCACAGCATCCCATATTTGATCTTCAAGACCAGTTTCACTATTTGGATCCAATCCAGTAATCGCATAACTTTTTTCACGAATTCCTTTATCTTTGTCCCCAATAACCCTGATGCGAATTTCTGGATATTGTTCTTTGACAGAATCCAATATCACCATGTTGTCACGATTTTTCTGTGGCAGATACCTTGTGTTTGAAACAGGTGTTCCTTTTTGAATTTTATCTTGCAACAAATCTGGTATTTTATTTGGTTCTTTCGCAATTTTATGTGCGTCCATTTTTACTTGTGATGGTAAAATTGGAAAGATTTGTTCTTTTAAAAAATTGTACAAAGCGATTTTATTTTCATCAAATTCTGTTCGTTCTTTTTTATCAGCTATTGCCCTTATGAAAGACGAATCCGCTGGCAATTTATTTTTATGATTACGATGCAAAAGTAAAGAATATTTAAATACATATACAGAATTTATGTTATATGCGGCAAAAATTTTTTGTATAAAATCGACAGAATTTGCGCTGTTTGCTTTATCTGGTGCGTACATCAATAAATGTAAAATGTTATTGCCTTTGTCATCTTCATAATCAACAAGTGCTTTTGGGGTCGGTAATAGTTTTTTTAATAAATCAAGATTTTGTGTTTCGCATGCTTTTCGTATTTCATACTTTTTTGCTGCTTTTTCTAAACGTTCACGATTTTTTCGTTCTTCTCTCAATTGTCTCTGTAAATTAGTTTCTTTTTTTTCTGTACCCATAAATATTACCTCTTTAATCTCTGTGATTATACCATGAAAATGATATTTAAAGAACAAAAATGTTATAATTTGACCGGCAAAATCGGTGATTTTTTAGTGTTGCCAGAAAACTGTTTTTTTTGTAAAATCTTTATAAGATTTAAGGGTAATTAAAATGGGCACAAATATAAATACAGACGAAATGTTTCGAAAGATAAAAAATCAAAATGGCGAAGGGTTTGCCAAAAAATTACGTGACCATGTTTTGCTGGATGTTCCAAATTTAGAACACGTATTGGAATATGCTGGTAAAAATCCAGACGATGCAGAAAACCTTGTTGATATTTTAACCGAAATTCGTGATACATCAAAAAAAAGTAAAAAAACAGAAAACAAAGAAAAAATCAAAGACCCCTTAGAATTGTTAAATGAAGCGGGCTATGATGCTTTTTATGTAAAAAACTTGCGTCAACAAAACAGTATAGAAAAATATTTTGAACCAGATGAAAAATTATGTACATTCAGTGATCCAACAAGATATCAAAACTATTATATAATTCATGCGGTTAAAAAGAATGTAAAGAATATAAAACGCAGCAAACACCCAGACCGTCAAGATGAATATGGAACTTCGGTAATATCAATTCAAATAGCAAAACCAAATGGTGGATTTATATCAATTAAAAATCGTTATAATCATACTGTCAATAACCCAGATGCAACGTTTGATAATAATCCTGATAACATAATTACTGGATTAACCGAAGCATTAAAACATAAATTTGGTGTAGACTTTTTTGCTCAAAATGCAACATTGCCGGACAATTATCGTATAATAAATGATCAATTGGTCAGATTTAATTATGAAATGCTTAACGTATATTATGATGAAAAATATTATTTCGAAGGTTCAACAATAACTAAATTGAATAGCGATTATGAAGTAATGTTAGATGGGGTTATTTTAAATACAAAAACCGGAAGATGTGAAATAAGATCTGATAATTTGTACTTATATGATTTGGCACGTGTTTTAAATAATGAAATACACGGTCACAAGGTAGAAAGAAAAAGAGATAAAAAAACTGGTGAAACAGTAATAAATATCATAGATGAAAATAAAAATATAAAAGAATTGGCCAGAACCAAGGATGGTTGCATAACCAGTTTACATTTGTATAAAACAACGGAACTTAATCATAGATTTCTTCACTATAACAAGGCATTAAAAGAATTATATGCGCCGAAATTAAAGAAAATGGGCAGGGATTGCTTTTTTAGTAATACTGCGATGAAAAAATTATATGTCCCAGAACTGGAAATAATGTTGGACAGATGTTTTAATGCTAATACGATATTAACAGAATTAAATGCACCAAAATTAAAGAAAATGTGTGGTGGTTGTTTTGCCAGAGCTGGCTCGATAAAACAAATATATATCCCTGAATTAGAAGAAATGGGAGGTACTTGTTTTATGCAAAACGAAGAATTAACAGAATTAAACGCACCAAAATTAAAGAAAATAGGTAATGGTAGTTTTGTTTATAATGCAAAATTAAAAAAATTATATGTCCCAGAACTGGAAGAAATAAGTACAAATGTTTTGGCTAATGCAAAACATTTAACAGAATTAAATGCACCGAAATTAAAGAAAATGGGCGGTGGCTGTTTTCAATATAATAGATTAATGAAAAAAGTATATATACCAGAATTGGAAATGATGGGGGTTGCTTGTTTTTCAAAAACTCTGCTAATAAAAGATTTTTATGCGCCAAAATTAAAGAAAATGGGGGTTGCTTGTTTTTCAAAAACTCTGCTAATAAAAGATTTTTATGCGCCAGAATTAAAAATTACAAAATTTACGCCTGAATGTATAAAGCGAAAGGTTAAATTGGCAACGTTTAAAAATGCAATCAAAGGTATGTTGCATTTACCACAGAATAATCTTGGTAAAAAAGATATTGAAAAAGATATGTAAATCCAAATAAAAAATCTCCGAAAATGGTAGTTTTAAACATTTGGCATCCGCCTTCGCAGGTGCTTAATATCGTTGAAAAAACAATCGTTTTATGTGAATTCTTTTTCGAAAATGCGCGTGCTATGGCGCGATGCTCAAATTTCTTAATCGTGCGCTTTGCGCGCAATAACGAAATTTGGCAGTCCCAACGGGAATTGAACCCGTGTTGCCGGAATGAGAATCCGATGTCCTAACCGCTAGACGATGGGACCATTTGTGAACATATTTTATATATAATAATCCAGATTTTCAAGACTATTTTGTTATTCCAGGCTCTATAAAAAAGGTGGCAACAATTTTGCCACCATAATTTTTTTATTTGCGTTGCAAATCTGCATCAATACGACATCTGGAACAAATTTTATTTTTGGTTTTGCGCATATCAATAGAAATACGGTTTTCTTTATCATATACTGTATCAGGAAATAACAAAGAACCATCTTCTAAAATAGTATAGCCAATGTTGAATTGTTCTTGGGCTTCTTTTAATTTTTTACGCAATGGGCAATTAGTTTCGTCCTTTTTAGGGGGACAATTTGATAAACTGGAAGTATATATTTTAAAATCTGTTCTCATGTCTTATCCTTTGTTTTTTTGCGATTATAAGACAAAAATATGGACAGTCAATCTTTTATTCTTTGAACAAGCCTGTTTGTTTTGCAACTTTCCACCAATATTCAGAAAACACAGGCCTTTCCCCAGCAGGTGCCCACGGTTTCATAAAGTCTGAATAATGCAAAGTGACCAGATTGTGTTTTAAATCATCTATTTCGGTTTCTGTATATATTTTGAAAATACGAGAACCATGCGATAATTGAAAATTGTATTTAAGTGGTAAATAGAACACGCGTCCAGCCAAAGTGTTATTTAATACATCTTGGTCAGGATTTTTGTAATCGTTTGTTTGTGAAACCTTAATCCATTTATCATAAAATTTTTCTTTGCGAATTTTGTCTAAATCCATCAACAAAAATCCGGAATTGAAATAGCCGTCAGTTCTTGTCCTTACCGCAGCAATTACATTGTTTCCCAAATCTATTTCATAAACATCTATTAAATCATTAAAGAATACAATATCCATATCAGCATAAATAATACGTTTCACGTTTGGTAATAACTTTGGCAACATTAATCTGTACCACATAGCAATCGGCCAATTACGACGCAAAGATTTGTCAAAATCATGATTGGCTTTGATAAAATGAACGGTTGATTTAGTTCCCTTGATAACATTGCGAATGATGTCACACAACGGTTTGTCTACATCGTTATCAATTACGCAGTATATATCATAATCGCATCTGTTTTCTGATGCAATAAGCAAAGATTTCAAAGTGACAGCAGCCTTGTCGCATCCCTTTGCATTAAAACATAAAGCAAAAGGAATCTTGGTTGGATATTTTTGGCGTGGGATTTTGTTTTGACCGACTGTGGAAATCAAACCATGATATCTGACTTTGTCTCGGTTTAATCGTCTTTGTATTTTAGTTTTGCCAAACAATCCGGCAATTACAGAACTGATTTGGCGAATATATCCGTATTTATAATACATACAAAACCCCTTTGATAGTGCTGTTGTGAAAATAATCATAAAATAAAAGTCCCAGTATTACAAGGCGATATTTTTTTAAGTATGGATAATACCAAAACCCAGAATATAATTGACTTTTTGTTGATTTTAGGCTACTACATATGGGAAAGGTTGACGAGGTTTTTATGGAAAAGATACCGAATTTTGGTAATGTGATTACAGCTATGGTGACACCTTTTAAGGAGGACGATAATCAATCGGTTGATTTTGAAAATGTTATTCAGTTGGCAAATTATCTGGTGAATAATGGTACAGATTCATTGTTATTAAACGGTTCTACTGGTGAGGCAGCTCAGTTATCAGAAGATGAGCAATGGCATATTGTTGATAGTGTGCGTAAATCTACGCCTTATGGAACACGTATTATTGTTTCAACAGGTGATACAAATACAAAACGTGCAATTATGAAAACTGAAAAAGCGTTTAAACATAATGCGAATGCAGCACTGGTTGTTGTGCCAGAATATATAAAGCCACCACAAAAAGCGATGTATGCACATTTTAATGCTATTGCTAAATCGGTTTCTGATAAGCCGATTATAATTTATAATGTACCCAGTCGCACTGGTTCTGAAATTTTACCAGAAACGGTTGCTAAATTGGTCTGTGATAATCCGAATATTATTGGTATTAAACAAAGCGTGCCGAATTTAGACAGGGTTTCTGAATTAAGATTAAATTGCCCAGAAAATTTTCAAATTTATTCTGGGGATGATAGTTTAACTTTACCAATGTTGTCTTTGGGTGCCAAAGGGGTTATTAGTGTCGCTTCTCATTTAGCAGGTGAAATGATTAATAAAATGATAAGGGCTTTCAAAGATGGTAAAACTGATATAGCAATACAATATCATCAGTTGTTGTTCCCTCTTTACAAGGCGTTGTTTATGACGACTAACCCGATGCCAATCAAAGAAGCATTGTATCAGCGCCATTTGATAAATTCCCCAACTTTGCGCACTTTGGGTGAAATGAATACAGTTGAAAAAGAAAATTTAAAAAAAGCGCTTATGGCTTTTGAATGTTGCAAAAATAAATATATGCAAAAAATGATTTAGTGTAAAATGATTGTTTTTCATAGATGAAAAACAGGATTTGATACCAATATATTGCCATATAATATGCCTAATTTATATGTAAAAATAGGAAAAATTTACTTTGTTATGCTATTAATTTTTGCCTTATTTTTGTTATGATTATCAAATTTATCTAATAACACATTTAAAACATCTTTTACAAAAGTTTTACGTGTATCATAATCCTGTTTGTCCCAGTCTTGATATACAGATAGATTTTGTTGAACATATGACTTAACAGTATCCCAAATTTGTTTTGCTAAATCATCATTTGCTGATTCAGAATAATTATCATCAGTTAATTTTTTGTTATCGTTAATAATCTGCAACATTTTGGTTGGTTCAGTAAAATTTTCTTTCATAACAATTTCCTTTGATATTAATTATAGCATATTTCGCCTATACACCACAATCATTTTGAATAAAAATATTAAATTTTTTTGTTGTTTGTGGGCGAAATTTATTTGTTTCAAAGCCAGTTGAATCTTGGTTGTGGTGTGTGGGCGAAACGCAAGCTGAACAATTTGACTTTATAATAAAAATTATAATACACTTGAAATATACAAGGGTGAAAGTATGGTTAAATTTATTAAAACTTATGCATTGGAAATTTTTACAGTAATATCTATGGCGATGTTGCTGGTTGGTGGATTGATTGGTGATTTATCAGTTGTTCAAAAATTTACTTTGGTTTATATATTTTTATTTGTTCTGCATGAATGGGAAGAAATGAAATATCCCGGTGGCTTTGCAGATTCTATTGCAAAAATGTTGGGTATAAAATTAAACAATGATATGAAACGTGCCAGTCGTATTCCAACCAGTATATTATTGCTAACATTTACTATTACACCGTTTGTTTTGCATGAATATCCAATAACAATATTACCAATTGCATGGCTGGGATTGTTTGAAGGTTTTGTTCATATATTTACAATCCGTTTGTTTAAATACCCAAGATTTTATTCTCCTGGGTTTGTAACTGCAGAAATACAGGCTGTATTTACGATATTTGTTTTTACATATTTTGTAAGAAATGATATTGTATCATGTGGTGAATTTTTGATTGGTTTTATGGTTATGTTTGTGTGCTTTGTAATTATGCAAAAGAGCCTGACAGCAATGATAGGGTATAAATACAGCAATGTTTTCAAAGCAATAAAAAAACAATTTGCTAAGAAATAATTGTTTCGCCCACACACCCCAACCATCCGTCTTCGCTTTGCTACGCCGTGACTTCGCATTGAACGATAATGTAAAACAGGGAGGTTTGTTATCGCAGATCTAACCTTTTTACCAGTTCGACAAGCAGTAGATTTCGCAAACGAAGTGCAACGAAATCGTTACGATTGCCCCGCAGGCGATAGCCGAGGGAATGTTTTTAGTGTTTTACAAGCGGTTCGAAAGCATGTTTAGAAAGATAAAAAATTGAAATATGACTTTCGAACTGAAAAAATTGCGCACGGATTGGCTCGGTCGGCTGTGCCGACACTGCGCCGCATTCGTTAGTGCTCAAACTACGCAAGGCTTGTTTTCGCTTACTCATAGTCGAACCTGTCACGCCAAAGGCGGACGATGTTTCAAATCAAACGGGCGCGACAACACAAAAATTAAACCACCCACAAGGGGTGGTTGAATTTTTGGTTGGAGCGCACGGGAACATACCATTTTTTGAAAAGTCCCTAAAAACTAACCTTTTCTATGTTCTGTGTTTTCCAATTTTGTTAAAATGTCATACACTTTGTATTACACTTTCTTGATTCTGATTGTATACTTTTTTTTGACAATGTAAACAAGTTTTTTTAGAATATGACCAATTAAAATGATAGGTGAAATATGAAAATAATGGAAAATTGCACATTATTACAAGCATGTGAATATCTGGCTTTTGAATGGCCACCCCTAGACAGTATTGAAGATGAATTATTTACTGAGCCAAAACGTGGTAAACAACAAAATTATTTGTTGGAAATAGATAGGGCAAAAAAACTGTTGTTACATATGTTTAAAAATTACGGTTTAAAATGTTATGACAATAAAAATATTGCGCTAGATTTACCAGAGATTGTTTATGATAAAGAAACTGATAGTTGTAACACGTATATTTTGTGTGGTTTGATAACAGATTCAAATTTTTATTATGGCAGTATACCAAGTGGTTCAATGGGTATATTTTCAAAAGAGTCAACTTTTCCGTATGATACATTAGGTTTTTTCCCGGATGTTAAAATCAATTTTCATGATTTAGAATATATCAAAAAACATATTGATGAATTGCCGCCACAACCTAAAATTTGGTTGTCTTTAACCTGGGAACAAAACGGTTTTTACATATATATAAATAAGATTTGTAAGTTAAGAATTAAAAAATATGATTCTGAATCAAAACTGGATACCATTTTAAAAATGGCCATAGAAGAATCTCCGAATACATTGACAAAAGCATACATTAGCGATAACTGGCCAAGTGATATAATAGGAACATTTGACGAAGAAGCAGAAAGGTTGGATACTATTATAAAAGGCGCTTTGCCATCTCATGTGGTAAAAGCATTTTTCCCAATTTTGAATTCAAAAGAAATAAAATGCGTTTGTGATATCACCGATTTAGATTTAGAACAAAACGGTATTCAAGAAATGTTGATTCAATCGGATTCAAGGCAATCTAAGCTGTAGTTAAACTTACATACATTCCACAATATTTAAATAATAATTGTTCATGATTTTACATACAAACCGGCTATTAAAGGCCGGTTTTGCCTTATTCCTGCAAATCCCGTAAAAATCTTTACATTGTTTAGTGTAAAACCAAAGGAGGTTGAAATGACATAAGTGTTGAGATGATAAAAAATGGTTTTTGTTATTTGTTTTTGTTGGGTGCCTGTCCAAATTACAGGGCAGGCACCAAGAGAATAACAAAATACTAAGCCGCAGAATTTTCAAAAATCCTGCATAAAAAATAAAAAGTAACATAGGAGTAAAAAATGTTACCGAATTCTTTAAATCCAGAGAATATAAACTGGAAATTATATATTGACGATAGTGAATTAAGCAGACGTGAACTTTATATTGCTGACCACTGTTGTAAACCACAATTCAAATATTTGCTTAATAAAGCAAAAGATTTTTGGGTCAAAAATGGTGGTGATTTATTTGTGCACAAAACAATAGAGCAAGGCATCAAGTGTGTTCAGTATTATAACGGTGCTGATTTACGTAATGCCATGGTTTACTACGTCAGAAACAACCCAGACGATATTAAGCGTATGGACAGAGAATCTGCAAAACGTTACAGATTGCGTAAAAAACAAAAAATTGCATTTGAGAACGTTTCAAAAGGAATGTCCCCGGCTGTATATCGTGGTCGTGTAGTATGGTTACCAGTTCAATTTCCAGATGACGAATGTCATTCAAGAGTTGCACATGGATACTACCCTACTGTTGAAAATAACAAAATTGTTTGGGAACAGGCACCATTAAAAATAAAAGGATAAAAAAATGAAAAAAATGGTTGAAAATGTTGTTAGCGTTTCAACAAATAATAAAAAACGCATCGAAAAAACCGCTGAATTTTTAGCAAACAACCACTTTAAACCAATATTTCGTAATTTGGCAGAAAAAGCCAAACAAGAATGGATTGATAGTGGTAAAAAAATTCGAGAATATTCTAAATCGGATTATTACGAAGAAATAAGAATCCAATTAAACCGTGATGATTTAAGATCTGCAATGCGGTCATATGTATTAAATCACGGTGAAGAAATTCTTGAAATGGAACGTTTAGCAAATCAACGTTATCGCTTACGTCAAAAATATAAATTAGCGAAACAAAAGGTTGATGACGGATTTTATCCTGTAGTTAAGGGTAATGGTGTCACATGGGTTTACGGACCAAATGGCTTTGCTATAGATTATGTTGAAGATGGTTATGCACCAATTGCACAAAATAAAAAACTTGTTTGGAAACCAGTAATATCTGCATATGGGAAACAAATATCGGATATTTTGGAACCTGACGAACAAAAAAAATGAAAAATTGGCGTCAAAACGTCAACAAAAACGTTAGTTCTAAAAGGGTGTGGTTGTTATGAATGTTTGGTCTGCCGGCGACTGAATATCATAAATTAACCATGGTTTTACCCCGGGTAAGACAAAAAATGCCTTATAACGTGTAAGGCAAAAACAAAAAGAGTGTTCTCTACTTGGTTTTGGCCGAACCAATAACAGATACACGCAAAACGACATTATTCCAGTTGTGGACTCACCATGGTTACACTGCAATATTGTCGGACATCACCGACACTAAAACATAGGCATTTTGCAAAAAATAGACCTAGTGCTGAATTATTTAATTTAATAAAAAAAACACAGAGAAACACACAGAATAACATTTATACACATGATTATATATTTATTAAATTAAATAATTTTATGCTTTCTAATGGTAACAGAATACAGGAGAAAATGGTATGAATAATACAGATAATATAACAGGCACAGAAAAATTACAACAGCAGGCACAAGATTGGCTTGATAATAAAATATTTAGTCATTATTTGACTGTTGATTTGCCAATGTCTGTTCAACATTATAATTATGATAGGGCACAAATTGTGTTACGTAATATTGTTAAGCGATATGAAAAAGAATTGGTCGGTCGCTATTGGAATAAACACCCTGTGCATTTTGTCGGTTTTGCAGAACAGGGCGAACATAAAATATGGCACTGGCATTTATTATTATGGGCATTTCAATATACTGATAATGAATTACAATCTGCGCTGGCAAAAACAACAAATTATATGAATTTGGATAATAATACCCTTGATATACGTCCAATAAACAGGACACCATGGATATTAAACAATTATAATATCAAAGAATTGAAAGCAGACGGAAAATTACGTTTTGATTCAGACCGTATTTTTACATCTGACATGATATTTTATTTATAATTTATTTCTGCACATCACGCACCCATTTACCATTTGAATCATAAACGTGGTTATGGGTGCTAAAAATTCCACCACTGGTAATAACAAAATCGGAAGTATACGATACCAATTTACCATTAACCCGACAATATTCACGATTTGAACTATCGTATAAACTAACTTGATTACCACTTTGTTTTGCATACATAATTTTTTTCATTTTGACCCCACTTTTAAGCAATTTTAATACAAAAATAAGTGGTCGCAAACGGGTAATTTAATAAAAAAAGAGACGACTGAAAATTTACACATCGTCCCATTATATATACTATTATAATACCAAAATGCCACGGTGTAAACGGGTATTTTTGATATTAAAATGCGTATCTCAAACCAAGATTACCAGATATTTCTGAATAATCTGTGCCTGTGATATATGATGCTTCAAGGTATATATTTGTTGCATTATCAATACCACGATAATCAAAACCTATACCCATTTCAGTTGTATTTGTTGCAACTGTTTGTTTTGTATTAACACCATTTACAATAACATCCACATCATCAGAATTATCCAAAGTATATCCAACTTTACCATATGCTTGGAATTTTCTGCCACTTGCAAAATCCCATCTCGGACCTGCTAATACAGACAATGATGCCATGCTAGATGTTGAATCTTGGACTTTGAAAGAACCAATATCTGTTCCAGATATTGAAATATAAGTGCCTTCTAATGACGGTTTCATAAACCATTTCAATTTATCAGTATCAGAACCAAACACAAATTCTTTACCAATTTCTAAATTCAAACTGCTTGCAGTATAATCAGTTTTTATATCTGATGTTTCCATATTGATAAAGTGTTGTCTAAATACAGCATCTGCAAACCAACCTGATTTTTCAAGTACCATTAAATAGGCACCTAAGCCGTATCCACTTATATCAAGTTTGGTATCTTTGAATTTACTGTCACCACCAGAAATATATCCCAATCCACCTATATACCATTTGTAATTATTTGTGGATGATATAATTCTGTCATAACCAAATTCTATACCAGATAATCCAACAGAAGTATTATCTGCATCAAAGTTTTTATGAATACCACGTGTCCAAAAAGCATTATTCAAATCAGATTGATTATCAGTATCTTTCAATAACCACTGTAATTCACCAACACGCTTTTGCATAGAATTAGTTAATTTTTGAACAGTATTGGTAACCGTTTTTGCTGTATAATCTGCCATTTGAACAACTTCTACTGGTAATACAGGGATAGTCGGTTGAACAGGTTGTTCTGGTTCAGTTGGCGTATCTGGTTCATCCGGATTTTCAGGATTCTCAGGATTCTCTGGATTGTCCGGATTCTCAGGATTTTCAGGATTTTCTGGATTCTCTGGGTTATCTGGATTCTCTGGATTGTCCGGATTCTCAGGATTTTCAGGATTCTCAGGAT
>CAMZIQ010000003.1 GCA_947307295.1 uncultured Pseudomonadota bacterium
TATCTGGATTCTCTGGATTGTCCGGATTCTCAGGATTTTCAGGATTCTCAGGATTCTCTGGATTGTCCGGATTCTCTGGATTCTCTGGATTTTCTGGATTGTCCGGATTCTCTGGATTCTCTGGATTTTCAGGATTCTCAGGATTTTCTGGATTGTCCGGATTTTCTGGATTGTCCGGATTCTCTGGATTCTCAGGGTTATCTGGATTCTCTGGGTTATCTGGATTCTCAGGTTCCGTATTGATTTTTTGCAGACCCCATTTTTTATCATTTGAATCAAATAAAATATTTAAATCGTAACTTAAGTTATTTACCGATTCTAAAACAAAATTACTTTGCCATGCGGGTGCTTGACCGGATACCATAGCAAACCAAATAATATTGTCTGCGATATCGATATCATTTAAAGCGTCTATTACGATGTTGATTTGTCCACTAATAGACCCAGTTAAATCTATAAAATCAGAATTCATATTTCCTGTATCTAAATCAAGACGTAAAAAATTTGTTTCATTATTAGCAGTTAAATTACCTAAAGTTATAGTTTCTGTATAACCGTTGGCTATATCAAAGCCACCATTGTTTAATGTTAAATTTGTATGGGTAGTGGCTATCGGATTAACAAAACGTCCAGTAGTTATTTGATTGTCAGAATTTGTATGTTGGTCAAATGCTAAAATAGAGTCTTTAATTGTAACTGTTCCCGCATTTATAATATCGTTATTAAAGACAACATAACCGAATTCGTCTGGTTCTGGTCGATTTTCACCTTGTGCACGTGTGTGTAGTAATGTAATATTGTATGGGTTTGTATAATCCACATATGTTGTATTATTTATACCACCTTCAATTTGGTCGTTAAATACAATGGGTTTATTAAATTTTGTATCAAATTTAACTGTTATATTTGATGAATTTGTTGTGTCAACGAAAATAGCATTATATATTTTACCGCGATTATCCAACGTATAATTGCCGTTAAATCTCACAGGAACATCTGTTGCAACAAAAGACACATCGGTATTAGTATACATTGCTCCACCAAGTGCTAACTCGGTGGCAGAAAATGTGTCTGTATGATTACCTAAAAAATCCCATGCAATCGATTTGTTATATGTATGATTATACGTATGATTCATTGTTGCACTCCAAGAATTTGTGCTTGAATCAAAATTTAAATCATATAGAAACGGTTGTCTAAATTCTCGTAAATCGTCATCAGCATTCATCATTACAAAACTTGCTGTGCCTGGGGTAATCGCAAAGACGGTCTCTTGATTACGCAGATTCGTATCAGTATTATTGAAAGCAAGATTAATGGTTCCGGTTGTTTCTTCACTTACTATAATTTGGTCATTAATATCCATCAGAATCGCCGGACTAGTAGAAGTAAAATTGGCATATAAATTAGCAAGATTTATGGTATCAGTATATCCGTTTGCAATGTCAAAAAAACCACGTAAATTTAGTGTAGTTGTAGAGTCGTTTATTGTGCCTATACCATATTCTCCCGACCCTAAAAACAAGCACGAACCAGGATAAATAGTTATTTGATTTGCATTTATTATGTCATTGTTCATAAGGACATATCCACCGCTGATAGATAAGTTATACCTATCGCCATCAATATTATCATTAAAGATTACTGCGTTAGTGGTATCGCTTAGACTTTGTGCGTTTGAATACAAACCCAAATTTGCATTATTTCCCATATAAATAGCATTGTATATTTTTCCTCTATTGTCTTGTGTATAATTCCCTGAAAACAAAGTGCCCGGTCTCACCCCAAAACCAGATGTTGCATAAATAGCACCCCCAAACGCAAGGTCTGTATTTGATGAGGTGGTTACATGGTTTCCTATAAAATCCCCATTCACACTGATTGATGAGGTTGTATAAATTGCTCCACCAGATACCATAGATTCATTGGCAATAAAATCCCCATTTATAGTCGTTATTTTACTGTTATCATTATATATAGCCCCACCAGACACATCGGCTCTATTACCAATAAAATCGCCGTTTATAGTACCTATACCGATTTGATTATAGTCTCCAATATTATATATAGCCCCACCGCTACCTTGTGAGTCGTTACCTACAAAGCTACCATTTATAGTACCAATACCCTGAGTTCCGTATTGATTTGTATTGTAAATAGCCCCGCCTGACAAACCGTTTGCTGACATATTTGCAATAAAATTACCTGTAATTGTAGTTATTTTACTATTATTATTATATATCGCTGCCCCAGCTCCCATTGATAGTGGTGCATCGCCAGTATTAGCACCAATATTACGAATAAAATCACCTGTAATGCTATCAATTGTTGCATTGTGATTATAAATACCGTTCCCAACGTTTTCCATAAAGTCGCCTTGGAAATTTCCGATATAACCATTTTCATTAATAATACCATTTGTATTATGTATAAAATAGCCAACCAAAGACGGCATATTAATTGGTGTCGTACCATTTGGGTTTGATGTATAAGTGCCTTTATCAAAAAAAGTATATCTATCAGGATTGGGAGATATAGAATACCCATAAAAAATAAGAGGGGACTGTTCATTACTAACATCATATGTATAAAAACCTTCAGAACTACCAGGAGTTGATGCGATAAACTGTAAATTGTATCCACTTGTATTCATACTGCCCGTGCCATAAAGATTCAATGTTGGAACATAATTTTCAAAATCAAATGCCCCGTACACATTGTGTGTTAATAGTGCAACCAATGATGTTAAAATATATTTTTTCATTTCTATCCCCATGGTTAAAAAAGACCGTCAAGAAAATTGGCGGTCGGGAGTGTTTACAGTCGCTTTATCATTGACCCCGTGCTTTCAGGTTACCCCTATTTTATAGCTTACGGCACCCCGACCATCAAGTCAGGGATGATTACGATGCAAAGCACCGAAACCATCAGATCGATGCTTTCGCATCGGATAAAGCGGGTTTGTAAAGACCCCGAACCCAATCTCTTGGATTCATCAGGGATTATATAAGATTAGATTGATATTTGCAATATTTTTCATTATCTTGTAAATCTAAACAAAGGAATACAGATTATGGATAAAAAATTACAAAAACTTTTGGGTTATCTTACAAACTTTACGACCAAAAACCCTTTTGACCGTGATTTTACAAAATATCCGCATTATAATGTACGTTTTGCCAGGAATAATATACCAGGGGTACAAGTCGGACTAACAGCAAATGATTATAAAAATGCTATAAAATTTGCAAGAAATTTATTGCCAAAAATAGTAAATAAATTACCGGACAAAATAGTAAATGAAGAAATTACAACTTTTATGTTTAGTGCTTTTAAAAATCCGCATATAAAAGATATGTCTGGTTTAGTAGGAAAATTTACAGCACCTAATCTACAAATACAAAATGCTGTTATCAAATTGTATAACATTAATATTGATATTAGTATTGATACTGACACTTTCTCATTATACACAAGCCAGGATTTTTATGAAAAATTTGTTAAAAATGTAAATGGGTTGCCATCACATTTTAAAAAAACATTTACATATATTTTTGATAATTCTAAAAATAATATTTTTGTTGTATTGGTTTTAAAAAATATTCCTGTATATGAACCTAAACCAGAAGTAGCATTAAATATTATAAAAAATAGAATGAACGATTTTTGTGCTGTTTTAGGTATAATGTTTCAAACTTATTATCAACCAATACATTTAGGAAATTATATAAAAGAATCACTAGAAGCGGTGTGTTTGTTTGATAAACGAATGACACCTTTGAAATTATCAGATATCGGCAGACCATATAACCCATTCTATCATGAACCTGTTGAAATAACAAAAAAGGATATTGAAACTAATAAGTTTATTATAAATTTATTATCTGATAACGATAACTTGTTAAATAAAACACTGTTATCTATTCGTTGGCTAAATAAATCGATATTATCAGAAAATGATGAAGATAGAATTTTGCAAGCCACAATATCTCTAGAAACCCTGTTGTCAAGACATCAAAAATCTGACAATGCTGCTGGTTTGGGTGTTTCGTTGGCAGAAACATTTGCTTTCTTAACCGAAAGTGATTTACAGAAACGACTATATGTGTTCAAGTTTTTAAAGAATATATACAATATTCGATCAGAAATTGTTCATAGTGGCCAGGCAGCTATAACAACCGATGTGTATTACCATTTTTATGACATATTGAAAGATGGGATATTAAAAATAATTGATTTAATACAAGCAAACAAATGGAAAAATATAGATGAAATTTACAAATATGTTGAACAATTAAAATTTCAATAATTGTATTTTTTGCAGTTGGGTGCTAAATATTCTTCGTTTCGGACCCATATAGAACCATTCGCAAACCATTAAAATTTGACACTGGATAAACAAAACCACTATTTGATTGGTGGTTTATAATTATTTATGGTTTGAATAATCTGGTAATGGTCTGTTTTTTATCATTTTAATTTTTTCATAATTTCAGTCCATTTATCAAAATGTGATTGTAAAAAGTCATAATTTAATTTATCTGCCTGTTCTTTGATTTGTTTTAATGTGTGATTTGAATATGATTGTTCCATGGTATTTTTACCTGCCCAACCAATAATATCATTTATAAAAGATTGCGGTATGCCTGTGTATTGTAATTGTTCACTGGCATTTTTACGGAAAGAGTGAAAATCTAATTTTTTTGCATTTGGTCCCTTAAATCCCAATTGTTCCACAAAAGTCAAAAATCCACGTTGTATAAATTTATTGTTAAAATTACCTGATTTGGTTACACCCTTTGGAAATATGAAATCTGAATCAGTTGCTTTTAATTTTGTTTTTTGCTTTTGAATATAATCTAAAAATCCCATATTTAATAATTGCGCTGGTATCGGAACAATACGTTCAGACGCTTCATTTTTAAGGTGTTTAACAAAATGATTTTGGGTGAATTGGATACAATCAATGTTTTCTTGTTTAATAATATTACCAAATTGAACAGTTACCACAGCATTATTGCGTGCGCCGGTAAACAAAGCAATCATACAAGCCCAAAATTGATCTGGATTTTTTTTGAAATAGTCGTGTTTTGGGTCAAAGATTTCTAATAATTGTTCCTGTGAATATGGGAAATGAGGGTTCCTTTTTGCTTTTGGTGTTTTTGATACCTTTGGTAATAATTGTAACAGATTATCTTTATACACATCTGGTTCAAGTATATGGGCATGTTCAATAAATTCTTTTACATACCGGATATATTTTCTTTTTGTATCCCCTTGGACTGTTTTGTTGTTGGTTATTTCATCAGATACCCTTTGTATAACATCAGAATTATAAAAATCCATATAATCAGAATCTAAATTAAAGTTGATGTTTTCAAAAGTTGATTTCAAAGCACGATATTTACGGTCTTTTGTAGGGTCTGTATTATTACTTTTTTTAGCCAACGATTCCAAAATTTCACGAACAGTATAATTTTTTGTTGGTTTTGGTTGAATTGGTTGATTGTTGGCCAACATTTGTTCCATGTGTTCCATTTTGGCTAATATTGTGTCAATTTGTGGAAGAAAATGACTTAACTGACCCAACATAACCTTTTCCCCAGGGGTCAATTGGTTCTGTTGGACTAAATCCATTTTTTCAGACAAAATTTTTAACTGTTTCAAAACCATGGGGTCGGTTCTTGGCGATATTCTTCGCATGGCAAAACCGGTAAAAGTGCTACCTGTGCCACTATATTCAAAAATCACTTGATTCCATAACGTATTGAAATCATTTATAAATTTTGTTGTGTCAAAGTTTTGTATGTTTTCTGCCATTATTTTTGCTTTTTCCCTTGCTTCATAATAATTATATGTATGCAACGATTTACAAAAGAACCGTCTTTTGCTATTTTGTCTTGGTAATTCCATTGTAAAATAAAAAATATTGTTTCGCAACTTTATGTATTTATCGGTATTACAATATGACATACACTTTTTAATCATTGTTTTCACCCCGTTGTTTTTTAATGTTTTTTGACGAAAGTGAAAATAAAAAGTGTTAGATTTTTAAGGTTTTTTGTTGTTTTGGTATGTTCCAACCCTAAAAATAAAAATCCAACGAAAGTGTTGGATTTCTAAGGTTTTTAACTTGGTTGGAGCGCACGGATTCGAACCATGATAAAGAGAACCAAAATCTCTTGTCCTACCATTAGACGACGCTCCAAGGACTCTGCTTATTATATATGGCTTTTCAATTTTTTCAATAACAAAATGAAAAAAATTATATTATTTCTAAATAATAGGCTTGACTTTGAAAAACGCCGTATATATAATCGTTAAAGTTTTTAATGATTTAATTTTTTAATGATTAACCAAGGAATATAATATGACTCATGCAGAAATTACTCAGTTAGTGTCTGAAAATATGCAGATTCTTACGCGTTTTTCCCGCAGATTACAGTCTGTGTTTGAACACGGTTCAAAAAAATCTAGACAGCAAATGTCTTTTTTAATGCGTCTTTATTTAACGGGAAAAATAAAATTGAAAGATTTTGCTAATCGCGAAGCTATTTCTACTGCGGGGCTTTGCGGAATCTTGCGTAAACTGGAACAGGCGAAATTGGTTGTGCGTTCTGATGACCCAAAAGATCATCGTGATGTTTGGTACGAAGTTTCAAAGGCTGGTAAAAATTTGGCTGAAAAATTAATAGACAAACGTGTCACCGCGCTAAGTGAATTATGCAAAGTTTTGCCCGAAGAAGATGAAGACAGACTGGCAGAATCAATTAAAACAGTAAACGAAATTTTCAAAAAGATGGAGGCATTAAATGCGTAAGTTTGTGCTGGGTTTGGTGTGTGCCTTGTTGGTGGCGCCAAACGTGTTTGCTATGGATTTGTCGTTGAATGACGCTGTTGCAAAAATAGTCGCTGAATCTAATGATTTAAAAACCGCCGAAGCAAATATTAAAAAAGCCAAAGCGCAATTAAGTGCTGTCAATGCAAATCGCTGGTTCAGTATTGATGGAAGTGCTTCTTATATGAATTTGATTGATCCTATTCGACCATTAGATTCCGAAGGTGTAAAAATCCCATCTGAAATAGGGGCGATTTTAAATCGTTCTTTGCCGGTGCCATTGGGTGAAATTCCAGATAATATGTTTATGGCGGGTGTACAAATCACTCAGCCTATATACACTTTTGGCAAAATAGGAAATGCTGTTGATGCGGTGCACGATGCAATTGATATGTCTAAATCTGCCAAAGATTTAACTTTACGCGAAGTCAAATATGCCGCAGCAAATCTTTATTGGACTGCAAAAATGACAGACGGTATTGTCGCAGCCAGTCAGAAAAATTTAGATAATGCACGTGCTGCACGTAAAAAATTAACTGCTGCCGGACGCGCAAACAGAAGCAATTTAATAAAAATAGAATCTGACATAGCAACAAAAGAAATTAATTTGTCTGATGCGGAATTCAACCGTGATACTGCATACAGAATGTTAAAAATTATGGCGGGCATAGATGAAAATGAACAAGTTGTTTTGACCGATGAATTTCCTGATTCTTTTGAACCTTTGACAGCTCAAAAGTTAAAGTCAAATCCAGAATGGGATATTTATCAAAAACAAATTAAAATGTATGAATCAAATGCTTCGTCTAAACGTGCGGGGGGATATCCAACGTTGGCTCTTGTTGGTGCATACGATTATTATGCGATGGGTAATGATGTTGGGCATATTTTTGATAACGAAGGTTCACAGTCTGCATATTGGGGTGTGGCATTAAAGGTCCCATTGTTCAATGGTGGTTTACATTCTGCGAATGCTACCATAGAAGCAATGAACGCAGAATCTGCGCGTCAAGATTTGGATAAATCAAAGAAATTAAAAACCGAAGAATATAATACAGCTGTTAACAAATATAAACATCTTTGCGATAATCTTGAAAAATTGAACGAAGCACATGCGTTGGCGCAAAAGGCTTATGATGTTTCTGTAAATCGTTTTGCCTCAGGTCAAACTTCGGCGATAGAATTGTCTGATGTGTCTGGTGCTTTGTATCAAATGGATGTGGCGCTGTTAAATGCTAAATATAATATTTTGATGTCAAAAGAATCTGTAAAAAAATTAGGTGAATAAGATGACTAAAACAGAAATGATTGAAAATCTGGTGAAAAAATTAAAAACACGTAAATATAAAAATATTATTTATATTACCGTTATCGTCTTAGTTGTTTTTGCTTTTGGATACAGATTTTATACTGTTGTGCGGGAAAATAATTTCGATGTGTTTAACATAGCACGTCATAATGCGATTAATGGCACGCCCGTCACGGTTCTAGAAATGCAAAAAACAAATGGCATTTTATTTGAACCGATTACTGTTAAAAACAATCGGGCTTTTGTATCTGGAAAACGTGTTAATATGTTTTATGGTGGACAAACAATAGGTAATTGTAAAATCGTTTCTGTGTCAAAAAATATTGATTTAGATACAGGTATGTACGTTATAAAAACATCTGGGTGTTCCAATGGATTACAATACGCACAAACCAAAAAATATGGTTTTTATATCCCGATGTCAGCAATACATGGAAACGTTGTATACGTTGCAAATGATGATGTTGCGCATGCTGTTAAAATAGAAATTGAAAATCAAGATATGCAAAATGCTTTGATAAAATCTGGTATCAAAAATGGGGATATTGTGATTTTATCAAATGTCCAAGATAATCAAAAAATTAAAATTTCTAAATAGAAAGCCAAAGGAAAATAGATATGTTAAAATTCTTTATTCGTAAACCTGTCACAACAATAATGTTTGTTTTGTTTTTTGTGATATTGGGGATAGTTTCTTTTCCAAAAATGAATATCGAAAGAACTCCATCTATAGATTTTCCTTATGTCACAGCTACATTTATTTATCCTGGTGCAACCCCAGAAGAAATAGAAACCCAGGTTGTAAAACGTGCCGAAAATGCGATGTCCGAAGTGGCAGGGGTAAAGAAAATTACATCACAAGTTTATGAAAACAGCGCATTTGTTATGTCTGAATTTAATTTGGGGGTAAATGTTGATGACAAAGCAAATGAAGTAAAAGCAAAAATAGATGGATTGGCTAATGAATTTCCAGATGATTTAAAACAACCACTTATTGCGAAATTAAACCCATTACAAACCCCGGTTTTAGATATTGTTATTCGTGGTGGTAATCCGCGCGATATTGAAAAATATGTAAGTGATACATTGTCTAATAAAATTACTGCAATTCGTGGTGTTGCATCGGTAAACACTTTTGGTGGACAACAAAGAGCTGTGCGTATAGCTATGGATCCAGATTTAATGGCGGCATACGGTGTGACGATTAATGACATAGTTTCTGCCATAGCGATGCGTAATTTGAACGTTCCTGGCGGAAAAATTGAAACAGATATTAATTCAGAAAATGTTCGTTTTGTTGGGGAATTCAAAAATGTTGATGAAATTGCGAATCTAGAAATTACAACCGTCGAAGGTGAAACATTTAAATTATCTGATGTTGCTTCTGTTGCGGATACTGCGCGTGACATAGACAAAGGGGCAATATATAATGGTGAAAATGCTGTTATTATATCTGTGGTCAAAGCCAGCGATGGTAATGCGATAAAAATATCAAAAGCTATTCATAAAAAACTGTCAGAATTTGAATCAGATTTGCAAAAACGTTTTCCAGAAGCGACTATGAAAATAGTGTCTGATTCTTCTACGCATGTATCTGAAGACACTGCGGATACAATATATGGAATTATTTTAGGTGTTATATTTACAATTATTGTATTGTTGTGTTTTACACGTAATTGGCGTTCTACGATTATTGCAGGTGTTGTGATTCCAGCATCATTATTATCAGGTTTTTTCCTTATGAATGGTTCAGGTTTTACAATCAATACCATGACATTGTTGGCTTATGCTACAGCTCTTGGAACTTTGGTTTCTAATGCGATTATTTTGATTGAATCCGCGCTATCTGAATTGCGCGCAGGCAAAACACCTGAACAAGCCGCAGAAGACGGAACAAAAAAGGTTGCTATACCAGTATTGGCTGGTGTCGGAACTAATGTAGTGGTGTTTTTACCTCTTGCCTTTATGGGTGGTATCGTTGGGCAATTTATGTTGCAATTTGGTATGACTGTTGTGTATTTAACTTTGTTGTCTTTGTTGTTTTCGTTTACTTTGACACCTATGATGATTGCGAAATTATTAAGATTGCCAAAGCAAAAGCAGACCAAACAAGATATCAAAGAAATCAAAGAACACGATAATAAATCGCGCCTGCGTAATTGGTATGAATACCAATGTCGTCATCCATGGGTCGTGATTGCTGGGGCGTTTGGGGTTTTAATCGTTTCTGCTCAGTTAATGAATTTTGTTGGTAATGAATTTTCTCCGTCAACTGATGCAAATGAAATTACAATCAAAGCGCGCGCTCCGATGGGTAGTATATATGCTAAATCAGAATCTATCGCCAAAGAAATAGAACAACGCATATCTAATTTTTCCGAAGTTGAATCTACTACAACAAAAATAGGCGATAACGGTTTGCAAAATATTGATATAAAAGTGTCGTTGGTTGATGTTGAAAAGCGCGATATTTCTGATAAAAAATTGGCACAAAAAATGTTGCCGATATTATCAAATATCAAAGATGCAGAAATTCAAATTCGTGCAGGGGAAAATATGAGTGGTGCTGGTATTAATTCAGATTTGGTATTAAATGTGTATGGTGATGACGATGAAAAACGCGCGATGTATGCACATCAAATTATTGATATGGTAAATAATATTGATGCAGTACAAAGTGCTGTGTTGGCACAACAAATACCTGCTAATGAAATACGGTTTATTCCAAATGATGAACAAATGAATTTTTGGGGTGTAAAAAATGCTCAAGCAGGTTCTACATTACGCACAGCTTTGTTTGGAAATGATAGTTATAAATACAAAGAAAATGGTGATGAATATCCGATTATTTTGGAATTTGACAAGCAGTTTAAAAAACAATCTATGTTTGATAATGTTTATGTAAATTCTAGAAAAGGTATGGTTGCTTTGTCACAGCTGGGCGATTTAGAAAATGTGCCAGCAACATCTAATATTCGTAGAATTGATAAAAATCGCGTGACAGAAATAGATATAAATATCGGAAAATCTACTATTGGTCCAATCCAAGCACAAATTCAAAAGAATCTTGATAAAATGAATTGGGAATCAGGATATGGTGCTTCTTTTGCTGGAATGTCCGAAGTTCAAGAAGAATCAACATCAGAAATTGTACAAGCGTTTTTATTAGCTACTGTATTAACATTTATGTTGTTGGCTGCAATTATGAATTCTTTTGTTCATCCATTTACAATCGCAACATCAATTATAACCAGTTTTGCAGGTGTGTTCGTTGTGCTGTTTTTATCGGGGGCATCTATGAATGTTGGTGCTATGTTAGCTTTCATTATGTTGGTGGGTTTGGTGGTTAATAATAATATTTTGGTGTTGGAACCAACTGTTGCACGTGTTCAAAATGGTGAAGATGCGAAAAAAGTTTTATGGCAAGAGTTAATGGATAAAAAGCGTATGATTTGGATGACTACCATAGCGATTGTTGCGGGTATGTTACCACAACTATGGTCTAATGACGGGTTAAAAGTTGCCATGGGTGCGGTTATGATAGGTGGTATGATAGCATCTCTTGTTTGGACATTTACATTAACTCCATCACTGTTTTTTGTTATGGAAAAATTGCGTAAAAAAGTGCAGAAATTAAAATAGTATTGATAAATCAAAAGCAACATGTTATGTTTTGCAAAGTGTGAGGTTAAGTATGTTGCAAAAAAAAGATATTGTTGTTTTTGATTTTGATGGCACTTTGTCAGCCAGCGATTCAAACTGGGAATTTTTTAAATATTGTTTTAAACATTCACTAAGGCCGTGGTTGTTTTTACCGTATGTTATTTTGGGAATCATAGCCATAAAATTCAATCGTGATAGTATTTGGGGACGTGAAAAAATGCGTCGTTTCATAACAGCTGAAATGGTGAAAAATTTTTCACAAAACGTGATAAAATTACATAAAAAAAATCGTTTTGGTTGGGCCAAAGAACAGGTTGCAAAGGAAAAATCAGCTGGTAATAAAGTATTATTGATTTCTGCATCGCCTGATTATTTAATACCTGAATTGGTCAAAGACATGAAATTTGATGCGGTTATGTGTTCAAAGATGGATAAAGAAAACCCTTGGAAATGTGAATTTTTATGTCTGGGTAAAAATAAAGTAATCGCGATGGATAATTGGGCACACGAACATAAATATATTCCAAATGTGGTGCGTGCTTATTCTGACAGTAAATTTGATATGCCAATTATGGAAATTGCCAAAGAGCAGGTCTGGATAGACGCTAAAACAGGCCTTAGAAAATAAAAAATTGCTCATTCGGGCATTTTTTTTGTGTGAAAAATTACAATTTGCATAAAATTTTCTACAAAAATGTTGACTTTTGGTATTTAAAAGGTATAATTTGCATAAAATTTTGTGCAGAAACGAAATTTTAACATAAACAACGAAGAACAAAAGAGATAAAAAATATGTCTACATTTGCTATCTTTAAAACTGGTGGAAAACAATATCGTGTCCAAGAAGGCGACATTGTAAAGGTTGAAAAACTGGATGCCACTGGTTCGGTCACTTTTGACCAAGTTTTAATGGTTGGTGACAAAGTTGGAACTCCATTTATTGATGGTGCCAAAGTTGTTGCTGATGTAATCGAACAAAAACGTGATGATAAAGTTTTGGTGTTTAAGAAAAAACGTCGTCAAAACTATCGTAGAACTGCCGGTCATCGTCAGTTTATCACCGTTTTGAAAATTAAATCAATCAAGGCCTAACAGACCCGTAAGCGAAGGAGTTTAATTATGGCACATAAGAAAGCTGGTTCAGCATCAACAAACGGACGCGATTCAGCCGGACGCAGATTGGGTGTAAAGAAAAGTGGCGGCAGTCACGTTATCCCAGGTAATATCATCATTCGTCAACGTGGAACATCTGTACATCCAGGCTTGAATGTTGGTATGGGTAAAGATCATACATTATTTGCAAAGGTTGCTGGCAAAGTCACATTTAAACGTGGCAATGGCGACAGAAAGACAGTTTCTGTTGTCCCAGATACTGAATCAAAATAAAAAACATTTGATTAAAAAACACCGCCCGTTTGGGCGGTGTTTTTATTTTTATTTCGTACGAAAATATGGTATAATAATCCCATAAAGAGAAAAGAAAAAATGTCAAGAAAATTTGTCAATGCGCTGAAAACCGCAGTTTTCTACACACACACACACATGTAGTGTGCTGCTGAGCATAAAACAAATCGTTCAGATTTGTTTAGTAAAAGTTTTTAACAGATCAAATGCATTGCGCATCTGGTCTGTTTTTCTATTCAACTAAAAGGAGTAAAAATGGCGAAAAAAAATATCACAACATCAAAAAAATTTAAACGGGTAGTAAAAAAAATAGCTTTTGGCGCAGGTGTCGCTGCTATCACGGCTGGAGGAATCAGACTAACAGACAACATACACAAAAATGAAAAGCAAAGAGACGATTTTGAGATAGGGATGAGAGACGCAAGTTTGAAAGAGATAAAAGGTTATATGGACCAATATGTCACATATGATTCTTTGGAATATGCTAAAGATTTGGCAAAAGCAGAAGCGAATGTTAATATATGTAAAGAATATGCAAGAAGATTAGAAAAACGTCTAGATCTGGAAGATGAATATAATAAAGCTATATTTTCTTTGACTGATGAATATGCGGAAAAAGTAATATTAGAAGCCAAATCACTCGGTGGAAAACCATCTCAACATGAAATAAGAAAAGCTGTTGGGCATATATGGTATTATAGTCCCCTTGTAGGACAAGAATGGTTAGCTGATAAATGGGATAGCTGTAAAGAAACTGTTAAAATGACATTTGATGATCTATTGCCACTCTGTGTAGTGAAAGATACTAAAGCAATGAGTAAAAAATTAAACAGTTTATCAGCATCATTTTTTAAAGAATTTTCTAATATGCAAGAGACGGTTAAACGTCAAAACGCAACAACTATAGAAGTGTTAACAGCAGAGCTTAACAGAGCGAATGCGGAGCTGCGTAGTGCTGAATTAAGGTTGTCTGAGGTGCGTGAAGATTATATAAAGAATATGCGAAAGCTTGATAACCTTAAATCAAATACAGCAAAGGAATATGACAAATTGCGCGAGAAACCACAAAATCTTAGAGAGACAAAAGAGATGTGGAAAGCTAAGGTTAAGGAAAAAGTTGAAAATCGTTCTTAGTATTTGATTACAAAAACACCGCCCGTTTGGGCGGTTTTTTTTAATCTTCACCGAAATCCATTTCGCGTAGTTTTTCAGCCCTTGGCGATATCTTAGAAATTGATGTTTGCAATTCGTTCATATCTTTTTGCGCCAATGCAAAATGTTGGTCTACTTTTGATGCGCGTTCACCTAAACGTTCAAGGTCTGATAGTAATAAATCTAATTCGCGTTTAATCTTTGTTGCTACGCGTTTAATTTTTATATCTGATAACACAGCGCGTATAGTATTTAACGTTGCCCACAAAGTCGCAGGCGACACAATAAATACTTTTTTATGTGCTGCATATTCTATGGTGTTAGGAAAAGCGCTGTGCAATTCTTCGAATATAGATTCCGAAGCAATAAACATCATCGCACTTTCCGCAGTCACCCCAGGGATAATGTATTTTTCAGCAATGGCATCTATGTGTTTGCGAACATCTAATTCAAATTGCTTACGTGCGCCAATATCGTTTTTGTTTTCCAAAATTCGATTATAACTTTCTAATGGGAATTTGCTGTCGATTATCATATCTCCTGGGGGATATGGCAATCTTATTACGCAATCAGGGCGAACGCCAGTCGATAAAACACTTTGAAAAGCATAGGTTTCAGGTGGCATAATATCGGCAACTAAATCTTCCAGTTGTCTTTCGCCAAAAGTTCCGCGTGCTTGTTTATTTCCCATTAAAATATCTTTGAAATTAGCAATATCAGAACTGATGTTTTTCAATTCTATGGCATTTTGTGACAACATCCCCAGCCTTTCTGCCAATCTTTCACGCAATCTCGCATTATCTTCACGAAGTTGTGATATATCAATATTTGGTTTGCGAAATACCAAAACCAACAACAAAAATATGATAAGCATCAGCAATATTAAAATATAAGTTGTCATTTGAAAATCCTTTGCTACAATCTATATCGGCAATTATAAAAAGGTTTTGTAAATGTTGCAAATGAAACTTTGTGGTGATTTAGTTTTGCGGGAAAAATGTGCGCCTGTGTCGGACATAACGCCTGAATTATTAGGCACCATGGATGAAATGGTTAAAATGATGGAAAAACAAAATGGGGTTGGCTTGGCAGCACCCCAGGTTGGCATCACACAAAGATTTTTGGTGATGATGAATCCTGAAACTAACGAAATATATCGTATGATTAATCCAAAAATAGTATCAAAAAGCAATGAAACCTGCCTTATGGAAGAAGGGTGTTTGTCTGTATTGGGTGCGGATAATTTGCCTGTATATGCGCATGTTCGCCGTCCTTCTTCGGTCACGGTTGAATGGACTGATGAAAAAGGGGATAAACAAGTTGCTGAAATGGCGGGAACTATTGCACGAATTGTGCAACATGAAACAGACCATTTGGACGGTGTGTTGTTTATAGATTATCTGTCTGGGGTTAAACGCGAAATGCTTATGCGTAAGGTTAATCGGAGGCACTAAATGAAACTGATACTGATGGGAACGAACAGTTTTGTTGTGCCAATATTTGATGCTTTGGCGAATAAATATGACATAATCGGCGTGTTTACTCGTGCGCCAAAACCAATGGGACGTAAACATGTTTTAACAAAATCCCCAGTACATCAATGGGCTGAAAAACGCGGTTTGCCTGTTCATACTTCTATCAAAGAATTTGATTTAATATCTGAAAAACCAGATATGATAGTCGTTATATCTTATGGTGTGATTTTGCGTGATAATGTTTTAAATGCTGCAAAGTGTATCAATATTCACCCGTCTTCTTTACCTAAATATCGCGGACCATCACCAATAAGAACTGCGATTTTAAACGGCGAAAAAAATATGGACGTATGTTTAATGGATGTGGTTTCTGAAATGGATGCAGGTGACGTTTATATGCGTAAAAATATCGAAATAGGCGAAAATGATACTAATGACACTATGGAAAAGAAAGTATCTGATACAGCGATTGAAATGTTAGATGAATATATGGTACACCCAGAAGATTTTCCGCCCATAAAACAAATTGGCGAAGTTGTTTTAACTCGAAAATTTACCGGCGAAGATGAAATCATAGACTGGAAAAAAACACCACAACAGATTCATAATCAAATTCGTGCGCTGGGATGTGGTCGAACAAAAATAAACGGTATAGATGTAAAAATCTTAGAAACCGAAATAGATAATGGCAGTTTGAGAATTGTAAAAATTCAACCATCTGGAAAAAATCCAATGGATTGGAAAAGTTTCATAAATGGTCTGCATGGCGCAGCCATAAAATACGGAGATTAAAATGTCAGATAAAAAATGTTTTTTAAATACTTGCAACGCCACAGTTGGCGATTGTGAAATTCTTAATTGTCCTTGCTTGAAATGTTTGGGCAAAGACAAAGAAACGTGTAAAAAGTTATGTGATGAAACAGAATATTTTAAACAGCAATTATATTGCAGTCGCTGTAAAAATTATGTAGTACAAAAATAAAAATGACACGATACAAAATAAATATTGAATACGATGGAACTGATTTAATAGGCTGGCAAGAAAATGCCCAGGGTCCATCTGTACAATCTTTATTACAAGATGCGATATTTCAATTTTGTGCTGAAAAGGTAGAGGTTTATTCTGCTGGTCGCACAGATGCTGGTGTTCATGCGCTTTCTATGGTTGCGCATTTTGATTTGGAACGCGAACAAGATGCGCAAACCGTTATGCGCGCGATAAATTTTTATTTAACTAATAAACCAGTTGCTGTATTAAGTTGTGAAAAAGTTGACGATGATTTTCATTCAAGATTTTCTTGCACATCGCGTCATTATAAATATATAGTGGTAAATCGCAGCGCCCCGGTAGTTTTAAATAAAAATCGTGTTTGGTGGGTGCCACAAAAACTTGATATAGATGCGATGAAAAAGGCTGCAAAAAAATTAATCGGTAAACATGATTTTACTTCTTTTCGTGCTGCTCAATGTCAGGCTAAATCACCAATAAAAACTTTGGATTCTGTTAATATAACACAAAATGGTGAAGAAATTATTTTTGAATTTTCTGCCCGTTCTTTTTTGCATCACCAGGTTCGAAATATGGTTGGAACTTTGGTTGAAATTGGTATGGGGAAACCATTAGATATTGATGAAATTTTTGATGCCAAAGACAGAAGTGCTGCGGGTATAAACGCGCCTGCGAATGGACTTTATTTTGTTAGTGCAGATTATGCCAAGGACGTTGATTAACAATTTTTGTCACGGAACCATCTGGATAAATCATTAACCCATTTTCCAGAATTTTTGCATGACAGTTTGGTGCTTTGATTGCAAAAGTCGCAACGATATAGTCTATATCTTTGTCGCGACATACTTTTTCTATGTTATTAAATATAGCCATAAAGTGTTGCATATAAACCAGATTCCAATTCTGTGTTTCATAGGTGCATATTCCTTTGGAACATTTATATTTTGTGTGTTTAGATTTTATTTCTTCATCATTAAATTCATACCAAGAACTAAAAGCAAAATAATGTGCAGATGCATGTGCCTTGTTAAATTGTAATTTATCATTAACAACAAAACCAACCAATTGATGATCGTCTGTGGCATAAAATAATGGTCTGGATGTAGAAGCGTAAATTATAGTCGCGACGGATAAAAATACGACACACAAAATACAGTTTAAATATTTAACGAATATATTTTTATAATCCGATTTAACAATTAATATCAAAAACAACAGACCAATTATACTTAGTATCAACACGCTATTGGAAACATGTGGCATATAGATATTAGCATGCGGTAAATCTGTAATGTGTTTTGCAATAGATAAAGCAAAATTATAAACTTGGTCTGAAATGCCGATTAAAAAACGATTTCCAAACAAAGATAAAATAGTTCCAATCATAATAAGCGGCATAATCGCCAATGAAAACAACGGCAAAATAACCATATTCCCAATTAAACTGTAAATTGGTATATAACCGAAATGAGCAATTATAAAAGGTAGTGTAAATATTGTCGCAACAAGAGCAGTCATAAAAGACAAATATATCGCGTGTAGTATTTTATTCAATCTGGTGCGTTTTACGTATTCTTTGTCTTGATAAAACCAAAGTAAACCAAATATTGCTGCAAAAGATAATTGAAACCCAGCCTGCATAACAGCAAATGGATTAATCAAGAAAATTATTAAGAAAGCCAAAGCCGCATTACGCAATGATAATACGTTTCGTCCAAGAATAATCGCGATAAAAACCAAAGTTGCCATCAAAAAAGCACGAACTGTCGCGATACTTATTCCAGAAATACATAAATAAAACAACAGCCCAAACCATGCACAAATCATAGCAGGGTATTTAGCGGGAATTCTTTTGGTTATTTTTGGAAATAATCGAAAAATCAAATAAAATATCGCGAACAACCACCCACCAACCAAAGTCATATGAAATCCACTTATAGACCATACATGCCCGACACCAACAGATTTCCAAATATCAGTTTCTGATTCTGGAATAACTTTTTTATATCCCAAAACCAAAGCATCTGTTAAAACAGATTGTGCGCGATTATGAATATATGTTCGTATATGTTGTGGCGAATCTGATTTTGTTATATTGTAATTTTTGAAAAAGCCTGTGGCGGAAAGTTTTTGAAAATATGCCCATCTTGCAAAATCAAACGAAGCAGGTACATATTTTGACGAAGGGTGAAATAACATAGCTTCGCCATTAATCATATCACCAATTTTTATGTTTTGCGTTGTATCAGATAAACTAAGACGGACATTTGCATATTTTTGCAAAGTTTCACAGCGTAATTGTTCGGTTGAAACGCGAATTATTAATCTGATTGAATCTGTTGTATAATCTATGTCTGTAATTGTTCCAGAAACTTTCGTTGCGCCAAAAGAATTTTGAATTTGAGGCGTGTTGATAATATGGGTAAAAGACATCGCATAAAAAAATCCAAATAAAAATATAGCAATCGCACGGATTAAAATATTTTTGTATCTGAAGATTATTGCGCCCAACAATATAGTAATAAGAATCGGAAAATGAAAATTTGGTTCAATCCCCAAAGAAAAATATAATGCTGCCCCAAAAGCCATAACAAAAGGCAGCCAAAGAAACAGATTTTTATATTGATTATTCAGGATTTCTTTCATAATAGACCATTATAAAATTTTATGCTTGCATCGCAATGAATATTTTTCTAATGTAATTGTACATAAGGAGAAAAACTTATGTCGAGATATATTTTTGTGACTGGTGGGGTTGTATCAAGTTTAGGTAAGGGCGTTTCAGCGGCATCGTTGGGCGCCCTTCTTCAATCCCGTGGATATACCGTGCATGCACGTAAATTTGACCCATATTTAAACATAGACCCAGGAACTATGTCACCTTTGCAACATGGTGAAGTTTATGTGACTAATGATGGTTTTGAAACAGACCTTGATTTGGGGTATTATGAACGCTATTTGGGGGTTAAATTATCACGTAATGATTCGGTTTCTGGTGGACGTATTTATTGGGACGTGTTAAATGCCGAAAGACGTGGCGATTATCTGGGTAATACGGTCCAAATGATTCCACACGTGACTAATAAAATCAAAGAATATATCGGTGCACCAACTGGAACAGATTTTGTAATTTGCGAAATTGGTGGAACTGTTGGTGACATCGAAGGTAAAATCTTTTTAGAATCTATACGTCAATTTGCTAATGATATAGGACGTAAAAATGTTTTATTTTCACATTTAACTTTAGCACCGTATTTGGAACAAAGTGGCGAATTAAAAACAAAGCCGACTCAAATGTCTGTGCGTAATTTGTTGGAAAATGGTATCCAGGCAGATATTTTGTTTGTTCGTTCGCCACGTATGCTTACCAATGAAGAACGCGCAAAAATTGGTATGTTTTGCAATTTGCCTGCGAAAAATGTTATTACCAGTATGAATGTTGATAATATCTATAAAATACCATTGGTTTATGATTCTCAACATGTGTTTGATATTATGGCAGAACATTTTGGGTTGCCGAATGCCACTGGTGATATGTCAAAAATTCAAAAAATAGAACATCATCTGGAATCTGATTTACCAACATGTACAATCGGTATGGTTGGAAAATATTTTGATATTGCTGATGCTTATAAATCTTTGAACGAAGCTTTGTTTCATGCAGGAATCCAAAACAATGTTCATGTAAAAATAAAAAAGATAAACGCAGAAACTGTACAACCTGATGATTTTGCTGATGTAGATGGGATTTTGGTGCCGGGTGGTTTTGGAACACGTGGTGTCGAAGGTAAAATATCAGCTGTGCAATATGCACGTGAAAACAATATCCCATTTATGGGAATATGTTTGGGAATGCAGGTTGCTGTTATAGAATTTATGCGGCATGTTGTTGGTGATGAAAATGCTAATTCAACAGAATTTGCTAAAAATTGTACGCCTGTGATAGATATTATGTCTGATTGTGACAAAGAAGATATGGGTGGAACATTACGTCTGGGGGCGTATCCGTGTGATATAAAATCTGGAACTTTGGCAGAACAAATTTATGGTGCATCACACATATCAGAACGTCATCGCCATAGATACGAAGTTAATATTAAATACAAAGATGCATTGGAAAAAGCGGGCATGATTATATCGGGAATTTCACCAGATGGAAAATTGCCAGAAATGGTTGAAATCCCATCGCATAAATTCTTTATTGCTGGACAATTCCATCCTGAATTTCAAAGCAATCCGTTTAACGGGCATCCTATGTTTAATGCCTTTATAGCGGCTGCAAAAAAGAAATGATTATTTTCCGAAAATAAAATCTGAATTTGATGATATAGATATTATCGTATCCATGTCATCATTTTCAGATGCGTGTTGCTTTATAATTTTTCCGCATTTTTCGCATTTGTGGGTAATTATAAAATCGCCATTTTTTTGTTCTATGGATATCGGACGCATCATACCACCGCATGTTGATTGCCTGTCGCCAGGATTATTATCAACGTGTCGGGACCATAAACATTTTGGACAATGGTTAGTATATCCATTGCCTAAAACTTCTGCGCCACAATGGGCGCAGGTAAAGTTTTCTTTTGTTTTTGTGAATTTTTTCATATTACAAACCCAATGCGTCACGATACATTTTAGTTAATTCGTCTGCTTCGTCTAATTCATCTGGGTCCAGTTTGCGTAATCTTATCATCTGACGAATATATTTTGGATCGTATCCCGCAGATTTAGCTTCTGCATAAACTTCTTTGATATCTGCTGCAATAGCCGCAGTATCTTCGTTTAATTTTTCAATTCTTTCGATAATGCTGATTAATTGAGCGTTATCAATAGCACCATGATTTGCGTTTTTCATATTCTTCCCCTTGTCTTTTACATACGATATATGATATATTAACAAATAGAAAAAGCAAATATTTTTATATCGGAAAGAAAGGCATATCACATGAGATTTACAAAAATTACTGCTTCCATCGGACCAAATTGCGAAGATAAAAAAACTTTGACAGCAATGATAAAGGCGGGTGTCAATGTTTGCCGTCTTAATTTCAGTCATGATACTGGCGAAGTCCAGGGGGCAAAAATAGATTTAATTCGTTCCATAGCCAAAGAATTAAAAACACATGTGGCAATTATGGTTGATATCCAGGGGCCAAAACACAGAATAGGGGATTTCAAAACAGAAAATCATTATCCTTTGAAAATTGGGCAAAAATTTATCCTTGATTCTGATGAAACACCTGGTGATGAACACAGGGTGAATTTGCCGGATATGGATGTTATGCATTCGCTTTCTGTGGGGGATAGAATTTTGTTAAATGACGGCAAAATAGAATTAAAAGTTGATGCAGTTTTTGACGACAAAATTGAAACAACAGTTGTGCGTGGCGATGAAATATGGTCAAGACGTGGTTTTAATTTGCCTGATACAGATGTTGATACAGATATTTTAACAGAAAAAGATAAAAAAGATTTGGAATATGCAATTACTAAAAATCCAGATTATGTCGCGTTATCATTTGTTCAGCGCGCAGAAGATGTTGCGAATGTTCGTGATTTTATAAATGAACGGACTTCACAACCCATAAAGTTAATTGCAAAAATAGAACGTCCAAACGCAGTAGAAAGAATTACTGATATTGCGACAGCGGCAGACGGCATAATGATTGCACGTGGTGACTTGGCGGTTGAGGTTCCGTTTGAACAAGTCCCGGCGATTTCACGTCATATTATTCGTGAATGTAGAAAATTAAATCGCCCTGTTATTATGGCTACACAAATGTTGTCATCTATGGTTCATAGCGAATTTCCTACGCGTGCTGAAATATCAGACGTTGCTAATGCATCATATCTACGAACAGATTCTACAATGACTTCGGAAGAAACAACCATAGGTGATAACCCAGTAAACGTGATTGAAACAATGGATAAAATATTATCTTATGCGGACAAAGACGCTATTGAAAATCCGTATGATTGGTCACGCGTGGATAATATACCTGAAAACGATTGGTCTCGTTCTGTGTCATCAATGGCGCATTTGAACAAGGCTGTGGCTATTGTTGTTTTTGCACGCGATTCAGATATCCCAACGCAAATATCTTGTCGTAAGCCAGATATCCCAATTATCGCTGTGTGCAGTGATAAAACAGTAGCGGCTCAATTGTGTTTGTTGCGCGGGGTGTTTCCTGTGTGTGATGAACGCTTGTTTGGACAAAGGGATGCGTTCAACGCGGTTCGTCAATTTGGTATAGGATTTGGTAAATTAGTTATCGTGGATGAAGATAAAGTCAGTTTAACAGCATTATAGTAAAATAAAAACTCGGGTTAAACCCGAGTTTTTTGATTAAGAACGTTGTCTGTCTTTAATTTTATCAACAACATGATGAGTCACAGTCACAGTAAAAGCTGTTCCAAATATAGCAGTCAATACAGCAAGAAACGTTTGTTTGTCTTTGACGTATGCTGCACCAGCCATAATTAAGCCTAATAAAGTAATCACTTCTGCTTCAATAGTAAGTCTTTTTTCTTGTTTAGTCATCATTTTTTATCCTTTTATTTTTTTATTTTTTTAATGTCTGTATAATTGATTTGAATATTGTTGTTGTACGAATTTGTTGTATATCTTGTCTCTTTCAGCGGTTGCATCAATGAATTTTACCAGCCCAGCTGTCATCAAACAGCAAAGCAAAGTGAATGCAGCGTCGTCGATTCTTGAAGATGTTTGACACAGATTAAAACCAGGAAACATCATGACAAATCCACTTGCAACTGATATGACGCCCCATCTTCTTACTTTCTTTTCGGATTTATTTAAGTCTTTTTGTAATTCTTGTAACTCGTTCGCTTTTTGTTCCATTTTTTTACCTCTTGTATGTTTTTGGAAAATGATAACACGCAAATATCGTTTGTCAATAATTTTTGCTATTGACCCAGTTATAGAATTTTTACTATGATTTCAAATTATGAAGAGAGTTTTTGCATTTGTTTTATCTTTGTTTGTAATTTTTGGTGCTTATGCCAAAGATTACCGTGCAGTATTGGTTGCTGATATAGACAGCGGACGCGTTCTTTATCAAGAAAACGCAAATCAATTAAACTATCCTGCATCATTGACCAAAATAATGACTTTGTATTTAACTTTCGATGCGCTGGAACATAATCGCCTGCATCTAGATGATTATTTAATTGTGTCGCAATCTGCTGCAGATGCGCAACCTGTAAAATTGGGACTAACCGCGGGCAGCAAGATAAAGGTTGAAGATGCGATTAAGGCTGTTGCTGTCCATTCCGCTAATGATGTTGCACGCGTGTTGGCTGAAAATTTACAAGGTGGCAAAGAAGGTAATTTCGCAGGACTTATGACTCAGGTTGCAAATGAAATCGGTTTACAAAACACTAATTTTGAAAATTCTTCGGGACTTCCAAACGATGACCACATGTCTACTGCACGGGATATCGCTTTGTTATCTATGGCGGTTTATAAACATTTTCCTCAATATTGGAAATATTTTGGGATTAAATCTTGGACTTATAATGGAAAAACCTATACAAATGGAAATCGTTTGTTGGCTTCTTATCCTGGCTGTGATGGTATGAAAACAGGTTTTACAAATAAATCTAAATATTCGTTGGTGGCGACGGCAAAACGTGATGGACATCATTTAATAGCTGTTGTTTTGGGCGCAGAAAACAAAGATGTTCGTGCTAGTATCGCATCGAAAATGTTGAACGTTGGTTTTAATAAAATCGGTGTTAATGGCGCGACTTACCAAGAACCAAAACACGTTTCGGCACCAACGCAATCAAATCCGATGGTTAAATATGCACAGCAAGAAACCAAAATAGCGGCGTATTCCGCTGGGAATACAGGCGTTCAATGTGGTGCATTTTCAACGTATGAAGCTGCAACTAAACAGGCAACACGTGTCAACCAATCAACTGGGATGACGGCAAACGTTGAAAGAAATGATGCAGGGCTTTATCGTGTTCGCATAAATGGATTATCAGAAAGTATGGCACAAAATACGAAAAATACAGCTGGTGCAAATGGCATAGATTGTTATATTTTTCATTAAAGAATAAAAGATTATGAATATAAAGATAGAAAAACTTATTAAACAATTTGCAAAATTGCCACGCGTTGGAACACGGGCGGCTACACGTATAGTGATTAGTTTATTGCAAGATAAAACTGGTAAATCAGAAGCTTTGGCGCATGCATTGATTGATGCGACAGAACATATTCATCCTTGTTCGCAATGTGGTGTGTTAACAGATAACGAATATTGTGAATATTGTATGGATGTTTCACGTAAAAATGGGCAATTATGTCTGGTGCGTGATTTTTCTGACGTGTTGGTATTGGAAAAATCAGGTGTATTTCATGGGCGTTATCATGTTTTGGGTGGAATGTTATCTGGTACAGATGGTATCACGCCAAACGATTTGAATATTGCGAACATATCGGCACGTGTTGAAAAAGAAAATATAAACGAAATCATTTTTGCGCTGCCAAATACTGTCGAAGGAAAAACCACTCAGCAATACATAATTTCTGTAATAAATAACAAAGATGTATCTTTTTCAGAATTGGCATCTGGTGTTCCGCTCGGGGGCGATTTAGATTATATTGATGATGGAACATTGACTTTGGCTTTTGGGGGACGTAAAAAATTATGATGAATAAAATTGCTTCTTTGCCACCCGTATCAGAAATGATGCGAGAAAGTGGATTAGAACCTAAAAAGCAGTTTGGGCAAAATTTTTTGTTTGATTTGAATTTAACTGGTCGTATCGCGCGTTCTGTGCCTAATATAGAAAAAACAACAGTGGTAGAAATCGGACCAGGACCTGGTGGTTTAACGCGTGCTTTGTTAATGGCTGGTGCTAAAAAAGTTATCGCGATTGAAAAAGACAAAACAACCAATGATATTTTATCGCGAATTGTTGATGCTTCGGATGGCAGATTAGAAATAATTTTTGGTGATGCTTTGCGTGTTAATTTAAACGATATCAAAGAATACGCAATTTGTGCTAATTTACCTTATAATGTCGGGACTGAATTATTAATACAATGGCTTCATAAAATTGCAAGTGGTGAAAAAATAAAATCTTTGACATTAATGTTTCAAAGGGAAGTGGCGCAACGTATTGTGGCAAAGGTTGGTAATGAACAATATGGACGTTTATCAGTACTTGCAAATTTAATTGCTGATACAAAAATTTTATTTGATGTTCCAAATACTGCTTTTGTGCCACGACCAAAGGTGCAATCTGCGGTTGTGCAAATTATACCAAACGCAAAGAAAATAAAAGCAATCAAAGATATAAAAAGTTTGGAAAAATTAACTGCGAAATTATTCGGACAACGCCGTAAAATGATACGTGGAATTATAAAAACAGATTGGGAAAAATTTGGATTAACAGGAACAGAACGCGCCGAAGAAATTTCACCAGAAGTTTTTTTAAAAATATCAAGCATTATTGATGTAAATCTGTTATAATAGGAATCAATGGAGGGAAAAACATGTCAACAGCAACATTAATATTTTTCGTAATCGCATTTGTGTCGGTATTTTTTATGCGTTTTTTCAAGATGGGGACTTTGTTAGCCTTTTTGCTTGCAGGTATTTTAGCTGGTCAGCATGTTTTTGGTTTGTTTGAACTTTCTGGAACATGGAATTTTCTTGGTGAATTGGGCATAATGTTCTTGTGGTTTAATATCGGTTTACAAATAAATATCAAAAGATTATGGCAATTGCGCAGAACTATTTTCGGGCTTGGTGCATCCCAGGTTTTAATGGTCGCAATAATATTATTCCCGATTTTAGTGGGTGTCACACAATGGACTTTGATTGGAACAATAATGATTTCTTTGATTCTTGCTATGTCCAGTACTTCCGAAGATTTGCAGATATTGATAGATAGAAATCAGTTGCAAACTAACATGGGGCGTCAAACTTTCTCTATCTTGTTATTCCAAGATTTATTATCAATCCCTTTACTTGCTATGTTGCCTGTTATGGCTGGTAAGTCTATCAACCTGGGCGCTTCGGTAATTGATATTTTGGTAATGTCTTTGGGATTGATTTTAGGTGTGGTGGTTGTCGCAAAATTTATTTTAAATCCTTTGTTGCACCTTGTTGCCAAAGTCCAATCACACGAAGCTTTGGTTTTAGCAATTATGGTAAATATTGCAGTATGGGCTGTTGTGTTAAGTATGATGGGATTACCCCCAGCTTTGGGTGCTTTCTTGGCTGGTATGTTAATGTCAGAAACAGTTTACAGACATCAAATTAACGCATCCATAGAACCTTATGCTGCTTTGTTTTTAGCGTTCTTCTTCATTGTTTTGGGGATGGGTATAAATTTACCGTTCTTGATATCGCATAAATTGACGGTATTAGTTGGTGTAGCAGGATTAATAATTATCAAATTCTTTGCACTTTATATGGTTGCTCGTGTGCGTCGTGTTTCTGTTCAGGAAGCTTCGTTAATGTCGTTAATATTGGCCCAAGGTGGCGAATTCGGATTATTGATTTTGCAAACTATGAAAACAAACGGAATAAGTGCGATTCCAATTGAACATCAAGAAATTTTAACAGCAATAATCATTGTATCAATTATGATGACTCCTATATTGTTGTTAATATATGATAAAATATCAAAGTTCAAAGGTGGTTTTGGTAAAAATTCTAGTAAGAATTTAACAGAAAGAATTAAAGAAGAAACTCCAACAGTAGTTATTTGTGGATTTGGTCGTATGGGGCAAATTATCGCGCAAATGTTGGATGCAGAACATATCTCTTATGTGGCAATTGATGGTAATGTAGATGAAGTTATCATGGCTCGTGAATTGGGATATAATGTAATTTATGGTGATTCTAAAAAGGCTTCTATTTTACTAGCCACAGGGCTTAAACCTCGCAAAACACGTGCGGTTGTTATATCGTTGAATGATGAAGTTGTTGCTCATGACATAGTGCATACTTTACACGAAATCGCACCGCGTATTAAAATATTTGCACGCGCACACAGTCTGAAATCTTCACAAGAATTGTTAAGCATCGGGGTTAAATCTGCTACGCCTGAAATTATCGAATCTTCGTTTATTTTGGGTTCAGAAGTTTTGGCAAATATTGGTTTATCTCGTACAAAGATTGATTCTTTGATGGCATATTTACGTGAAAATGGCTATGCAAACGTAAGAAAACCAATAAGTTCGAAATAAACATATTCTGTTTGATTTTATAATTTGTAATTGCTATATTTTGGAAAGCGAGGTTTATTATGAAAAGATTTTTCAAATATATAGCAATTATTTTGTGTGTATTTGCACTTGATTTTCTTTCGAAAACATATCTGTTAAAATTCTTTGCAAACAAATGGGGTGATTCAGTTTATGATCCAAATATTATTTGTGCAAAATGTAATATTAACGGTATATTTGTATCATGGCGTGATTTGATTGGCGGCGATTATGGATTGTCTAATTTATTTAACATCCAATTTATATGGAACCGTGGTGTATCTTTTTCAGCCTTTAACTTTGTTATGCCGATAATTTTAAGCGTTTTAACAGCGTTAATTATCGCGTGGTTATTGTATTATATGTTTAAAAAATCTTGTAATTATGAACGTTTGCCTTTGGCATTTATAATCGGTGGCGCTTTGGGGAATTTGGTGGATAGATTACGTTTTGGCGCGGTTGCAGATTTTATACAATGGCATATCGGGGGGCTTTGGACTTTTCCGGCTATATTTAATGTTGGGGATGTTTTTATAACTTTTGGCGTGTGTTTATACTTGATAAACATGTTTATTAACAGACATAAATGCGCCGCATAATCGAAAGGGAAAAAAATGGTAAAATATTTAGATAATAATTCTGGTTTTAATCAATGGAATTCTATGCAGTCACAACAAAAAAAGCCTTCCAGGCTTTCTGGTTTTTTGTGGTGGGGATTGCTGTTTTTGTTTGCTTGGTGGATAATGGGTATCTGGGTTAAGCCTCAAAACGTAGAAATAGAAAACGTTCAACCTGTTGCCATAGAACAATCAAATGTGGCAAAGCATAACATCACAGATACTGATATTTCATTTGATGTCCAAGGGTTGCGTGTTTCAAATGTGTCTTTGAATAAACATAAAAAAGATTCTAAATCCGAAGAAAGTGTTTCTTTGTTAAGTGCAGAAAATAATTTCATAGAATTGGGATTTATTTCTTCTGATATTAAAACACCAAATATAAATACAAATTGGGAAATGAAATCGGGCGCTATGCATTGGAATGCTGGTTCGGGAATTCAGTTTGTACGAAATATTTCTACAGATGGATATGTAATCACGATATCGGATACGATTAAAAATAATTCTAATCGTGAAATAAGTGTTGCACCGTATGTCCAAATTGTATCGACTAATAAAGAACAAATGTCATCTGTGGTAGAAACGGGCGGTGTTGTGTACGCTAATTCAAAATTAGATTATACGAATTGGAATAAATTGAATAAGAAATCCGTTGCGTATTCTACTGTCCGTGGTTCGTTGGGGTTTGCAGAACAATACTGGGAAACTATCGCATCAATTGATGCGAACGACCAAACTATAAGTTTGAAAAAATCGGGCGATTTGTATTTTGCACAAACTAATGCTGCACCGATAAAAATTGCTGCAAAAACGGAAAAGGAAATAAATACATATGTATTTGCTGGACCTCGTATGTCAAATCTTTTAAATGCTGCGGATGCCAAGATTCCGGGGATAAGCAAGACAATGGATTATGGGTGGTTTTGGTTTTTTGCACAGCCTATGTTATGGATGATAAATTTGTTGTTTGCTTTGGTTGGAAATTATGGAGTGGCTATAATTTTGATGACATTGATTTTGCGTTTGTTGATATGGCCTTTGACACGTAAATCTTATGTATCGACAATGAAAATGCAAAAGATGCAACCAGAATTGCAAAGGGTACAAAAACTTTATGCGAATGATAAAGCACGTCTTCAAATTGAAATGATGAAAGTATATCAAACGCACAAAACATCACCAATGTCAGGGTGTTTGCCTATGTTGATTCAAATACCAATCTTTTTTGCGTTATACAAGGCGTTGTTAATATCTGTTCCGATGCGTTCAGCACACTTTTTATGGATATCTGATTTAGCAGTAATGGACCCATATTTTATATTGCCGATTTTGATGGGTGCAACAATGTGGTTGCAACAATATTTGCAGACACCTCAGACGTCTAAGGGTGCAAATGATGCGATTGCTTCTACTCAGCGTGTCATGAAATGGATGCCTGTGTTGTTTACTGTGATGTTTGCATGGATGCCGGCTGGTTTAGTATTATATTGGACGGTATCAAATTTATTTGGTATATTGCAAATGTATGTAATTAAAAAAACGATAAAATAAAAATGCCCATTTGGGCATTTTTATTTATCAGATAAATATCTAAATAAGGCATCTGGTGTTTGAATTAATATATTATTGATTCTGCATACTCGTTTAGAAAAGGCAACACAAGTTATCGCATGAATTTTTAAGATATCTGTCGGTATGTTTTCTACATTATACTTTATGAATGTCCAACCATAATGTTTTAATATGTTCAAATCTTTTTTTCTGATGTTAATATCAATAATTTTATTTGTGTGCACGAATTGATAAAGTACTACACGGTTTTTATCTATAATTACAGGGGCGCAATGTTTATATTTATTGCATAACATTTTTGCATACAGCTTATGTGTTTTATTTGAAAATCCGATGTAAACAATCATAATGAATAACCTTTTCTAAATATATACAAGTATTCTGATTTACCTCCCTTAACCAATAAATCAGAATGTTTTATTAATCCACTAGCCAGCCTTTTTTGTGTGCGTATTCGGTTAGTGTATCCATGGCAGATTGCCAAAGCCCAGCAGCTTTATTTTCATGATAAATGTATTGATGTGGTGCGCGTCTTTTATCGCCAAATGTTTTCAAGACATTTAATTGTTCATCCGATAATTTTCCACATAAATAAAGCTTTGTTATTAACGTTTCTACATCTAATAATTCACAAGGCCTGCGAATTGATGAATGATTATGATTAAATCCGTTTTGTACAGATTTAGAATATAAAAACCAGAACCAAAGTTGTTCTGCATTTTGAAATTTTTCCGAATGTGATAGTTCTTGATTTTGTAAAACATTAGTGTTCATAGTTTTCTCCTTTTTAATAAGTTAATTTGTATCGTTTTAAAGACACAACAAAAATTAGAATAAAAATTGAATTATGTAAAACAATACAACTGTAAATAGAAACTCGAATCGGAAAACCGATTCGAAATACGTTTTTTTAAAAATGAATTCGAATCGATTTTATCGGATAAAAAAATCCGCCGAAGCGGATAATGTAGCTTTAATCAACTATTGTTGGTGGGAAACAATCGCCGCCTGCATCAGGACAACAATTCCATCCATCATCACCCATATCTGTATATGTTTCACCAGGACAGCAACCATTTTCATCAAAAGGCACGCCATCACCACAATCCAAAGTCGGTTCTGCTGGTGCAGCTGATGAAGAACCTTTTGCAAAAGGATTTATGATGTTGCCATCTGCATCATAACTTAATCCCAAAACTTCAGTATTATATTGTTTTTCTTTTTCTTCATCGCCACCAAATGTATTTTCCCATTTTCCAGTTGTCGCGTTCCAAGAAGTTCCATATTCTTCTTTTTTTGCGTCTGATTTTGCTTGGACTTGTTTGTTATACGCGTCTTGTTTTGCATTATTTATCGCGGTATAATTTTGCGCTTCGCAATACGCCAATACTGTTCGATAATCATAACCAGAAGATACCCAAGAGCCATCATCTTTTATTGTGACTTTGCCATTTTTTTGTTCGCAATAGTTATTTAAGTTAAATGAACGAACTTGTCCTTTCCATGCGGCTATGTTTGCTTCTGATGCTGGTTGAACTTTATTTTTTAATTGTGACCATGAACGCCTTTCCGCATTTGTATCATACTTTGCTATTGCACATTTTTTATCGCTTTTTTCTGGGTCACCACAAGTGACAACCAAATCTACCGGTGAAAATACATTTATACGTGTTCCTGCCGCAATAGAAAATGGTGGCACAGTATTATCAATTGCATCAACAATCAGTTTCTGGGTAATTTTATTCCAAGTATTTATAATATCTTGCTTTGCCATTTCCGAAGAACGAATAGTCCCAGATTGAACAATTGTATTATTGTCCAAATCAATTTGATTTATAACAGTATCTGTTATAGGTGCAATCATATTAACAGCCGCAGGCACCAAAGCCGTCAATATAGGCATAACCATTTGTTCAACATAATCAGTACTGCCATGACCTGGGACCCCCATGCGCCCTTGGGCATCGCCAGAATATGGATCTTGATCTTCCCCTTTGAAGTTAAATTCAACACCATCTGGACGGATAAATTGATACCATCTTATGTTCATGCGACCAAATGCCTGATAAGGTCCAGGTAATTCTCCTTCTAGATATCCCATTAACAATGTTCCTGTGGGGATAATTATTGTGCGTCCATTGTCTGAATAAACATTTCTATCTACGGTTGCACGTACAGGAATGCTGTGATTTTTTCCTTGGGGTGTTTTACCATCTTTAGCATATCCATAAACACTTGGGTCCGCACGAACTTCTGAAACTATCGTTGCAGGAATCGGTTTGAATTGACGTAATATAAAAGTCCTGTCGTATGGTTGTGATGAAACAATATGTTCTGGAGAAGAAGGTTCAAAACTTACATCAGAAACTTCATTTTTTGTTTCTTCAAATTTGCTTTTCCAGTCTGTTGCTTGTATATCACCTTCTACTTTCCATATTGCATCTTCGCCCCAAGACCCATTAACAGCACGTGCAGCCCTTGATTTTGATGAATCAGAATTTGATAATTGTGGAACTTTTAAATTTCTATCATGAACATTTCTGTATCCGATATGGTCAGAATCAGTCCCAATTTTCGAACCATCTTTTAACGAAGTGATAACCCCAGTTTTTAAATTGTATTCACCCGTAGGTTTTGAACAATCTTTATCTGAAAATGGGTGAAAATAATTTGCACCACGTTCAGGTCTTATCCAGCCAATCTGACGACCAGAAGCATCATACCCAGGAATAGCAAATTCGGAACATTGTTTCGGAGGCATGACAGGTCTTTCCGGTTTTTCAGGTGTTCCAACAGGTTCTTTATCAATTGGTTTTTCAAAAGGATTAGGAACCGCTATTTCACGTATTTCATCATTTGGGTCCTTTTCAGGTTCTGGTTCTATAATCGGTTCTGGTTCCGGTTCGGGTTCAACAATTGGTTCCGGCTCAGGCTCTGGTTCCGGTTCAACAATTGGTTCTGGTTCTGCATAAGCACTAAAATCAACAGGAATTTCTGCTTGATTTATAATTTCTTCTTGGGATTCTACATACCAATTAATAACCAAAGTTGTTTGAGACTGTGTCTGGGGCGCAACTGGTTTATAAGTGACATTTATTTTGCAACCTGTTGTAGCCATATCCAAACAATCATTTGAAACTATGAATCCTTTTGCTGATATTTTTGTGCTGTCTATGACAACAGGCATATTCACAGAAATATTTACAGCTTTACGAGAAACATCACCAACCTTTACATTTTCAAATTCAATACTATTTGGATTAAATTCAAACACAGGTGGTTGGTTGCCTTCTTCAACAGGCTTATCATTAGTAGATTTGCTGGTTATCAACAATGTCAACAATATGATAACAATTAAAAAAGCCACGACCAACAACAACCATTGAACATATTTTGGTGTGCTGGAACGAAAATCGTCAAATTGTTCTTTTATGTTTTTCATTTTGTTTTACTGTATTCTAACCACATGACAACTTGTATCACTGTACTTCAACAATTGATCACATAACTTTTGTGCAGTATCTATATCAGGCAAAGGACCTATGCGTAAACGATATAAATGTGCTGCTGAAGAATTTGTGCCCAAATCTCCGACACCTTGGGCATCAACAGCAAAGAATACACTATTTTCATACGGTGTTAAAATACCAACACCACTATCGCCACTAAATTTAGACAATAACTTAGCCCAATAATCATTCAATGCTTTAACAGAAGTGTCAGACTTTAATTCAACCGCAACCCCAGCCTGATTACTTGTAATCAATGGGATATTTGTTTGTGGTAAATAAGAACCTGCTGTTGCATGTGTCGCAGGAATAGCTTCGCCACCACCAGATACATTCACGCCATCAACAGCGTATGCCATATTATTGGGTTGATTATAAACGTATGTAGGTGTTGTAGAATAATAATCATTTACGTTTGCATCTATTGCATATTGTTCGTCTGTGTATGCAATCGCGTTCAAGGATTGATTCGCCGCCAATGATTGAGCCACATTCGCTTCTGCCAAAGCCATTACAGATGCCGTATCCGCAATCAAGAATGGCTTTTCACGTTTTTTGATACATACAATTCTTTGCCCACTACGTAAAACCATATCCCCCACAGCTTCAACAATTAACAAGCGACCATCTTCGCCGTCTGTGCGGAAACTTACAGGACTTTCACCACCTTCGACCAGAAGAGATACCACAGGTCTTTGTGTCATGGAAATAACTTTATCCCCGAAATCAATGTATGTAAATATTCTATCACGCCATACGCGTTCAGGCGCAATCACATAATCATCAGGGTTTGGAACAAAGATATCCAAATCAAAACGGAATTCAGAAGGATCTATTTTCATAGTTTTTATCCAACCATAATCTTCGCCATCAACACCAATCGTAGACGTATTAGATGCCGCCTTTTTAAATATAGACCCCATCGTTCCAGAAGTTGTCGGTTTTGATGCAACAGCATTAGAACCACCGGCAGCAGAAATATCAACCTGAGAATAGGTGATTTCACCAGAATTAATAGGATATGCACGCAAATAAAATATGTATGTATTACCAGATTGTCCCGTCACAATCATATTTGTATCGTTTCCATTGTTGCCGGAAGATGGAGTTATGTACATTGTCTGAGAACCTTGTGCGGTATCAATACTGAACAACGATTCATCGCCCGTGACAACATCAGCAATTTTTTCACCCGCAGGCAAATTTACCAAAGTTGCCATCCCTGCACGCGTTTTTATCGGTAATACAGTTCCCGTAGACCATGTTAAATTAGCATAACCAGGTTTTGTGGAACCATTCGTCATATTTGCATTTGGATTATCCCAGGCTTGCTGAAAAACTGCCATTGCAGGACAAGTACAACAAAGCACCGCCACCAAAGAAACATTCATTTTAAAAAATTTCATAAGAGTCATAGCTCACAATCCTTTCCTTTCAAATATTTTTATAAAAAGCCCTTATCTGAATCCAACGGGTCGCTGTGGTCTGATGTATTACCATCAACACTTAAAACCTTATATTCTATGACCCTGGTTCCCAATGGATTGGAAAGCAGTTTGTTCAGATTTTCCGGCCTTTTATCCAATACAGAATCTATCTTTATTCGTATCATATAATTTTTTTGCACAGTCTGTCTACCACTATTTTTACAAATCCATACAAAATTCACAACGTATTCATTATAGTCGCTGTACCTGGGGGTAGTATCATTTATGGCTTGCTCTTGGGATGTTCCTGAAAAATTAACAGAACAAGAAAGCGCAGGCGGCTGATCGCCAGATGCGTAATCCATGTAATCTGAATATAATGCTGTTTTCGTAAAAGCAGAATATACCGAATCGCTGGACCAACTTTTTACCACATTTGCCCAATTTCTTCTGGTTAAGCTCGCTTCTTTATACAAAGTATTTCGTGCGATGACGTATTCACGGACAAATCCCTGTTTGTAATTAGCAAGCGCGCGCGGATTGGTTTTTTCTGGAATTAACGGTTCTATGACAGTATTCACAGAACGAGTTGGCGATAATAAAAAGAACACTTCTGGTCTTTCCAGCGGAATTAACTTTATCAAAGAAAACACCAACACAGCCAGCACAACAATTGACGTTGCCAGCATAAACATCAGTATTCTTGATATCAAAATCGGCGGTTCTATTATCTTTGCCACGTGAACTCCCACATTATGTATTTTGATTCTAGACAATTTTATTTAACTAGCGCAAGTAAAAAAATTATAAATTTTGATAATTATTAGTTATTCATAAATTATTGATAATTAAACGATTGTTTTTTTGCTTGCGATAATTTTTTAAAAATATTATAATATTTCCGCTTGATTTTTAATATAGGTGTGCTATGCTCTCAACGATTATCAATGTAATAATGGCGAAATGCTGGGTATTTTTGATGGGGGTTGATGCGTAGAATTTTGTAAAAGGGGCTTAGTTCAACGGTAGAATATCGGTCTCCAAAACCGCGGATGAGGGTTCGATTCCTTCAGCCCCTGCCAGAGAAAAACATTGATACAACATGGCGAAAAACTGGGAAAAATATGAAAAAAATAATAGATTTTATTAAATCAGTGCGCAGTGAATGGTTCAAGATTGTTTGGCCAACACGTGAAACAGTTATACATACTACATTTATGATATTGGTATTTTCTGGTTTGGCTGCGTTGTTCTTTTTTATTATAGACAGCATTTTGAATGCTTTGGTGAACTGGATTTTCTAAAAGAATAAAAGGAAGACAGCATGGAAGAAAAAATGCAGTGGTTTGTCGTTAACGTTCATACTTCTTGTGAAGACAAGGTTGCACGTGAGTTGCGTGAACAGATTGATAAACGTAAATTAAATGCTTATTTTGGTGAAATATTGGTTCCTACACGTGAAGTTTCTGAAATAAAAGCAGGAAAGCGTGTAAAAACAGAGAAAAAGTTTTTCCCAGGTTATATCGTTGTTCAAATGGTTATGAATAATGAAACTTTTTCTTTGGTTAAATTGATGCCCCAGGTTGTCATGTTCTTGGGTCAAAAGGTTAAAAATCAATCAAAGCCAATTCCTATTAGTGAAGCAGAAGCTCGTCGTTTGTTAAAGCAAGTCGAAGAAGGTTCTGTTGTCACAGAAGATACTGTCTATGAAGAAGGTCAAGAAGTGCATGTTATCGATGGGCCTTTTGCGAACTTTAATGGTATCGCATCAAATGTTGATAATGTGAAACAAAAAATGACAGTGACGATTTTAGTATTTGGGCGTGAAACTAGTGTTGAACTAGATTTCTCCCAGGTAGAAAGAATTTAGTCTTTATGGCTGAATACCGTGGTAGATGCGCCACATCGCACCACGACACTAACCAGATGTGAAAACATCATAACAAAAAACGGAGTGAAAAATGGCAAAAAAAGAACTTAAAGGGATTGTAAAATTAGTAGTCCCTGCAAAACAAGCAAATCCTGCGCCTCCAATTGGACCTGCGTTGGGTGCTGCTGGTGTTAACATCGCAGAATTCTGCAAACAATTTAATGACAAAACAGCTGATAAAGAACCAGGAATGCCAATTCCTTGCATAATTACTGTTTATACAGATCGCACTTTCGAATTCATTATGAAATTGCCACCTGTGTCATATTATATTAAAAAAGCGTTAAAATTGAAAACTGGTTCTCATAAACCAGGTCGTGAATTTGTTGGCACTATTACAAAAGCACAAATTGAAGAAATTGCAAAGAACAAAATGCCTGATTTGAATTGTTCCACAATTGAATCTGCAATGAATATCGTTGCTGGTCAATGTCGTTCTATGGGTGTAAAGGTGGAGGGCTAAGTCATGAAAATTACAAAAAGAAAACAAACTTGGTCCACATTGGATTCTAAAAAAGTTTACACATTAAACGAAGCTATTGAAACATTGCGTGGTTTTTGTTCTTCTAAATTTGATGAAAGTTTAGAAATTGCAATCAGATTGGGTATTGATGTGACCAAAGCTGATCAAAATATCCGTGGTATGTTATCTTTGCCAAATGGCACAGGTAAAAAAGTCCGCGTTGCAGTATTTACTGTGAACAGCCAAGACGAAGCCAAGAAAGCTGGCGCAGATGTTGTCGGTGGTGAAGAATTGATTGAAAAAGTAGCTGGTGGATTTTTGGATTTTGATCGTGTTATCGCAACACCTGATATGATGCCAAAAATGTCAAAAGTTGCTCGTGTTTTGGGACCAAAAGGCTTAATGCCAAATCCAAAATTAGGCACAGTCACTAACAATGTTGCAGAAGCAGTTGCCAGCGCAAAAGCAGGACAAATTGAATACCGTGCTGAAAAGAAAGGTATTATCCATGCTGGTATTGGTAAAATGTCTTTTGCTACAGACAAATTGGTCGAAAATGCAAACGCATTAATTGAACAATTGAAAAAAGTTAAACCTGCATCTGCTAAGGGTCAATATATCTTGGGATGCAGCGTTGCTACAACCCAAGGCCCAGGCTTAAAGGTTGAAGTAAAATAATTTATGGTGGGGAAACCCACCATAAAAATGGATTTCTGTCCGAGACTGATGGTGTGAAGAAAATCACTTAATTTCCATCATAGACAAAGAAAGATTCTTTGGGGCAGAAAACAAAGCCCCACCGGTGGGAAACCACAGATGGAAAGATTAACAAAAAGCTTAAAAGGATATATAAGATGAGACGCGAACAAAAATCAGATTTGATTTCAGCGTTGCAGTCGTCCTTGAAAGAAGCAGACGGTGTTTTCGTCATTGAAAACCATGGTTTGACTGTGAAAGAAATGGAAACTTTGCGTAATGAATTACGTCCATTGGTTTCTGTTTTCAAAGTTGTCAAAAACCGTTTGATGAAATTGGCATTAAAAGATACCAATTTTGAAGCTGTATCTGATTTTATGAAACATCCAACAGCCGTTGCAGTTGCAACAGATGCGTTGGCTGTGACAAAAGTTTTGGCAAAATTTGCCGAAGAACACCAAAAATTAACAATTATTGGTGGTAAAATAGATGCAGAACTTCTTGATGTGAACGGCGTTGTGCAATTATCCAAGCTTCCATCATTGCTTGAAATTCGTGGTACTATCGCACGTATATTGGTAGAACCAGCATCACGTTTGGCACGTGTTTCAGCAGAGTATGGAAAAAAACAAAATTAAAAACTCAATAAGGAGTAAAAAATGGCAGATATTCAAAAAATAGTTGAAGAATTGTCAAAATTGACTGTTCAAGAAGCAGTTGAATTATCAAAAGCATTGGAAGAAACATGGGGCGTAAGTGCTGCTGCTGCTGTTGCAGTTGCTGCTGGTCCTGCTGCCGGTGCTGCAGCTGAAGAAAAAACAGAATTTGATGTTATCTTGGCAGATGCCGGTGCAAACAAATTGGCTGTTATCAAAGCTGTTAAAGACATCACAGGTTTGGGTTTAGGCGAAGCAAAAGCTTTGGTTGAATCTGCACCTAAGGCTGTTAAAGAAGCAGTTGCAAAAGATGAAGCTGAAAAAATGAAAGCTACATTAGAAGCAGCTGGCGCAAAAGTAGAAATGAAATAATTTCTGCTGGAATCGATGATTCCAAAACTAAATTGCATTCTATGCAATTTCGCCGCCCGCCAAGATGAAAAATTCTGTGGCGGGCACACAGGCGTAAAAAGGTGATAAACTTTTTTCGTTTGCAAAATAAAAACACAGAAGAGAAAAATAAAAGGATTCAGAAAATGGCAGTTATCCAGAAACTTAGAAAATCTTTTGGTAAAAGTTTTTTGCAAACTCCGCTTCCTGATTTGGTTGAAATTCAGTACAATTCTTACAGAGATTTCTTACAGGCAGATGTAGCTCCAGAAAACAGAAAAAATATTGGATTGCAAAATGTATTCAAATCTATGTTCCCAATTAAAGACTATGCGGGAATTGCAGATTTGGAATTTATTGAATATACATTGGATAAACCTGTATACAATGTCCAAGAATGTATGCTGCGTAATTTAACATATTCCAGCAAACTGAAATTGAAGCTGAGATTGATATTATGGGATATCGCAGAAGATGGCAAAAAAACATTGCGCGATATCAAAGAACAAGAAATATTTATGGGCGATGTTCCTTTAATGACAGAGCGTGGAAGTTTTATCGCTGCTGGTGTGGAACGTGTGGTCGTGTCACAAATGCATCGTGCCCAAGGTGTTGTTTTTGGAACAACAAAAGAAGCTAAGGTTGCTGGAAACCCAGAAACTTATACTGGTCGTATTATTCCAGAACATGGTTCGTGGATTGACTTTGAAGAATCCAAAGGAATTATTTACGTTCGTATTGACCGCAGACGCAAAATACCTGCAACAGTTTTATTGCGTTGTTTACCAGCGGCAGCGGACGAAAAGAAATTTGCTGCTGATCCACGCAAAGCAAATATTGCTGGCATGAGTCCAGAAGAAATTTTATCAGCATTTTACAAACAAATTCCATTGTCTTATAATGGTAAATTGTGGGTTGGTGATGTCGCAAGTTTCGAAGGTTTGGATAAATATCGTTTAAATTATGCTTTGATTAATCCAAAAGATAAAAAAGTTTTGGCAGACAAAGGTGATCGTTTATCTGCTAAGCGTTTATCAAAGATTATGACAGCATCCAAACAGTTTGGTATTGAACGTGATTCTTTGATTGGTGAATATTTGTTCAGCGCTGTTAAAAACGGCGATGAAGTTTTATTCCCAGAAGGAACAGAAATCACAGATGAAGTGTTGAACGAATTGGAAAAATTGGGTGTAAAAAATATTTCTTTGATTTCAATCGACAACACAACAATTTCCGCACATATGCGCAATACTTTGATGGCAGACAAAACATCTGGTCGTGATGAAGCTTTGATTGCTATTTATGATTTGGTGCGTCCAGGTGAACGTCCAACTGTTGAAGCAGCGCTTAATCTGTTCTTGCGTCAAGGTTTTGACCCAGCATATTATGATTTGTCTGCTGTTGGTCGTTTCAAAATGAACAAACGTTTGAAAATTGATTCTGGTAAAAGACCAGAAGACGAACGTACTTTGACCAAGGCTGATTTCTTGGCGGTGTTAAAGACATTAACTAATATCATTGACCACAAAGATGTCATTGATGATATTGATAATTTGTCTAATCGTCGTGTTCGTGCAGTAGGCGAATTGTTCGAACAGACTTTCCGCAACGGTATGTTGCGTATTGAAAGATTGGTTCGTGAAAGTTTAACTTCCCCGAACATTGCCACAATGCAACCACAAGATGTTATTAATGCAAAACCATTGATGTCTTTGGTTTCTGAATTTTTGGGGACTTCACAATTATCACAATTTATGGATTCATATAACCCATTGGCAGAAGTAGAACACAAACGTCTTGTATCTGCTTTGGGACCTGGCGGTTTGAATCGTGAACGTGCTGGTATTGATGTGCGTGACGTGCATCCAACACATTATGGTAGATTGTGTCCAATTCATACACCCGAAGGTGCGAATATTGGTTTGATTTCTCACTTGTCAGCTTATGCACGTGTGAATCCTTATGGTTTTATTGAAACACCATACTATGTTGTTAAAAACAGCAAAATCACCGATGAAATGGTGTATTTGACTGCTGATGAAGAATTGGGACATAAAATTGCCCAAGGTAATACCCCAACGACAAATTCTGGTGTTTTGGCAGAAGATATGGTGACTGCTCGTGTAGATGGTGAATTTGTGATGGTGCCAAAGGACGAAATCGATTTAATCGACGTTGCACCTCGTCAGGTTGTATCCATTGCAACAGGATTGATACCGTTCGTTGCTAATGACGACGCTAACCGTGCTTTGATGGGTTCGAACATGCAACGTCAGGGTGTGCCATTAATGCGTGTCGAAGCGCCATTGGTCGGTACAGGTATTGAACGCGAAGTTGCACGTGATTCCAGAACGGGTAAGGTTGCAAAACACAGCGGTATCGTTGAATCTGTGGATGCTAATCGTATCGTGGTAAAATGTATGAATTCACGTAATGTTGTGACAGGTGTTGATATTTATAACCTTGAAAAGTTTGGTCGTTCAAACGGTGAAACATTGGTTCATCAGAAACCGTTGGTTCATGTAGGCGACAGAATTTCTGCTGGTGATATCATCGCGGACGGTTCTTCTATGAATTATGGTGAATTGGCTTTGGGTCGCAATGTGTTGGTGGCTTTCGTGCCATGGCGTGGTTATAACTACGAAGACGCTATTGTGATTTCTGAACGTATCTCTCGTGATGACGTTTATACATCTATCAAGATTGTTGAAAAAGAAATCAAATTACGTGATACTCAATTGGGACCAGAAAGCTTTACACGCGATATTCCAAACGTTGGTGAAGAAGCGCTGAAAAATTTGGATGAATCAGGTATGATTTATGTCGGTGCGCGCGTGAAACAGGGTGATATTTTGGTTGGTCGTGTTTCGCCAAAATCTGAAACATTGTTAACCCCAGAAGAAGCGCTGTTGCGTAATATCTTTGGTGAAAAAGCCTTGAATGTAAAAGATACTTCATTAAAGGTTGGACCAAACGAAGAAGGAACGGTTATTGGTGTTAACGTCTTGACTAGACATGGTGTCAAAAAAGACGACAGAACACAAATGATTGAATTGCAAAAAATTGAAAAAATCAATAAAGACCGCGATGAAGAAACTGCGATTATTGAAAAAGGTTTTGCAGATCAGGTGTTCCAGTTGGCTGAAAATGCGACAATTTCTGCTGGCACAGGCAGCTTGAAACCTTTTGTTAGTAAAAAACTGACTGCAGAAGTATTTGAAGGTATCAGACCATCAGATATGAAGAAATTGGTTGTATCTAACAAAGAAATTCAGACAAAAATTGATGAATTGCGTGAACAACAAATTATCAAATTAAAAGATTTGAACGAACGCGCAGATGCTGAAATTGCAAAGGCTACAGAAAGCACATCTTTGGCTGCTGGTGTTTTAAAAGAAGTCAAAGTTTACATCGCTCATAAGATGAAATTGCAACCAGGTGATAAAATGGCAGGACGTCACGGAAACAAAGGTATTGTTTCACGTGTAGTTCCAATCGAAGATATGCCTCATATGGAAGATGGAACACCTGTTGATATCGTTTTGAATCCACTTGGTGTGCCAAGCCGTATGAATATCGGTCAGATATTTGAAACTCATCTTGGTATGGCGGCGCGTGCATTGGGTAAGCAAATCGGTGATGTTTTAGACGAAGTAAAACAAAAGCGTGCTGTCACCGATGATTTGCGTAATGTTATGGGCAAAATCTATGGCAAGCAAGTCGCTGAAAAATTGGAAAAAATGACAGACACAGATGTCCGTGCCGAAGCAGCATTGTTGCGTAATGGCGTTCCAATGGCAACTCCGACATTTGATGGTGCAACACCAGAAGAAATCAAAGCAATGTTAAAATTGGCTAAATTACCAGAATCTGGACAATTTACATTGTATGATGGCGTGACTGGTGAAAAATTTGCCCGTCCGGTGACTGTGGGTGTAATGTACATGATGAAATTGCATCACTTGGTTGATGAAAAGATTCATGCTCGTTCTACCGGTAATTATTCTTTGGTCACACAACAACCTTTGTCAGGAAAGGCACACATGGGTGGTCAGAGACTTGGAGAAATGGAAGTTTGGGCATTGGAAGCACACGGTGCAGCACACCTGTTGCGTGAAATGTTAACTGTCAAATCAGACGATATTGTTGGAAGAAATAAAATGTACGAAGCAATTATTTCTGGAAACAACGATATCCAAATGGGAACTCCAGAAGCATTCAACGTTTTGGTACGTGAATTGCGCGGACTCGGTTTGGCATTGAATTTGAAAAAAATGGATTAGTGGCTGGGCCATCAGGCAACGCAAGTTGCCTGCCGGCCACAAGGCACTTTTAGTGACATAAAAGGAGCAAAAACAAATGACAAATATGTTGCAAAAGATATTTGGACAAATAGAAACCAAGGAACAATTTGATGCTTTGCGTATTTCTATTGCGTCCCCAGAAGAAATTCTTTCCTGGTCGCATGGTGAAGTGAAAAAGCCAGAAACAATCAACTATCATTCCTTGAAACCAGAAGCAGAAGGTTTGTTCTGTCAACAAATTTTCGGTCCGGTCAAAGATTACGAATGTGCATGCGGAAAATATAAACGTATTAAGTTCCGTGGTGTAGTTTGTGAACGTTGCGGGGTCGAAGTTGGTTCTTCCGCGGTTCGTCGTGAACGTATGGGACATATCAAATTGGCTATACCTGTGGCACATACTTGGTTTTTACGTGAAGGTAAAATTGCTACATTGTTGAACAATTTGCCACAAAAGAAATTGGAACAAGTGATTTCTTATGATGCTTATATTGTGACAGAACCAGGTTTAACCAGTTTGAAACAATATGATGTCATCAGCGAAGATGAATATCAGGCTGCGGTTGAAGAATTTGGTGAAGATTCTTTCCATGTCGGCATCGGTGCCGAAGGTGTTCGTTCTATAATCGCTAATTTGGATATGGGCGATGAAAGAACACGTTTGCGTGCTGAATTGGCAGAAACAAAATCAGAAGCAAAACGCAAATCGATTATTAAACAATTAAAATTGGTTGAATCATTCTTGGATTCTAAAACTGAACCACAATGGATGTTGCCTGATATTATCCCGGTGATTCCACCAGATATGCGTCCACTTGTTAACTTAGATGCTGGGCATGTTGCTGCATCTGATTTGAATGATTTGTATCGTCGTGTGATTATCCGTAATAATCGTTTGAAAAGATTTATGGAAATGCACGCGCCAGAAATCATTGTTCGTAATGAAAAACGTATGTTGCAAGAAGCAGTAGATTCATTATTTGATAATGGGCACAAGGCACGTCCAATGGTTTCACAAAACCGCCGTCCATTAAAATCTTTGTCAGATTCTTTGCAGGGTAAATCTGGACGTTTCCGTATGCACATGTTGGGTAAACGTGTAGATTATTCTGGACGTAGTGTTATTACACCTGGACCGACATTGCGTATGCATCAGGTTGGTTTGCCAAAAACAATGGCGTTGGAATTGTTTAAACCGTTTGTTTTTGCTAAATTGTTGGCTGGTGATTATGCTAACACTTTAAAGACAGCACGCAAAATGGTTGAAAATGGTGAAGACATCGTATGGGAAATTTTGGAAAAAGTTATTTACCAACATCCTGTATTGTTAAACCGTGCGCCAACTTTGCATAGATTGTCTTTGATTGCCTTTGAACCAGTTTTAATAGAAGGTAAAGCAATCCGTTTGCATCCATTGGTTTGCGCTGGATTTAATGCGGACTTTGACGGTGACCAGATGTCTGTTCATGTTCCTATTTCTTTGGAAGCACAATTGGAAGCACGCACATTGATGTTATCAACAAATAATGTGTTGTCGCCTGCTAATGGTGAACCTATGACAGTACCATCACAAGACATGGTTTTGGGTGTTTACTATATCTCTTTGATAAACGGCGAACATGATGAAAAGAAATCACCACGTTTTGTAAATATGGACGAAGTGCAAATGGCATTGGAAAACAAAACAATCACATTGCACACACCAATTTACGCACGTATCAACGGCAAAAAATATGCTACTACCGCAGGTCGTATGATATTGGGTGAATTATTGCCTAAATCTGACAATATGCCGTTTGATTTGGTAAATAAAGTTATGCCAAGAAAAGAAATCAAAAAATTATTGGCAACAGCGTATGAACGTTGCGGTGATAAAGCTATGATTTTATTGGCTGACGCTTTGAAAGATACCGGTTTTGAACAGGCTGTGCGCAGTGGTATTTCAATCGGATTTGATGATGTTGTTGTTCCTGCTGAAAAAGAAGCAATAATTACCAGATCTGAAAAAGCAGCGGCAGAAATTGAATCACAATATCAAAACGGTCTGCTTTCCAGCGGTGAACGTCATAATAAATTGATTGATTTGTGGCAGCATACAACCGATGAATTGGGTGATAAAGCATATGCATCACTTGGTAATACAACGGGTGATAATTGGAATTCTATTCACATGATGGCTTTGTCTGGTGCTCGTGGTTCTAAGGGTCAGATTCAGCAGTTGGCAGGTATGCGTGGTATGATGCAGAAGCCTGATGGTTCTATTATTGAAGTTCCAATTATTTCGAACTTTAAAGAAGGTTTAACCATGTCCGAATACTTTACTTCCACCCACGGTGCACGTAAAGGTATGGCGGATACGGCTTTGAAAACTGCTACAGCTGGTTATTTGACACGTCGTTTGGTCGATTTGGCAATTAACACAGTTATCACAGAACACGATTGTGGAACGCATGAATTCATTACAGCAAAACCAGTATACCAAGGTTCTACATTGTCTGTACCATTGGGTGACGTTGTTTTGGGACGCACCGCGGCACATGATGTTGTACATCCTTTAACCAAAGAAGTTATTGTAAAAGCTGGTGAATTGATTACTAAATCAGCAGCACGTCAAATCAATGAATCTGGATTACCAAGTGTTGATGTCCGCAGCGTTTTGACATGCCAAAGCGATGGTTTGTGTGCAAAATGTTATGGTATGGATTTGTCCAGAAATGCGCTGGTCCATGTTGGCGAAGCGGTTGGTTTGATTGCAGGTCAATCAATTGGTGAACCTGGAACTCAGTTGACTTTGCGTACTTTCCACATTGGTGGTATTGCCGAAGGTAGTTCAGAATCACACTTTATTGAAATGCCAGTTGCTGGAAAAATCAAATTGGATAACGTTAACACAATTACTAATTCTGCCGGTCGTGTGGTTGTTTTATCACGTACTGGTAAAATCGGTGTTGTTGGTGAAGACGGCAAAGAATTATTCTCGGTTGCGTTGCCTTATGCTTCTATGTTGTTGGTTAACGATGGGGACAAGGTTGAAAAAGGTCAAAAAGTCGCGGAATGGGATCCATATTCCAACACAATCATTGCTGAAAAAGACGGTATTGTATCGTTCAATGATTTGATTGAAAACGTTTCTTACCAAGAAGAATTAGATGCTGTCACAGGTATCGTTTCTCGCAAGGTTATAAACTGGAAAACAAATACCAAGAAAGCACTCAGCCCATCAATCCGTATTGTTGATGAAAAAGGCAATGTGATATCTTTGGGTGGCAAAAAAATCGCAGAATATTTATTGCCAACATATTCAACCCTGAATGTGTCAAATGGTGATAAGATACATGCTGGCGATATTTTGGCACGTATTCCTGTTCAAACCAAAAAGACGGGCGATATTACAGGCGGTCTGCCACGTGTTGAAGAATTGTTGGAAATCCGCCGTCCTGCAAATCCTGCTTTGTTGGCAGAGGTTGATGGTACAATTGAATTGGAAGATGCAAAATCTAAAATCATCATCCGTATTGAACCGACAGATGGTACAGCGCCAGTTGAATATGCTGTGCCAAAGGGAACAAACCTTTTGGTTCGCAGCGGCGATATTGTACACAAGGCTGATAAATTGGTTGATGGTGATCCTGTACCACAAGACATATTGCGTATCTTGGGTCAGAAAGCATTGGCACAATTTATGGTGGAACAAGTTCAACAAGTTTATCGTTTACAGGGCGTGTCCATCAACGACAAACACATTGAAATATTGATACGTGAAATGACACGTCGTGTAGAAATCAGCGACCCAGGCGATACAACGTTCTTGGGTGGTGCGGTTGTTGACCGTGTTGATTTCGAAGAAGAAAACGCACGTGTTGCCAAAGATAATGGTCGCGTGGCAACGGCTTCTCAGGTATTGGTTGGTTTGACTCGTGCATCATTAACTTCACGTTCATTCATATCAAATGCGTCGTTCCAACAGACTACAAAGGTGTTGGTAGATGCAGCAATTAATGGTTCAACTGATAAATTGGTTGGCGTGAATGAAAATGTGGTTGTTGGTCGTCTTGTTCCAATTGGAACTGGGGCATACGTCCGTCGCGTTCGTGAAATTGCCAAAGAAGAAGAAAAAGCTGAAAAACTGGCACGCGAAGGCGGAAAACAACAGCAATTGTTGGACATCTAATATGAAATACCCGGTTAAATACCGGGTATTAACAACAGAGTGGGAAATAAAAAGAGTAAATAAAAAATAAAGGTGAATCATATGAGACAAAATATGTCAGAACAGATTAAAAAACTTCCTCATGAAAACGTGATGAAAGCGGTGTGGGCTAATTTGAAAGGGGAAAAGTTAACATACCCAGGTATAGATAATTTTATAGGTATCGCCAGATTGCAATGGGTAATGATAGATGCACATTACAATGATTACCTTTTTACCGAACCAGAATATTTTAAAATCGCGAGATTTGCAGCAAACAAATGGCCAGAAGAAATACATCGTGTTCATGCTGATAAATTGTCTGCCGAACATTTTAATGAGGTTGTGTCAACTGCCTTACGTGCATGCTACGGGGATGAAAAAAAGCAGCAATTAATTAAACATTTTGAAAAAAGCAAATCTGTAATGCCGATGTTTGCAGCAACAAAAACAAACCAATATGATGCATAGTATATTAAATTTATAAAAAGATTATAACTTTTTCCTTGCAAAAGGCTAATAATTATATAGAATTAAAGACTGTCAAATAAAAGGATTGTAAAATGGCAACTCCAAAAAGTAAAACAAGTAAAGCTCGTTCTGCACAACGTCGTTCTCATGATGCGTTGTCTGTAATGCCAGTAAGCGTTTGCAAAAAATGTGGCGAAAAGAAACGTCCACATCATGTTTGCCCTGCGTGTGGATCTAAATAAAACTTGTAAAAGGAATCAAAGGGGGCAGGGATAATTTATCCACTTGCCCTTTTTTTATATAAAAATGTCAGAAGCTAAAAGAATTATTTCAATAGATGCAATGGGCGGTGATTTAGCACCAACTGCTGTGTTTGGCGGTATGAATCAGTTTTTATACCAATATGGTGAAGACGGCGTGTTTTTCCGTGTTTTTGGACCGGAAAAGAAATTGCGCTCGTTATTAAAGAAATTTCCACGTGTTGCGCGTAATTGTGAAATTATTAATGCAAACGAAGTAATTTCTGGAACTGATAAAGTTCGTGAAGTTATCCGTCATGCCCAAGATACTTCGATGTACATGGCGATAAAAGATGTCCGCGAAGGTAATTCGTCTGCGGTTGTATCTGCTGGGAATACTGGGGTTTTGATGGCTTTGTCAAAATTGGCATTAAAGACAGTTGATGGTATTTCGCGTCCTGCGATAACGACTATGTTGCCATCTGGAAACGGTGATACACGTGTTGTGGGGTTGGATTTGGGTGCTAATGTTCAATGTGATGCTGAAATATTATTTGATTTTGCTATTCTTGGTAGTGTTTATGCCGAAATCATCGGCGGTATGGAACGCCCACGTGTTGGTATTTTAAATATCGGCGAAGAAGAAACCAAGGGTGGCGAATCTTTGCAACGTTTAAACAAAGTATTAACAGAACATGCAGACGAATTGCCTTATGAATACATCGGATTTGTAGAGGGTAATGATGTCACCGCTGGAAATGTCCAAGTTGTCGTCACAGATGGCTTTACAGGCAATGTTATGTTAAAAACAGTAGAAGGTACCGCAAAAATGATTTCTCGCATTGTAAAGGCAAATTACAAGCGTTCTTTGATTGCGATATTGGGGACATTTTTCCTTATTCATTTGTTTAAAAGATTAAAGAATAAAATCGACCCACGTTCTTATGCTGGCGCAGTATTTTTAGGATTAAATGGTTTTTCGATAAAAACTCATGGGAACAGCGATGCTTTGGCATGGTCGCATGCGCTGGAATATGCGGCAAATCTGTGTAAATCAGATTTTTATGGTAAAATTCGCGAACGTACTAATTCTTTGTCAAAGATAAAAGAAGAAATAAAGACGTTAAAAGATATCAAAGATTAATTTTCCCGCTGTTGTTGCACCATACCATAATTCCCCCTTTGGAACCCGCACCACACTATAATTCCCCCTTTTGAGGGGGAGGGCCTGCAAGGCGGGGGAGGTTGATTCTCCCCCAGCATGGGGGAGTGCGGCGTGGCACCGCTTGCGGTGACGGACGGACGGAGTTGGGTTGTTGACACCAAGACTGGAAATCAAAGATATATTTATTTGTTTAAACAAAAAAAGCGTTGTTTCCAACGCTTTTTTGTTTTTTCTCTATTACGGATTAGTATTGCTTGTCGTACGAATACATGCCCATCTCATTTCATATGTCGTGGTAACGTCTTTTATTGTATAAGCTGTATAACCGGATGGGCAAGAACATCTAGCCACACGACCACCAGTAGATTCTGTTAGAACAAAGTCATCATTATTGTGGTTATACGGATGTTCAACATTTTCGGTTTCGTCACTGCTTTCATCATACTCGTAAACAGGTACCGTAGGACATGGTTTACATTCTGTCTTGTATCCATTTGTTCCAGGTAACAAAGTTCCATCACCAATACCGTCATCATACAGATAATAACCCGCAGGACATGTCTGTAAAACACTGGCAACCCAGTCGGTCATTGCACGCAATGTCAATTTCACACCGTCTTTGACATGGTATCCGCCAACAGACATACATGTCGTGATTTCATAAGCACATGCATTCACAGCAGTCTTGGACGCAGTAGATGAAGTATTTGATTCTTCATATCCATTTGTAGACAAACAAGATTGAACATCAGACCGACATCCTTCGGCATAATCTGTCAAGATTTCATCTTGTTTAACCTTAATCTTAGCAAGGGTGTTAACCAGATATTGACGAACAACTTCATTCGAAGGTATATACGTTTTGTTTGTTTTCTTGGTGTTGAAAGTATAATCTTGGCATTGTTTCATAACAGAAGCACACATACCATGTACTTTGTCGTCTTTATCAATATAACCAATCTTTTGTAATAAATACAAAGCCATGTTGTCTGTTGTCGAAGAATCTTTTAAACTGGTATAAGATTTTCCCCAAACACTCAAAGCATCATCAATGTATCCACCCAGGTTTTCTTGTGAACCAGCACTCCACGCATTTTTGTCTGTTTTGGATATATCAACTGTTGAACCACTAATTTCGATATCGTCATAATTCCATGTAGAATACAGATTGTACATACCACCACTTATCCAATTATCAATGGTTTCGCAGTTGGATTCTCCGTATACATTACAATCACAGCAATCTAAAATAGCCTGTTGGGCTTCTGTGATATTAGACAGGCTAGAAAGTGAGGAACAGGTTTCACCAAGGATATTATAATCACTACCTGTGTTACAAGATTTACAATGTTCTGAACATAATTGCGTATTCGTTCTTGCTTGGCCGCCAGAAACACCAGGTGTTCCGCCCTTTACAATTTCGCCATTAGCCAAATATTTTCCGGTTGGGTCCAAACATAATTCGTAATCAGAACCGCAAACATATTCATCTTGCATACAAGAATCAATAGCCGCGACACAACCACGCAAATCGTATGAATTTCTGTTTTGTGCCAACAGCAAACGTGCCTGTTGCAAGATATTTTTTGCGTTCGTCACATTGTTTTTCATTTCCGTGTTGGCTTCGTTCAAACTGCGTTCATAAGCAACGCATTGTTTGTCGATTTCCAAATCATAAGAATTTGTAATTACGTTTGCATCTATACCCTGAGCCACACAGGAATTCAACACAGATGTTTTGCAACGATTTGCAGCAGTTTTATATAATTGTTCACCGCGTTGATTAGATACGCTGTTTGTGTTTATCCCTGTATTTCCCAAAAATGAATTCAAATCAAACCCAGATGTGAAATCAGCCGACAACAATCCATTTAAATCTAATGAAATCCCGCTGGTTGTAGCATAAGAAGATGCATTTGGCGTAGAAACATCAACCAGTTTCTTTTTCAAAGCATCCAAACTGTTCTTTAACTGAGAAGAATCAGAATTGCTTTTCATCGCCAGTTCTGCTTCGGTTTCTGTGAACAATGATTCTATTTGAGAACCAGTCAAACCAATGTATTTAATCTTTTGAACAACATCTTGGAAATCTTCTGTTGCCTGAGCCAATGCTGTTTCGGTTTTTTCATAATTTTTCAAATTTTTAGAACAAGAACAACGTCCCTGATTATCGTCCAAAACATTACAATAATTATCCATACATGCAGCATATTGAGCCTTGCAATAATCGGTCAATTCAGCCAACGCAGACAAATTATTTGTCGTTGTGGAAATGTCTTCTTGGGTAATAACAGTTGTTGGTGTTGGGGCTGTTGCCGTTGCACTAGATACACGGGCGGTCGCACGACGATTAGTTGACCCACGAGATAAATACAACGCGTTGCCAGAATCATTTAATTGTGAAGAACTGGTAGAAATGCCCCTGTTAACAACAGGCATTACAGAATTGTTATATGTTCCAACACGTGCCACAGTTGCCCTGGTCCCTTGGGCGTTACGAGAAGTCACATTTTGACGAGATGCCCTGGATGATGCAGCCCTGCTGACAACATTGGTTGTTTTTGCCGTACGAGCAGTTGTCCCACGATTTGAAGATGCCGTGTTCCTTGGCGAAGAAGCAATTGCACGCGAAGAAGAATTTGTACGAGATGAAGCGTTTGTCCCAGATGATACCGCGCGCGATGCAGCCGTTGAACGATTGATGTTTGTCCGTTGAACAACATTTTGTTTAGCAGCGGTTTCTGTTTCTGCTTCGCCAGCATTAACATCTTCGGCATCAATCATGTCGTCTGTATATTCGACAATTTCGTCATAATAAACCGGTGCAACCTCTGCAAAAGCGGGCAAAACCAGCAAACTACTTAATACAGTGATAAATCTTTTCATCTCGAGACATCCTTCCTTTTGAAATAATTTTATCACAAAGGTGATTTTTTTACAAGCATAAAAAATTGATAAAATACAAATTTATTCGCCAATTTTTAAATTTGGACGAGCCTTTCTTAAGTTTGATAGTGAAGTTTTTTGCGCGTTAACAAAATCAGACGGATTCCATATTTGAAAACTGTTGCCACGACCAACAAACAAAGCAGTATCGTGTATGTTTGCGTGTTTTAACAAATCTTCTGGGATAATAATGCGCCCAGTCACATCAAACATCAATGGTCGAGCATCTGCAAAAAGCATAGCAGTCAAATCGTCCAATTCATTGTCAAATATACCCATTTTATCAGCCGCATTAGCCATCTTTTCCATGCGAGACATAGACAGCCCTTCGATACAGTTGTGGGTAAAAGAACGATAAAGAACAACACCAGGAAAATTTTCGTTGCTTAACGAAGAACGAAAGGCAGCCGGTACAGAAATACGTCCCTTAGTATCCAAACGATTTTCATAAGAAGAAAGAAACAGACCCATTTTTTACCCGATTTTTGTTGTTGCCTTAGGTTCTTCAGATGGCAATTTAGCAAATGTTTTTATGGTTGTCAATGACAAATAATAATTATTTTATGGGATTTTATGGTCTGATATAGTAAAAACCGGGATTTTTTAAATAAAATGCAAATATTTAATTTTTATGCTTGACCAACGATTCGTTTTTGTTCTAAGATGCTTGTATAGACAAAGGGGAAACAAGTTAAAAGTGCCAGAAATCTGAATAAAAGCGGAAATCTGGGAAAGTTTAAAAAATGGAAAAAAATAAAAATAATATTTTGTAAATACATCAGTAAATACAAAAAATTTATTTTTTTCTTACAAAAATAAAAAGGAAAGGAGGAAAAAACATGCCAAAAAACATCAAAGAGATTATGATTGCTCTGAATAAGGTTTTGACAACAACGGTATGGGTTAATGCAGACCGTCAAATCGTATCATTAAGCGATGAATTGCATATTGGAAAAAATAATGCACCACGCTCTATTGAAGATTTGTCACGCGCCGCATTAATTGGCGCGTATGTTTCATTACAAATCAGAACTGACAATTTTGATGTAGCTGCCGAAACTTTGGAAACATCTGATTTAGCATTGCGTGTCAAAGAAATGGTTTTTGCAGAAGCGAAAAAAATCATGGATGCAGATGACGCAGAAGGAAAGTCTACAAATCGCATGGCTGCATAAAAGTTTCCGCTATAGCGGAAGGAAGGGAGCCCCACCACAGATTATTTCTGTGGTGGACTTTTTTTTATCGTCCGTAATTTAACATGCGGACATCATCAAATTCTGGGTGTCGCATGAAAATTTCAGAAATATATGGGCATATAGATATGATTTTGCGATGTTGTGCCCGCGCCATAGAGATAATTTCTTGAACCAGATACAATTCAATTTCATCTGTCGGATAATTTGAATCAATTTCCGCATCAGAAATAATAATTTTATCTTTGCCTGTGCGAACAAAAAACAAACTGCCGATACGTTTTCCTTTGCATATTGCATATATTCGACAACCATTATCTTCGATTTGAAAATTTAAATCATTTTTTTTCATAAAAAAATCCTGTGTATTTGATTTTCAATATATCACAGGATTATGTTTAAACTATAAGATTGATTTCTTTTACAACAAATCAAAGTTTTTGCGGATGATTTTCGCACTTTTACGCAAAGCATTTGATTCTGCAGAGTTCATCTTAGGGCGTAAATTCATTGATACGCCATTTACCCCGATTATTCGTGGCAAAGACATTGCTACTGCGTTTTTACCAACACCATCAACAATGGACGTAGTTAGTATTCTTTTTTCGTCATGAACTATTGCGTATAATAAATCTGCAACAGCAGCACCAATACCATCCCATGTTGCGCCACGTCCTTGGATAATTTCATATGCAGCATTTTTCACACGATGTTCAATAGTGTTGCGTGTAGTTTGTGGTAAAGATATTTTTGCTTGCTTGCAAAAATCATCCAAAGCAATTCCACCAACATAAACCGAAGACCAATTTACAACAGAAGAATCACCGTGTTCGCCTAATACATAAGATGAGATTGAACGAGTTGATACGCCCAGTTGTCTTGATAAAATAATTTTCAAACGTGCTGAATCTAGCATAGTTCCGGTGCCTATAACACGATTCGCTGGCAACTTAGATAATTTTTGTGCCAACATAACCATAACGTCCAAAGGATTAGTGACGATGATGATTTTTACATTTTTGTTATCTACATTTGCCATAACGCGTGGGATAATATCAGATATAACTTCTGCATTTTTATGCAACAAATCCATACGCGTTTCACCAGGCTTTTGATTAGCGCCCGCTGCAACGATAACTACGTCAGAATTTTTAATTGGACGATAAGTACTTACTGCTGTGATTTTAATATCATAAGAAAATGCGGACGCATGTCCCAAATCTTCAGCAGCAGCGCGTGCGCGAATACCATCACGGTCAAACAAAACTATTTCATGTGCCAGACCTGTATTTTTTACAGCGGTTGCCACAGCACTTCCCACAGACCCTACACCTATAATTGCTATTTTCATAAATCTCTCCTGTTAATCAGGATAATTATATCATAAAAAGTATTTGATAAAAACATTTATATTTTGCTAAGATTCCCACCGATAAAAAAAGGAAATAAAAAATGAAAAAGATTTTATGTTTTGGGGTCGTTAGTAAAAAATATAAAAACGCGCTGGAAATCGCGCAACAACAATGTCCAGAAATTATCGGCTGGGAACCTGCGCCAGAAACAGATGAATTGCCAAATGAAAATGCAGAATTAATTTTGATGAAATGCGATATTCATAGTGATGATTTTTTAAAACGTGTAATTGCTATTAATAAAAAATTGATGAATGGTGAAAAATTTTATTTAACCCATTGCGGAATATTTTTTGATAAATCGGGTTTGCGTCCACCATTTATTTTGACTGATGCAGCGTGTATTCCATACCCTGATGAAACGCAGTTAACGCACATTGTGAATAATGCAGTAAAATTGTATGCTCGGGTTTTTGATAAAGAACACGCGCCATTTATATCATTGATTTCAGCAGGTGGTGATACGAATACCAAAATAGCACCACTTTTTCATTCGTGGTATGCAGAACATAAAAATAATTTTCCAAAAGATATGTTGCGCATAGAACAATTAGATGTTGCGCTGGATAAAGATATCCGACATGAAAAACATTTAACAGGGGAAATTGCAAATATAGTTGTTGTGGATAATATTAACACAGGCAACGCAATATTCAAATCTTTGTCTGTATTGGGTAATTGGGAACCAGCGTGTTTTTTAATGGGCGCAAAAAATACAATTATATTAAATTCGCGTGGCGCAACAGAAAACGCTTTGGTAAAAAATATTGTTTTGGGTTGTAAATAAAAAACACCGCCATAACGGCGGTGGTTGTTTTTATCGCGGCTTTGCGTCAGCAAAGACGGATTAATAAGATTTTGCAACGAATACAAATGTTGGATCTTTATCGTCCAGACATCTGCGACTGATTTTATACTTTTCAATCAAGCCATCAAATTCTTCATTTGTAGTTAAATCATATTTAATACGGAAAAATCCAATTTTTCCAGATTCCAATGCTTTTTCCAATTCCGCCAAAGATGCTACATCTGTAATCATAGTTTTATTGCGTTTTTCAACGGCGACCAACATATCGTGTTGAATTGTATCCAACATATTTTTTGCATCGCTTATAAAGTGTTCAACAGATACAGTCGTTTTAGACGATTTGCCCAAATCACGACGCGTCACGGTCAAAGTATTTTCTTCCATTTCGCGTGCACCAATTTCAGCGCGCAAAGGTACACCGCGCTTAATCCATTTCCACATTTTATCTGGTGCGCGTGCATCAGTATCATCAACCAATACGCGAATACCCTTGCTACGTAATTGTTCACCGATTTTATTTGCATAATCATTTAATTCTTTTTCGTTTTCTTCACGAGTGATTGGAATAACAACAATTTGATAAGGCGCAACAGCCGGTGGCAAAACCAAACCATCATCATCTGAATGAGTCATAAATAAACCGCCCATCATACGAGTTGATGTACCCCAACTTGTTGTCCAACCATGTGTCAACTTGCCATCCGTTCCCAAATATTGAATACCAAAAGATTTTGCAAAGTGTTGACCCAAATCATGAGAAGTCCCGGCCTGTAAAGCTTTTCCGTCTTGCATAATTTGTTCGACTGTATAGGTATGGTCAGCACCTGCAAATCTTTCTTCTGGTGTTTTTTCGCCCATGATAACAGGTATAGCCAAAACATTTGCCATATATTCAGCATACATTTTATGCATTTTGCGTGCATCTTCATTGGCTTCTTCATGTGTTGCAAAAACATTATGACCTTCTTGCCAATTAAATTCAGCAGTTCTTAAAAACAATCTTGGACGCATTTCCCATCTCATAACATTAACCCATTGATTCAACTTTAATGGTAAATCACGATAAGATTGAACCCAGCGTGCCATTGCTTCACCAATAATAGTTTCAGATGTTGGACGAATAACATAAGGTTCTGTTAATTTTGCTTCTGGGTCAGGTTGCAAAGAACCATCAATCATTTTCAATCTATAATGTGTGACAACAGCGGCTTCCTTGGCAAAGCCAGCGACATGTTCTGCTTCTTTGTTAAAGAAATTAATAGGTATCAATAATGGAAAATTAGCATTTAATACACCGCTGGCCTTGATACGTTCATCCATTTCATCGCGCATTAATTCCCAAATAGCCCAACCATATGGTTTGATTGTCATACAACCGCGCACAGGTGAATTTTCAGCCAAATCAGCAGCGGTAATTAGATTTTGATACCATTCATTAAAATTTTCTTGTCTTGTTGGTGTAATTGCTGTTTTCATTTTTTTACTTTTTGTTTTTAAGTTTTGTTATTAAATCTTGAATGTTTTTTACGTAATCGTTCGCATCCAAAGAATTTGGTAGTTTTGTTGTGTCATAATCGTTAACGCGATATTTTACTTCGATTTGATTATTACTCAGATTTTTTTCTGAAACAATCAAACGAATTGGTGCGGCAATTAAATCTGCATCCGCAAATTTTTCACCAGGACGATTTTCACGATTATCCAATAAAACATCTATGCCTTTGGATTTTAAATTATTATAAATTGTTTCTGCCAAAGGTAAAGTTTTATTTTCTTTATCAACCAAACCGATTACTTCTACTGCAAAAGGTGCAGTTTCCATATTCCATATTGGTCCGTTATCATCTGCACTTTCTTCAATAATAGCAGCCATGACACGCGTCACACCAATTCCATAGCAACCCATTATTGGTGTTTTTTCTTCACCATTTGCGTCCGTATATGTCAGATGCATAGAATCTGCATAAAATTTACCCAACTGGAAAACTTGACCGATTTCAATACCACGAACTTTATTTAACTTTTTACCACATTTTGGACATGTGGCAGATTCTTCGTCTACGACTTCTTTATTTGCGCGAAAACCACAATCGCAAATATACAAAGTATCTTCACCCATGTCTGTTATTAATTGAAATTCATGTGTGAATTTACCGCCCATATCCCCAGAAGAAGCCAATACATCAACGAAATTTTTCAAACCACAACGTTTGAATAATCTGTAATAAGCATCAAAACAACGTTTATAGTATTTTTCCAAATCTTCTTGGGTTTCATGGAAAGAATAAGCATCTTTCATAATAAATTCGCGTGTTCTAATGAGACCTGCACGAACACGTAATTCATCACGAAACTTAGTTTGAATTTGATATAACATAAAAGGCATTTGCCGGTAAGATTTCAACACAGAACGTGCATAATCTGTGATAACTTCTTCATGTGTTGGACATATTACATAATCTGTTCCAGATCTGCTTTTGAATTTTGCGATATTATCCATAGAATCATAACGTCCTGTTTCTTTCCATAAATCAGCAGTGCAAACAACAGGCAACAATAATTCTTGACCGTCAATCGCGTTCATCTCATCGCGAATAATGTTTTCGATTTTACGAACAACACTCCAACCGAGTGGTGTAAGAGTGTATCCACCTTGGAAAGTTTGGTATACATAGCCACCCTTGATGGCGATTTTATGTCCACGGGTTGTAGCGCCAGCGACATCACCATATAACCTATTAACACATAGTTTTTCAATTTTCATTTTTATATCTCTTGGTTTTTAGAATAATTAAAAATTATTTTGTTTTCATATAAGTTTCTGAAACTATTTTGTGCAAAGTTTCTGCGATTTGTTTTCTGTCCATACCCGATAAATCGGGGACGGGTAAAACTTCGATTTCAACCAAGAAACCACCCAAACACATAATGTGAAAAACCTGGGCAAATGCACTGCGTTCTTTTTTGCAGCATGGACCGCAATCTTGTTTTGCATTATCAAAGTAAGCAAAATGATTTGCCATGTCGATATCACTTATTTTTGTGCCATCTTTTAAACGATAGTGTATAACCACAGGCTGTACAGTTATACCAGTTTTTTCCACGATATCAAACATAGAACTTTTGAACTGTTTCACATAAGCACCGTTTGTAGTTGTGCCTTCTGGAAAAATAAACATTGGGTAATCAACTTTGTCTAATTCAGATTTTATTTTATTCAAAGCTTCCAGAGCATGAGAAGGACGGCGATCAATAAAAACGACACCGAATTTTTTTGCAATCCAACCAACCAATGGCCAAGTAGATATTTCTTTTTTTCCAAAGAACGAACCACCAAACGCCACAGGCATAGTAGCCATTTCAAAAACAGAAATATGATTACATACGCAAAGCAAAGGGCGCTTTGTGGACAGTTTACCTTTGACTTTGAAACGAACACCAGTCATAAAATTAAATTGCCGCATAAAGAAACGCATGTATTTAACAGATAACTTACCCTGTGGCACAAAACAAAGAATCAGCGCATTTATCAACACCATTATCCAAGCAATTGTGAACCACAAAAATTTTACAGGCATAATGAAAATATTTGGTTTACGAATTTTCATTTTTTATTTAGCCTCGCTTTCTGTTTCTTCAGAATTTTCTTTATCAATATATTCAATGTCATCAGCATCTTCGCGCATAAACAATTCACCAAAAGCACGGATAGCTTTGCCAGCACCAGTAATTGGTGACATTATAATTTTACCGAATATAGACAAAGGTCCAACCTTTACCCCCAATTCGTCAAAAGCATTTTCAGAACCAGCAAAATGTTTCTGATACGTTTTATCTATGTTTTTAGTTTGTACCAAAACAAATACATCGTACGTTCCAAAACCCTTATCAATGAACACACCACGGCCAAAAGTTGCACCAAGGCGCAAATATCCTTTGATTAAAGGAGTCATTTGTTTTTTTGCTTCGTCTTCATTAACAAAAGCACGCGGCAAAATATTCATCTGGGTCATAGCTGGATTTATAGAAGAATCCAAATTTTCTTTTAATACCGTTGCACGTAAATGAGATGGTGACAAGCAATTGTAATACAAATAAGATAAAGCCTGAGCCGATTGTGCAGGGTTAGTTCCAACAAACGAAGGAACACCAAACAAAATTACAACTTTGCGTTTAACAACGTATTCGCATAATCCCGCCCAAAGCAAGCGCATAACCAAACCGTTTTCGCGATATTCCATCTTTACACAAGCGCGCGACATTTCAGCAATATTGCCGTTAACTTTTTTTATTTTTGAAATATTAAATTCTTGTTCGGTGTAAAACCCACCCATTTTTTCAGCAGCATCTTTATCGATAATACGATATGTTCCGACAATTTTGCCATTGTGAAAAACCGCCATATAATCAGCATATGTATCATATGCGTCATATTCTTCGCCAAGATTTTTTTGTTCTTCGGTTGCAGAAGCGTTTTCTTCCAAACAGAAAACTTCATAACGTAATTGACGCACCATCTTTCTTTCTTCTTTGTTGCGAGTCAATCGAACCTCAAAATCACGAACTTTTATAGCCATATATAATCCTTTTAAAACAAATAATAGTTAATCTTACCAAAGAAAACAGTCATAAGCAATTATTTTTATTTTTGCTGGACTTTTTGAGTTTTTTATGTAAGCAGATTTTTTATTTTAATTTTTCAGATAGTTCTGCAATCGCAATCGCATACCAAGATGAATTATTCCATTTCTTTATCCTGTAAAAATTAGGATATGTTAAATAGGCTTTTATCACAGGTGTTGGCGCGATATCTGTGTCGTCAGATTGTGTTGAATTTGATTCAAATAAATCGTGTTCTGCAATCGCTTTTTTATCAGCAATCAAACCAACAACAGTATCTTTCAAAGGTATCGGTGTTCCATCTATTTTCATTACCCCCATTTGTGCCCATTCTTTGAAACTTTTTTTAACATCACCATTTAAATTATCTCTGTCAAAATCTGCGGGTAAAATCACTTTGTAAACAATAGGCTCATTTTTATTCCAACCCAATTTATTCAGGTAATTCCCAGCGCTGTACATTGCATCGCCAATGCTGTTTATTATATCGATTCTGCCATCATTATTTCCGTCTGCGCCATATTGTGTCAATGTAGTTGGTATAAACTGGAAATGTCCCATTGCGCCAGCCCAAGAACCGTAAATATTATTGATTGCCAATTTGTTTTTATCAGCAATTTTCATTAAAGCAATTAATTGTTTAGAAAAAAATTCTTCACGACGCCCTTCGTAAACCAAAGTAAAGAAAGCATCTGTTAATCTGTGTTTAGATTTTATTGCGCCATAGTTAGATTCCATTCCCCAAAAAGCCAATATCACATTTCTTGGAACACCGTATTTTTGTTCTACGCGTGATAATAATGTTGGGTATTCAGCACGTTTTTTTCTGCCGTTTTTTACGCGGGTATCACTTACTGTGCGATTTAGATATTGTTCCAATGTCAAAGTAAATTCAGATTGACTTTTATCTGATTTTACAATGCCGGGAATAAAAGCAGGTGATTTTAATGTTTCGTCTATGACTGATTTGCTGATGTTCTGAGCAGTTGCTTTCGTGCGAATGTCCGAAAGTACACTATCCCAGCGTTCCAAATCAAAAACGCCACGATTTGCCCATGCCGTGTTAACAACCAACCCTAATAACAATCCACAAAGCATAGGCAGTTTATATTTCATATTACTCCGCATTAACTAGAAAGAATATTTTAATCCGATATGCAATCCGAAAGATCTCCACGTGGCTTCTTTCAAAGATTCCGATACATGTTCAGTATACGCAGGTATTGTTTCTGCAATCCAGCTTCCTGGATTGTTTTCATCTTCGTAATAAATAGTACTTTCTGCTACATATAATTCACCAGGTATTTTTCCAATGTGAAAGTAATTTGTATCAGCTTTTAATGATAATGACATACGGTCTGATAATTGATAAGAATATTCCATTTCTGCTTCATAAGCGAACGCGCCATTGTCACCTTCGTCCAAGAAACTCGGGTTCTGTTGCCAGTCATCACGATTCGGCCATGTTCCTTCGGATGAATACTTAGGCATACTGACTTGGACATAAAAACGCAATTTATCTGCCAAGGTCATTTGTTTTTCGACTTCTAAACCGAGATAGAAACCACTCCAAGTTGTGTCATAGATATGCGTTGTTCCTTCGACTTTTATAACACCATCACCACCGATAACGACACAGTCGCCTTCGGCAACACCCCAAGGTAATGTTCCCATGCTGGAAGAATAATCAACTGTGGTCAATGTGTTGCCCAATGGATATAACACACCATCAATAGAAGAACCACCGGTTGAAGCCAACACAACCTTTATATCTTCTGGTCCCATACAAATTTGATATAACCCGGAATCATCAGCAACAGACACATTTGTTGGCACAGCATAATAATTACCAGCTGTATCACCAAAAACGTAATCGCCAGAACTGGTCATCAATGGTAAATAAACCCCAGGATTTGGATATAAATGGTTGGTCATCTTTAAGTTATGCTTGAATATTTCATAACCAATATGAGGAGTTAATTTCCATCCACCCAGATTCCAAATATGATGAGCAGCAACACCCAGTTTTATTTTGCTGGTGTCGCCACTTTGACCACCCATAGATATGGTGAATATCCCATCGGTTGGGTATGAATAATCATACGGTTCCAAATCATAGTCCATGGACAAACCACCACTGGACATTTCACCATATGAATATTCACCATAAACAGCCAAATCAAAACCACGAATATCAAAAACATGTTTCAAACCAACATTAAATTCGTTAAACAGCATATCGTCCCATTCCAGCACAGAATTAACACCAGTTTTAAATTCAAAATCAGCAAAACGGCGTGCATACGAAGCATATATAGACGTATTATGTTCGCTGGCTGGTTTCGCAACACCATTTGTAGTCATAGTTCCGCGCGAATCCGGTTGATACATTTGTTGATGTGGTACTTGGTAAGAATACTTATTAGAAGACAAAACCTGTTTTGTGCCAGAATTGCCAACATATTTAGTATAACCATAATTTTTATACTTGTTATACCCAAGCTGGTTCGCATTAGATGCAGGCGAACCTGTATAATACGCCAACGACCCCTCATTTGATGCCAAGCATGCAAAAGGGGCAGCAAAAGCGCACAAAAAAGCCAAAAAATTCTTTTTCATCTTCCTTTACGCAACCTATTATATCATAAAAAAGGATTTAAAAAAAGTGTTTGTTTATATTGAATTTTATTTTTCTTGATTTATCATCTTTGTATGCAAGTTTTTCACAATATTTACATCCATGTCCCATTTTGTACTGCCAAGTGCAATTATTGTGCGTTTTATTCAATGGCAAATCCTAATCCTGATTGGCAAAAATATGCGGATAATATTTGCCAAGAATTGCGTTTTTGGTCTGAAAAATTGGGTAAAATAAAAGTTCCTACGATTTTTTTTGGTGGTGGTACGCCGTCTTTGATGCCAGTAATGATTTTTGAACGAATAATTAATTGCATAAAAGATAATTTTGATATAGACAATAATTGTGAAATAACTTTGGAATCTAATCCTGGCACGATTGATAAAAATAAATTGTCTGATTTTGTATTAGCGGGTGTAAATCGTCTGTCTGTTGGTGTTCAATCTTTAAAAGATGAAGAATTATTATTTTTAGGACGTAAACATAATGTAAAACAAGCAACAGATTTATTAGATATTGCAAAAAATATGAATTTGCGTGTTTCTGCTGATTTTATTTATGGACTGCCAAATCATAACGAAGAAAGTATTGTTGATTTGTGTAGACGGATAAATAATTTGGATTTAAAACATGTTTCTATGTATGAATTAACAATTGAAAAAAATACTCCGTTTGGAAAAATGAATTTGAACATGCCAGACAATGAAACAATGGCTAAAATGTATATGGAAATCTCAGAATATCTTTCTTTGCCAAGATATGAAGTATCTAATTATGCTATTCCTGGTGATGAATGTCGACATAATCAAAATATATGGAACGGTGACGCTTATATTGGGATTGGTCGCGGTGCTGCTGGGCGTGTTATGATGGACGGAATTTGGTATGAACAACGCGGTGCAAACGAATTATTTGAACCAATCAGTAATGAAACACGTGCAATAGAAAAAATCTTAACAGGATTGCGCACTATGCGTGGTGTAAAATTAACAGACGATGTGAAATCTAAGATTAATTTTGATTGGGTAAATTCACACAAAGATTTAGTTGAAATAAACAATGAATATTTGCATACTACGCATCAGGGTTTATTAATACTTGACGATTTAACAGTGGATTTAATCAAATGAAAAATAAGTTTTTAAATATAATTGGAATCATAGCCGTATGTATAGCGGTTTTGTTCACGATACTGTTTACAAAGGAGAAAGTAATGCAAGTTGGCATAAAAACAGAAAATATGGATATGAATGTAAAACCTGGGAATGATTTTTACGATTTTGCAACATCTGGTTGGCGTAAAAACAATCCGATTCCTGATGATTATACACGTTATGGTTCTTTTGAAGTATTAATTGATGAAAACAATAAACGCGTTCGAGATATTGTTGAAAATGATGATGGAAAAATAGGATTGCTTTATAAAATCGCAATGGACGAACAAAAATTAAATGCAGATAAAACAACACCGGTTCAAAAATATTTAAAAGAAATAGATAACATAAAAACAAAAAGCGATTTGCCAAAATATTTGGGTAAAATGCATAAGTTTGCATCTGCGTTTTGGGGGGATGCTGTTGCGCTGGATGAAATGGACAGCAACCATTATCTTTATAACCTAGGACAATCTGGTTTGGGTTTAAGTCGTGATTATTATTTTGACGATGATGCAAAATCAAAACAAGTTCGCAAAAAATACAAAGAATATATAAAAGCGCAAATGGATAATTTTGGTGTTGATGTAGATGTCACAAAATTGTATGCGTTGGAAGAACGTATGGCTAAATCTTTTTATAAAAAAGAAAAACTGCGTGACCCATTGGCTAATTACCATAAAAAATCATATAGTGAATTCAAAGATGAATTTACTGGTTTTGATTGGGATATTTATTTTGATGCGCGTGGCGTAAGACCTGAATATTTGAATATAGCTCAGATTGAACCTATCAAAGAATCAGTCGCGATTATTAATGATACGGATTTGAATTTAATCAAAACATATTTAAAGTTTAAAATTGTTAATGAATCAGCGTCTTTTTTGGACGACAAAACTTATGATTTAGCATTTGATTTTTACAATCGTGAAATGGGCGGTCAAAAAGAACCTAAACCACGCTGGAAAAGGGCGGTTAGCATGATAAACGGTTCTTTGGGTGAAATGGTTGGACAATTATACGTGCAAAAATATTTTTCAAAACAAGCAAAACATCGTATGGAAAATTTAGTAAAAAATTTACAACGTGCTTATGAATCAAGAATTCAAAATTTGACTTGGATGAGTGATGATACAAAAGAACAAGCAATAAAAAAACTTCATACGTTCAAGGCAAAAATCGGATACCCAGATAAATGGCGCGATTATTCAAAGTTGGAAATCAAAAATGATTCTTTGTTTGAAAATATGATGCGTGTTAGTGTTTTTGAAGATGCTTTTTGGTTGGAAAAAACAGGCAAAGAAAAAGACCCAACTATTTGGTATATGAATGCTCACGAAGTAAATGCTTATTATGATCCATCTACAAACGAAATATGTTTTCCTGCTGGGATTTTACAGTACCCATACTTTGATATGAATGCGGATGATGCGTTTAATTATGGTGCGATTGGTTCTGTGATTGGACACGAAATGACACATGGCTTTGATGACCAGGGAAGACATTTTGACAAAGACGGCAATATGAAAGATTGGTGGAATGAAACAGATGCTACATTATTTACAGAACGCACAAATATTATGAAAGAACATTTTAATAATATTTTGGTTGCGCCGAACACTCATGCAAATGGTGAATTTACATTGGGTGAAAATTTGGCAGATTATGGTGGTATTACGATTGCTTTTGATGCGTATAAAAAGTTTGGTGAAAAATCAGAAGATGCAAATGGTTTTACTGCGGACCAAAGATTTTTTATTGCTTATGCTATGACAGAAACAGCCAATATTCGTGATGAAGAAATTTTACGTCGTACAAAAATGGATGAACATTCAATAGGGCGTTGGCGTGTAAATGGTATCTTGCCACATGTAGAAGCTTGGTACGAAACGTTCAATATTAATGAAAATGATGCTTTGTATGTTGCACCTGAAAAGCGTGTAAAATTATGGTAAATTTAAAAACCGCCATAACGGCGGTTTTTAAAATAATTATTTCAAAGCAACTGTTTTTCTAAAAGTTGTGCTTGGACGAAAAGTTGCCACACGACGTGCAGATATAACCGCCGGGATACCAGTTTTTGGATTGCGTCCGATACGTGCAGATTTAGACAATATTTTAAATGTTCCGAATCCAGTTATTTTGACATCTTCGCCATTAATCAAAGATTGTTCTATTTCATCAAAAATAATATCTATCATTTTATAGGAATCAGCAGCAGATAAACCAAAACGGTCTCGTAAAGCATTTGCTAAATCTAATCTTGTCACAGTAGCCATAATTAAATCCTTTGTTTTTATGATATTATACAAGTCCTTTTTAATATTGCAATTACTAAATGTTGATTTATTTTTTTATTGGTGTAGAATGCTTTCTGCTGTCCTCATAGTTCAATCGGATAGAACAAATCCCTCCTAAGGATTAGATGCAGATTCGAGTTCTGCTGGGGACGCCACCGATTTTGGTTATCGCGCGCAACGCGCACGATTAGCAAAATCGAGTGTCGCGCCGTAGCTGAGCATTTATCGAAGATAATTAATAATGATTGATATTAATAATACGATATTAAGCACAGCGAAGGCGGACGGAAAGCACACAAGATTGTTTTGGTTATCGCGCGCAACGCGCACGATTAGCAAAATTTGTATGCGAGAACGAATGTAATGAAGTTCAAGCAATTACAAATTTGCGCACAGACACTTGTGTCGAGCGAAAATCGAGCCTGTCTCGGCGTAACGAAGTGAAGACAGATGTCGCGCCACGTCAAAACGAGAAAACTAAAAAGGATAAACGATGAAAAATAAAGCAGTTAAAATTGGAATAGTTGCATCAATATTGCCACATTTGTTTTGTTGCGTTTTGCCAATAGTTTTGTCTTTGATAGGTTTGTTTGCGCCTGAAATTGCTCATTCTTCGTTTATTCCAGAATGGATAGAACCATGGCTGTTTGTTTTTTCTGCTTTGATGTTGGGTTTATCTTGGGTTTTGGTTTTTCACGATTGTCCATGTGCAGAATGTGAAGAAGAAAAATCTCATAAAACACAAAAAATAATTTTATCAGTCATCACAGTTTTATTTATCATAAGTGTTCTTTTGCACATATTCGCTCACAGTCACTAGCGTGGCGACATAGTTTTTGTCATTGGTATAGCCACTACCGCTTCTTGAACATTAATAGTCCCAATTGTAAGCCCCGGAACAAAATTTCCAATGGCATCACCGTTTAAAATACTAAGCGCATCTGGGTTGGTGTTTGTGTAATAACATTTTGCAGAGTCGTTGTTTGTGCTGGGCTGTACATAATTATACGTTCCGGTAGAATCTGTAAATTCTTCCATATAACAATCCGCGATTGTATGAAAATTCCACGATCTTTCAATTGTTTGATTGTTTCCATCTAATTCAACAGTAGTCGCTTCAACGGTTGCGCTATTTGGACATGATGCACACGATATACTAGACGTTGATGGATGACATAAACTGTTTAAAATAAGCTCGCGGTCTTGTCTATATTCTGTAGCTTGCACCTGCAAGCTATTAATGTCTTCAATAGTATCGTTTGAAGCTTGGTTAAAAAACTTTCGCATTTGCTCAAATAATTCAAGAGTAGTACCATTAATATAGTAATTGTTTGTAGTAACTGTATCAATACTTACTGAATTATTGTTATTGTTATTGTTATTGTTATTGTTATTGTTATTGTTATTGTTATTGTTATCTTGTGTTGGAAATGTTGCTGATTTCAACCAATTAAAGCCGACACGATAATTACCGCATTTGTAAACATATTGTCCCTCTGGACAAATGGTGACGGTGGTTCCAGTGGGTTCTGATGAAAAAGTAGTCGCTGCAAGGGCATTAATCATTTGTTGATTGTTTGTGCTCATTGTTCCTGGGATCAAAGTCCACGCAAAGACGTCACCATACTGTGAAAACAATATTCCAGCAACAAAAACTGAACGTAAAAAAAAGCGATTACAAGTCATCTCTTTTCCCTGATGAAAATATTTTAATAGTTTAGTGTTTTTTTATCAAGAAAAAAACAAAAAGTGCTTGCATTTATTCTTGCAATTTTTCTATAATCATTTCACGAAACAAGAAAGGAGTTTTTATTATGAAAATATCAAAAATAATGTTTGCTTTGTTGGGATGTTTTTTTATTTGTGGTGCTAATGCGCGCGATATTTCAATATACTATGCGCCAACATGTCCACATTGTCATCATGCCCGTGATTTTATAAGTTCTACATTGATATATGAATATAATGATTTAAAAGTATCTGAAATCAATGTCACAAACGTTGATAATCGTCAGGCTTTTGTTGATGCACTTTTTAAATGCGGCTATCAAAAAGGTGGGGTTCCAGTTATCATTATCGGTGATATGAATGTAAAAGACGGATACAAATGTTTTCAGGGTTATTCCGATGCTATGCAGGGCGAATTGCGTTCCGCTATCGAAGTTGATTTGACAGATGCACAAAAAACAGCTGTTGCTGCGAACAAGGCTGAAATGGCAAAAGATAAAGCTGCCTTTGTTGCTGCACATGCAGATAGAAAAAATGCAATATCTGAAAAAGAACCTGTAAAAAAAAATTAAATAGCAGCTTTGCAAAATCGGCTGAAACATCAATGTTGGTCGGTTTTGCAATCTTGTTGATTCTTGGATTGGCTTTTGTTGTGTTTAAGAAACAAAAATAGGTCGTAAAGATGTTTGATTTAACTGTTTTAGATTATATTTACATAGTAGTTATTTTGGCATCTACTGTTTGGGCAACGATTCGTGGTGGGGTGTATGAAACGATTGCTACGTTGTCATGGGTGGTTGCTGCGGTTTCTGCACGATTCGTGTCGCCGTATTTGGACACTCAGTTGCAGAAATGGTTTAATGTGCCAGATTCTACAGTTGTCACTTTGGTCGCATCTTATTTTATAGTATTCTTTGTGATTTTGGTCATAGTTGGTTTTATAAATCACAAGATTCGCGAAAGAATCCAAGACAGCTTTTTATCCGTTGTTGATAAGACTTTGGGTGTTTTATTCGGCATTATACGCAGCATTATCGTTATGGGTTTTGTATATTGGATAATGTTGTGGTATTATTCTGATGTTCCACGTGGTCTGCCAACATGGATTGCAGATGCAAGAACGCGCCCAGTTATGCAATTGACAGCCGTTAAGATAGATGATTGGTTCTTTTTTGGGAACAGCAAATTGTTAAAAAAAGATACAGAACAAGACCAAAAACAACACGCTAATCTGATTAATCCTGCGGTTGCAAAGAAAGAAATCACAAAAGAGCCAAGCTCGGTAAAAAAAACAGAATCTGAAACTGGTTATAAAACTTCGGAACGTGCAGCTTTGGAAAATCAATTGTTGCAAATAGAATCTGTGGCGAACGCCGTGCAAAAAAATAGTCAAGATTAAATACACCGTCCAGTTTGGACGGTTTTTTGTTGGAAAAGTGTCCTGTTATTTTTCAATTTAATCGCCGTTATAATAAAAACATGCGCAAGATAAAAATTTTTATAACGGTATTGGTTTTATATGAATTTGTAATGTTGTCAGTATTGCAGATACACGATTATTGTATTGCGCTTTTTAATTATAACTTTTGCGATACTGACAATTATAAGTATTTTTTGATGTGCGTGATGTTGCCGGGTTTGTTTGGTTTGTTTTGTTGGTGGATACCGGAAATATCACGGCTTTTTTGTCCTAATAAATGTGAAGTAAAACAAGACCCTACAATTAAAAGCATTTTAAATGAAATCATATCAAAACAGGATATAGAAAGATTGATAACCACAGCAATTATAATGGGGATACAAAAATTCGCAACAACGCACCCTAAAACCACCGAAGTTTTTGATGATGTATTGGATGTAATAAAAAAAATAGATACCAAAAAGAAAAAATAAAGTCCGCTACGCTTTGCTACGGCGCGACATCCGTCTACGCTTCGCTTTGCCGAGATAGGCTGAAAAATTTTAAGCCCACACTTTGTTGTGTGGGCTAACAATTTTTCGTGGTGCCGGTTGTCGGACTTGAACCAACGACCCTCTGATTACAAATCAGATGCTCTACCAGCTGAGCTAAACCGGCAAGGTGCTTTCATATTATATGTTTTATTTTCCAAAATCAAGCAGTTTTTTCACAAATTTGCATCTTTTTTATTATGTGCTATAATATCAAGCATACATTAACAACTAAAAGGACGGATAATGTCATTAAAAGAAAAAATTGCTTTGAAAGAAGTTCTTAACAAAGATAAACAGTTTTTTGAATTATTAACCAAAAAGGTTAAAGCTTCAAAAAAAGTGCATTCTTGTAGAAATCCTGGTACAAAGTTTTTGGAACGCAAATTATTTCAATTTGATAATTTTGATGTAAAGGTATCTTTTTATGACACCAAATGGACTAATCTGCCAAAAGAATTCACCCCAGGTAAAATCAAAGATATTATGGTAAAAGATAAATCTGGCAATAAACTGGCATATATAGATTGCGAATTGAATTATGAAGGTGCTGAAAAAATAAATGAATCCAGATTAAAGTTGTGTAATGACTTGTTAGATTTGATGCGTGATAAAGAAAAAGCTGATTTGAAAAAGAAAGCACAAGCCAAAGAAATGAAAAAAGCGACCAAAAATATGCAAGATACAATAGATGTGGTTCAACGGCTGCATAAAGAACAGTCTTCACAAATGTCGCAAGCATTAGATTCTATAAAGAATTTGTAATAAAAAATGGGCAATGTGCCCATTTTTTTTATAGTATTCCTAAATACGCTGAAAATTTGATTTTGTGGTAAAATTTGCTATAATATATATGAATATAGAAGTGTATATCTTTAAAGCAAAATAAATAAAAATAATTTTTTTGACAAAAGTATTGACAATTTGAATTTTTGTATTATATTTTGTGTATAAAGATAAACAAAGGAGCATAAAAATGGGAATAATAAAAGGTTTTATAAATAAAATAAGAAATGAAAAAAAATTGTATGAAGAAGTTGTGAAGTTCGCATTATCTTACGTTTGGTTTTATCCATCAGCAATTAGTGAAAAATTTGGGGTTGACCAAGAAAAAGCAATCGCTTTAATTGAGCGTGCGATTAAAGAAGGTAAACTCCCTTCATTTAGCGCTACCACGGATACAGAAGGTAAAAAGTATTGGTATTTGCGTCAGATGTCAGAAAAAGAAGAAGAAGCCTTGTATCAAAAAGTAAAATCTTATGTGTGTTCATCAGAATATGATGATAGCGTAGATTCTTATAATGCTATTGATAAAAAATTTGGTTGCCCTGATTATATGATACGGGTTTTCTTTGAACGTTTATACAGAGAAAAAATCGTGAATGAAAAATTTGATCGTATAATTGAACCAACACCAGAAGTGCAAGATTTTACAATAATTACTGGTGATCCAAAATCTGTGTCTGAACCAGAACCTGTTTCTGAACCAGAATCTGTTTCTGAACCAGAACCTGTTTCTGAACCAGAATCTGTGTCTGAATCAAAATCTGTTTCTGAATCAGAATCTGTTTCTGAATCAACACCAGCAGAAACACGTGAAGAATCTGTTTCTGAATCAGAATCTGTTTCTGAATCAGAATCTGTGTCTGAATCAGAATCTGTGTCTGAACCAGAATCTGTTTCTGAACCAGAACCTGTTTCTAAACCAGAACCTGTTTCTAAACCAGAATCAACATCTAGTGCTAAAATGAACAAGGGTGCGGTGATAGTGGCTACTGTTTTGCTTGGTACGGCTTTGCTTGTCGGTGGTGCATTTTTTATCGGTAAAAATGCAGGAAAAAAGGCTCAATTTGAAGCTGCTGCTGATACAACAAAAAACGCTATGAATACTGTTGCTCAGGTTCAACCTGCACAACCAGAAGCCCAGGCAGAAGACACAGTCCAAATGACCCCAGAAGAAATCGCAAAACATGGTATAGATATTGCTCCGAATGAAAAACCAGCTGAAAAAGTTGGGTTTAAACCTAAGAAAACAAAAACATATCGTGTTGTAACTGCTGATCAAGCTGAAAAACCTGGTACGATTTATTTGAAAAAAGGTGAAAAATACCGTCCGACACCTGAAATGGGTGATAAATATTGCGAAGGAAATCCTTCTTCTTTGACTAAGATATATCGTGTCGTAGAAGCAGAAAACGATGGCAGATAATATTTGATAGATATGGTAAAATTGCCTGAACTTTTGGCGCCGGGTGGCACGCTGGATGCGTTCAAAACCGCGATTCTTTACGGAGCGGACGCAATCTATGCAGGTCTACCCGGTTTTTCAATGCGTGCGCGGGCCAAGATTACTGTGGACGAAGTAAAGCAGGGCATAGATTTGGCGCATCAATATGGCAAGAAAGTCTATCTGGCGTTTAATTTATTCGCACACGACCGCGATTATGAAAACATGGGGCGTGTATCCGAAGTGTTAAATTATTTGCGCCCAGACGCGCTTATTATCTCAGATGCAGGCGTTTTAATGTGGGTAAAGCAACATCATCCTGATATTCCGATACATATATCGACTCAGGCGAATATATGTTCTGCATCAACGGTTAAGTTTTGGCAAAATGCGGGCGCTGTGCAATGTGTTTTGGCGCGCGAAGTATCTCATAATGAATTTAAATCTATACGTGAACAGTGCCCAGACATAGGACTTGAAATATTCATCCATGGTGCGATGTGTATGTCTTATTCAGGGCGTTGTTTATTGTCGAATTATATCACAGGTCGTGCTTCTAATAGGGGGGCTTGTGCGCAGTTATGTCGTTGGAAATACGACGTGATTTTGCGTGAAAAAGAATCTGGGATAGAAATGCCAATCGAAGAAGACGATCGTGGTGCTTATATTATGAACAGCAAAGATTTGTGTTTAATGCCACGTTTAAAAGAAGTCATAGAATCGCATCCAGACAGCCTTAAAATCGAAGGGCGCAACCGCAGCGAATATTATGTAGGTTCGGTTGTGCGTGCGTATCGTAATGCGTTGGATGCGTATGCGCGCGATCCTGATAATTTTGACCCAGCGCCATTTATGGACGATTTGAATGTATTAGAATCTCGTGGATATACGCAGGCGTTCTTTGATGGGCCGGTTCCACCAGATGCGCACGATTATGATTCTACACATTCTGTGTCAGATTGGCAGGCTGCAGGCGTGATAACGGCTGTTGACGATAAAAATATTACATTTGAATTACGAAATGAAATAAAGCAGGGCGACACAGTTCATTTTATCTTGCCATATACAACAGACAAAGTTTCTGTGGTTTTGGATAAGATAGTAAATGCCAAAAACGGTGAAGAATTACCCAAGATGTCGGCTGGGCAAAAGAATTCTCTGATTATACCGATTGAAAAGATTCCGCTTCAGTATCGTGATAAAATTGTACCATTAGTATTAGCTTATAAACATAAATAATAATTTGAATCAAGCAACAATATTCCCTGTTTATAACAGGGAACAGAAAGGAAAAAGGAAAATTATTGTTGCTGCTGATTTTGAGACTGTATAAGCACTTCTGAATTATACATTGATAACCAGCGTCTGCCAGACATACATACAAAATTAGATAAAGAATCGTTATATTCACGTACCGCGGCGGTCCAACGTTCACTTACTTCTGATTTTGCCCCTTGGTATCCTGCGAAACCACCCAAAGCGCCACCGACCCCAGTTCCAACCAGAGTGCCTTTGGTTCTGGCTTGGTTTGACAAATCAACTATGCCACCATCTTCTGCATCGCGTGTTGATGGTTTAAAATCGCCTTCCCCTGATTTAAAATCAATTTTTTCACCAACGCTACCACTAGAATTACGTTTGTAATACGTTGGTTGGTTGTCTTTTATGATATCTTGCCAATCTTTGGCTTCGTAACCAAACATCTTGTTTTTTAAACCATTTTCGAATACTGCATAAGCCATCGTTGTACTAGATAACTCTTTCGCACCACAAAGCGCAAAATATGAATTGTCGCCTGCATTAGCATTGTCTGAAATAAGCGTAAATTTCTTTGAATTATCTGTATCTTGATTGATAATGAATAAATTGGTACCAGCTGTAATATATTGGCTGTCGTGGGTCGCTTTGTTTAAATCCATTGGAATCGTTGTATTTCCAATATTACCACTACATTGAATTGTGCCATCATCTTTCCTTCCGGCAACGGTCATATTAGCCAATTTTTTATTGGCAGATACACAGGTATAGATATTTGCAGCACTACCACATACACAACATTTTTGTAGTGTGGTTCCTTTTATACTAATAAAATAACGGGGCTTTTTACTGTCATCATTAGTATCACAACTAGATTTAGCACCACATATATCGCTGTCTTCTTTATTGTCACCACTTGTTACCTCTATACCTTTACCGTCAACTTGAAAGTCAGCACCATATCTTTCAAAATTACCGATTACACAGTCGTATTCTTTTTCATTTCCTTTTTCACCCACAGAACACTTGGTTATTGCCAATATGTCTTGACCACCAGACATACCAGCTTTCATATTTCCGATAATCATACCAGATGCAGCGTTTACAGCAGTTGATTTTATAGTATCCCCGGCAACTTTTCCAGAATATGTGCTGGCTGCCATGATGCCTGCACCAGCTACTGCACCAATAGCAGTATCTTTTAATTGTGTGCCACCCATACCCAATGGAATATTAATTTTGGATTTTTTATTATCTGATTTGCCCGCAGTTTTCGGGGCCAACAAATTTCCCGCAACACCAGCGATAATTGCACCCGCAGCGATTTTCAATCCCGCATTTTGTTTTTGTTCTTGGTTCATCGCGGCTTCGACGTCTTTCATCGTAGGTTCGTTATCAGCAGGCAATGTGACATTTGCCAAAGCAGTCATGTTATAACTGTATTCTGGGAAAAAATCTATATTGCATTTCATAGAATCGTCCACAGCGACAGTCGTAGTCGCCAATACTGCATTAGTATTAGCATCCTTTAATTCTACCACAGCAACGCATTGCGGTTCTTGACCCTGACGCGACCCAGATTCAGGAACACCCCATTTAACATTACCTTTGGGTTCTGTTGAATAAATCATAGAACAAGCTTCTAAATCTGAAACACTTGGTGCAGAAGCTTCATTATTTGCAATAGCATTGGCCAAATTTTCATCGTCAACCGCCACAGGCAAATTTGCAGCAGCCTCGGCAGCCATATTGGCTGCGTATTCTTGTTGTTGACGCATCGCGTTAACTTGTTGATAACCCCCGGCATAAGAACGATTTGAATTCTTTGTTTTCACAGCAGCATCCAATGGCATAGTCGCAACGCATGCCAAAATCGCAGAAAACAAAGATATTTTACAAATTCTCTCTCTCATCTTTTACTAAAATTCCAATCTTAATCTGACACCGACGTCCAAAGTACTTAATCTGCCACTTTCTGTCCAATTGGTATAATGGAATACACTATCATAAGGTGCTTCGTATTCGCCATCATCGTATCCAGAACCATCACTTAACCATTCTGTTTGTGATACAACGATTGAACCAGATGTTTTAACTTTGCCCAAATTAGCATAACGAACAAAGAAATCTAATTTTAACCCTTCGCTCATAGACGTTGTCACACCACCTTCCAGAGCAAAAGCCAATTGTTCAGTTGTGCCACCATTATGATAACCATAGACATCTGAAATCCCAGTCAAACCACCAGATGGTACGCTGCCCGGTCCCAAACCATCAGTTTCGTCATAAAAACTGTTATCAAAAACAACATAATCAGATATGGTATTCAAAGAAATACCGACACCAGCCCCTACATAAGGACGCAATGAACCGCCCGCAACATAGCCGGTAAATGAATCAATGTTATAATAAACATTTAACATCGTAGAATTCGAAGTAATTGCGCCACCGCTGACCTTTGCATCAGTATAATTACCATCACCCTGAGATGTTTGAGCATTTACAGCATAAGATATATTTGAATAGCGTAAAAATGAAAAATCTACACGGATGTCACTGTTAATTGCGGCACCGACAGAAATTTGAAATGGGATAACTGTATCAGATTTAAAATCAGACACGCGGAAAGACCCTGGTGCAAAAAACGCATTATCTTCACCAGCATAATCTGCAGACATACTTCCGTTGACCATCATGCTGTATCCAGCGGACAAACCGATGTACAAACCACTATCCGCCAATCTGTCGTAATCAGCAGATTGATAATATTGACGACCTGCATTTGTTGCCGAAGAACCGACACGTGGCAGTGCGCCAGTAATACGATTCGGATTTGTTGCACTAATCGGACGACCATTTGCAGCCGATGCAGCCACTAATTGTTGTGAAGTAATATTTGTTTTCTGTCCTGTTATCTGAGTTGGATATTGCGCAGTATTAATGACATAACCTTGGCGTGCCATTTGCTGTGGATTGTATACTGGATAAGCCGCATCTGCCACAAATGGTGACATAGACACAATCCCAGTCAACACCGCAAGAAACTTGGTTTTCTTCATCTTTCCTTAAACTTCCTTTGTGAATATTATATCATAAAAAGGACTTTAAAAAAAGCATTAAAATAACATTTGTTTAACAAAATAAAAAATGCACCCAAAAATGGGTGCAAATTGTCCAATATAAGTTAATTTTTTTTTGTTAAATTTAGAATCTGGCGTTAAATCTTACCCCAGTTTCCCATTTGATATCAGTTCCGTTTTGAGAGCCAGAATGAGAATCATCAAATGTGTATTCTGTAAACAAAGTCAATTGCATAGAATCATTCAATTGATTTGCAACATTCAATTTCAACACATATTCATCCCAACCGTCTTTCATGTTTTCGGTATTTTTCAACAATCCTTCGACCACACCTTGTTGCAGAGCGTTCAAAGTAGGATTCGCAGACAAATCTGCTAAATCTGTATGAATACTTTTTACACCATTGTCATGATGTTCGTAATATTCAAAGCCTGCACCAACCGACCATTTGCTGTTGAATTGATAAGCTGTATCAAATCCAGCACATGTTTCGTGTGTAGATTTTAAATTTACAGATATTTCATCAGGAAATCCCAAATCTGCCATAGTCAAATATTGGTATGGACCCAATGCAGTTCTACCCAATAATGGTTGCATACTTTGATCAATTCCGATTTTATTGTTATGATTACCAAATGTTTGCAAATATTCTAAATGTGCAGCCACGGTAAATTTGTCCCATGTTTTACCAAAACGTGTTCCAAAGATTATCCCATAACGACCATTTGAATAGTTATCAAATTTGAATCCATTAGTAGAATAAGATCCTTTCATCTGTGATACGCCAGACAAAAATGCTTCGGAATACAAATCTAAAACAAATGGATCTGATTCTTCTAAAACACGGAACATCGCACCCAAACGGCCACGATGCATACCCTTGCGGTCAATATCATCGTCATGAGTATAACCAAAACGACCAATCAAAGCCAATCTATCGGTAATACCATAACCCAAATCTTCGGTAAAACGCCATACAGGGAATTCTTCTGTGTGCGCTAAACCACGTTTTTGTAATGCAGGCGTGTTGTCTGTTTTTTTATACATAACAGCCGCGCCAGTTTTTAAATACACTTCACGGTTTTTAGGCATGTAAAGTGGATTTTCCATATTTGATGCTGCAAATGCTTCTGCTGAAATAACAGATGCCGTTGCTGCTATCAAACACTTCAAAGACTTTTTCATCCATTTCTCCTTTTTTATTTGATGAAATAACCAACCCCCATTATTGGCAAGATTGGTGTTATATCCATACCGCCCATTATTGGCAACAGTACGCTTTGCGATATAACGTGCTTATTTTTAACTATTTGTGAAGATATGTCAAAATATAAATTATCTTGACAAAGAACTTGAAATATGAAAGTCCATCACTATATATGTTTTGGAAGGGACGGAAAGCCCGAGAAAATCAAAGGAGTCCGCCATGAAACAAGTACTTCAAAATGATATGAAAAACCTTGAACTACAACAAAAACAAATCATTATGATGGGTGGTTTGGTTAATAAAAAAGTAAAAAAATTATCAATTGAAGAAATTAAAAAATTAGAAAACGATTATACTTGGATGTATTTCGGTTTTGTTTCAATAAATTGGGGACAGGGTAAAACCCTTGGTGTATCGTGGCAAAAAGGGCTGGAACAAATGGATGCCTTTATCGCCACTAAAACTAAACAGGTGGGTCATCCTGTTAATGCTGAATTGGTGAAAATACACGCTAGATTTCGCAAAGAAATGGCAGAAACAATAATGACTAATCCAAATGTTGATGCAAAATTGGATGAGCGCTTGAAAAAAATATTTTTTGAAATGGGGGTTAAAGATTTGAAAACACATAAAGATGCGCTGGAAGATACGTATAAAAGATTCGCGCCAGAACAAAGTATTACAAAACCAGATGTCGCTAAAAAATTCGATATCGCGAATCAGAAAACTCAAAAATTATTGCAAATATTGTCATCGCAACAAACGTATCAATATGCAGCTTAATAAAAAGGATTTTAAATGAATTTCGATAAAGAAAAATTGTTTGCTAAAATTTCAGGTGAAAATGTAGAAGGCTTTGTAAAGTGTGTTATAAACGACACCAGCAAGGCTCAAATAGATTTTGCTTTTAATCAAATGTTCCAAGGGTTGTCTTTGTTGCAATGGATGCAAAATGTGACGTTGGCAGAAGCATGGCGCAGCGCGCTTGATAATATGTTAAGTTTTGTATTTTCTTTGCCTGACAAAAATTACGTCATAGATTATTTGCATAATGCTGTTTTTGATTTTAGAAAAAATACTTTAAAAACAATGGGCGCCAGTATACATTCAAACGAATATTTTAAATGTCCACCCCAAAATCAAATTGAATTAGAAACAGAAGCAAAAGAAAAAATAAAACAGGGCAGAGATATTATAATGAATCTGGTTTCTAATCCAGATACTTGTTATGTTGAAAAGCGGGAATTCACTAACACAATGCCGGTGCAACAAAAAACAAAAGAACGTGAACAAGAATATGAACGTGAAAGAAAATAATTAACAATAAAAAACGCCCGTTTGGGCGTTTTTTATTGTCTTACAATTTCCAATAATTGTTTTGGCACATCTTCTGTTTTAACGCGAACTTGTTCCATAGAATCACGATAACGTAATGTGACTGTGCCGTCTTCCAAAGTTTGATGGTCAACAGTTATACAAACCGGTGTCCCGATTTCATCGTGTCTGCGATAGTTTTTGCCGATATTACCAGAATTTTCCAGTTCAATTCTACCAATGCCGAGTTTGCGTAAATCATCAACCAACTTATTTGATAAATCTACGATTTCTGGAACATTACGGACAAGTGGTATAACCGCCGCTTTGACCGGTGACAGCCAAGGTTTTAATTTTAACACAGTACGTGATTTACCGTCCCCTAAATCTTCTTCTTCGTACGCTTCTAACATAACAGTAAACATCGCGCGATTAGTTCCCATTGCTGTTTCAATTACATATGGAACAAAATTTTCACCTGTTTGTGCATCGCTATAAGACAATTTAGTTGTGGAATCTTTGTTTTCCATAACTTTTGCAGACAATTTAAATTCATTTTGCGATTTTGTGTGTGAACCCAAATCAAAGTCTTGACGATTGTGAATACCTTCCACTTCATCAAAACCATCTGGAAATTCGTATTCTATGTCGCCTGCTGCTTTGGCATAGTGTGCCAATTTTTCGTGTGGTTGAAAACGCAATTTTTCAGCTGGTATTCCCAAAACGTTTATCCACCAATCCATACGCAGTTTTTTCCAATATTCGAAATATTTTTCATCTTCATTAGGATTAACAAAATATTGCATTTCAGCCTGTTCAAATTCGCGCATACGAAAGACAAAACCACGTGGAGAAATTTCATTACGGAAAGATTTTCCAATCTGAGCAATTCCAAATGGTAATTTATGTGGTTTCGAATCCAGCACGTTTTTAAAATTGACATAAGTTGTGGTTGCTGTTTCAGGACGCAAATAAGCATTTATTGCGCCATCCGCAGTTGCACCAATAGACAACCCCATCATCAATTGATATGCGCGTGGTTCTGTTATATCAGTACTGCCACAGTTATCACATTTTGTTTGGTCTTTCATTTTATCTTGACGCATGCGTGCACCGCATTTTTTACATTCAACCAGCGGGTCAGAAAAGCTTCCTTCGTGGCCAGAATATTTCCACATTAAACGGTTAGTTATAACAGCAGCATCCAACCCTTCGATATCATTTCTGGAATAAATCATGGTATTCCACCAAGCGTTACGGATGTTGCGCATCAATTCAATACCGTATGGACCGTAGTCGTATGCGCCGCCAAGGCCCCCATAAATTTCAGAACCTGTAAATATGAATCCACGTCTTTTGCAAAGTGCAACTATATCATTAACTGATTTTGCTGGCATTTTTAACCCCTGTTTATAAATCTGGTTCAATCGCATTTACTGGGCACACAGTAGCACAAGTCCCACAACCCATACATTTTGTTTTATCTATCTGGCATTTTCCATCACCAGCATCAGATATAGCCATCGCAGGACAAATCCCCATACAAGTATGACAACCAATACATTTTGTTTTATCTATTTTATAAGCCATTTTCTTTTCCTTTTATTACCACTTATTAATCACGACTGTTTAAAAATCCCAGCAAATATTGAAATATCGCTACAAATGAAATATACATATGTAATGCGCCCAATACAGCCAATTGATTTTTCTGTTCGCCATCACCAATCGCATAGTACGCATTTTTTAAATATTGCATATCATACGCAGTAAACAAAGCAAACACTAACACGCCAACTAAACTTACAATTTGATTAAACACGACACCCAAAGGTCCCATAATCATAGAAACTATACCAACGATGATTAAGCCAATCATACCCATAAATAAAAATGTGCCCAAAAAAGACAAATCTTTTGCCGTTTTATAGCCAAACAAAGCCATACAAGCGAACATTACCATCGTTAATATCAGAGCTATTATTATGGATATACCGCTGGAAACCAAAATCATAGGGGTCAATGCAATGCCCATCAATACAGAATACAAAAACAGTAATAGTTTCGCAGTAGCTGGTGGCATGGAAAATGCGCGCATTTGCGCCCAAATAGACAAAGCAAAACCACCAAATACGATTATGTAATAAGTGATTGATAATCCACCATGACTAATCAACGCAGCCCATGCGCCAGAAATCAGCATAATAAAAGTAGTTAACGCAGTCACACCAACAGCAGCCGTCATTAATCCAAATATCTTTCTAAGATACGATTCAATGCCACCACTGACTTTTGAAGCAATCCTTTTCATAGTTTTCTCCTGTTATTTAAAGTTGTTCTATGCGAAATATAATACACGATGGGTAATAATTCAAGCGATATAAAAAATATAATTTTAAATTTTTTAATACGTATGCTTGACAAATGAAAAATTGTCAATATAATAAAAGGGTAATAAAAAACAACAAGGGAGTAATAAATGCCTAAAACAAATAAAGGTTATGGTGTACCAGAAAGAACAAGTACAGCATATTGGGATAATCCTTATAATTCTGCCACTCAAAAAGCAAAAACACTTGAAATTATGTGCACTTGGGTGATTAAAGCTTATGAGAACAAACAAGAAATAAACGACGAAATAAGACAAGCTGGTGGCAAAGCTGATGATGCCCAAATTAACAGATTGAAGAAATGTGATGAAATCATAGACAACAATCTTAGTGGTTTTCTTCGTCAATACGATGATAAAAGATTCAGAAAACAATGTGATGATGCTGTAAAAGCAATTAAAGTTGCAGCGGTTAAACAAATGTTCGAAAATACTATCAACAATTATATGACAGAAGAACACAAAAGAGCGCGCACAAACGGATAATATATTGTGTTCAAATGAATTTAAAGTCGCCGATTTGGCGACTTTAATTTTTGGTTGAAAATTGCAACATTTTCATAATAAAATATTCAAAAAGGAATATTTGTTATGGCTATGATTTTAAATCCGATTAACCCTGTCGCTTTTTCTGTGTTTGGTTTACCGGTTCGTTGGTATGCACTGGCTTATATCGCAGGTTTTGTTATTGGTTATTATTTGTTTAAGTATTTAACAAAAAACAAAGATTCAGAAATTTGTTTGTCTAAAAAACAATTGGATGATTTTTTAACATATATTGTGTTGGGTGTAATTTTGGGTGGACGGCTTGGGTATGTTTTATTTTATAATTTGCCTTATTTCATAGAACAGCCATTGGAAATATTTATGCTTTGGCATGGGGGAATGAGTTTTCATGGTGGTCTGTTGGGTGTAATTTTCGCAACATTTCTATTTGTTTATAAAAACAAATTTTCAGACAAATCTATTGCGCGTAATACATTTAGAATCTTGGATGTTTTATCCGTAGTCGTTCCTGTGGGATTAGGATTGGGGCGTATTGCCAATTTTATAAATATGGAAGTAATGGGACGAATAACAAATTCACCGTTGGGTGTGATTTTTGTTGGTGGACCAGAATATCCACGCCACCCAAGTCCACTTTACGAAGCTACACTCGAAGGTTTGGTTTTGTTTTTAATAATGTGGTTGATGTATACAAAAACAAATCTTAAAACAAAGCCCGGCGCAATAAGTGGTCTGCTTTGTATGTTTTATGCTGTGTTCAGAATTTTCTGTGAACAATTTCGTCAGCCTGATGCACAAATTGGTTTCTTGACTTCGTGGGGATTGACTATGGGACAAATGCTTTCAGGTTTAATGTTTATTGTGGGTGTGATTGTTTTTATTTGTGCGATGCGGAAAAATAAATAAAGGTTTTTATATGAATAATATTATAAAATTATTTAAACAATATTCTAATGTAGATGATATTTTAAAAAGTGTGTATGGCATAGATTCATCTGAACATTTTGATTGTGTTTTTGTCGCGCCTGCATGGGATGTATATAAGATTTTTGATGATGAAAAAACGGATATAAAATTAGTATCTGAAAATCAAGATATAACCGCCCATGTAATAAAACATCGGGGACATAAATATTTGTATGCCAGGTTAAAAATAGGCGCTCCGAATATGGTAGATTTTTGTCTTTCTTGTAATGGATTAAAATGCGATAAATTTGTATTTGTCGGGTCTGCTGGTTCTTTGGTTCCAGAAATAAATCTGGGCGATGTTATTGTCCCAGAATATTCAATATCTGGCGATGGCGCTTCTTTGTATTTGTATGAAAAACTAGATTCAAAAAATATGTTTAAAAAAGCATATTCGAACCCTGAATTAAACAAAGAAATTATAAATATTTGCGAAAGCCAAAATATAAAAACTGTCAAAGGCGTTCCTATTTCTGTGGACAGTATATTTTGCGAATATCAACATTTATCAGAATTTAAAAAGATGGGTGCTAATGTTATTGAAATGGAATCAGCAACATTTTTTAACACTATGAATTTAATAGGTAAACCGGCATCTGCAATTTTATTGATATCTGATAATTCATCTGTGGGACAGCATTTAATAGATGAAAATAAAGAAACGCGTGAAAAGTATCATAATGCGAGATTATGTATGAAAAACATTTTTTTAAATATCAGGAACAAATGATAACAAAATGGTCTTTTAATAACGATGAATTGTTTGATTTAGTTATCAAAGGGATTAAACACGGAACATGCTGTTTATACGAAAGCGATGATGAAATATCATATATCGGTGAAGAAAATATAATCTATGATTCTAAACAAAGGGAAATAAAAATAAGAATAACAAATGTTCGTAAATGTCGTTTTTGTGATATTGATGAACAATGGGCTAAAATAGAAGGCGAAGGTGATTTGTCTTTGGAATATTGGAAAAAAATTCATTATGATTTTTTTATGAAAGAAAAGCCGAATTTTAAGCCAACTGATATGTTGGAATTAAACGAATTTAAAGTTATAAAATAAACCAAAGGAAGCCGCGATGATAAAATATTTTTCAAGAAATTTACATTCTGATAGATTGGTTTTGAAACACCTTGTTCCAAATTTGCAAAATGCAAAAATGATATACGATGTGTTAAAAAACGAAAATCCAAAAGATTACAAATATGAGCCTTTGGTTCCAAGACACGTTTTACCAAAATCTGTCAAAGAAACATTAAATATGATGAATCATTACAAAGATTTTGAAGACAAAGATGGTTGTGTTTTTTATATGTTTTATAACAATGAATTTATCGGTGTTCGTAAATTATGTTATTTCAAAGAAGCCAGCACATTAAAATTTTCTACTGTGTGGTTGATTCGCTCTGCACGCAGAAAAGGCTTTGCCAAAGAATCTTTTCGTTTGCTGGAAGATATCGCTTTTAATAAATTAAAGGTTAACAGAATATCTCGTGTGAATATCAAAGAAAATAAAGATTCTGAAATATTGGCGAAGAATATAGGTTTTATATTGGATGGTATATCCAGACAACCTGTCTTTTTAGACGGACATTTTTATGATTTAATGATATGGTCCAAACTTCATACAGATTATTTAAAAGAACATAAAAAATAAAATAAAAAAATGCCCGTTTGGGCATTTTTTTTATCGGTGATTATAAAAATCTTTTAACATTTTATTCATCTCTTCTCCGCCGTGTCCAAGCGCAGGGACTATATGCAAATTTGATTTTGGCAAAGCATTGTGTAATTCCCAAGCTTGCTCAAAAGGACAACACATATCCAATCTGTTATGGAAAATTTCAGTTGGTATATGTTTTATTTTACTAGCGTTTTTTATGATGTAATTATCCGTCATAAAAAATTTGTTAACAACCATATTGGTATAAATTTTCAAAGACTTTAATTCTTTTTCATAATCTTCTTCGGTTTCAGGTAATTTAAATTCAGGATTTTTTGAACCAACAATACCTTCCAAAGAACCATAGTATTTCAATGCATCACGTTCGCGTTTTTTATCCCCAGAAAATAATTCTTTGGCAAAGTAATCTGAAATTTCTTTTTTTCCAGCCTTCTTTTTTAATTCTGAAATAAAGTCAGGATAAAAACGCATTGCATCTTTTTCTTGCCAATCTTGTACATCATGTTTGCGACCTAAAAATATAGAAGCAACCCAAAGATTTGATACTAATTCAGGATGTTTTTCTGCGAACAATATCGCCAACAAAGACCCATAAGAACCACCATTAGAAACAATTTTACCAGATATATTTAAATGTTTTAATAACCGTTCAGCATCATCAACTGCATCCATCGGGGTATTTTTGTAAAGCAAATCTTTGAACTTTGATTTTCCACAACCACGTTGATCAAACAAAATTAAATAATATTTTTTTAAATCATAATTCAACGTATGTTTAAGTTTTGAACTACCGCCTGGGCCACCATGAAATAATAACACAGGTTCCCCATTTTTATTTCCATAGGTGTGGTAATAAATTTCGTGTCCATCAACCTCTGGCATCCATCCAGATGCGACAGGTTCTTTGTTTTTGCGCCAAAACCAAAACATAGTATTGCCCCTTTTGTCTATTGGTAATATAAAATATGATGCGCGCAAAATCAAGAATTATAAATTTAATGCTGGTGCTAAATTTCTGGGTTTACTTTGTGTTTGCGTCCTTTGGTACGACCTGTTGCAATCAGTACTTTATTTGCATTAAATTAAATCATTTTTTAAAAATAAATTTTGACTTTGAAATTATAAAATACTTGACAATTTATTTATTTGTGTTATATTTATGGCATAGAAAAACAAAAAAGGGGTAAAAATTGAAAACAAAAGAACAATTGCAAAACATGAACGAATATTCAGTTTGTAGATATATAGTGGAAAACATGTCGTTAGATGAATTATTGGAACGAAAACAATCAATAAAAAGTAAGGAAGAATTACAAAAAATGCCATTTGATGAAGCTTTGAGGTATTTAAGCAAAAATCATTGGGCATACGATATGGGCAGTATAGCTGGCGCTGAGAACACCACTAGGTGGTATTATGTAGCACAGGTTGTGGTATATTGGACACTTAATTTTGGTGATGGCAGGGAGACGTTAATAGTGGGAAGTAACAGAACAGGGCGCAGTATAGCCTTAAGTCCAACAGACAATGGGTATGAAGAAGCATCTCTTTTATTTCATGATTTAGAGAATAGGTATTTTGAAAGAGATTTTGGGTTTACAAAGGCGCTTCCTTATGAAGCGATAATTAAGAACAAAAAGAAGATGTTCCCAAAGTCATTGTTACTTGTGTTGTATTTGGCTGATAAGAAAGAAGCGGGAGAAAAGAAAAAAGCAGAAGCCGAAAAGAAACCAGAAGAAGAAAACAAGAAAAAAGAAATTGCAAAAAATACTGCTGTGAAACAGGTATATTTCAATAAATATATGACACACATGGTACGTTAATCAATAAAAAAAACGCCACGATTGTGGCGTTTTAAAATTTTAATCTGGCGGCGGGTTCGGGATTGATTTCGCTGCGCTACATTCCCCTTGGCTCATTCGTGCTCACCGGCATACTGCCGTCTGCCTTTCGCCTGCGGGTCGAACCCCCGTTTCGTGTGTTCAAATCCAACCATGCGTGATAAAAATAAAATGCCCAAAAGGGCATTTAATTTTTATGGCGGGCTAGAATTCTGTTGCACAAATTTCCATACCTAAATATGCGAATTTTGTTGGATGATGCTTTGCAATACAAAACCATATTTTACGACAGGTGTTTCATTAGATGCAGCCAGAAAATCGTTTTTTGTAATATCAACATCCGTCGATTGATTGGCTGTAATTTTTATTGCACGTACAGAAGTATATTTATCCATTAACAAATCAAGGCAATCTTTTGCATTTATACGAACTAACCCAGCAACTTCATCGGGCTGAAAATGAAAATCTGTAAAGTCAATCGGCAGTTTATTTGCATAAATATGCGCAAATGCACGATCGTGCCAGTTTTTTTGTGGTTTGTCTTGCCGCCAAAATACGATATCTAATGCGACAGCATTTGATGCATCGGTGTTAATACCGATTTCTTCGTGTATTTCGCGTCGAAACGCATCGCGCACTGTTTCCCCAGCCAATACATGCCCAGATGCAGTAGTATACAATTTACCAGAATCTGCACGAATTTGAAAATATATATTACCATTTTCATCATACATCCAACAATGAACTGTTTTATGCCATAGCCCATTTCGGTGAACGATATCACGAGATTCTGTTCCAATCTTATTCATATATTCATCATAGATATCTAAATTTTCCATAAATATTCTCCTTTATCATAAATATGATAACAAATATATCAGGGTTATAAAATAAAAAAACACCCATGCGGGTGTGTAATTTTTATGGAATAAAAAAGTGGGATTCGCTCGCTCGGCACTGCGCGCCGGCTGCGCGGCAACCGTGACGATTTCACCGCGTTTTACTTGTGAAATCTACTGCTTGTCGAACCCCAGTCCGCGTTTCTTTGTCCCGAACCATCCGGGACAAAAATAAAACGCCCTTTTGGGCGTTTTGTTTTTGTGGCGGATGGTGAGGGATTCGAACCCCCGGACGAGTTGCCCCGTCAGCGGTTTTCAAGACCGTCGCATTCGACCGCTCTGCCAACCATCCAAAACTCTTTCGCGACAGGTCTTTCAAACCTTGGCGGTTTTGGTCTGCGCAAAACTTTTTGTTTTGCTCGACCTCGCTTCGCAGTCAAGACCGTCGCTATTGAACCGCGGCTTTCAACCATCCAAAACTCTTGTTAGAGCAAGAATAGTTTATATTTTACCGTGACAAAAGTCAAATTATTTTTGGCGTTTTTTGTTTGTCATATCAATATAGTTATATACCATCTTTAATCCGGGTAATATGGATGGGATAAATGTTCCTTTATCAATCATATCTTGAATTTCTGATTTCGAAGCCCATTTAGCATCTTGAACTTCTTCTGGTTGCAGTTTTAAATCTTTGGTTTCGACATCCGTATACACCAACCAAACATCTACGAAATCAGATAATCTTTTAAAAGTCCCAACCAAAACAGAATTTTCTATTTTTGGTTTTATGCCTAATTCTTCAACAGATTCGCGAACGCAAGTATCCCAACTGGTTTCTTTAGTTTGTGAAGCGCCACCAGTTTGTCCCCACATATTTGGAAACTTTTTTGCCCCAGCAACGCGTTGTTGTAATAAAAATTGTTCGTATTTATTTACAAACCATACATGCACAGATATTTTGTTTAAGCCATCTGGTATCGGATTTTTTCTATCCGCAGCAGTCACAAGTTGTCGTGCATTATTGTATAAATCTATTATTTCAGCCATATTAATTTCTTCCCCCGTTTTTTTGCAAAGTTGACTGATTTTTCGCAGTTGTTGCACGTTGTATCGCAGCTTCGTATATTTTTTTATAATCGACACTTTCATCTTCGTCACTAATCCCATAGGTTGAATAATATTCTGACGCTTTGGTATAATTCATGATAGCTTTATCATACATTCCTTTGGCTTCATATGCGCGACCCGCATTAAAGCATGCTTTTGCATATTGTTGTTTTTCAGTTGTTTGAAGAACCTTTTTACAATAATCAATGCAGTCATCATATTGTTTCAGATTGAAATAAGTAATAGCGATATCATTCAACAAATCGCACCCAGTTGCCCCCTTGGTTCTTAGTGCTAAAAATTTTTCGATTGCGGCTTGAAAATCGGCATTTCTATATAAAACTGTGGCTTCATCATATTCCTTTTGAAAAGATATTTTAGGAGAATCAGTTTTTTCTATAGAATTTTTGAAATATTTTTTTACTTTATCGCAAATATCGCCAGTTCTAACACCTCCTTTGTAAACAACAGATAGATATTTTGTTTTTGCATCATCGGAATATTTTTTGTAATTTTCCTTTGTCAAAGTTTTCGCCACAACACCTTCGACATTTATACAGGAACAACCAGTTTTTTTAAGTGGTTTAGTATACATATCCAACATTGCCTGACAAAAACCATTATGGTTCAAATAAACTAATGCTTCAAATTCACATCTATCTTTTGTTCCGCCATTCGCAGGTCCCGTTTGACACCAAGTCATTATTTTGTTTGCACAAGCAATCGGATCTTTATAATTGTCTTTTACAAAAGGACATAATTTCTGTATATTGTTTTCGTTATTATATGCCGCGCAATACAAAGCAGCAAATTCATTTGGTCGTAATGAGGCACCTTTTAAAAGATTGAACATGCGTTCTAATACAATTTTTCTAGTGTGAAATTCTTTTGTTTTAGGGTCTTGAGTAATTTTTCTATATCTTCCCCATCCGATAACTAATTGAAGCATTTCTTCATAAGAAACAGTTCTTGAACCAAATGTTTTTGGGTTGGTATATAAATGATACCATTTTGCGGTTGTATCACTATAGTTTTTGATATCAATTGGTGAATAAGTTGAACCAACACCAAATGTATTTTTTTTGCCCGCATATAATCCACCGTCATCGTATGCACGGGGCATAGGTACTTCTTCCAAAATTAATTCTGCGAAAATAATGTTCAAAGATTTATCAAACAATTTTTCCATGTCTTTCATGGTGTTTAACTTAACAGGTGAATAATCTGCCAGCAAAGCATTTGCAACAAATGTTTCTTTGTCAGATTTTTTATGTGGTTTAACCATCTCTGTTTTTTTGATTTCTGGCTGTTTTTCATCAGCAGCCTTAGGCTCTGTGCCATGTCCAAGCCCGAACATCAAAAGCAGTCCTGCAAGAATTTTCTTAGCTTTGGATGTTGCCAATTCAAATTCTAATTTCTTTTTCATTTTTTCTTCCTTTCAAATTCAGTATTCTTTTATTTACAGACATTTTAGCATGAAAATCGATTTTTTTTCAACCTAATAAATTTGGCGGGAAAATTTTCATAACTTGCGCTTGATTTAGGAAAATATTGAATATATCATTGCGTTGTAGGAAGAATATTTAAGGACTATTGTCATGAAACAAAAACAAGCTGCGGTTATGAATGCGCCGAAGACAGTACTGGGTTTTTATGTAAAATATGTCTGCCACGGTTTGTGGTGGCTGTTTGCAGCATTGGTTTTTTGCCGTTTTATCGTCAGTTTGGATAGTGTTTTTTGGCCAATGCTTCAGCGTTGGGTTGTCGGTATGTTGGAAAATGCGCCAGCTGGGGTGAATTTGATGAAATGGTGTATGCCTACGATTTTACTTATAACGGGTATCAGTTTAACAATGAGTACGTTTGCTGCATTACGCAATTGGGCTATGGATGCATTCAGACCAAGGGCAGAAAATAAAATTTCAGAATTTTTCACAGATTACGTACACAGTCAGTCTATGTCGTTCTGGACCCAGCGTATGGCGGGTCAAATACAGTCTCGAATAAATGATATTGCAAATGGTGTTGATGCAATTGTTTTTGATGTCGTAAATATTTTCTTGCGTTTCATCATGATAATTGTGAATTCATTGGCGTTATTAACAGTGAATAGATATATCGCGATAGTGTTTATTTGTGTATTTATTTTTCGTGCAGCATTTATGTGGAAATTACGCAATCCTATTAAAAATACTTCAAAAGCCACCGCTGATGCAAAATCGAAATTGGTCGGTAAATTAGTGGACAGTTTTTCTAATGCGACCAGTGTAAAATTATTCGCAGGTGCGCAACGTGAACATGATTATTTGGTCCCAATAAGGAAAGATTGGTTTAATAAAAAATTTCGTTCGCAGTTTATACAAAGAATTTCTATGGCGGTGCCTAATTTTGTGTGGGATGTGACGTTGGGTGTGACATTGGTGTTATGCGTATATATGTATTCACACTCTACAATGAGTTTGGCTGACATTGTTTATTCTGTATCAGTTTATACGATGGTAGTTGGTATGATAGGTGGCATGATGGATGCGATTCCGTCTATCATAGATCGTTTATCAGCTGCTTCAAAAGCATATGCCGATTTGATGGTTCCTATTTCTGTCCAAGATAAACCAGATGCGACAGATTTGATTGTTAAACATGGAAAAATAGAATTCAAAAATATATCGTTTAAATACAGACATAAATATATATTGCGTGATTTTTCTTTGACTGTAAAACCAGGTGAACGTGTGGGATTGGTTGGTGTTTCTGGTGCGGGTAAAAGTACTTTGGTACATTTGTTGATGCGTTTTTACGATGTGAATCATGGTGCTATTTTAATAGACGGCAAAGACATTCGCGATGTCACACAATCTTCTTTGCGTGAAAATATATCGTTTATTCCCCAAGAAGCCACGATGTTCAATCGTACAATTCGTGAAAATATCGCGTATGGCAATCCAGATGCAACAGATGCCCAGGTAAAACGTGCGGCGATACGTTCTTCTGCGCATGCTTTTATTATGGCAACAGACAAAAAATATGATTCTTTTGTTGGGGACAGGGGGATTAAATTGTCTGGTGGTCAACGTCAGCGTATCGCGATAGCCAGGGCATTTTTGAAACGCAGTCCGATTTTAGTTTTGGACGAAGCCACATCTGCATTGGACAGCGAAACCGAAGTAGCAATTCAAAAATCTTTCAGCGAATTATCGCAAAACCGCACTACCATAGCGATTGCGCATCGTTTGTCTACGTTGCGTAATATGGACAGAATAGTTGTTATGGAACACGGAAAAATTGTAGAATCTGGAACGCATAATTCGTTGTTAAGGAAAAAAGGCGTGTATGCTCGTCTTTGGAATATGCAGTCGGGCGGATTTTTACAGGAATAAAATTTAAATACTTAAAAAATTTTTGCAGATTTCCGGCAACTTAAAAAGATTTCTTAAAAATCAACTAAAATTTTTCACATTTTTTTCTTGTGCGGTTTGTTTTGAACCCGGTTTTGTGGTAAAATATGTCTTGAGAGAAGTTGTATCATGTGTCATAACCGCAGTTTTTTACTTGTGGCATTGTTGGCATCCCTTGGATTTGTTCCGGGGGCGTTTGCTGTGCCAGCAGTAAAAATGTTGGGACAAAAGAATACAGCCGCTGCGCCAGTTAGCACTCAGAAAGTCGGTTCAAATCAATTGTCCAGGACAGGAAGTGTCCGCAGCATAGGCAAAACGGCAAAACCAGTTAGTGTTTCAAAGACTGGAAAAAATAATACAACTGTCTTGAAAGCGCCCAGTGAACCACAGCGTCTGTCCATTGGAAAATATATTCATGGCACAGGTGTAAGCAGCGGTATAGTAAAACCTGCGAATACTGGTTCAAATTCAGCGCCTGCCGCGTCATCGAATGATTTAATCATTTTGAATGACCGTATCAAAAAATTGGAAGACGATATAGAAACCAAACAAGATGAATTAACGGCAGGAGACGGAATTGAAATCAAAAACAACACAATAAGTGTTGCAGAAGGTTTGCAAAACCAAATAAACAAACTGGCAACGGACAAGGTTGATGTAGCGAGTTTGGCAGAAAATTACTATGACAGGGGGCAAACACAGGAATTAATAGAAGAACAGGTTCAACAGATAGCTGGTCAAGATAATAAAACGATTTATGATTTTACCAGCGAACAAAGAAAAAAAGTTTACGTTGTTGACACGTTCGATGAAGGTTTTTTAGAAGAAGGTAATTAAAGAAAAAACAGGAGAGTAAGAAAATGAAAAAACTTATATTTTCTGGAATATTAACATCAATATTTGCGATATCGTCAGTAGCTTTCGCAGACCCAGAACCAGGCAGTACAGTTCTTGGTGTTGGCGAAAACGATACAACATTGACGACAAAAAAATATGTTGATGACGGATTGATATACGTTTATGACAAAGTAAAAACAGCAAAAAATACCGCTGATACCGCGAAAAATACCGCTGATGCTGCAATGGAAGCTATTGGTGATAATAATAGTGGTTTGACTAAACGGGTCAAAGATTTGGAAGACAACCCAGCGACATATACTGCTGGAACTGGTATTGATATTACCAATGGTAAAGTAAGCGTTGATGGTTTGGATGATACCAAGACTAACAATAATAAAGATAAGGTATATGTGTATAGAAACGGTGCGCTGGAAGAATTACCTGTCACAAATAATTGGAGTGCATCAGTACTGGGAGAAGAAGATTAAAAAAATTAAAAAACATGCATTATTTCATTTTTTTGACATCAAATTTATGATATAATGTAAAACGAATAAAACAAAAAACAAACTAAGGAGAGAAGAATGAAAAAACTTTTAAACATATCTGTAATCGCGGCTTTGGCAATATTGCCAATGGCGGCAAACGCAACAGATTATTCTGTGACAGATCCAACGGCTGCGGATCCGGCAACAGCAGCAACTACCGGTCCAGGTTGGGCATTAGCACAAACGGCAGCTACCGATAATACTAACCTTGCTACGGCTGGCTATGTTAAAGGTGCATATAACCAAGCGATGAAAGCAATTAATAAGGTTGCAGCAACAGCAGACACCGCAGTTCAGTCTGTGACAACAGGTGCAACAGCTGGTACAATCTCTGTTGATGGTACAGATGTAGCAGTTAATGGTGTTTTGACAGATGCAAGTGCCTTTGCAACAGCAGCACAAGGTGCTTTAGCAGATAGTGCAGTTCAGTCTGTGACAACAGGTGCAACAGCTGGTACAATCTCTGTTGATGGTACAGATGTAGCAGTTAATGGTGTTTTGACAGATGCAAGTGCCTTTGCAACAGCAGCACAAGGTGCTTTAGCAGATAGTGCAGTTCAATCTGTGACTGAAGGTTCTACAAATGGTACAATCAGTGTTGATGGTACGGATGTTGATGTTCACGGTTTGGGTTCGGCTGCGTTCGTAGATACTGATGACATCGCTGGTACGGCTGGTACATATGACGACACAAATTCTAGTTTAGGTGCGACAACAATTCAGGGCGCTATCGAAGCTTTGGATACAGCTGTTGATAGTATGAATACAGCGTCGGCTAATTATGCTAAAAAGATTGGTGTCACAAATACGATCAGTGCTTCAACAATTTCTGGAACTGTTCCTACTGTGACAGCATGGGGTGCAGATACACCAGGAACAGCAGTGGTCACTGCTAGCATCACGGGCGCTGCATATACTGAAACAGCACCAAGTAGCGGTGAATAATAATAAAATCTTAATTTTTGGTCTGGACAATTTTGTCGATATTTGATAAAATAATATATGATGAAATTTCCAGACCATTTTTTTTAAAACATGAAAAAAATATTTTGTATTTTTGCGATTTTGACTTTAATATCACCGGCTTTTGCCGAAGGTGAACAACAACAGCAACAACAAATAGACAAGGCGGCTGTTGCGGCGGCTGCATCTTATGTTGATGGTGCTTTTGATGCGTTGGATACGGCTAAGCAGGATAAATTAACATCAACCAATGTGACAACATCCGGAACGAATGGAACTGGTGCGGTGGTGACTGCGGTGACTGCGAATAATGGTGCGGTCACGGTCACTAAATCTAATGTGCAAATTCCTGTGGGTTCGGCATCTGCTACCACTTATGCGAATATATGGATACAATAATATGTTTTGATACAGATTAAATGTTGCGGTTATTGACCGCTTTTTTATTTTCCGCATTCTTTGGATACAAAGCATTAGAATGATACAAAATTAATACCGCATAAACATTATATGCAATAGCATAAGACTAAAAAAACGACCCAGATGGGTCGTTTTTCTTTATATATACATCACATTAGAACATATATTTAACACCACCACCAACGATATATGTCACATCAAATTCATAATGTGGACGTGTTGGCATCAATGCGCGAATGTTCGCAGACAATGTAAAATTCTTGGTCAATTCAAAATCCATTCCTGCTTTCAATTCTGGCGCAAAAGACCATTTTGTTTCTGAACTTGCAACAACTGGGTCAATGTGGTATGCCATTGTGCCAACACCAGCACCCAAAACCAAATCTATACGATTTTCCTTATCACCGCTGATGCGAATAAAATTGTCGTATGTCGCAGAAATATTAAATAAATCAGAGCTGGCTATGCGATGATCTGCATATTTTTCTTGTACAGAAGAATATGTTGATTTTGTTGCACTAAGGGTAATTCCGCCGTTATATATATCATTATAATCGCCAGCACGAACACCGGTTTCAATACCAAATGCAAAGAAATCAGTTGGTAAATCAATACGATTTGTGCGTTCCATTGTTTTTGCAGAACCAGAATAAAGCGCGCCTTCCAGTCCCATGGTTGCGCCAACAAAAGGTCTAAATTCCAAAGCATCTGCACCAGCCACAGACAACAACACAGCTGCAGCACTTGTTAAAACAAAATTTGTTTTCATGTGTTTTTCTCCTTTAAAGATATATATTGGACAAACATAATTATATTCATTTAAGCACAATAAAACAAGACTTTTATTCGCACAATTTTTGTGATAGAATAAATTCATATAAATAATCAAAGGATATAAAAAAATGGCTATGATTTTTTGTCGCGAATGTGGATATAAACATTCAGATAGGGCAAAGGCTTGCCCAAAATGTGGGTATGTTTACGAAGAAACTTTAACAAAAAAAGCAAATAAATTAGTAAATGGAAAATCAATAGTTGTTTATCTGATTTTTTGCTGGTTCTTGGGGATTTTGGGCGCGCATAGATTTTACGCAGGTAAAAACGGTTCTGGTTTAGCAATGTTATTAATGTCTACTGTTGGTTTTATATTGGTTGTACCAGTAATTATATCTGCAATTTGGACTTTGGTTGATTTAATTGTTGGTATATGTAATATCAATACCCCAGAAAAAATATTTGTGAAGAAATAAAAAAGTCGCATTTGCGACTTTTTTTATTCTTCTGATTTATTGTCTTCTTCGGTTGTTTTGAATTGCATATCATACAACATTTTGTACGCGCCACATTCAATTTTTAATAAATCATCATGTGTTCCAGATTCTACAATTTGTCCATCGTTTACAACTATGATTTTGCTGGCATTACGAATTGTAGATAATCTGTGCGCGATAACAAACACAGTTTTATCATGCATAAGGTTTTCAATAGCTTTTTGCACTACTGCTTCTGATTTATTATCTAATGCGCTGGTCGCTTCGTCCAATACCAATATAGGCGCATTTTTCAAGAAAGCACGCGCAATCGCAACACGTTGTTTTTGCCCGCCAGACAATAATATACCGCGTTCGCCAATTTGGGTGTCAATACCGTGTTGCAACGTGGCAACAAATTCGTCCAAATAAGCCAATTTAATAGCTTTTTGTAATTGTTCTTCGGTTGCATTTTCATCGCCCAACATGATGTTTTCGCGTATAGTTCCTTCGAATAAGAAGTTATCTTGGAACACAACTGCTATATTTTGACGCAAAGATTTTAATGTGAAATTACGAATGTCTACACCGTCTACTGTTAATGCACCACTATTAACATCATAAAAACGAGGCAACAAATTAACCAAAGTCGTTTTTCCACCACCAGAATTACCAACAATTGCCACCGTTTCGCCTTTGTTCACAGTCAAATTAATGTGTTTTAACACAGGAACATCAGGAATATAATTAAATGACACATCTTCAAATTTAATTTGTGCATGTGTTTTTGGCATCTCAATCGCCCCAGGTCTATCAACAATTTTCGGTTCCATATCCATAATATCAAAACAAGTTTCAATCGCCCAAAAAGACATAATCACAGAACCATACGTACTGCCGATACTTTTCATTGGCTGGTATAACATAATTAAAGCTGTTAAGAAAGATACAAATCCACCAGGAGTTAACTGTTTAGTTAAAATTAAATGAGAACCAAACCATAACGCCAAAGCAATCCCCACAGACAAAATAATATGCATAACAGGTGTTAACCAACGTGTCCGTTGGAATACTTTCATTTGTAAATTAAAGTTTTTATGCAATACATCCAAATATCTTTGTTCTTGATATTTTTCCAAATTATAAGAGATGATTGTCCTGTTCCCAGAATACGTTTCATTGTATTTTGTGGTTAGTTTAGACATTATCTCCATCGCGTTGTTTAACACAGGTGCAACACGCTTTTTTAACGAAGCCATCGGCAAAAACGCGAATAACAAAATAGCAGTCGTCACCAATGCCAGTTGCCAAGAATTTATAAACAAAACAACAGTTAATGATAATCCTGTAAAGAACTTTTGTACGAAAGATTTTAAATTGCTAAGTAGCCCTGCACATGCCGCATCTGCATTAGAATTAAATCTTATTAATATTTCACCAGAATTTTTTGAAGTGAAAAATTCAGTTTCAAACGTCAGCATTTTTTTAAATAAATCAGCTTTTAACCCATTGGTAATTTTTCCACCAACCCATGTATTAAGATAATTTAATGTATAAGACAAACCACCCTGGATAGCTGTAAAACCAATAATTAGAACAGGGATGTACCAACTGGCGCCCAAATTTTGTTCGACCATAACCGCATCTGTATACGGCTTAATAGCCCAAGCGATTAACGCATCCATTGAACCTACTGGAATCGCCAATAGCAATGTCATTACAGCACGAAACCATACAGGTTTAACATATGGCCACATACGCTTGTAATTTTTGACGAACATGTTTTCCAATACTTGCCTTTTCATTGCGGCAGATAATTTTTCCATTTTGTTTACCTTTTCAAACCAAACCACAGATTAGCTGATTTATATTGAAAAGTCAATACTTCTTAGAAAGTAAGGAATACACACCTAAGTCATACATATACGATTTTGTTCTTGATTTTATAGATATTTTCTATCAAAATACCCGCGGTTTAACAAATATATAAAGGAGAAACCATGGCAAATAAATGGGTATATACATTTGGAAATGGTGCTGCCGAAGGTCGCGCAGATATGCGTAATCTGTTGGGGGGCAAAGGCGCTAATTTGGCTGAAATGAATTTGGTTGGATTGCCGGTTCCTGCGGGCTTTACTGTCACGACAGAGGTTTGCACTTATTATTATGACAATGGACAAACATATCCTGCTGATTTAATGGACCAAGTAAAAGCTGGTATCGCACACATTGAATCTATTATGGGAAAGAAATTTGCGGATAACGAAAATCCATTATTGGTTTCTGTTCGTTCTGGCGCACGTGTTTCTATGCCAGGAATGATGGATACTGTTTTGAATTTAGGTTTGAATGATGAAACTGTAAAGGCTTTGGCACGTGCTGCAAACAATGAAAGATTTGCTTACGATTCATATCGTCGTTTCATTATGATGTTTTCTGACGTTGTGTTGGGCGCAGATATCGATTTGTTTGAACACACTTTGGAACGTATGAAAGAAGACAAAGGTTATAAAGTCGATACAGAATTAACAGCCGAAGATTTGAAAGAATTGGTCGAAAAATTCAAAGAAATTGGCGTTAAAATTGGTAAAGTTTTCCCACAAGATCCATGGGAACAGTTGAAATTGGGTATCGGCGCAGTATTTGGTTCTTGGATGTCTAAAAAAGCTATTACATATCGTAAATTGAACAACATCCCAGGCGATTGGGGTACTGCTGTGAATGTTCAAGCGATGGTGTTTGGAAATTCAGGTGATGATTCTGCAACAGGTGTGTGCTTTTCTCGTGACCCAGCAACTGGTGAAAACAGATTCTATGGTGAATATTTGATTAATGCCCAAGGTGAAGACGTTGTGGCTGGTATCAGAACACCTCAGCCTATGGCCAAAGATGATTCTGGTCGTCTGTCTTTGGAAGAAGCTATGCCAGAAGTTTACGCAGAATTGGTCGCAGTTCGCAATAAATTGGAAGAACACTATAAAGATATGCAAGATATGGAATTCACAATTGAACATAAAAAATTGTGGATGTTGCAATGCCGTAACGGTAAAAGAACTGCCGCTGCTGCTGTCCGTATGGCTGTAGAAATGGTTGAAGAAGGTCTGCTTACTAAAGAAGAAGCGATTTTGCGCGTTGGTGCCGACCAATTGAATCATTTGTTGCATCCAATGTTGGATCCAAAGGCTGAAAAGAATGTAATCGCGACTGGTTTGCCTGCTTCCCCAGGTGCTGCTGTGGGTCAGGCTGTATTTAATGCAGAAGATGCAGAAGCCTGGAAAAAAGAAGGTAAAAAGGTTATGTTAATCCGCGTTGAAACATCACCAGAAGATATTGCTGGTATGAACGCAGCCCAAGGTGTTATTACTGCACGTGGTGGTATGACTTCACACGCAGCTGTGGTTGCACGTGGTATGGGAACACCTTGTGTATCTGGTTCCCCAGACATTAAAATTGACTATGAAACAAAAACTATGAAAACGACATCTGGCGTGGTTATCCACGAAGGTGATTGGGTTTCTATTGATGGTGCCAAAGGACAAATTATCGAAGGTGCAGTTCCAACAGTATCTGTGGAATTGACTGGTAATTTTGGTACTTTGATGAAATGGGTTGATGAAATCAAAGATTTGACAGTAAAAGCAAACGCAGAAACACCAAAAGACGCAAAACAAGCACGTGATTTCGGTGCAGAAGGTATTGGTTTGGCTCGTACAGAACACATGTTCTTTGACCCAAGTCGTATCCAAGATATGCGTGAAATGATATTGGCAGATGACGAAGGTGGCAGACGTGCTGCATTGGATAAATTATTGCCTTATCAAAAAGCAGACTTTATCGAATTGTTCAAGATTATGGATGGTCTGCCTGTCACAATTCGTTTAATTGACCCACCTCTACATGAATTCTTGCCTCATACTGAAGCAGATATGGAAGAATTGGCAAAACATATCGGCAAAGACGTGGAATTTGTGAAAGCACGTGCAGAAGCTTTGAAAGAACAAAATCCTATGTTGGGACATCGTGGTTGCAGACTTGCAATTACATATCCTGAAATATGTGAAATGCAAACACGTGCTATATTGTCAGCTGCTTTGGAATGTAAAAAGATGGGTGTTCATGTTCATCCAGAAATCGAAGTTCCATTGGTTGGTTCAAAGAAAGAAGTTGACATCGTTAAATCTGTCATTGATGCGACTGCAACGGCTTTGTTTGCAGAAACAGGCGATTCGATTGAATATCATGTTGGTTCAATGATTGAATTGCCACGTGCTGCGTTGTTGGCAAATGAAATAGCAGAAAGCTGTGAATTCTTTGAATTCGGTACAAACGATTTGACACAAACGACATTGGGGATGAGCCGTGATGATACTGGTAAAATCTTGGATGAATACCGTATGCGCGGCGTATATGTTGCAGACCCATTTGCATCCGTAGACCAACTGGGTGTAGGTTTGTTGATTAAGGACGCAGTTGCAAAAGCGCGCGCGACCAAAGGCAACGAAATTCACCTTGGTGTATGCGGTGAACATGGTGGCGATCCCGAATCGATTGAATTTTTCCATAAATGTGGATTCGATTCGGTGTCTTGTTCACCTTTCCGTGTGCCAATTGCACGTCTGGCAGCTGCCCAAGCAGCGGTCAAACATCCGCGCAAAAAATAATATGCGCATCCTACAAAACCCCTGGAAATCAGGGGTTTTTCTTTATAAAAATATGTATTGACAATACGTTTTTGACAAATAAAAAATTTTGCATCTGAGATTTGGTGAAGGGGTTTTTGTGTGATATAATTACTAGTGAAAGGTGATAGGAGAGAGACCCCTTATGAAAAAGTTGTTTTTGTCATCTGGCATTGTATTATGTTTAGCGACCCCTGCGTTCGCAACTGGTATTAGTGTCGTGAATGGACAACTGGAAGAAGCAGATTGTGATTACGATACTTTGGGGGTTTATGAAGGTGATGCGTATTTGGAAGCAAAATGGGTTCCAAACGTCGGTACAATCACATTGGTCAGCAGTATTTATCCTGGAAATGATATAACTCAAACAGCTACTTATACACCACCTGCTGTGACAGCAGCCAGTCCGTCAACATTATATAGTGTTTATGGTGTTGGTTTATATTCAACGCAACCAACAGAACAAAATATTAGTAGTTTTACAACTGCTAACAGATTATCGAGCATAACTGTGCCGTCAAAGGCTGGTTATACATTTGATGGGTTTTACAAAAATGGTAATAATACTGCGTTGATAAACAGTTCTGGTGCAATTCAATATGATGCGGCAAGCACTCAGATTACAGCATCTGGTGGCAGCGAAACTTGGTATGCCCATTGGACAGCGCATACAGGTACACTTTCATATAATTGTGGTACACAGCCTGGAACAACATCGTTAGCAGCTAATGCTACGGCGCCTACGGGTGGAACTTTGACGTACGGTCAATCATTTGCGCTTGCAACAACTGCTGGTTCGTGTGCGTATGCGGGTTATACATTTGCTGGGTGGTCTTGTAATTATAACTTAGCCGAAGGCACTGCTAATAGTTTACAAAGTCCGGCAATTAATTATCCAGCGACCAATGGCACGATTGTGACTGGTCATACTGGGACATATGGTGTGACGGATAATTCCGTAAGCGTGGTATGTTCTGCCAGATGGACACCAAATCAAATCGGGCTTAGTTGGGATCTTGATGGTGGCACAGCAGGTGCGACATCTGGTGGAACATCGTGTTATTATGATGGTGACGTGGTATTGCCGGCGAATCCAACAAGAACAGGTTATACTTTTGCGGGATGGGAAGTGACATCTGTGACTCCTGCAACGCCGTAATTATGTAAGTTTTTGTATTTATAAAATATCCCTAATAAAGGGGTATTTTTTTATAAAACAGATTATTTTTTACTTTATTTATTAAATCGTTTTTTGTTATAATATAAAATATATTGAGTAAAAGGAAGGGGAACCTTAGATGAAGAAGCTGTTTTTGACTTCGGGTCTTGTCGTATGCATAGCATGCTCTGTCTTTGCTGCAACAGACATCCCAAGCGGTGTGAACAGCTCTCAATGTACTTATACCTATCTGGATTCTTATACTGGACCTGTTGCGTTTGAAGCTAAATGGCGTTCGGCGTATTCTGGTGCAATTACATTGAACAGCAATAAATATGCATCATCTGATGCGAATTCTGCTGTGCAATATTCCGTGACTACAGCAGTATCACCGTCAACTGTATACAGTAAATATGGTGATGCTTTGTATGCCAGTTGTGATTGTTCAAACAATACATGTTCAACCGCACAGGCTTCTGTGACAGAACCGACACTAACGGGTTATGATTTTGGCGGATTTTATACTGGCAAAGAAGGTACTGGAACCCAGGTCATAGACGATTCTGGTGATGTTTTATCAGCTGCTAATACACAAATTTCTACCAATTGTGATACTGCAACATGGTATGCTAAATGGACCCCACAAGAACACACGGTTTCATATTCTTGTGGTAGTGCGCCTGTGGGTGCTTCTGTATCAATGTCGGCTTATTGTGACGATACTAATGACGAAGATTGTTCTGATGATGTTGATTATGATGCCAGTTATACGGTAAAAACGACTCCTGGGGATTGTGTGTTATCTGGATATCATTTCGGCGGATGGCAATGTGATTATAATCTTTTTTCTGGTGCGCATACATCCACAACGTACAATTCGGCATTATCTAACGACGTCTACAGCGTGACTGCATCCGGCGCATTTAAAAGCGCGGCGAATGTAGATTGTGATGCAACATGGACAGCGAACACATACACAGTATCATACGCGATGGATGGCGGTACACATGGTGCGAGCCATCCTGAATCAGCGACCTATGATGCGACATTTAACGTATCTAATCCAACAAAAGACGGCTATACATTTAGTGGTTGGACAATAAGCGGCATGGATAGTGGTACCCATGAATACGGCGCAACGAACAGCTTGGGAACAACAACAACTAATACAACATTAACAACGGATGCGGAATACTTTAAGAATTTACGTTCTACTTCTGGTACGGTGACGTTTACGGCAGGTTGGGAAGCATGTACAGCATGCAATGCTGGAACTGGATGCAGTTGTGAATTAAGTGTAGTAAATAATACATGTACATATACAACAAGTGCGAACGCTGGTTATACATTAACATCTGGCAATGGCACAGCAACCCCAGTATGTACAGCAGTGACAACGGATATAACACTGTCATCAACAGAAGCTAGCAATCATGGAACAACAATAATCTATGGTAAATATGATACAGGGGCATATTTAGATTCTGCCAGAACGGCACAGTTAATGAGCACCAGTTCTAATGCGATAACGATACCGGAACGCAGCGGATATACATTTAATGGGTATTATGATAGTGCTAGCAACGGTACACAATACATAGGTTCTAATGGGAACATAACAACAGATGGTGATAACGCTGCAAAGGGCTATACAACGAATCAGACATGGTATGCACAATGGACACAATGTAGCGCATGCAATGCTGGAACTGGATGCAGTTGTGAATTAAGTGTGGTAAATAATACATGTACATATACAACTAGTGCGAACGCTGGTTATACATTAACATCTGGCAATGGCACAGCAACCCCAGTATGTACAGCGAACACATACACGGTATCATACACGATGGATGGCGGTACACATGGTGCGAGCCATCCTGAATCAGCGACCTATGATGCGACATTTAACGTATCTAATCCAACAAAAGACGGCTATACATTTAGTGGTTGGACAATAAGCGGCATGGATAGTGGTACCCATGAATACGGCGCAACGAACAGCTTGGGAACAACAACAACTAATACAACATTAACAACGGATGCGGAATACTTTAAGAATTTACGTTCTACTTCTGGTACGGTGACGTTTACGGCAGGTTGGGAAGCATGTACAGCATGCAATGCTGGAACTGGATGCAGTTGTGAATTAAGTGTGGTAAACAATACATGTACATATACAACTAGTGCGAACGCTGGTTATACATTAACATCAGGTAATGGCACAGCAACGCCAGTATGTACAGCGAACACATACACAGTATCATACACGATGGATGGCGGTACACATGGTGCAAGTCATCCTGAATCAGCAACCTATGATGCGACATTTAACGTATCTAACCCAACAAAAGACGGTTATACATTTAGTGGTTGGACAATAAGCGGCATGGATAGTGGCACCCATGAATACGGCGCAACAAACAGTCTGGGAACAACAACAACTAACACAACATTAACAACGGATGCAGAATACTTTAAAAACTTACGTTCCACATCAGGTACGGTGACGTTTACAGCGGGCTGGGAAGCATGTACAGCATGCAATGCTGGAACTGGATGCAGTTGTGAATTAAGTGTAGTAAATAATACATGTACATATACAACAAGTGCGAACGCTGGTTATACATTAACATCTGGTAATGGCACAGCAACACCAGTATGTACAGCAGTGACACCAGATATAACATTATCATCAACAGAAGCCAGCAATCATGGGACAACAACAATATACGCAAAATATAATGTTGGTGCATATCTGGATTCTGCCAGAACGACACAGTTAATGAGCACCAGTTCTAATGCGATAACGATACCAGAACGCAGTGGATATACATTTAATGGGTATTATGATAGTGCTAGCAACGGTACACAATACATAGGTTCTAATGGGAACATAACAACAGATGGTGATAACGCTGCAAAGGGCTATACAACGAATCAAACATGGTATGCACAATGGACACAATGTAGCGCATGCAATGCTGGCACAGGATGCAGTTGTGAATTAAGTGTGGTAAATAACACATGTACATATACAACCAGCGCGAACAACGGATATACATTAACATCTGGCAATGGCACAGCAACGCCAGTATGTACAGCGAACACATACACGGTATCATACACGATGGATGGCGGTACCCATGGTGCAAGTCATCCTGAATCAGCGACCTATGATGCGACATTTAACGTATCTAACCCAACAAAAGACGGTTATACATTTAGTGGCTGGACGATCAGCGGAATGGATAGTGGCACCCATGAATACGGTGCAACAAACAGTCTGGGAACAACAACAACCGGCACAACATTAACAACGAATGCGGAATACTTTAAGAATTTACGTTCTACCTCTGGCACGGTGACGTTTACGGCAGGTTGGGATGCTGATCTTATACCAGTGACATTTAAGTGTCTTTATCCAAATGGTCATGATGAATCATCTGCTGGGGCTTCTGGACCAACACCAGCTATTATGAAGATAAGAATGGATGGTTATGCAACATTGTCATCCGTGTGTACTTTGTCAGGTTATACATTCCAGGGGTGGAGTTGTTCTGGTCTTACAAATTCTAGTGGTGCGGCTTTGACCGGTACAATAACTAATGGAACAACAGTCTATCTGCATAATGCATCCGGTGCTTTGTGTGAAGGGGTTTGGTCTCCAAATGAAATTGATTTGACATGGTATTTAGATAGTGATGCAACAACTGGTCTGACGGTTCAATCAGCGGCTGATATGTGTCTGTATGATGATGATATTACTTTCCCAACCAATTCTATGATTAAAAATGGTTATAGTTTCAATGGTTGGAGACTTAGATAACGTATTTTTATGTTTGCGTTAAAAAAACACTCGTGATTGAGTGTTTTTTTGTTCGTTTGCAAAAGGATATCGTTCCTGCGGAAATATAACAAATATTGTTTTATAATGTGTTTGTCTTAAATGACTTAACCATTTATAACTACAGGAGAAAAAAATGGGCGCATTAACACACTATGTTTTAAAACCTTTGTCTTTGATTGGTGCATTAAACTGGGGACTGGTCGGATTTTTCAGTTTTGATCTGGTTGCATGGCTTTTTGGACCAATGACTATGTTGTCGCGATTTGTGTATGCTATTATAGGGCTAGCGGCTTTGATATGGTTGTTCATCTGGATTTTTAGTGACACACCAACATGTGAATATAATCACAGAAATCGTAATTAAAAAAACTTTCTTTTGTATCTTTGAAATGCCCATTTGGGCATTTCTTTTTTTTGCAAAAAAATTATTCTTATGATAAAATGACTTATGCGAAAGCAGAGAAGAGAGAATATACATGGGATGGTGGCTTTCGCAACGAATCAACGAATCGATATTTTTGTTTGGGTCGTCCCATCATCCCATTTTTTTTCTAGATTTTTTTTAATGCTGGTGTATAATATCTTTGAAATCATCATGGTGGTGATTTTAATGTGGATTTAACCTAACTTGTCCTGCATTAACGGACTAAATAAGGGAGTTTTAAATGAAAAAAACTGCAGAAGCGGTGTCCTTGGGACACCCAGATAAAACGGCTGATTATATTTCCTCTTATGTTTTAGATAGACTTATAGAACAAGATAAAGACATAAAGTATGCTGTTGAGGTTATGGTCAAAGATAACACAGTTATCTTAGGCGGAGAAATTAATACGATTGCGAATTCTGATGACATTGATATTTGGGTGCGAAATGCGTTGCGAGACATAGGTTATGATGAAGAATATTCTAAGCTATGGGGTGATTTTGCTATAAATATAAATAAATTGAAAATTTTGAATATGATTGGTAAACAATCGGCAGATATAAATCGTGGCGTTCAACAAAACGGTTGGGGTGACCAAGGTGTTTTTGTTGGCTATGCGTGTAGGGGGGGTGAGAATATAAACCAAGAGCTATATCTTGCACGTAAATTAAATTCTGCTATATATAATCTTGCAAAATCTGATGTAAATTTAGGACTGGGATTAGATATCAAAACACAAATTACTTTGAACAATAATGGCGATATAGAAATAGCGATTGTTGCAGTTCCTATGTTAAAAGATATATTTTTACATAAATTTGTTCAACAAACTTTAGGAAAATCAGTTGGGAATATAATCATAAATGGCACCGGCAGATATACTTTTCATTCATCAATTGCAGATTGCGGGATAACCGGACGAAAACTAGCATGTGATTTTTATTCAACTGCTGCACCGATTGGGGGCGGGTCTCCTTGGACAAAGGATGCCAGCAAAGCTGATTTGACATTGAATTTATATGCACGTAAACTAGCAGTTCAATATCTAGGCGATAATGACGAATGTTTTGTATATCTGTCTTCTTGTATTGGTCGTTCAGAATTGCCAAGTGCAACAGTTAGAACTATTAAAGACGGTTTGACAAAATATCAAGATATAGTGATTCGTAAAAAACCGCATGAAATCATATCAGAATTGGGTCTAAATCGCCCGATTTTTGCGCAGTTATGCAGAAAAAGTACTGGTCTGAATGAATAAAAATATTTTTATTTGAATAAATATGATAAAAAATCAATATCTTGATTCGAATCGATAAAAATTTATCTATATTTTGATTTTTTTATCGATTCCGAATCGTTTTTTTAGAGCATTTTTTGTAAAAACATATACAAAAACATGTTTGGTGTCCGAAAACCATACGAATCGGGGCTAAGAAAAGCATCCCAACACCGCACAAAACTCGACTTTTTAAAAAGCAAGTAAAAAAATAAAAAAAATTATCTTTTTTATAATGAGATTTATATATAAATACTGTATATTGTGTCAAAAGGGAGCGAAGAGACACAATATATAGTATTTTTTGTCAAATGAAGGGGATAAATATGGCTGTCGATACAAATGAAGTTAAAATTCAAGTTATATCCACACTAACGTGTGCGTTGACTTCTATTAAAAAACGCTCTGGGGAAATAGTACCTTTTGATGTTAAAAAGATTTTTGATGCTATCAAAGCTGCTGTGGCTGTCACAAACGAAATTTCAGATGCTGACATTGTAAAAATTACTCAGGATGTTTTGGTAAGATTGGATAAAAAATATGCTGATTCGATTCCTGATGTAGAAAACATTCAAGATGCGGTTGTTCAAACTTTGATGGATGCGCATGCTTATAAAACCGCAGAATCTTATATTATATATCGTCAAAAACGCGCTGAAACACGTGGTTCTTTGGTTGATGCAGTATCTGTTATTGGTGACTATGTATCCGAAGCAGATTGGCGTGTCAAAGAAAATGCAAACATTGGTTATTCTATCGGTGGTTTGATTTTGCGTTCATCAGAACGTATGACTGCTGAATATTGGCTAAGTATTTATCCAAAAGAAGTTGCCGAAGCACACAAAACAGCGGCATTTCATATTCACGATTTGGGCTGGTTGACTGGCTATTGCGCTGGTTGGTCTCTGCGTGAATTGTTATACGAAGGTTTCAACGGTGTTCCTGGTTATCTGCAATGTGAACCGGCAAAACACATGGCCACAGCCGTATCTCATATGGTAAATTTCTTGGGTACATTACAAAATGAATTTGCTGGGGCCCAGGCATTTTCTTCGGTCGATACATATTTGGCACCTTATGTAAGATTGGATAAATTATCTTATAGTGATGTTAAAAATGCGATGCAGACTTTGGTATTTAATTGTTCTGTACCATGTCGTTGGGGAACTCAGACACCATTTATTAACTTTACTTTCGATTGGACTTGTCCAAAAGATTTGCGCGAACAACGCCCATTTGTAGGTAAAAAGATGGTAGATTTCACATACGGTGATTTGCAACCAGAAATGGATATGATTAACAAAGCGTTTATCGAAGTTATGACCGAAGGTGATGCGTTGGGACGTCCATTTACTTTCCCAATCCCAACATATAATATCACAGACGATTTTCCTTGGGAACATCCAAATGTAAAGCCTTTGTTTGCATTGGCTGCAAAGTATGGAATTCCAAATTTCCAGAATTTCTTAAATTCTGATTTGAATCCGACAGATGTTCGTTCTATGTGTTGCAGATTGCGTCTTGACGTTCGCGAATTGTTAAAACGCGGCGGTGGTTTGTTCGGCAGTGCTGAAAAGACTGGTTCTATTGGTGTTGTCACAATCAATTTGGCACGCCTGGGATATAAACACAAGGGTGACCGCGAAGGTTTGTTGCGCGAATTGAAGACATTGTTGGATTTGGCACGTGATTCTTTGGAAATCAAACGTAAAATTATTTCCAAGAATTTGGAACGTGGCTTGTATCCATTTACGAAACGTTATCTGGGCAATTGGAATCATCACTTTTCAACTATTGGTGTGAATGGCGCGAATGAAATGGTTATGAACTTTACAAATGGTTCTGACAATATCGCGACAGTATTTGGTAAAAACTTAGTTTTAGAAGTAATGGATTTCATAAGAACTAATTTGGCAGACTTCCAAGAAAAAACAGGCAATCTGTATAATTTGGAAGCTACCCCAGCCGAAGGTTGTGCATATCGTTTTGCAAAAACAGATAAAAAGAATTTCCCTGATATTTTAACAGCGGGAACGGCAGATGCGCCTTATTATACTAATTCAACACAATTACCTGTGTATTTCACAGACGACCCATTTGTCGCTTTGGAACATCAGGAAGAATTACAACGCAAATATACAGGTGGCACGATGTTGCACCTTTATATGGGCGAACCAGTTTCATCTGGTGAAGCAGCCGAAAAAATCGTTCGGACAATCTTTGAAAATTACAAAGTGCCATATATGACATTGACACCTACATTTTCAATCTGTCCAAAGCACGGCTATTTACCAGGCCGCCACGATTTCTGTCCGAAATGTGATGCAGAAATCGTTGCAAACAGTAATGATTGTCAATGCAAGTGCGGTGAAAACAATCAATAAAACAAACAACAAAAAAAAGAGAAAGGAGAAAAACATGAACCCACAAACAAGAACACCATGCGAAACATTTTCACGCTCAATGGGATATATTAGACCGGTAAAAAACTTTAATATCGGTAAATACGCAGAATTTTGCGAAAGAAAAACTTTTACAGAATCTAATTCTTTGACTGCTGGTGCACGTCACAAAGAATTGTTGAAAATGGCTGCTTAATGTGGGTTTTGATGTTATGAAGCAGATACAAATCGGCGGCCTGGTTTCCTTTACCACGATAGATTATCCTGGGAAACTGGCCGCTGTATTATTTTTATGTGGATGTCCGTTTCATTGTGTATATTGTTCAAATGAACATCTTATACCAGTGGGTGAAGGCGAATATGACCCGGATAAAATCTTTGATTGGTTAAAAGCGCGTGTTGGTAAATTAGAAGGTGTTGTTTTTTCTGGGGGTGAAGCATTAATGCAGGCTGATGCGACAATTGAATATATGAAACGTGTCAAAGATTTAGGTTTTGCAATAGGTTTGCATACTAACGGCTTTTACCCAGATTTAATGAAAAAAATTGAAAATATCGTTGATTGGGTTGGTTTAGATTTTAAAACTACGCGCAGAAATTATAAAGAATTGGTTGGGCTGGATATCGCATACGACAGAATGATTGAATCATTAAAATATTGGGTGTCAACAGGACGTGGTCTAGAGGTTCGCACAACATGTGACCCACGTTTTGTATCAAAAGAAGATTTGTTAGAAATTGCAAAAATATCATCAGATTTGGGTGTTAAAAATTTTGCTGTGCAAAAATATACCCCATATCACGAAGACGAAAATGCACAAACGACACCTGCAGACCGTGAACAATTTTTCAACGATGAAGAATTGAAAAAGAAAATAGAAAGTTTATTTGAAACTGTGATATGGAGAAATAATTAGAAAAAAACGTCCCAAATGGGACGTTTTTTATATTAACGACTATAAACAACACCTAATAATTTTTTCACGTCTTTGTCGGGCGATTTATTTGCTTTGATATTATCACCGATATTGCTTAAAAAGTTAATCACAGATTGAAATTTTTGACGTTCTGGCAAATAAATATCTGATGTTTCACCATATCCAATCAGAATATTTTTTGCACCATCGCCGTAATAATAGTGCATATCACGTGATGGTTCAGCAAAATGGGCTGCGCCAAAATCTATCAAACCCGAAATTTGTTTTTTATCTTTATCAAACATCATATTGGCAAAATGCAAATCACCATGAACAAGCACTTTTTTGACAGGGTGATTAATTGATAAATCTTCGTATCTTTCGCGCATTTTTTTAATATCAATAATTTCTTGCTTTGAAAAACAAGCGCGCACAGATTCAGAAAAATAATCGTTATATACATTAACGGTATCAGTATATTCGGAAACAGATAAGACTTTTTCAGAATCATCAAATTCAGAATCATGTAATTCACGCATGATACGACCAATCTGTTGCAATATACCGTTTTTTGTTTGTTCGTCAAAAGAATCGTGTAATTCTTGGGTATAAGTTATACCACTAACCAAAGATTCTCCAAAAATGAAACGATTATCATATTCACGGATTCTGTACAGAATATGCGGAAAACCAAAAGACAACTTATCGCTTAGTTTTGATATGATATAGTCTTCGTGTTTTGCTTGTTTATAAAATTTTTCACCAATGTTTGAAATTTTAAAAACAATGTTTTTGTTTACCAGACAAGCGGTAGCAAATTTTCCATGACCCAAAACAGAAAAGTCATTGATTTGCAATTCTGGGAATGCATTTTTGATAATGTTAAAAAATTCGTGTTTATCCATGTTAAACAACCTTTGTAATTTTGTGAATATATTGAATTTATGTTTTTTTTGTTGGTGCGGCGCTGGCGGGGGTGAGCCTATGGCCCACATAAAATACCAAGTTTATATAAAAAAACATACACGCTTTTGGTGTATGTTTAGTTGTTTCTGGTGGCTCTGGTCGGAATGTTATACCCCATCTGCGTTTTCACTTGATGGGTCCCCATCGACTCGTAAGATTCAAACTTCGCTGACGCTTGTTTTCATCAACTATCGTCCCGAACCTTCGGTTCGCTTCCGACTCACAGCCCCTGACATAAACAAAAAACATACACGCTTTTGGTGTATGTTTAGTTGTTTCTGGTGGCTCTGGTCGGAATCGAACCGACACTCCTTTCGGAACTTGATTTTGAGTCAAGCGCGTCTACCAGTTCCACCACAGAGCCAGAACAATTTACAACTGCTATTATTTTGTTTTTTTTGCAGCTGCTTTCTTCGCTTCGACCTTTTTCACCAAACGAGCGCTGCGAGTTGGTTTATGAACCGGTTTTTTCGCAGGTGTTGCAGGTTTGCCGTTTTTCTTTTCAATGGCTTTTTTAATAGCAGCCATTTCAGGTGTTAAGCGAGAAATTGGTTTTGACATTACATAAGCATCCAATCCGCCATGTTTTGTCAATGTGCGCAACCCAGCAGTAGAAATACGAAGGCTGAAATCACGAGCCAAAACATCGCTGTGGAATGTTAATGTTTGCAAATTAGGCAAGAATGTACGCTTTGTACGACGATGAGAGTGCGATACATTCATACCGACCATAGTTTTTTTTCCAGTTACTTTACATACACGTGGCATTTTAAATCCTTTAATTACTGGGCAGTAATTTATAACAAAATTTGCAAAAAGTCAAGTAATGTTTTTATTTTTTGTTATATTATCACATAATTTGTGTTCAAATGCGGAAACTTTCAGGCAATAGATTATAATTTTTTACGAATCAAGCCGATATTTAGCAAAAAAAACTCTTGTGAATTTTTTAACAATATGCTACAACACTCGTGTCAGAAAGAGTTTTTCTGATGGGGTGTGACTACCCGTTTTGAAGTGCGTCTAAGAATGGACGTTAAATGTCTCCAACGTTGTGGTTGGAGGGATGCGAATAATGCAAAGCAAAATAAGCACACAATTTCACTTCAAATTGTAGTCAACCTCCAACCGCCCTGATTTTTCGGCGGTTATTTGTTTTAACGCAAAGGGGGAATTTAATGAGACATTTATTAACCAGATTTTTTGCATGTATGATTGTGTGTGTGGGATTGTTTATTAGTCATACCCACGATGCGTTGGCATTGTTAGAACCAGCAGAACCTGGGTCTGAAGAATGGTTTATGAATCATGTGGAGCTATGTGTAAGCAACAAAGAAATAAGATATTTTTGTGATACATATGACTATGAACAAGAAGATTATCAAGATTTTATAGAATTTGACTTTTGTTATGAAGATTATGTGACGTTGGAAGAAGTATGCCCATATTCCATAGTCGCACACAATGAAATTTGTTCAGAAATACCCGGACAAACGTTTTCTGGTTGGAAAGAGTTGAATACGGGTGTTATATACCAACCAGGCGAAACTGAATTACCGTCAAATGATTGTGGTTTTATATTTCTTGCGCAATATGAAATGGTGAATACTGTTTCTCTTACTTGGTATAATGGCGATACGCAATTAACGGTTCCAAGCAACGCACAATCTTGTGAATATGGTGGAACCATGACTTTACCACCAGAACCAACACCGCCCGCACCAGGGTTAATATTTGATGGATGGACGATAAAAGTAATGGCACAACCAGATTGTTCTTTATTAACTGGTTTAGAATGTCGTTCAACCCCCGGTTGTTTCAAGCTCACGGGTCCCATGTGTTATAATTTAGTTGAAAGTTGTGCAAGTGTCACGGACCAAGAAACCTGTAACAAAAGTGGTCAATTAGGTAGGATGAATTGTGCGTGTTATTGGCGTAATGGATCGTGCGTGACCGGTGGTTGTGAACCAGGCATGATGTAAGTTTTGGGTATATTCTTCTCTCTACCCAAAAACCCCGCTGAAAACTCAGCGGGTGTTTTTTACAGACACAAATTTATTTGTGTCATTCCGAGCGAAGCGTGGGAATCTAGGTCATATTATGTTTTTATCTTTTTTATAACAAGAAAAACTACCAAAATACACCTGAACTGCCGCTCTTTTGCAATAACACCAAGACCAAGGGTGTGGTAAATAAAAGGTATAAGGCTGGGTTTATTGTCCGATGGCTTGAATTTATAAAAAATGCGACTATATAAATGGCATAAGAAAACAAGAGGTAATTCAATGAATCCAGAAGATATTCAAGAAACACCACAGCAAGCAATTGAAAAATACACTACTGATTTTACTAAATTGGCTGCTGATGGAAAACTAGACCCAGTAATTGGGCGTGAAGATGAAGTTCGCAGAACTATTCAGGTTCTTTCGCGCAGAACGAAAAACAACCCTGTGTTAATTGGTAATCCAGGTGTTGGTAAAACAGCGATTGTTGAAGGTTTGGCACAACGCATAGTTTCTGGCGATATGCCTGAAAATCTGTTGAATAAAAAATTATTGTCGTTGGATATGGGTGCTTTGATGGCAGGCGCTATGTATCGCGGTCAATTCGAAGGAAGACTAAAAGCAATTTTAAAGGCTGTCAAAGATTCAAACGGACAAATTATTTTGTTTATTGATGAATTGCATACTATGGTTGGCGCAGGCAAGGGCGAAGGCTCTATGGATGCAGGCAATTTATTAAAGCCTATGTTGGCGCGTGGTGAATTGCATTGTGTTGGCGCAACTACTTTGGATGAATATCGTCAATATATTGAAAAAGATCCTGCACTGGCACGTCGTTTCCAACCGGTTTATGTTGATGAACCAACAGTAGACGATACGATTTCAATCTTGCGCGGATTAAAAGATAAATACGAAGGTCATCATGGTGTTCGTATTGCTGATGCTGCGCTGGTTGCTGCGGTGAAATTATCTAATCGTTATATTACTGACAGATTTTTGCCAGACAAAGCGATTGATTTGATTGATGAAGCTGCCGCAAGGGTGCGTATTGAAATTGCGTCTAAGCCTGAAAAGTTGGATGAATTGGACAGACATTTAATGCAACTTAAAATTGAACAGCAGGCATTAAAGAAAGAAAAAGATGAAGAATCTAAAAAGCGTTTGAAAGATTTGGAAAACTTAATCGAAAAAATGCAGGCTGAATCTGACAAAATGACTGCCGAATGGCATGATGAACAAAAAAAGATGAAAGGTTTATCAGATTCTATGGCGGCATTGGATGCTGCACGTGCAGAAGTTGCAATCGCTATGCGTAATGGCGATTATGAAAAAGCGTCAGCCCTGCAATATGGGAAAATTCCAGAATTAGAAGAAAAAATCAAAAAGCAAAACACAGAATCCAAAGAATATAAAACTGTGTTGCCAGAACATATCGCAGCGGTGGTTTCTAAATGGACAGGTGTTCCAGCAGACAGATTGTCTATGGAAGAACAGGCAAAATTATTAAACATCGAAGATGAATTGCGTAAACGCGTGGTCGGTCAAGATGAAGCATTGTCCGTTGTTGCGCGTGCTATACGTCGTTCGCGTGCGGGGTTATCTGACCCACGCAGACCTTCGGGTTCTTTCATGTTCCTTGGTCCAACTGGTGTTGGTAAAACCGAAGTTGCCAAGGCTTTGGCGGAATATCTGTTTAATGATGATACTGCGATGACGCGTATTGATATGAGTGAATATATGGAACCTCATTCAGTTGCGCGCTTAATCGGCGCACCTCCGGGATATGTGGGATATGAACAAGGTGGCGAATTAACAGAATCTGTGCGCCGCAGACCTTATCAAGTATTATTGTTTGATGAAATTGAAAAGGCGAATCCTGATGTGTTCAATGTATTCTTGCAAATACTTGATGACGGCAGATTGACAGACGGGCAGGGTCGCATAGTTAATTTTACAAATACTATCATAATTATGACGAGTAATTTGCCAAGTATGGATGCAGTTAAAAAGCAATTCAGACCTGAATTCATTAACCGTATTGATGAAATAGTATTCTTTAATGCGCTGGGCAAAGACGTAATGGCTGACATCGTTAAAATCCAAATTAAAATTTTGGAAAAGAGATTGGCAGAGCGTCAAATGTCTTTGCACATCACAGACAAAGCAATTCAATGGTTGGCTGATAATGGTTATGATGCTGTGTTTGGTGCGCGTCCATTGAAACGTCTTATTACAAATGCAGTCGAAGATAAAATCGCAGATTTGATTTTATCAGGTAAGGTTGGTGAAGGTTCTACCGTCACCGTAGATGTTCATGGCAAAGAATTGTTGATACAATAAAAAAAACCGCCCGAATGGGCGGTTTTTTACATGCCATATGTTCGTTTGATATAATTATTGCGTGCAACCCTATCTGTTTGCAGTTGTTTGATTAAACCCACAATATTATTTATTATCAGAGTTTTTTTCTCTTCTGAATCATTAGAGAAACGAGTCACTACGAAAGACATTTTTTCGCTGTATATCTTATACCATGAATATGATGCTTTATCAGTCTTTATTAAAAATGCAGAATCAGGCGCAACAGAATCTTTCATTGGTTTTCCATCTTGTCTGCGTGGCAAAGGTTTGAAAAATCTCTTTGAGGTATTAGATAAAAAGAAATCAAAGCCCATATCTTGGATGATTTTAAAAACTTCGGTTTCAACACATGATTGTTCTTTTTTTGCGTATCGTGGTTCATCTATCATTTTAGGTTTTGCAAACAAGGTCAATTGTGGTTCAAAAAAGATTGGTTTTTGGTTGGAATCTGGATTGGTCCAATCAAATTTTTTTGATTCGATTGTTGTTTGATCATAAATTGTGATTTCGTTTTTATTTGAATCACACACAACAAGACAATCATCAACTGACCGTGTTTTGAAACCTTTTATTGAATCATAATCAATATAAGGTCCAACACAAATATCAGAAAGCCGTGTAACACCTGGGTTTCCGCGCAGTCTTAATGATTTATAAGAATCACTTATGTCATAAATTGGATAATGACCAAATGATGCGTATCCACCTTGGTCTATCCTAACTTTTGGGATATAAACAGGTTCTATTTTTGACATTACAACGTCCTTTTTATAAATCTGCCTCTCTATTACTCCCAAAACTCTAAGTCGCACGATACCAATAATTGCATAAAAAAGCAAGGCAATAATTCTTGACACTTGGCACCAGCATAGTATACTGAGCCAGGTTAAAAAAGGATTTTAAATGGCTAAGAAAATACAAAATACAGATATGTCTCTGAACAAAGAAGAACACATTTTGCCAATTATTAGAAATGAACAAGGCTATTTGGTTGAAGCAGATGGGACTTTTATAGATGTCACTTCTGATAAACGTGTGTTGTACATTGGTTATAAACCAAAAACACCTGACAAAGGTGATACAATGAAGGGTATTATCGCGCAATACAAAAAAAATGAAATGATTTTAAAACTTGAAGAAGCTAAAGAAGTAAAAAACGAAAATAAAATTAAACGCACCAAGGAAATTCTTAAAAATATAGAAGAATGTTTGATCAGGGAAAAAGACTATGTTTTTAAACATTTACACATTAATGTTGAAAATATAATTTCCGGTAAACAAAACTAAAAAATGCCCAACAAGGGCATTTTTTTCTCTTGCACTTAGATATATTTTTTTGTTAAATTTTGTGTTGAAAAACAAAAGGAAAAAATATGGAAATGACACTTGATTCTTTGGTTACCATGTTGGGGGAAGTTTTGGCGAGTTTTGGTATGAGATTAATCGCTGCGATTGCAATATGGGTTATTGGTTTTTGGATTGTTAAAAAGGTTGTCGCATCATTAAGTTTTGGTATGAAAAAGCATGATGTTGACCCTTCTTTGGCATCTTTTTCTCAATCTTTTTTAAGTATAACTTTAAAGGTTTTTGTAATAATTATAATATTGGCAACACTTGGTGTTCAAATGACGTCCATAGTGGCTGTACTTGGTGCTGCTTCGTTGGCAATTGGTATGGCGTTGTCAGGAACACTGCAAAACGTTGCTGGTGGTATGGTTATATTATTGTTTAAACCATTCAAAGTGGGTGACGCTATTGTGACTGCTGATGGTAAAATGGGTATTGTTAAAAAAATTATGATATTCACGACAGAATTACATACTTTTGATAATCAGGTTTTATTCTTGCCGAATGGCGCTTTGTCAAATGGTGTTATAACTAATTTATCTCAGGGTAAAAATCGCAGAACAGATTTAACAGTTGGTATATCGTATGGAGATGATGTTGAAAAAGCACGCAGTGTTGCAATGAAAATATTATCCAAAGATAAACGCGTATTAAAAAATCCAGCACCAGAAATTATATTGACTTCTCTGGATGATAGTGCGGTCACATTAATTGTTCGTTATTGGACTAAATATGAAGATTTGTTGCCAGCTCAGGCTGAAATTTTGGAAACAATATACAAAGAATTTCCAAAGAATAAATTGCATTTCCCATTCCCACAAATGGATGTTCATGTGAAAAAGAATTAAAAGAAAACGCCCATTTGGGCGTTTTTTTTATTGTTTTTGTCTTATAAACGATGTTCTTAGACGATTAAACAAATTCGGTTTTTGTTTTGCAATAAATAAATCTTCTTCTTTGGTATTTAAATCTTTGCACAAAGCATCGCAAAATTCATCAAGTGTCATAGCTATCATCAAAGGCGCATCGTTTTTTATAGAGACATTATATTTATATTCAAACTCTGTGATAATATTTATTCTATCAATTATATCAAATCCAAGGACTTTATTCATTTTTGCATCAGGTGTAATTTTGTCACTAGATATATATGTGAACATATCATATATAATACCTTTGACTTTATCAAAACAGTCTTGTTTTGTGTATGGCATAACAATTACCTTTTTTGTGTTTTTTGCAAAACAGTAATTTCTCTGTTTTTGGCGGTCAATGCATCAATAACAGATTTGTAAACATCGTTAACGGTTTGAAAATCACTAGCACGATTAAAATCAATCGAGATATCGTATTTGTGTTCTAATTCCATTACTGTTTGAACAATATCTAAACTATTTAAATTTAAGTCTTCGTGTATTTTAGAATCAATAGTTATAGTCATTTTGTCTACATTGTAATCTGGTAATTTGCGCAAAGCTCTTGTTAACACTTTTGTGCAAAAAATTTTTTCTGATGTTGTATAATTTTTCATTTTTTATCGTCCTTTTTTATTTTGAAAATTGCTTGGTTACCTTATTAAAATAATATTTTATATAAGATTTGTAATTTGTAAATTTGCTTGTTTGAATTACTTTGAAAATCTCACGTTGTTCCTGCCCAAAATTTTTTATTTCTGTTCTAGTAAGATTTTTTTCTGGGAATTTAGACATAATAATATCATGAGTGCTTTTTAAATAATCTGGACATTCTGCAAAATTAATAACGAAGCCATTATGAACCATAAAGATAGGTTTATATGGGGCAGTATCGGAATTGTCCATAACACATCCAATATTTACAGAAGATAGTACTTCGGGCAAGTTGTTTAATCCGCCTTTGTATCTGCGAATAATAACATCTGGGGGCACATCGTGACCACCTTGTTTAACACGTTCAGAAACGCGATAAATACTTACTGCTGGATCCAATACATAGGGATGTAAACTACAAACATTATAACCGTATAAATTTTTAGCTTTGTTTATCAAAGATAATGCCGTTCTACCAGCACCAGTAGTTTCAAATATCAAATTATCGCCATTAGAAAAAGCATCGTATATTTTGTTTAATACGATTTTCCCAGATTCATATTTAAATTTCAATTCCAATAATTCTAATTCTCGTTCGTATTCAGCGAGTTGTGACAAACCATTTTGTCCGGAATTTCCATCCTGTTCCATTTCGGCAATATAAAATTTTTTTGTTGTTTGGTCTATTAGGTGTGCATTTTCTGGTTTGTTGATTAGTTCTGCAAACTCAATATCTTGGTTGGCAAAAAAAGCTTGTTTAAAAAAAAGACTCTGTGTGGCAATTCGGTTGTAAAAAGTCGTTTTGCCAGCACCGTTTGGTCCAGAAATCAAGATAAACCAAGGTTTTTTATTGTTTTGCATTTTGTTATTATCTCTGTTGTTTGTTTTTAGATGTTTATTATAGACAAAGATTTGTTTATGTCAATTATTTTTTATAAAAATAAAAAACCGTCCATAAAAATGAACGGTTTATTCAATTTTGGTGGAGCTGATCAGACTCGAACTGACGAGACGGTGATGGTTGCCCAAGAAGGAGTCTCTGTTAAAAAAAAGAAAACCGCTCTTTACGAACGGCTTTATTTATTCTGGTGGAGCTGATCAGACTCGAACTGACGAGACGGTGATGGTTGCCCAAGAAGGAGTCTCTGTTAAAAAAAAGAAAACCGCTCTTTACGAACGGCTTTATTTATTCTGGTGGAGCTGATCAGACTCGAACTGACGACCCCCTGCTTGCAAAGCAGGTGCTCTACCAACTGAGCTACAACCCCAGAACTTTGCATTTAAGGATTGAACTCTTTTGACAGACCCGCTGCACTGTAAAGCAACTTACCTCTACCAACTGAGCTACAACCCCAGAACTTTGCGACTTTCTCATGAAAGCCAAGTCATTTTATTAGTTTATAAATCAAAAGTCAAGATTTTTCTTGTTTTTTCAAAAATTATAATATAAAATCACAACCAACATTAACAAATAAATACAAATTCGCCAAAGGGGGTGAATACATAATGGTTAAAGTTTTGGTCCGTGATAATAACGTTGAACAGGCTTTGCGCGTTGCAAAACGTAAATCTCAAAAAGAAGGCCTTTATCGCGAAATGAAAGAACGTCAACGTTACGAAAAACCAACTACTAAACGTAAACGTTTAAAAGAAGAAGCTGTACGTAACGAAAAGAAACGTCAATCAAAACAACGCATGGTATTCGGTTTCTAAGGAATACAGAATCTAAAACAGCATCTCGCTGTAGCAAAGCGAAAGCGGGTGGCCTTTGGATTTTAATGTTGTATTAAGATTAAAAAAAACCGCTGTTCAGGCGGTTTTTTATTTTACGTTTTGTGCAGATTTATATTTTTTCAGATTATTCATCAAATCTAACATCTTCTTTTCATGCATGTCTTCAATTTGTATTTCAGAATTTTCATTGATTCCTGTGCCGCCACGCATAACAACAGAATAATATATTTGTGCATTGTTTAAAATATCGCGCAACCCAGCCCCAGCTGCATAACCTGTATAAGCAAACCCGACAGCGTTGCCACCTTCTGGACGAATAAGATTAGTTTTAAAACTGTAAGTTTCGACATTTAAACTTTTGTCTAAATCGGTAAACATTTGTGCAATATCAGACAACGTTATTTTTTTCGGTGTTTGTTGAACAAAATCTTCTGATTGACTCATTTTTTAGCCTTTTTGTTTTTGGAATTCTAACACGCAAACCTAAAAAAACAAGGTTTTTTACTTGTTTTATTTTTATAAATGTTTTATTGTATCTCTGGAAAAAATGGGAAGAATTATGAAAAAATCTGAAAATACGGTTGAAAATATTTCTGGACAGCAATTATCAGATGCGCTGTCTGAACGTTATTTGTCTTATGCGGTAAGTACTATCGTGGCACGTGCTTTGCCTGATGTAAGGGATGGTTTAAAACCTGTGCACCGCCGTATTTTGTATTCTATGTTGCGTCAAAAGTTATCTCCGAATGCTGCTTTTCGTAAATGTGCAACGGTTGTAGGGGATGTTTTGGGACATTATCATCCACATGGTGATTCTTCGGTTTATGATGCGATGGTTCGTCTTGCCCAGGATTTTTCTGTTCGTTATCCATTGATTGATGGTCAGGGTAATTTTGGAAATATTGACGGCGATCCCCAGGCTGCATATCGTTATACAGAATCTAAAATGACCGAAGCAGCGATGCTGATAATGGAAGGTATCGACGAAGATAGTGTTGATATGATGCCGAATTTTGATGGAACAACGGTTGAACCAACTGTGATGCCGGGTGCGTTTCCAAATTTATTGGCTAATGGTGGTATGGGAATTGCGGTTGGTATGGCAACAAATATCCCAACGCATAATGTTTCAGAAATTATGGATGCGTTAAATTTGGTTGTTGATAAACCAGACGCAACAACACAACAAATTATGAAAAAGTTGATTGGACCTGATTTTCCAACTGGCGGTATTTTAATTGATGATTTTGATACGATTTGCAAAAATTATGATACAGGTCGTGGTGCATTTCGTATTCGCGCTAAATGGGATGTGGAAAAACTAGAACGTGGTATGGAACAGGTCGTTATCACAGAAATTCCATATGGTATAGTAAAATCTAAATTGGTGGAACAAATTGCTGATTTAATAGATGCTAAAAAATTGCCTTTGGTAGAAGATATTGTGGATGAATCTACAACTGATGTGCGTATTGTCATCACACCAAAAAATCGCAATATTCCAACAGATAAAATGATGGCGCATTTGTTTGCGATGACTGATTTAGAATACAAATTTAATATGAATTTCAATGTTGTAGATTCAAATGGGGCGCCACGTGTTATGCCGATTGGTGATGTGTTGCGTGAATTTATTGCACATCAAAAAAATGTTTTATTACGAAGAACCAAATGGCGTTTGAATAATATCGAAAGACGTCTTGAAATTTTGGGTGGATTGTTAATTGTCTATCTGAATTTGGACAGGGTTATTGAAATCATCAGAAACGAAGATGATCCAAAGGCTGTATTGATGGAAGAATTTCAATTAACTGAAATTCAGGTTGAATCAATATTAAATACTCGTCTTCGTTCTTTGCGTAAATTGGAAGAAATGGAAATAAGACGCGAAGATAAGGCTTTGCGCGAAGAACGCGATAAATTAAATGCTTTGTTGGTTGATGAAGAATTACAAAATGCGCAATTACATGCTTGGTTTGATGATATTAAAAAGCAATATGCAAAAAATACAGCGCTTGGTCGTCGTCGCACACAGTGGGCACCGGCCGGGGAAGAGATTGCTGTTAACGCAGACGATTTCATTGAAAAAGAACCGATTACAATTATATTATCAACAATGGGTTGGATACGTGCGGCAAAGGGACATCTTGATTTGAATAATTTGGATATAAAATTCAAAGAAGGTGATGAATTACAATTTGCTTTTCATGCACAAACTACGGATAAAATCAATTTATTTGCAGGTGGTGGAAAAATGTTTACATTATCGGCAAATGATTTGCCATCTGCACGTGGTTTTGGTGAATCGGTGCGTATGATGGTTGATATCAGCGCAGAAGAAAATATAGTAAAAGCATTTGTTTTGGATACTTCTGCAAAATATCTGGTGATTGGTCGTCATGGTACAGGCTTTATCGTTGCTGGCGAAAATTGCGTTGCGCAGACAAAAAGCGGAAAACAAATTATGAATGTTGATGAACGCAATCCTGCGGTGTTGTGTGTGCGTGTGGATGGTGATATGGTTGCGCTTTCTGGGTCTAATGATAAATTGTTGATGTTTGAAACAGAACAAATTCCAGAAATGTCGCGGGGCAAGGGTGTAATTTTGCAAAAATACAATGCCGAAAGAACATATACAATTGATGCGATGTTCTTTAATCGGGCGGATGGATTTGGATGGACTACGGGTCGTGGCACTACGAAATTGGATGATATTACACCATGGGTTGCTAAACGTGCATCTCAGGGGCATACTATACCTGTTGGTTTTCCACGTAGTGGTAAGTTTGGAAAATAAAATATAATTTTTTTGATTATATTACCAGGAACAAAAGAGGATGAAAATGCAATCGCAGACTTTTATAAAAACTTATGTTCCGAAAGAATTTGAAAAGCAGTTTTTAATAAAAAAAGCGCCGGATATCACCGTTAATGATACAGTATATATTGAAAATGGCATTGTTTGTGTAGATGTTTCTCATACTTCTGGTGTTGTTTATGATGACAAAGGTATTTTGTGTGAATCCAGCATAACTTACCGTTTTGATGGTTGCATGGCGATACCGTCTTTTAATGATAAATGTGATTTTATAGATGAACAGGTTATATTTATGGGTTGTGGTTATATATTTAATCATTTTGGTCATTTTTTATTAGAAGGTTTGTCGCGGTTATATCCTATGTTGGATAAAAAATACAAAAATAAAAAACTGGTGTTCGTTGTAAACAAAAACACAAAAAAATTACCTTCTTATGTATTAGATATTCTTGGTGGCTTGGGCGTAAAACAAGAAAATATAATTTTAATACATAAAACAACTCGTTTTGCTGGGGTTTATGTGCCACCGCAAGCATCAGTAATTACAAAATATATAAGCAATATTATGAATACCGTATTGGATGCTGTGGCAAAGAATCTGGAAAACAAAAATTTGAAAACATATAAAAAAATATATTTGTCGCGTTCAAAAATGAATGATGGTCGTACTTTTGGAGAATCTGTTATTGAAAAAATATTTGCGAATAATGGATATCAAATCGTATGGCCAGAAACTTTATCTTTGCAAGATCAAATTACTTTGGTTAAAAATAGCGAAATCATAGCAGGAATCGCAGGAACTGCATTACATTTGTCTTTGTTTATGAAGCCGGGCGGCACAGTCATTCAAATTAAAAGAAATACATTAAATAGTGATAATGCAGAAATACAAAATGATATTTGTAATTTTAAAAATCTAAATTTTGTTTATATTGCTGGCAGTATAGAAAAACGTCCAACTAAGCATTTTACAGATGTTCCACAACTGGTTGGTATAACAAAATTTATGAAACAATTTTTTGATGAAAATAAATTTAAATATACATCCCAAGATGTTGTTTGTGATAAATATATTTTGCGGCAATATAAAAAACAATTATGTAAATATAAAATAAAACGCACTTATACTAAATTTATAAGTGTTATTGCCAGGATTATTTCTTTATTTGGTATAACAAAATACGGAAGACAAAATATTCGTAAATCTATAATGAATTTTTTACATGTTTAATATTGAGATTCTCTGGTCCAATGAATATTCTTTTTTACAACAGTATTACCAACTATGACTGCATTTTCATCTTCAAATTTTTTAGTGACCACAGATTTTGTTCCAACAATACAATTATTTGGAATGTGACAGCCTTTTAATAGTAAAACGTCAGCCGTAATCCATACATGATTATCAATAATGATATTTTTGTTATTATTTATAACGTTTCCTGTATCGTTATCGTATATTGCATGACCATCGCCCAATTGAATAATGTCTTTATAAGCAAACATGCAATCAGAACCAATTATTATATCGCCAGGACCGCGCAATAAAGATATCTGCAAAACATCAGTTGTTGATAAATCTCGACCAAAAACAATTTTATTACCATCATTTTTAAAACCCGCTATAGATATTTTTCTTGGATAAGAACTGGGGAACAAAACGATTGAGGTATTATTACAAACATTTACATTCAACATAAGATTGTTGCAAGGCATATGAATTTCAATAGTATTATTATTTCCTGAAAATTTTATATGACTATGTTTTAAGCGGCGAACTTCATGACGAGTGCCATCAGGATTAACAACAAACACATGATTGTTTACACCATGGTTAGAAATAAAAGACCTTTTGAAATCGCGGAGTTTTTTAATAATTGACATATCTTAATATGAAAAAGCTTACGAACGTAAGCTTTTTAAATTTTAGGTTAATGAGGCATTTTTGCTTCAACAAATTTCGTATGTTTACGTAATTTCTTATCATATTTACGAAATTCTAATTTACCCTGAGTATTTTCAGATTTTGTGTTTTTAGTTGTTGTGTAATAAACACCAGTTTCTTTGTTAACCAGTTTTATTACTTCTTTACTACCTTTTTTAGATGCCATTTTTATCGCCTTTTTTAATTACTCCGTGCATTTTAGGGTATATTTACAAGAAAATCAAGTTTTTTTTATTTTTTATGAAAAAGCCCCCTTTTTTGCAAAAGGGGGACAATTTATTTGTCTTTTTTATTAGCAACCGCCAGTCGCGTCGCCAATGATTTTTGAAATAGATATGTTTTTATGGAATAAAAAATCATATTCACAATTTCCAGATTTATAAGAGCCTGTGCATGCAGCCAAAGTTAATACTGCAAATAACGCTAATAATGCTTTTTTCATTAATTTCTCCTTTGTTTGTTGATTTGCAAAACGATTAGATTATGAAATATTTCTTATCAGGGTTCAAGTTTTTTTATTTTTTCAATATGTCACCAGATTTTATATACTCGGGTGAACCTTTTTTAGACTTTTTTTGCGCTAATTTAGCGTATTTTTGCGCGTTTTTCTTATCGCCGTTCATATTATAGAATTCTGCCATCGCCCAATCTGATTCACCGTTTTCAGTCACGCGCGCCAATATCCAGTATGCCAATGGACTGGGTTCTGTTAATATGGTTCGTTTGCAAAGTTCAATTGCCCGCGTTTTGTCTTCTGGTTTGTTCCTTTCACTTAATACCAAAGCCAGAGCAGTTTCTATCTGTGGGGCATTTTTTGTCAGTTTAAGACTTTTTTCGTATGCAATAATACTGTCATCATATGCGCCATATTGATATTCTATGTCACCAAGCAACTCATAAAAATATGGATTTTTGGGATTTCTTTTTATCAAAGTCTGGGTTCCTGTTTTTGCAATATCTAAATTGCCACTTCGCATATTCGCAATCGCGCGAGCATATATGGCAGCATCAGATTTATCAGAATAAGGGTATTTTGTTATTACATTTTTATCTTTATCCAGATAACCAATTAATTTTGCACGCAATATTTCATAACTTTTATTTTCTTGTGTAATTTCAGATTGCGATACAGTCGGTATTTTTTGTAATTTTGAAATTTTTGTTTTTGTATTGTTAATACGTTCAGTTGTTAATGGATGGTTGATTCTATTGGGGTTTACGCGTGATTCAAATTCGCCATTCATATCACGCATTTGTTCAAAAACTTCAATTAAACCGTGTGGATTTTTCTTTGCTTTGACCATCAAATCAACAGCCATATCATCTGCCATTCTTTCTTCATCCCGAGAAAAAGACAACATTGATTGTTGTGCAATTCCTGTTGCACCAGCCATCACACCAGCACCAGCCGTGGGATTGCCACCTGCGACCATCAACCCAACACCCAAAGCTTGAATAATCATAGTTCGCAACATTTCGTCATGCATCCGTTCAGAAATTTGCACCATATGACCGCCGATTGTGTGTCCTAATTCGTGTGCCACCACGGCACGCAAAGCATTAGGGTTTTTAATTTGTTTAAGCAAACCTGTATAAACAAAAACATCTTCACCACCACGAACAAAAGCATTAAAAGAATCATCGTTTACGATATAAATTTTTAATCTGTTTTCCGGAATTTTTGCAGCATCTGCGATTGGTAAAATTATTTTTGTTATTTCTTTTTCAATTTCCGTATCATTAATCAGCGTAGCACAGTTCGCATTAAATGCGATAAATACGGAAAGTAAAATCATAAGTATTTTTTTCATTTATGCCCCCGCAATAGTTGAACAATCAAATATATTACGCAACTGTTTCGCCCAGTTGTTTTCAGCAATATTATTGTTCATAGATGCATTCTGAGCCAATTTGAATAAATCCCGATGTTCGCGATAGTTTACAAAATGATATTGTATCCATCCACTTTGTTTTGTTCCCAATAATTCGCCAACGCCGCGCATCATTAAATCTTGTTCAGCAATCACAAAACCGTCATCTGTTTCACATAATACATCTAGTCTTTTTAATCCATCTGGTGAAATATTATTTCCATACAACAAAATACAATAAGATTGTTGAGATCCACGACCAACACGACCACGTAATTGGTGTAGTGCTGCCAAACCAAATCTTTCTGCGTTTTCTATAACCATAATCGTAGCCGAAGGGACATCAATTCCAACTTCTATCACAGTAGTAGAAACCAATACGCGCATTTTTGAATTGGTGTCCGCGAATTCTGCCATAACTTTATCGCGCGTTTTTTTATCCATTTGACCGTGACAAAGACCTGTTCCATGAAAATATTTATTTAATTCTTCAAATCTTGATTGAGCCGCCATCATATCAGTCGTTTCAGATTCTTCAACCAGCGGGCAAACCCAAAACACTTTCGCACCGTTTTCTATTTGGGGTGCTATTCTTCCGAGTAATGCGCCAACGCGTTCAACAGGCAATTTAGTCGTTTTTATTGGCAATCTTCCCGCGGGTTTTTCATTAATAATCGAAATATCCATATCCCCATATACCGTCATAGATAAAGTTCGAGGAATAGGGGTAGCAGATAATGCCAACATATCAGGGTTATCACCTTTGCTTCGCATAGCTGTGCGTTGTGCTACGCCGAACCTGTGTTGTTCGTCTATCACCACCAATCCTAAATCTTTGTAAATTACATCTTCGCTAAATAACGCGTGCGTGCCAATTGCGATTTTTGTTCGACCAGACTTTAATGATATTAACTTTTCACGTCGAATTGCGCCTTTGTCACGACCTGTTAAAACATCGCAGACCAGACCTAATTTATCACACATAGGTTTTATTTTTGCAAAATGTTGTTGTGCCAAAGTATCAGTTGGTGCCAATAAAACACTTTGAGCGCCACTTTCAGCCATCTTTACCATAGCAGCCATCGCAACCATCGTTTTTCCAGAACCAACATCACCTTGGACCAGTCTCATCATCGGAACAGGGCGGTTGAAATCTGCAAATATTTCATCAATAGTCCTTTGCTGTGCATCAGTTAATCTGAACGGCAATAGCCCATAAAATTTATCAACTAAATCGTATTTTTTCGCGCGTACAGCACGTTTGTTGGTTTGAGCCTTGCGAATACTGCGATTAATAGCGATTGCGCTTTGGTGGGCAAATAATTCACAATAAGCCAATTTCATTATAAAAGTTCCATTTGGTGCCAAATCATCATTGGTTTCTGGAAAATGTACATGTTCCAACGCATCAACGAATTCCATCATGTTTGCGCTGGTGTTATCAGCATTTATACGTTCGTGAATTATCTTGAAAATTTGGTCGCGCACATTAGAAAAAGTTTTTTGGGTTAATCCTTCGCCAGACGGATATATTGCCTGATGAGTTGGTATTTTAAAAGCGTTTTCAGGTAATTCTATAAATTCAGGATGGTTTATAATTGCGCCATCACGATTTGAAAAATCCAGTTTCCCGCTGATAATTCGCCATTGCCCGATTGGTAATTTTTCAGTCCAATAATCTAAATAATTCACGTTAAAAAATTGTATCGTCACCGGCGCTGCAAATTTGTCAGCGCATATAATTTGCGTTGGGCGACGTCTGCCCTTAAATACACCGCCTTTTCTATGAGATTTGACCATTACGGAAATTGTGATTGTGTCGCCAACCTGGGCATTCATCACAGAATCAAGAATTTCGCGCGGACGCACATAAGACGGAATATGTAATAAGAAATCAAGCACGCGTCGTCCACCCAAAACATCATTAAACTTTGATGCCAATACGGGTCCGACCCCGTGAATAAATTGCAAATCAGTATTAAAAAAATCAAAAATTTCTTTGTCCATGCCATGAATGTAGCAAATTTTTAAAGGTTTATACAATAAAAAAAACTGACGCAATCGCGCCAGTTCTTTTATGTGTTTTCTTATCTTGATTTCGAAAACGAATAATCCATTTTCAAATGGTCTGGATTATAAGTCCCGTTCATGATTGCGATTGTATCTTCAACGATAACCAATTCTTCATTTGTCGCAATCATAAGTATTTTGACTTTGGAATCAGGTGTGCTGATAACAGCTTCGTCAACCCCTTTGCGAGCCAATGCTTTTTCGTTTGCTTCTTTGTCTAATTTGATACCCAATTCTTCCAAACCTTCGCAGAATTTTCCGCGTAAATAAGCATCGTTTTCACCGACACCAGCAGTAAATACAATTGCATCAGTATGTCCCAATTCTGCCATAAATGCACCGATGTATTTTTTTACATTATGTGTTTCGATATCAATCGCCAATTGACAATCAATGTTTGATTCACGATTTTCTTCTACATCACGACGGTCAGCAAAGCACTTAGTAATACCCATCAAACCAGAATCTTTGTTCAAATGTTTAGTCATTTGTTCTGGTGTTAAATTTAATTTTTCCATGACATAGAACATCGCAGCCGCATCAACATCCCCAGGTCTTGTTCCCATAACCAACCCAGCAGTTGGGGTCATACCCAATGTAGTATCAACTGCGCGACCTTTTTCAATTGCAACCCCCGATGCCCCAGAACCAATATGCATGGTGATTAAATTACATTGGTCGGCAGGTTTGCCCAACATTGCCGCTGCGCGTTTAGAAACATACAAATGTGATGTTCCGTGAAATCCATAACGGCGCACACCCAGATTTTTATACCATGATTCTGGAATCGCGTAACGATAAGAATGTTCAGGCATTGTTTGTAAAAACGCTGTATCAAACACGGCTACTTGTTTCGCATTAGGCAACATTTGACGTGCACTTTCAATACCCATCAATGAAGCCGGAATGTGCAACGGCATCAAATCTTTCCATTCTTCAATTGCGCGCATAACTTCATCATTGATTTCCACAGATGAAGCAAATTTAGAACCACCCATAACAACACGATGACCAACACCGCCGATTTCATTCATATCAATAGAAGCTTTGCGTAACATCAATAAAACTTCGTTCAATGCTTCGATATGGTTTTGCATAGATACTTCTTTTTTGTCTTTTGTACCGTCTGGATATTTTTGAGTAATAAAAGAATCTGGCAAACCGATTTTTTCAACATTTCCGCCAACAATAACTTTTTTAGTATCTGCATCAAAAACCTGATATTTAAGTGAAGAAGAACCACAATTCAAAGCAAGTATGTACATTTTTAATCCTTTTCATTGTTCCCCAACGCTTTAACAAAGGGGGATGATTAATTTTTTAATTTTCACACGAAAAAGAATAGCAAATGATTTTTACAGTTTCAATAATAAACTGATAAAAAATTAAGGTGGCATCACGCCACCTTAATCTATTCAGCAGAAAACAATTAATAACCAATTGTATTTCGGTATGCAGAAAAACGAGCGGCCATTTCCCCTGCGTCCATTCTGTCTTGCATTCTTTTAGTGCTGCAAAAAAGCATGGTTTTAGTTTGTCCTGTTTGCAAAAATCCCCAAAGCGCCATCAATTCAGCATAACCGTTTTTATTGTTTTCGTCCCATTTGCTTTCTTTTTCGGCACGCTTAGCCATCGCTTCTTCTGCGGCTTTGATTTGTTCTTTACCTTCAATATACAAAGCGATATTCATTTCTTGAGTATCAACCTTTTTTCTTGCGGTATCATAAGCTGTTTCAGCTGTTTCATAAACGGCTTTCTTGTTATTATATTCAGTTTCCGCACTCTTGCGTTCAGCTTCTGCATTGTCGCGCGCCGTTTTTGCTGCTTTCAAATCTGGGTTTGTTGGTATTTTGGCAACCCATTGTCTTTTACCAGAGGTTGTCTTTTTGGTTAACTCTGGATTTTCTTTAGCAATTTGATTAAGTTCTTCTTTTGTCTTTTTTATTTCGTCTTTACAGCGCTTTCTTTCTTCTTTAAGTTCTTCTATGTCTGCGGCTATTTTTTGATTTTTAAAATCTTTAATGCCCCGCAATTTCTTGTCAATTTGTGCAACTTTGATGCGCAAAGCCTCCTGTTTCTTTACCAAGGCTTTCGCTTTTTTAAGGGTTTCTTGCTTTTCTTTTTGTTTCTGCTTTTCTTGTTCATATTGTTGATTAGCTTGTTCATAAGCTTGATTTTTCTGTTGATATTCTGCGTCTGCTTTGTCAAAATCTTCTTTGGGTTTCTTTAATGCATTTTCGGCATTTGTCAGATCTTCTTTTTTACTGTGTAAGTCATTCTTTGCCGCCTGTAAATCGGTTATGCCAGATGTGCTTATCAAAGCTTTACCAGCATCTATCAAATCTTTATCATTTTGATCCTGTGCGTCTTTTTCATCTCTAAACAGATCTCTTTTTTGAACCAGATTAGCTCTTTCTTTGTTCATCGCATCTTTCAATTTTTGGGAATTTTCCAAAACATGACTTTGCGAACGAACACCCTTGTTCCACATCGCCGTCAATGCGTACCCAAATAATTGACCGCCTTTTTTCAATGTCCAATCCAATGCTTTTAAGACACCTTTGATGTATGGGTTTTTGTTGAACGATAAATTAGGATCGCTAAGCAATGTTGGATCCATACCATTTAACGCATTCATGGCACGAGAATTAAACATACCATATTGCATAATTGATAAAACTTCCAATGCTGTTTTTGCGTGTTCCACTTTGCCTTCTTCAACAGCATCAAAAATCAATTGTTCAACAATATGTTCCAATTGACGACGATTGTGCAAAGCGGCTTTGATAGCTTTGCCCATACCATTATCTTTGTAATTCTTTAATTTGGATATTAACCATTCAAAATGTTCCGAAGCAGCGAATGGTTCTTTGCCTTTTAATTTTCCGACAATACCTTCGGATTTTTCGATAATTGCTTCTAATCCATCGGTTGGTTTAATCTTTTCTTTTTCTAACGTTTTGATTATTTCACCAGAAGTTTTATGCATAACCAATCTATCACGATGCAAAGTTAAAAACTTTTTCAAAACATCAGAATAAACATCTTCTTTAAGGTGTTTTTCTATTTTTTGCCCCAGGTTTAATTGGTCTTCGTATTTTGGTTTAACCAAATTTTCTGGTTTTATTTTTCCTGTATAATCAGTTTCAGATAAAGCCTCATCAATTTGTTCAGAAATTATTTTGTTCCCGGATTCATATTTCTTAAATGCTTCATAAGTTTTCTTTTTCTTGTAAAGCGTTTTGAAAATCTTAGGAACGTCTTCTCTTAATTTGTCAATGTCGTTAGGTTCTGGCTGGATTGTTTCAAACGTTGTATCAGCGATACTTTCAATAGCTTCCAGATCCAGCGCATTTAATGCTTGTGCACCAGCGTTATTACTCAATTCATAACCGCTGAGTTCATAGCGTCTAAATTGTCCGATAGCATTAGAAATTGCACGTTTTACCAACGGGTCGTTCAGTTTATTTGGATTGTTTTGTGCGGCAAATAATATACTCTTGTCTTCGCCATTTACCAATCCTAATTTTCGGACATCTGGGTTGTTAAACAGCAGATTTAAGAAAGCTTTGATTTGATCTTCTTCCGCTGTCGACATTTTCGGCATATGAAATGTCTTACTTGCACCGAAATAAGTATTCAAGAAATCTTTGGTATCATCGTCCAATTTGTTCGTGTGAAGCGACATATTATAGAACGTTTCCAACAGTATTCTGTATAAACTGTCCAAATCCATCGTTTCATATTTTTCAGGCAACGGATCCAAAGACGGAACATCTTCCCACTTGCCAGACGCATCCAAAAAGTTTTTCCAAGATTTGACTTCTTTGTTTGGAAAATCTTTGTTTTTTACCATTTTATCATAGCGAGCTTTTACAGCTTCCGGCATATTTTGCAGATTCAATCTGGTAAAATAATCTTTAACGAAAATTTCTAACTGTTCCATAACGTCACCTCTTGGTTGCGCCCATCTACATCCTCACCCTGTATATTATAGCATTTTTTAGGTGTGTTTTCAAGGGGAACAGAAAGTTTTTATGGATTTGATTCCTGTATCAAATTTGTGAAATCAAAATTATAATTACCAATATGCGAATTATGAATTTTGTTTTAAAATCAATTCCTTATGTTTTGTCCATAGCTGGCGGGGTTTTTGTCTTTGATTTTTCGCAGAAATATCTGCATGACCCAGGCTGGATAGATTTGATGAATAATGTAGCAGCATCCCTTTTAGCAATACCATTGGTGTTTTTATTTTACGATTATTCTAATTATCTGGTGACACGGCGCGTACACAGGCATTTGCACAACAGTTTAATAACTACTTTGGATTCGCATTTATTCAAGATATTATCTCAGATGAAAAACATTATTGGGCTTAATCGTATCGAAGTCCCCATGCAGGATATAAATTTGAACTATAAAAAAATGAATTTGGATGTAAAATATTTACGTTCAATCCGTAAACAGTTAAAGCAATTAGAAGATTTGCTTTATAAATCTGATAAAATAGAGGTTTTAGACCCGCAACATACGCAAATATTGTCGTTCATTGCTCAAGAATTAAATCAAATATTGAATGAATTTAAATATCATAATTCACCACGTGAAATCGCCAGATATATTGAAACAACTTTGTCCATGATAGACGATTGGTTTTATGCAACAGGCTATACCAGCCGCAGACAGTTAAAATCCAATCCAAATTAAAAACGATATGTTGTCGTTCTCATCTCTGCGCACAAAAAAATAAAACGACCATTCGGTCGCTTAATT